>NZ_JBEZFJ010000016.1:0-115547 GCF_040649335.1 Micromonospora sp. NPDC048986
GGGCGCACCGGCGTCCAGGTCAGCACCCTCGTGCTCGGCGCGATGAACTTCGGCAAGCTGGGGCACACCAGCCAGCGCGAGGCGACGCCCCGGATGGGGCGGGCCGCCACTGGTCACACCTCGCCTGGGCGGGCGCCGGCCGGATCCCGAGCGGCCGGCAGTTCCCGCTCCCCCTTGTCGATGACGACGGTCGTCAGCCGATCCGGACCAGTTGCCACTGCTGGTTGGTGCCGCCCCAGTCGGCGTACTGGACGACATTTCCACCGTCGGCGGTGGATGCGCCCTGCACCTCGACGGCCTTGTTGCTGTTGCGGTTGATCAGGCGCACGTAGCCGTCGGCCGAGTTCGCGAGTCGGAACTGCTGGTTCGTGCCGTTGAGGTCGGACCACTGCACGATCGCGCCGCCGTCGGCGGTGGAGAAGCCGCTGACGTCGAGCACCTTGCTGGAGTTGCGGGACTTGACCCGGTAGTAGCCACTCCCCGAGTCCACGAACTGCCACTGCTGGTTGACGCCGTTGTTGCGCGTCCACTGGCTGATTCGCGCCCCGTCGGTGGTGGCCGAGGCGTAGACGTCCAGTGCCTTGCCGCTGTTGCGGTTCAACAACACGTACCAGGCGCTGGTGTCCACCCCGGAACCCGGCGGGGGCGTGGTGGGCGGGGTCGAGCCGCCGTTGAGGGCGTCCAGGACGGCGGTGTACGCGGCCTTCTTGTTGCCGTTGCAGTCGAACAGCAGCGCGTTGTCCGAGCCGCGCCACGAGTCGCAGTCGCGCACCCCCCAGGTGGTGATGCCGGTGCAACGCGAGACGGCCAGGCAGGCGCGGGTGACGGCGCCGTAGATGTTGGCCTGGTTGCCGCCGGTCATCACGTCCAGTTCGGTGATCTGCACATCCACGCCGAGGTCGGCGAACCGCTGCAGGTTGGCCTGGTAGTCACTGGCCAACGAGGTGCCCAGGTGCGACTGGAAGCCCACGCAGTCGATCGGCACGCCACGGGACTTGAAGTCCCGCACCATGTTGTAGATGCCCGTCGACTTCGCGTTGATCCCGTCGGTGTTGTAGTCGTTGTAACACAACTTCGCACCCGGATCCGCCGCCCGTGCCGCCCGGAACGCCGCCTCGATCCAGTCGTTGCCGGTGCGCTGCAGGTTGGAATCACGACGCCCACCACCACCACCGTCGGCGAACGCCTCGTTCACCACGTCCCAGGCATAGATCTTGCCCCGGTAGTGCGTCGCCACCTGGGTGACGTGGTTGATCGCCGCGTTGCGCAACGCGCTGCCCGACATGCCCTGCGCCCAGCCCGGCTGCTGGGCGTGCCACAACAACGTGTGACCCCGCACGCTCATGCCGTTGGCCTGCGCGTGGCTGACCAGCCGGTCGCCGCTCGAGTAGGTGAAGACGCCCTGTTGCGGCTCGGTGGAGCTCCACTTCATCTCGTTCTCGGGCACCACACTGTTGAACTCACGGTTCAGGATGGTCGTGTAGGCGCTGGTCGACAGCTTGCCGACGGCGACGGCCGCGCCGAAGTAGCGGCCCTTCTCGGCGGCGGCCGCCTTCAGGGTCGTGCCGGCACCGGACGCGGGGGTCATCGCCACCGTCATACCGGTGGTGAGGGCGACGGCGATTGACGCCGCAGCCAGCATCGTTCTCATGGATTTCATGGCGTTCCTTTTCAGTGGTTGCATCGGTGGTGGTGATGTGCCACTTCACTCGGGGCGGCCGATCGGGGCGGTCATCCTGGCCGTCCGGCGTCAGCACGCACAGTCCGAGAGGGCTGTCGCCGGCACCCGCCGGGTCCCGAGGTGACGTCCGCATGCCCTTGCGGACGTCGTGATCGGAGGTACGACCTGTGCGGCTCGCCCGGTGAGCCACGACAGCGATCGTCCTCTATATCGAGAGTGAGCGATAACATGCCGTTCGTCAAGACGTAACGGGCCGTTCACGCCGATCTCCCGGAACGCCACGTTTCACCCGGTACCAAAGGCCCAGCGCAACAGTGCTCAGCCACGGTGGGTCAGCTGACGGGTCGTACCAGCGGGCCGCTCGGAGCACGCCGGACGGCAACCCTGTTATCGCTCACAGTCGCCGGAGCCCGCTGTTCGCGGTTCACGAGCTGCCGGCGGCCGGGCCGCTCGGAGACGGCTGCGCCGGGCCGGCGTCGGCGCGCATTCCGGCGACCAGGTCGGCGGTGGTGTGGGCCGCGATGCCGGGCTGCGAGGCGTCGACGAACCGCTCGACGACCGCCCGGACGTGTCGCTCGGCGGGTGCGGCGAGACCGTCGTAGACAGCCTCGAACAACTCCCGCGCCGGCTGCCTGAGCCAGTCGCGCGGGAGAAGTTCCACAGGCAACTGCGGATCGAGGACGGGGAACCGCCGGAAGGTGTCCATCACCTCGGTACGGGCCCGCACCGCAGCGGCGCCGGCGACCTGTCCGGACACCACGGCGGGCAACAGTGGCGTCCAACGCCGGAGGAACGCGTCGTAGCTCCGGCTGATCGCCTCGATGTCCCAGGCCTCGATCGGCGCACGGTGAATGGTCGAGGCGAGCGCGGTCTGCCGCCCGCGAAACACTGTCACGGCGCCGAGGGTGAGCCGGTCGAGCTGGGCCCGAGCTGCGGGAGTCAGCTCTTGCGGGGAGATCCACAAACCGTCGTACAGCGGTGCGTAACCGAGCCACCGGAGTTGCGCCCGCAGGGCCCGACGCTGCGTACTGCGATCCTGCGGCAGCGAGAAGGCGACGATCGTCCAACACCCGTCCCACCTCGCCGTCGAGGTGGTGGAGGCGAGAATCCAGTGCCCGCCGGCGGAGAGGTTGGCGGCGGCGGCACGGCTGAGCCGGTAGGAGCTGCGCCGTCCCAGTCGACTGCCCTCCAACACGCCACGGCGGGCCAACCGACTGATCGCCGTCCGCGCTCCGGCCGTCGTCACGCCGGCCTCCCCGAGCAACGCGACGATGGCGGCGGACGGGAGGGCGACCCGGGTCCGCAGCGTGTAGTCCGCCAACAGGGTCACCGCGACACCCTGGGGCGAGTTGCCGACCTGCCGGCGGGGCAGCCGGAGTGGGTGGTCTCCGTCGTCCGGATAGATCTCGTCGATGTCGAAGAGGCTTGCCACAGACGCTCCGTGCTCCTCGGGGGACGGTATGACGACTCTAGACGGACCTCCGCGACTCGTCATAAATAGAGAAGCCTCGATTGACACTTGTTGGCCCGAGGGGAACACTAATTGCCACGCGATGCCATCCGAAGCCGGGCTGGGCGAGCCACAGGTAGCGGGCAGCGTGCGACCACCGCGGGAGTCGGGCAGACCCGCGACCCGATCGCACGGCCAATCCCGCCTGCACAGCCAATCGAAGGAGTCGTCCGTTGAGAATCAGAAGGAAACTGCTGTTCGCCCTGGCCGCGTCACTGGTGGCGGCCGGCCTGGTGGCCCCAACCGTCGGACCCGCGTACGCGGCGTCACTGACCGAGGTGACCAGCTTCGGCGAAAACCCCGGCCGGATGCGCATGCACGTCTACGTGCCGGACAACCGCCCGGCCCGGCCGGCGGTCGTGGTGGCCATGCACGGCTGCGGCGGGTCCGGCCCCGGCTTCTACTCCGGGAGCGAGTTCGCCAGCCTCGCCGACCGCTACGGGTACATAGTGATCTACCCGTCCGCCACCCAGCAGGCCGGCTTCGGCAACTGCTTCGACACCTGGTCGGACGCCGCCAAGCGGCGAGGTGGGGGCAGCGACCCGGTGTCGATCATCAGCATGATCCGGTACGTGCAGCAGCAGTACGCGGCCAACCCGGACCGGGTCTACGCCACCGGCAGTTCGTCCGGCGGCATGATGACCAACCACATGCTCGCTCTCTATCCCGACGTGTTCAAGGCCGGCGCCGCGTTCATGGGAGTGCCCTACAACTGCTTCGCCAACGCGGCGGACTACCCGCCCGGCAGCAGCCAGTGCACCGGCGGGAACATGAACCGGACCCCGCAGCAGTGGGGTGACGCGGTCCGTCAGGCGTACCCCGGCTACTCCGGGCCCCGGCCGCGGGTGCAGCTGTGGCACGGCACCAGCGACACGCTCGTGCCGTACTCGCTGTTGCAGGAGACGATCGAGCAGTGGACCAACGTGTTCGGGCTGAGCCAGACACCCACCTCCACCGACACGCCGCAGGCCAACTGGAACCGGCGTCGGTACGCCGACAGCGGCGGCACCGTCCAGGTCGAGGCGTACAGCATCCAGGGGGCCGGACACAGTCTGCCCTCCGGCGGCATGGCCGCGTCCGCCATCGCGTTCTTCGGACTGACCGACCCCACGACGCCGCCACCCACGACACCGCCACCCACGACACCGCCGCCGACCACACCTCCCCCGACCACACCGCCGCCGACCACGCCGCCGCCAGCTTCCGGCGCCTGCCGGGTGACTGTCGACGTCAACGCCTGGAACACCGGGCTGACCGAGAACATCACCGTCACGAACACCGGCACCAGCGCCGTCAACGGCTGGTCCGTGGTCTTCACCCTGCCGGGTGGGCAGACCATCACCTCGGGCTGGAACGCCACCTACTCGCCCAATTCGGGGCAGGTGACGGCCCGCAACGTCGCCTACAACGGCGGTATCCCCGCCAACGGGTCGGTGAGCTTCGGCTTCCAGGCCACCCACACCGGTAACAACGCCCGACCGTCCTCGTTCACCCTCAACGGCGCGTCCTGCACCGTCGCCTGAGGCCAGTCGACGTCCACGAGCGTGCGCCGGTCACCACGACAGTGGTGACCGGCGCACGGTTCGTGCGTTGCCCGGAGTCAGCGGTAGCCGGCGGCTATCACGCTGGCCTGCACGGCGTTCTCGGTGGCGTCGGACGGATAACCGGCGACCATGGCCCCCTCGTAGAAGGTGCCGGCGCTGAGGTTCGCGCCGCCGTCGGGCTTGCAGCAGTCACCGCCACTGCCCAGGATGATCGCGCCCTGCTTCTTCATCGGGCTGTATCCCGGCGGAAGCGAGCCGTCATAGAGCGTGTAGAGGCTGCCGGACTGCGCGTTGCTGCCCTTGATCGCGAAGCGGGACGTGCCGTTGTTCTTCAGCGTCGCGGTCACGAACTTGCTGGTGAACGCACGCTGGTTCGGGTTCCAGGAGCTGCTCCCGCCGGGGAACAGGCCCCACTCCAGGTCCGCCTGCACCCAGGGGCCGCTGCCGGAGCAGCCGCCGAACCAGCACTGCTTGCCGAAGTTGATGGCGTCCATCGCACCGGCGGCGTCGGCCTTCCTGGTCGTCTCGCTGTTGCCGTAGTCGAAGCAGCAGCCGCTGTTGACGTGGGTGCCGCTGGTCACCATGTACATGCCCTCCGGCGCGGCGCCGGTCGGTACGCCGGTCAGGTGCCCGTCCCGCCAGTAGCTGTTGCCGGGGTTGATGTAGAGCGAGTACGCCTTGGAGCCGCCCACCGTCAGAGACTCCGTCGTCGCGGTCGCCGGCCGGCTCTGCGGTGACCCCGGGACCACGCTCGACCCCTGGTACCAGAGGTCGTTGCCGCGCCCGGACTGGTCGAAGACCACGGTGATCACGCAGGTCGTGCCGGTGCAGAACGAATCCTGCGTCGCCGCGTTGGCGGTGCCGCCCGTACCCGTGAGCCCGATGTTGCGGGTCGTGTTGTCCGACGAGCGCCGGACCTGGTAGAGGTTGCCGGCGTACGCCTCGTAGAGCGCCCGCGTGGTGCTGTGCGCCGCGATGCAGGGAGTGCCGCCCGAGGCGTAGATGTCGCACGGGCGCGCGCCGGTCGGCGGGTCGGTCGGCGGGTCCGTCGGCGGGGTGGTGGTCGGCGAGGCCCACTGCTGGTTGGCACCGCCGTTGCAGGCCCAGAGGATCAGCTTGGTGCCGTTCGCGGTGGCCGCGCCGTTGGCGTCCAGGCAGAGCCCGGACTGCACACCGGTGATGGTGCCGTTGCTGTTGACGTTCCACTGCTGGTTGTTCTGGCCGTTGCAGTCCCAGATGATCGCCTGGGTGCCGTTGGTGGTGCCGCGGCCGGACGCGTCCAGGCACTTGTTGCCGTACACCTGGAGTTGCTTCGCCGACGTCCAGGTCCAGGTCTGGCCGGCGGCGCCGTTGCAGTCCCAGAGTTGCGTCTGGGTGCCGTTGGTGGTGCTGGAGTTGGGCACCTCGATGCAGCGGCCGGACGGCGTACCGACGATGGTGGTGCTCTGCCCCGGCGTGATGGTGGCCGCCATCGCGGCCGATCCGGCGAACGGCGACGAGGCACCGGGGGTGGCGCCGAGGCCGACGACAACGCCGAGCAGGGCGGCCGCCAGGGCGGTCAATCGTCGGGCGCGATGACGTCTCGGGATGAGTTTACGGGCTTTTCCTGGCCCGGTGGGGGACGGGGTTCGCACGAGGTGGCTCCTCGGAGTCGTGGAAGCGCGGTGGGGGTGTCGACGCGCCACAGGGGGATGGTGGTGATGATGGCGAATCGATTCGCAGCGAATCGTATGACCTTTGTTTAATTCATGTCAATGAATGTGGTGACGGGGTGGCGCGCTGGCCGTTGGGCGGACGGCCAGCACACCACCTCCCCAGGGACGCCTACCGCCCCAGGAGACGCCACGTCTGGTTCAACGGGCTGCCCTGGTTGACCGCCTTGCAGGTCCACTGGTGGACCAGCGCGCCGGCCGCCGTGGAGACCGCGTTGACGTCGACGCACTTGCCACTGTGCCGGGCGACCAGTTGGTAGTCGTGCGAGTCGTTGCCCGAGTAGGTCACCTTCCGCAGCGTGAACTGCTGGTTGAGGCTGTTCAGGCAGGTCCACTGGTGCACGGCCGCGCCGTCGGCGGTGGACACTCCGCTGACGTCGAGGCACTTGCCGCTCTGCTGGTTGACCACCGTGTAGGTGTTGGCCACGCCGGCGACCGGGCGGAAGTTCCAGAACTGCTGGTCACCGCCGTCGCAGTAGTTCTGCTGCTGGACGTTGCCGTCGGTGGTGCTCAGGCCGGGGTTGTTCAGGCACTGCTGGGAGTGCTGGGCCACCGCCACCGACTGGAAGCCACCGTCCGAGGGGGGCAGCAGCGTGACGGTGTACGTGTCGGTCTGGTTGGTGTACGGCACCGTCACTGTGGCGTTGTTGTTGGACACCCCGACCACGCTGTTCGAGACAGTGACCGGCCCGGCCACGGCGCTGCCACCGTTGTGCGGGATGCGTTGGGTGAGGACCCTGACCTGGTTGTTCTGCACGATGCCACTGGTGGTGTCCAGGCGCTGCAGGTTGACGGTCAGGTTCCCGGTGGTACGACCACCGCCGACCAACACCTTCGCCACCCCGGCCGTCTTCGTGGCGTACGCGTCGTACGACTGGCTGGGGGTCACCGCGACGATCTCCCCGACCTGGGAGGCGTAGAAGCGGTAGTTCCACCACTCCCCCTTGGGCTGGTGCTGGCCGGCCGAGTTACGGATCAACAGGTTGCCGAGGTCGTTGTGCAGGCTGCCGCCGCTGGCCCAGTTCGCCCGCAGGCCGTCGGCGCGGGCCCGCTCCAGGCGCGCGATGTACCAGGCGCCGTCGGCCGGGTTCTGTTCGTCGGGCGCACCGTACTCGTTGATCTGGTACGGGCGCGGGTGGGCGATGCCGCGCGGGTCGAGGGTGGCGTTGGCGGCGGCAACGTTCGCCACCGGGTCACCGGGCAGCGAGTGCCAGCTGATGATGTCCGGCACCGTGTTCGTCGAGCGGACGAAGTCCAGGTACTGGTTCCAGAAGGCGTGGTTGGTCGACGGCACGCAGGCACAGCTCGGCCCGACGATGAGCTGGCTGGGGAACTCCGCCCGGATGCGCTGGTAGGTCCGGCGCCACAACTCCAGGTACTGGGAGATCGGCCGGTTCCAGAAGATGGTGATGTTGGGTTCGTTCCAGATGTCCCACTGCACCGACAGGCCGGACGCCCGGACGTCGTTGATCAGGCGGGTCAGGAAGTTGTCGTAGTCGGTCCAGTTGCCGTTGTCACCGGGGAAGCGGGAGATTCCTGCGCCGTCGGCACCCCAGAGGTCGTGCGGCAGGATGATGAACTTGCCGCCGAGGGCTGTGGTGCGACGTGCCTGGGCGACTGTGGAGTTCCAGCGACGGTCGTAGGTGCCACCGACCCAGCCACTGCCCGGGAGCTGCGCGCCGCCGGCGCGCATGTACTGGAACTTGACGTCCCGGTAGAAGTGGTCGGCCGGACCGCTGGCGTTCTCGGTCATGCCGTAGATCCAGCCGGAGGCGCGGTAGGTCGGCGCCCCGTTGGTGGTGGCGAAGTTGACGCTGATCGACTCGTCGGCGGCCTGGGCGGGGGACGAGACGACGGTGACGGCGGCAGCGGCGGCGAGCAGGCCGACGACGAGTCGGGAAACGAGCGCGCGGGCTCGTCCTGACCTGCTGCGGGACGGGGTTTTCACGGGCGGCTCCTTGGTGGGGCGCGGGGGACGCTCTCCGGAGGGCAGCGCTTGCGAATCGATTCGCACGGATCGTAGGACCGGGGACTGAACGATGTCAATGAAGTGACGGCCGGATGAAGCCCGTGTTGCCCAGCGTTCCTCTTGACGCGGCCGACCAGCCCTTGACCCCCGGGTATGGCCAGACCTATCT
Source organism: Micromonospora sp. NPDC048986 (assembly GCF_040649335.1). Taxonomy (NCBI): domain Bacteria; kingdom Bacillati; phylum Actinomycetota; class Actinomycetes; order Micromonosporales; family Micromonosporaceae; genus Micromonospora; species Micromonospora sp. NPDC048986. Next base: position 8,586 of record NZ_JBEZFJ010000016.1, read on the forward strand.
TCGGGCGAACCGATTCGTCGAATCGATTCGCATACTGGCCGGACTGGTCCGGCCCGCGACGATCACATCCGCACGACCCCTGATGATCGATGTGAAGTGAGGCCACACATGACCGGACTCAGTCGTCGGCGGCGCCTGGCCGCCGTCGCCGTGATAGCACTCGCCGCAGTGACAGGCAGCGCCTGCTCGTCGTCCGCCGACAGCGGCGCCGACGGTGGCGCCTACCTCGTCTGGGACCCGTACCCGCAGTTCGCCGACGACTCCGATTGGGTCGCGCTGCTGAAGAAGTGCGGCACCTCAGCGGGGGTGACGGTCGAGCGGACCGGCTACGACACCACCGACCTGACCAACAAGGCGCTGCTCGCGGCCCAACAGGGAAACTCACCGGACGTGCTGATCGTGGACAACCCGGTCATCTCAACTCTGGCCGAGGCCGGTGCGCTCACCACCACCGACGACAACAAGCTGGACGTCTCGGCCATGGAGAAGAACCTGCTCGGCGCCGGCCAGAGCGGCGGCAAGACCTACGGGGTGCCGATCGGGGCGAACACCCTCGCCCTCTACTACAACAAGGATCTGCTCACCGCCGCCGGCGTCGATCCCGCCGCCGTCAAGGACTGGACCGCACTGACCGCGGCACTGACAAAGGTCAAGGCCAAGGGGAAGAAGGGCATCACCTTCTCCGCGATCGGCACCGAGGAGGGCAGCTTCCAGTTCCTGCCCTGGTTCTGGGGATCGGGTGCCCAACTGACGAGCCTGGACTCGCCGCAGGCGGTGTCCGCGCTGACGCTCTGGACCGACTGGCTCAAGCAGGGCCACGCCCCGAACTCCGTCATCAACAACACCCAGACCACGAGTTGGCAGGAGTTCGCCACCGGCGACTACGCGTTCGCCGAGAACGGCACCTGGCAGCTGGCCAACGCGGAGAAGCTGGGCTTCTCGTACGGCACGATCGCGATCCCGGCCAGTGCGGGCGGCCCCGCCCCGGCGCCCACCGGCGGTGAGTTCGTCTCCATTCCGGTGCAGAAGAAGACCGGCCGGTACGAGACGTCGCAGAAGCTCGTCACCTGCCTGACAAACGCCGACAACCTCCTCACCACTGACACCACGCTCTCCTACGTCGCACCCGTCGCCGCCGTGCAGGAGCGACAGGCCACCGCGGACCCCAAGCTCAAGGTCTGGGTGGAGGCGGTCCGGGCAGCCAAGGGCCGCACCGGTGACGACCTCGGCACGAAGTACCCGAAGATCTCCGAAGCGCTGTGGACAGCGGTGCAGTCGGCCCTCAGCGGCGGGAAGTCGCCACAGGAGGCACTGGCCGCCGCGCAGACCGCCGCCACCACCAGGTAAGCGATCCGACCCGACACCATGCCCTCCACGACAGAGACCTCCACCGACGTACGGGACCAGGGTGGGGCGGCGACCGCCGTCCCACCTGGGTCTCCCCCGTCCCGTGCCCGCCGGCCCAGCCGATGGTGGGCGTGGGGCTTCCTGGCACCCGTGACCATCTACCTGGCGGCCTTCTACGCCTACCCGCTCTACCGCAACGTCGAGTTGAGCCTGCGGGAGTACACAGTCCGCTCGTTCGTGCAGGGCGGAGCGCCCTTCGCCGGCCTCGACAACTACCGGACGGTCCTGACCGACCCGGCGTTCGGGCCGACGCTGACGCACACAGTGGTCTTCACAGCGGCCTCGCTCGCCTTCCAGTTCACCATCGGCATGGCCCTGGCCCTCTTCTTCCACCAGCACTTCCCGCTGTCACGCACGCTGCGGGCGCTGATCCTCGTACCGTGGCTGCTGCCGCTGATCGTCTCGGCGTCGACCTGGTCGTGGCTGCTCAACAGCGACTCGGGGCTGGTCAACGCGGCACTCGGGGTCGTCGGGATCGACCCGGTCAACTGGCTCACCTCGCCGGGCTGGTCACTCACCTCGGTGATCATCGCGAACGTCTGGATCGGCATCCCGTTCAACCTGGTGGTGCTCTACAGCGGCCTACAGGCGATCCCGACCGAGATGTACGAGGCGTCCGCGCTCGACGGCGCGACGGGGTGGCAACGGTTCTGGGGGATCACCTTCCCGTTGCTGCGGCCCGTCTCCCTGATCACGCTGCTGCTGGGGCTGATCTACACGCTGAAGGTCTTCGACATCATCTGGATCATGACGAAGGGCGGCCCGACCAGTTCCTCGGCAACGCTCGCCACCTGGTCGTACCGGCTCGGCTTCGGCAACCTGCTGCCCGAGTTCGGCCCGGGCGCGGCCATCGGAAACCTGCTCATCGTGCTGGCGCTGATCGCCGGCCTCCTCTACATCCGGATCGAGCGGAGGCAGCAGCTGCGATGACCACCTCGACGCCTCGGGCCTGGTGGAAGACCGGCGTCGGCCTGGTGCTGACCGGGCTGATGCTCTTCCCCGTCTACTGGATGATCAATGTGTCCTTCACCCGGGACCAGGACATGCGGGCCAGTCCCCCGCACCTGTTCCCCACCAACGGCACGCTGGACGGCTACCGGGCGGTGCTCGACCAGCAACTGCCGTACCTCGGCACCAGCTTCCTGGTCGGCCTCGGCACTGTGGCGCTGACAGTGGCGCTGGCCGCTCCCGCCGGTTACGCGCTGGCGAAGCTCCGGCCACCCGGCGGCCCGGCGCTGAGCTTCGTGCTGCTGATCGCGCAGATGATCCCGGGGATCATCATGGCGATGGGCTTCTACGCCATCTACCTCACCCTCGGCGTCCTCAACACGCTGCCCGGCCTGATCCTGGCCGACACGACGCTCGCGGTGCCGTTCGCAGTCCTGATCTTCACGGCCTTCATGTCCGGCATCCCCGACGAGCTGCTCCAGGCCGCCGTGGTCGACGGTGCCGGACGGCTGCGGACCTTCTGGTCGGTGGTGCTGCCGGTCAGCCGCAACTCGATCGTCACGGTGTCGCTCTTCGCGTTCCTGTGGTCCTGGTCGGACTTCATCTTCGCCTCGACCCTGGCCGGCGGCGGCGACTACCAGCCCATCACCCTCGGCATCTACCACTACATCGGCAACAACAACCAGCAGTGGAACGCCATCATGGCCACCGCCGTCGTCGCCTCGATCCCCGCAGCCGTGCTGCTGATCCTGGCCCAGCGATACGTCTCGATGGGCGTGACCGCCGGCGCCGTCAAGGACTGACCATCCGCGGCGGTCGAGGACTGACCACCCGCACCACAGAAAGGCACCCGCCACCCATGACCGTCGCCCCGTCCGGTCCGGAGTTCGGAATCCAGGACATCCCGTTCAGCTACCGCGGATCCTGGTTCAACATCTCCCCGGTGGTAGCCGAGAAGACGTACGCCGACGACCTGCACCTGGTCTCCCACCAGACCGGGCTGCACCCCGTGCTGCGGCTCACCCCCACCGTCGCCGGCACCACAGTCGTCGCCACGCCCGCGCTGCTGACCTGGCGCAACGGGGCCGACCGGATCGAGGCCGTCTACGACGGGCCGGACACGGTCCGGATCCGGGGCCACCGACTCGGCCTGCGGGTGGCAGCCGCCGCGCCCACCCTCACCCCCTTCAGCGGCACCTACCTGTATGCCGACCCGGTCGACGGATCACACGTGTTCACCTCGTACGAGACCGGTCGCCGATACCGGATCACTGTGCTCTCCGGCGCTCTGCTGCGTACCAACGGCGCGCAGGCGCTCGGCACCGCCGACCGGTTCCTGGACCTTCCCGGCGACCAGCCCTGGGAGATCGCGATCGAGGAGTACGCCACCGCCCGCCGCCCGTACGCCGGATCCGTTCCGTTCGAGCTGTTGTGCAGTGACCGGTTCGCGGAGTTCACCGCGTTCGTCGACGCGATCGCGCCCTGGCGCGGCCCGGAGACCCCGGCCGCCGAGCTGGCCGCGTACGTCCTGTGGTCTGCCACCGTCGCCCCGGCGGGCTTCGTCACCCGGCCGGCCGTCCTGATGTCCAAGCACTGGATGGACAAGGTGTGGAGCTGGGACCACTGCTTCAACGCGATCGCCCTGGCGGCCGGCGAGCCGGAGCTGGCCTGGCACCAGTTCCAGTTGCCCTTCGACCACCAGGACGAGGCCGGCGCCCTGCCCGACTCGGTCACCCACTCCGAGGTCCTGCACAACTACGTCAAGCCCCCCATCCACGGCTGGGCCCTGCGGCACCTGCGCCGCCGCCTTCCCCAGCCGCCGGACCGGGCGGCGCTGGCGCAGACGTACGACCGGCTCGCCCGCTGGACCGGGTTCTGGCTCGACGCGCGGCGCGCCCCCGGCCACGACCTGCCGCACTACCAGCACGGCAACGACAGCGGCTGGGACAACGCCACCACCTTCGACGAGAACCGGGTCCTCGAGACGGCTGACCTCGCCGCGTTCCTGGTCTCGCAGCTGCGCTGCCTCGCCGACCTCGCCACCGAGCTGGGTGAGCCCGCCACCCGCTGGTCCCGGGAGGCCGACCGGATCCATCAGGCCATGCTGCGCGACCTGTGGGACGGCGAACGCTTCTGCGCCCGAGACCCCCGCACCGGGCACCGGCGACCCAGCCGCAGCCTGCTCGACCTGATGCCCGTCGCGCTCGGGGCCGACCTACCGGCCCCGGTCGCCGCCGCGCTGGCCCGCGGCGTCGAAACCCACCTGACCACGCACGGGCTGGCCACCGAGCCGACGGACTCGGCCCACTACCTCGCCGACGGCTACTGGCGTGGCCCGATCTGGGCACCCTCCACCGTCCTGGTCGAGGACGGCCTGCGCCGGGCCGGGCAGACCAGGATCGCCGACGACATCAGTCGGCGCTTCCTCGCGCTGTGCGAGAAGTCCGGCTTCGCGGAGAACTTCGACGCCGAGACCGGCACCGGGCTGCGGGACCGTGCCTACACCTGGACCGCCAGCAGCTATCTCATCCTCGCCGCCGCCCAGGAGGAACGGCGGGTCACCGGCGGGTAGCCGGTTCGGATCAGCGGGCCCGGACCGGGCCGGTGCTGGAACGCAACGAGATGGGCGGGCTGTAGAGGCGGTGTCGTGGCACGGCGCCGGGAGCGGCGATGCTCTCCAGCAGCAGCGACACCGCCTCGGCGCCCATCTCGACCATCGGCACGTCGGCGGCGGTCAGCGGCGGACGGAAATCCTCGGCCCAGTGCTGCGCGGCGACTCCGGTGACGGAGAAGTCGCGTGGCACGGACAGCCCGGCGCCGGTCAACGCGCGCTGCATTCCGGGCAGTGCGGCCTCGTTGATGGTGGCCACCGCCGTGACCTCCGGGTGCGTCGCGAGCAGTTGCTCCATACACGCCTCGCCGGAGGCGGTGTCATCGCCGCTGCAGACCTCCACGCCGGTCAACCCCCGCTCCACCGCCGCCGCGCGAAAGCCGGTCAGCGCGCGATGGCTGGGGCCGTACCCGGCGGCCACCAACTCGGCGGAACGGTTCACGAGTGCCACGTGCCGGTGCCCGAGATCGGCCAGGTGCTGCACGCAGCGGGCGATCAGCCCGGCGTAGTCGATGTCGATCCAGCTCATTCCGTGCGGCTCGGCGGTCCGGCCGATGGTGACGAACGGCAGCCCGGCCCTGGTCAGCCGGGTCACCCGGTCGTCTGCCAACCGGATCTCCATGAGGACCACGCCGTCCACCCGACGCCCGGTGACGATCCGTTCGAACGACCGGTCATGGTCGCCACCGGAGGGGGACAGCAGCACGTCGAGGTCGTGTCGGGCGGCGGCCTCGACGACGCTGGCGACGAAGCCCAGCTGCATGTCGGTCAACCGCTGGCTCGCTGGCGGGATGACCAGCCCGAGGGTACGGGTGCGCCCCTCCTTCAGAGCACGGGCGCTGGCGTTCGGCCGGTAGTCCAACTCGTCGATGACCGACTGGATCCGTTGTCGGGTCGCCTCCGACACGCTGCGTTTTCCGCTGAGCACGTAGGAAACGGTGCTGCGGGACACCCCCGCCCGGCGAGCGATCTCCCCGATGTTCATCAATCGCCCTCGAATCGATTTTTGCCCCGATACGGGGACGCACCGTGCTCCGCTGACCAGCATATCCGTCCTCAGGCTCATCGATCGATGACCAACGCGTGCCAACTAGCGCTAATAGATGGACGACCATTAATGTCACAGGTATGACGTGTGACGTCAATTCCATCGCCGCACCCCACCCCACACCACCCACCGGAAGGTTCCAATGAAGGTGAAGAGAAAACTGGGTCGCCTGATGGCCGCCGCCGGCACCTTGTTCGTCCTCGTCGTCGGCGCTGGCGCCTACGCGGTCTCGGACGCACCGGGCGTCGCCCACGCCGCCGGCACCGGCCCGTGTGACATCTACGCCTCCGGCGGCACGCCGTGCGTGGCCGCGCACAGCACCACCCGCGCGCTGTACGGCGCGTACAACGGCCCGCTCTACCAGGTCCGACGATCGTCGGACAACACCACCCGCGACGTCGGTGTGCTCAGCGAGGGCGGCTACGCCAACGCCGCCACCCAGGACACGTTCTGCGCCAACACCAACTGCGTCATCACGATCATCTACGACCAGTCCGGCCGCAACAACCGTCTCACCCAGGCGCCCCCCGGCTACTTCGTCGGCCCCGCTCCCGGCGGATTCGACAACCTCGCCGACGCGAAGGCGGCGCCGGTCACCGTCGGCGGGCAGAAGGCGTACGGCGTCTACATCGCCCCCGGCACCGGCTACCGCAACAACAACACGAACGGGGTCGCGACCGGCGACCAGCCCGAGGGCATCTACGCGGTGGTCGACGGCACGCACTACAACCAGTGGTGCTGCTTCGACTACGGCAACGCGCAGACGAACAGCCTCGCCGACGAACGCGCCATCATGGAGACCGTCTACTTCGGCGCCAACAAGCAGTGGGGCTACGGCGCGGGAGCCGGACCCTGGATCATGGCCGACCTGGAGTGGGGACTCTTCTCCGGGGTCAACGCGGGCTACAACAACATCGCGTCGATCAACCACCGCTTCGTCACCGCCATGGTCAAGGGCGAGCCGAACCACTGGGCGATCCGGGGCGGCAACGCCCAGTCGGGCAGCCTGACGACCTACTTCGACGGGCCACGCCCCAACGGCTACCACCCGATGAAGAAGGAAGGCGCGATCCTGCTCGGCATCGGCGGTGACAACAGCATCACCGGTCGCGGCACCTTCTTCGAGGGCGTGTTGACCTCCGGCTACCCGACGGCGGCCACCGAGAACGCCGTCCAGGCCAACATCAACGCCGCCGCCTACGCGCCGTCCGGCGGCGGCAACCCGCAACAGAACGTCCAGGTCGTCGGCGCCCAGTCCAGCCGCTGCATCGACGTACCGAACGGCAGCACCACCAACGGCACCCAGGTCCAACTCTGGGACTGCACCGGCAACACCGCGCAGCGCTGGACCTACACCGCCGGCAAACAACTCCAGGTGTACGGCAACAAGTGCCTTGATGCCTTCGGCCAGGGCACTACCAACGGCACCCAGGCCATCATCTGGGACTGCCACGGCGGCACCAACCAACAGTGGAACCTCAACTCCAACGGCACCATCACCGGCGTCCAGTCCGGGCTCTGCCTCGACGCCAACGCCGCCGGCACCGCGAACGGCACCAAGCTCATCCTCTGGGCCTGCAACGGCGGCAGCAACCAACGGTGGTCCACCCGCAGCTGACCCGCCGCACGACTGATCACCAGTGCCGCCCCCGCAGTGCCACCGGGGGCGGCACGACCTTTAGTTGCTTGGCGGCCCACAGCTGCGCCGGCCGGCGACCCGGTGCGGGTATGTTTCGGGGCTGGCGAACAGCGGGGGTCGGATGGTCAAGGGTTGGCACGGCTGGCTCGGTACGTTCAACGGCGTCGTCCTCATTACTGTGGTCGTCCTGCCGTTGGCCGCGCTTGCGGTGTGGGCGTTGGCCCACCGCCGACGGGCCGCCGGCGCCACGTCGGCGTGGCGGACGTCGCTGGCCGACGTCGGCATCGTCTACGGCACGGTCCCCTGGGTATGGATGATCATGCTGCCGGGCGACAAGGCCGGTGCCGTCTCCGGCCGGGTGACACTGGTGCCGCTGCGCGACCTGCTCACGATCTTCTCCGACGGGGGGCCGCTGACGGCGACGGTCCAGGTCGTCGGCAACCTGCTGGTCTTCGCGGCCCTGGGGTTCCTCGCCCCGCTGCGGTTCCCGGCGCTGGCGTCGGTGCCGCGGATCCTGGTCCTCGCGGCCGGCTGCTCGGTAGTGGTCGAGACCGCCCAGTACGTCCTGCGGCTGGACCGGGTGTCCTCGGTGGACGACGTCCTGCTCAACGCAGCGGGCGCCGGGCTGGCGGCGCTGGCGTCACGCCGTTGGTGGCCGGTCAAGCCCGACGCGTCCACAGATAGTCATCCTCGGCGGGCCCCGGCAGCGCGACGCTGAGCGTCGGAGGAGGGAGCTACCATCCGCAGGTGATCGAGGAATTGATCAGGAGAGCGGCGGACGAGGACGACGACGCGATCGAGGAGTTGAGCGAGATCGCCGCTGCCGATCCACAGCGGCTGTCGCCGTACCACGGGGCCCTTCTCGACCTCGACCTGCTGTGGCCGCCGACGTTGTACCGGGCGGCGGGCGCCGACGTGGTCGGCCGGGTCGTCGAGCAGGTCGACGGCGGGCGGACACCGGACCGACTCAACCATCTGCTCCTCATCCTGGCCCACAGCGCCCACCCACTCGCCGAGCGCGCCATGCGTCGCTGGTCGACGCACCCGCCAGCCGGCGCGGACGACCTGCACGTGGGCCCGCTGAGCTACGCGGTCGAGGGCGGTTGGACGATCGGCCCGGACGGCAACCGACGCGACCTGTGCGCTGACGTCGCGTACCGGTGGGTCATGCGGGACGCGCCGGCGCCCGCGGACCGCACCGCCTGCCCCTGGTGCGCGTCTCCGCTCTGGGTCGCCGCCGACCTCGACACCACCGACCCCGCCATCGGTGCCGCGCTGGCCCACACCGGCTGGTCCGGCCGCCTGGTGATCGAGACCTGCCACTTCTGCGCCTGCTACACGACGTTGTACAGCCGGGTCACGCCGGCCGGCGCCACCACCTGGTGGGCCGGCAACACCCGTCCGAGCTACCTGGGCGCCGACGCCGGGCCGGAGGACCCGCCGACACTGCTCCCGGTTGCGGGGCCGGCACTGGTGAGCCCGTACCAGGCCAGCGCCTGGAATCAGGGCGGCTCCACCCTGGGCGGTCGACCGGACTGGATCCAGGACGCCGAGCACGCCGACTGCCCCGGCTGCGGGGAACCGATGGACTACCTGGGTCTGATCGGCGGCGCGGACCTGGACGACGTCGGCGAGGGCGCCTACTACCTGCACCTGCACCAGCCGTGCGGGTTCGCCGCGGTGAACTACCAACAGAGCTGACAGTCGATCATGACGCCGGCTCTGCCAGCCGCTCCAGCCGCGCCAGACCATCCCAGCCACGCTCACGCATCAGACCCAGCAGTCGCTTCACCCGCGGGTCCGCCTCGACGGCCAGCGCGTCCAGAAGGTCGAACGGTAGATCGTCCTGCGCCACCTCACCGAGGTCGATCTCGCCAGAGCGGTATGCCTGCTCGGCCAGGCTGGCCAGGATGTCGGCGGCCTCCACCAGACCCGCGTCGTCGCCGGTGTCACTCTCGAAGATCTCCGACAGGATCCGATAGAGCCGTATGAGTTGCGGGTCGTCGAGCTGCGCGATCTTGTCAGGCATCCATTCGCGGACACGATCGGGCCAGCGCGCCGACATCAGGATCCAGCTGTCCCGCTCACCCGCCACCACCCGCTCCGAGACGCCAATGTCCCGGAGCCGGTCCAGGTAGGTGGTCACCTCCGGTGCGAGGGCCAGACGATCCCCGGCGGCGAGTTGCGCGATCTGCTTCCGGCTGGCCTCCAGTCGTGCGATCTCGTCGCCCAGTTGCCTGTCGATCTCCTCGACCGCGGCCGCGAAGGTCGACGCGTCGGCCTCCAGCATCTGACCGATCTGCGACAGCGGCACGCCGGCGTTGGCGAGAATCCGGATCCTGATGAGGGACACCACGGCTCCCGCGCTGTACCGCCGGTAGCCCGAGGCGTCCCGCTCGGGCTCCGGCAGCAGGCCGATCTGGTGGTAGTGCCGTACCGCCCGCACCGTGACGCCGGCGTACGCCGCCAGTTGACTGATCGTCAGCATGCCCTGATCCTGCCCCTCGAAGCGCTCGGCCCCCACCCGAATCCAGCTCAGGAGATCTTGCGGCGGTAGGTCAGGTTGGCGAACAGGTAGGCCACCGCGAGGATGCCGACGCACCAGGCGAGGGCGGTCCAGATGCCCGATCCGACCGGCTCCTGGGCGAAGAGGTCTCGGATCGCGTTGACGATCGCGGTCACCGGCTGGTGCTCGGCGAAAGCGCGCACCGGGCCGGGCATCGACGCGGTGGGCACGAAGGCCGAACTGACGAACGGCAGGAAGATCAGCGGGTACGAGAAGGCGCTCGCGCCGTCCACTGACTGGGCGGTGAGGCCGGGAATGATGGCGATCCAGGTCAGCGCCAGGGTGAACAGCACCAGGATGCCGGCCACGGCGAGCCACCCCAGCACGCTCGTCCCGGTGCGGAAGCCCATGAGCAGGGCGACGAGGACGACGACGACCAACGAGATCAGGTTGGCGACCAGCGAGGTCAACACGTGCGCCCAGAGCACCGAGGATCGTGCGATCGGCATGGACTGGAACCGTTCGAAGATGCCGCCCTGCATGTCCAGGAAGAGCCGGAAGGCGGTGTACGAGATGCCCGAGGCGATCGTGATGAGCAGGATGCCAGGGAGCAGATAGTTCACGTACGAGTCGGAGCCGGTCTCGATAGCGCCACCGAAGACGTAGACGAACAGCAGCATGAAGGCGACAGGCATGACCGCCGTCGTGATGATGGTGTCCGGGCTACGGGCGATGTGGCGCAGCGAGCGTCCCAGCAGGACTGTGGTGTCGCCGAGGAAGTGCCTGTTCATCGTTGTTCCTTCTCGGTCTTGGCGCCCACCAGGGTGAGGAAGACGTCCTCAAGGGTCGGCTGCTTCTCGATGTACTCGATCTCGGCTGGTGGCAGGAGCTGTTTGAGCTCGTCGAGGGTGCCGTTCACGACGATGCGTCCCTCGTGGAGGATCGCGATCCGGTCGGCGAGTTGTTCGGCCTCGTCGAGGTACTGGGTGGTGAGCAGCACCGTCGTGCCGCCGCGGGCGAGTTCCCTGATCGCCTGCCACACCTCGATGCGCGCCTCGGGGTCGAGCCCTGTCGTCGGCTCGTCGAGGAAGATGACCGGCGGGTTCCCGATCAGGCTCATCGCGATGTCGAGACGGCGACGCATGCCGCCGGAGTAGGTCCGTACCCTCCGGGCGCCCGCCTCGGTCAGCGAGAAGCGCCGCAGCAGGTCGTCCGCTGTCGAACCGGGTTCCTTGAGGTGCCGCAGCCGGGCGACCAGGACCAGGTTCTCCCGCCCGGTGAGGATCTCGTCGACCGCCGCGAACTGCCCGGTGAGACTGATCGACTGCCGTACGTCGGCGGCCTGGGTCGCCACGTCGAAGCCGGCGACCCGGGCCGTCCCGCCGTCGGCCCTGAGGAGCGTCGCCAGGATCCTCACCACTGTGGTCTTGCCGGCACCGTTCGAGCCGAGCAGGGCGAAGATGCTGCTCCGCGCGACCTCGATGTCGACGCCGCGCAGCACCTTGAGCTGCTTGAACGACTTCTCCAGGCCGTGCACGTGGATCGCGGGCTGCTCGGCCTGAGCTGTTGTGCGCGAATTGCTCATGGCGGCAGCATGGCGGGTTGACGCAGCGTCAAGGTCAAGCCCGGCGCCGCGGGTCTCAGTCGGGCTTGGGTTGGGACCGCAGGCGACGCATCTGGGCGTGGCTGAGGTCGTGCGCTCGGTTCATGTGGCGTGTGACCACCTCCAGCTCCTCGTCGGTGTGCTCGTCGAGAAGTGTCTGCCAGGACTGGCCGAGGTCGTTCCAGACCGCTGTGACCCGGTCGAGGCGATCCGGCACCGGGGTGACCAGCACCCGGCGCCGGTCCTGCTGATCGGGCGTCCGTTTGACGTAGCCGCCACGTTCGAGCCGGTCGACCAGTCGGGTGGCCGATCCCGTGGTCAGGCCGGTCATCTCGGCGACCTCGCGCACGGTGGGCGGCGCGGGAGCCGCCGAGAGCAGGCTCAGGAACTGCACGTCGGTCGGGTGGAGCCCCAGGTGATCGGCGATGGCCTGGTTGAACAGGACGTACGAGGCCAGATAACGCCGGGACGCCATCGACAGCTCCTCGAACAGCCGGGTTCGACGCTTCGCAGTCATCCGCATCACATCCCAATCAGTTGCGCGACGCAGCAATCCACCATAATCTGCTGCGTGGCGCAGTTAATGCGTTACGCAGCTATCTTACCTCCTGGAGAACCCATGCTCACCGTCGCCGTCACCGGCGCCACCGGAGCCCAGGGCGGTGCCACCGCCCGCGCCCTGCTGGCGGCCGGTCAGCGGGTACGCGCCATCACCCGCCAGCCCACCTCGCCGGCCGCCGAAGCCCTGCGCGACCTCGGGGCGGAGGTGCGCCAGGCCGACTTCGACGACAGCGCGTCCCTCGACGCCGCGCTCGCCGGATCCGACTCGTTGTTCGCTGTCACCACGCCGTTCGGCAGCGACCTCGCCACCGAGGTCCGGCAGGGCCGGGCCCTCGTCGATGCCGCGGCAGCCGCCGGCCTCGGCCACCTCGTGCTGAGCACCGTCGCACACGCCGACCGCGACACCGGCGTCCCGCACTACGAGAGCAAACACATGGTCGAGCAGCATCTGCGCACCTCGACGGTGCCCTGGACGGTCATCGCGCCAGCCGCCTTCATGGACAACTACGCCAGCGGCTGGACGCTCGACGGCCTGCGCAGGGGCACCTTCGCCTGGCCGATGCCCGCGGACCGGCCGCTCACCCTCATCCCGGCGGTCGACATCGGCACCTTCGCCGCGCTCGTCCTCCAGCGCTCGAACGAGTTCGCCGGTCGCCGCATCGACATCGCCTCCGACGAACGCACACCCAGCCAACTGGCCGAGATCCTGGCGGGCGCCATCGGCAGCCCCATCACCCACGCGCAGGTGCCGCTGGCCCAGGTCCGACAGCGGTCCACCGACCTGGCGGCCATGTTCGACTACTTCAGCACCGTGGGCCTGGCCGTCGACGTCGCCGCGCTGCGTCGCGACTACCCGGAAGTCGGCTGGCACAGCTTCGCCGACTGGGCCGCCGCCCAGGACTGGCCCACCCTGCTGCCGGCGACGCGTGCGCGACCCTGACTCTTAACTCCGATGTCACCGCCCGATCCCATTGGTGACGTGTCGCTGTTCGCCCGAAGGAGTTGGCTGCCAGACGTCGCACTTGCCTGGACCAGGAGTTGATCCACGTGCCTTCCTCTCGTCGTACCTTCCTCGCCAGTGGCACCGCCGCCGGCGTCGGCCTTGCCGTCGCGGGCGGTCTGCCGTCCCTGGCCCAGGCCAGCCCGGCCCGGCCGCACCCGCCGGTGAAGCCCGGTAACGTGCCCTTCCCGCCGCTCGTGGACGACCCCAGGGGAATCCTGGCCCTGCCCAAGGGCTTCAGCTACACAGTGATCACCCGGACCGGTGTCACCCGACTCGACCGCGGCCAGGGCGTTACCCCGTCGGATCATGACGGCATGGCCGTCTACGACGCCGGCCACGGCCGGTACACCCTCATCCAGAACCACGAGATCGACCCGGGCGCCGAGTTCGGCGTGCCGCACGTCAAGGGAACGGTCTACGACGCGGGCGCCGTCGACGCCGGTGGTTGCACCGTGATCAGGACCGACCTCGCGGGCCGCAACCTGGGTGAGTTCGTGGCGCTCTCCGGCACCATCTCCAACTGCGCCGGCGGGCCGACCCCCTGGGGCACCTGGCTCACCTGCGAGGAGACCGAGGACCGGGCCGGCGACACGTGGGAAGAGGGCGGCCGGGCCGGCGTCTACCAGAAGGACCACGGCTACGTCTTCGAGGTGTGGGCCGACGGCAGCGCCGACCCGAAGCCGATCAAGTGCCTGGGCCGCTACTCCCACGAGGCCCTGGCCGTCGACAAGGACCGCACCCGGATCTACCTCTCCGAGGACGCCGACGAGCCCAACGGCCTCTTCTACCGCTGGACGGCGCCACACGGCGTCAAGCTGGGCCCGGGCGTGCTCACCCGCCTCGCACCGAACGCCGGCGTCCTCGCCGCGATGCAGATCATCATGGATGACGGTTCGGTGCTGCCGGACGTCGCGTACCTGACCTCCGCCCAGCTGGGTCGCCCCTTCCCGGTCCGCTGGATCGAGGTGCCGGACCGCGACGCGCGCACCACGTCGGTGCGCGAGCAGTTCGCCGACGGTCAGGTCACCCGCGGGCGCAAGTTCGAGGGCGTGTGGGCCACCGACGAGGGCGTGTACGTGGTCAACTCGTACGCCTGGGATGAGGGTGACCTGCCGGCGGACGCGGCGCCGCACGACGGAATGGTGTGGTTCTACAACTACCGGAACCAGACCATCCAGCTGGTGACGTACTTCCCGCACCAGACCCAGTCCGAGGAGGGCGCGGCCGTCAAGTACACCGACCTCACCTTCGACGGCCCGGACAACGTGACAGTCACTCCGTGGGGAAGCCTCGTGCTCGCCGAGGACGGCACCGGCGCCTCGCACGTGCTCAGCACGATCCCGGGCGGGCCCACGTACGCGATCGCCCGCAACCAGCTCAACGACTCGGAGTTCTGCGGGCCGACCTTCAGCGCGGACGGCAAGGTGCTCTTCGTCAACATGCAGGACCCGGGCCTCACCCTGGCCATCACCGGTCCGTGGGAGAAGTACCTGGGCTGACCGAGCCCGAACGTGCGGGGCCAGGCGACCTCGCCTGGCCCCGGCGACCAGAACCCCGCAGCCGTCAGTGCGTGCTGCGCGGCCTCGGTGTCGCCGCTGGGCCCGAGCGCTTGAGCAGGAACGCCCCGCCGACGATGAAGACGACGCCGAGGATCACCCCGACGAGGTTGCCCTGAGACAGACTGGAGACGATCCCCAGCACGCCCACGACGACCGCCAGCACGCCGAGGATCCGCATGGTGTAGCCACCGACAGACCTGACCCGTTCATTCGTCATGGTGTGCCTTCTGCCCGAGGCGCCGATCGGCTAAACGGTGCGACGTGGATCGGGCCACCGCTGTCCGCCCGGCCGGCGGTGGTCCATCGCCGACCGTGGAGATCTCACTGCACCTTCGTGAGAAGTGGTTTCCCCTTCTCGACGACGTACGTGGCCAGTTCGACGGCGATACCCTCGCCAACGTTGCGGGCCTGGTGGTGCACACCGTATGGAACGGTGAGCGCGTCGCCGGCATTGCACACCACCGGTGGCTGCCCCTCCAGCCGATATTCGAGCGTTCCCTGCAGAACGCAGATGATCTCCTCGCCGGGGTGGAAATGCTTGAACGGTGGCGAATCCGGAGTGAACTCCACCCGAGTCTGAATGACCTCTCGCCCGGGGATGCTGAGGTCGTGCCGTTGCAGATCGATCCGCCACAGCCCTGGCGCTGACTCCACCGCTGTGGGGCTGATCCCCTCGGGTCGATCCTTGGTGCTCATGACGGCCTCCTGTGAGCCGTCGGGCCGACGGCCATGACTCGGAATGGTGCATCCCCGTCGAGGATAGGTAGCCGCAGACGATCAGGGGCGGGGATGCCGAGTTCACCGACGGGGCAGCAGCCCTCGTTCGGTCATGTAGGCCCGCAACGTCTCGGCATCCTCGGCGGACATCAGCCAGCGGGGGATCACGGTCGCCGGCATTCGGCCGACGTACACGACCCAGAAGTCGCCGGCGTCCTGCACCTGGGCGACCCCGTCCCAGGCGATGCCGCCGGACTCCGAGCCGCTGCGCATCATGATGTTGTCATCGGTGATGTCGTAGGCGCCCTCGACGGCGTAACTACCGGAACGGCGTCGGGCGCGCGCCAGCACCCACGGCCGGTACAGCATCGACAGCACGCCGGCCACTACCAGCGCGGTCCACAGCGGCGAACTCCGCTCGCCCCACCCGAACCCCCGCGAGACGACGAGACCGATGACCCCGACCGCCGTCAGGACCGCCCCGATGTAGCCGAATCTGCGTAGCCGGACGTTGCCGAGGGCAGCGGCCACCCGGCTCGGGTAGGCGGGATCGGCGGGAACGTCAAAGCGGATGTGCACGCCGAAACGATAATGCCTCCACCCGCCCCGGAAGGCGCCTTGCCCCGCCACACCTGACAAGCCGTGGGCATCCGGGTGCGGCAGTCTGATGAGGTGAACGCCGACGACGTCCGAGTGCCCCGGGCCCAGGCGGGGTCGAGCCCGCAGCATCTGCTGACGACAGTGCTCGGCGAGTACCTGGACTCCTCCGACGCCGACCTGCCGTCGACGGCGGTCATCGCGATTCTGCGCGAGTTCGGGATCAGCGAGTCCAGCGCCCGTGCCGCGCTGTCCCGGCTGGTCAAACGTGGTCTCATCGCGGCGCGGAGGAAGGACCGGTCGCCGGTCTACCACCTCACGCCGCAGGCGATCGCCAAGCACCGCTCCCGGATGCGGCACTTCCTGAACTTCGGCTCCCACCCGACGCCCTGGACCGGCGAATGGGTGCTGGCCTCCTTCTCCGTTCCGAGCGCCGGCCAGGCGTCCCGCCATGCGCTGCGCAGGTCGTTCACCGCACTGGGGTTCGTGGGCCTGTACGACAGCGTGTGGATCCGGCCGGGATCCGACGCCGCGCCGGCGCGGGAGGCGCTGCACGCGCTGCTGCAGCACGTCGAGGGTGCCCGATGGTCGGTCCTGCACGCCCGGTTCGACGAGGAGGCAGGGCCACACGGGCCGGCTTCCGCGTACGACCTGACCGGCCTCGCCTCGGCGTACTCGGCCTTCATCGAGCAGTACGCGGAGCTGCGGGCAGCCGCGCGCACCGGGGAGGTGGATCCGGCCCGGGCGCTGGTGGCTCGGACCTCCGCGATGGATTGTTGGCGGAAGTTCGCCGACATCGACCCGGACCTCCCCCCACACCTGCTGCCGGAGCCCTGGCCTCGCCAGGAGGCCAGGGAGACCTTCCTCGACATCCACACCACGCTCGGCTCGCTCGCTCAGGCGCGCCTGGTCGAGGTGGCAACTCCGCACTGGCCGGATGCCGCCTCGTGGATCACCCACTTCCAGGCGTCGAGGGATCCATCAAGGCCCGAGCCGACCGGCGGAACCCACGGCAGCGGCCCACGCCCCGGCTGACGGCGTCGCGGCCACTCAGAGCCAACCAGACATTGACACTTTTCGTTGCGACAGTGATAGTAACTGCACACAGCTCCCATCGGAGCGCCTGTAGGGACCGCGGCCGGGCGGTCGCCGGCGCTGAATGAGCGGGCAGTGGCGACCGAGGGCACGGCCGCCACTCAGGCCGCGACGCGCCCCCGTCGACCAGACCCGTGGCCAGCGCTGACCACTCTCGTCGGGACGCGAGTGACCCAACCGCCACCGCGGGGAGCGCCACAGTGACTGTTCCTGGAGGGTGCAATGAGAAGGCGAGCGAAGATCTACGCGGGGCTGGCGGCCGCCATCGTCCCGGTCACCTCCGTGATCATGGCGCTCGGCGGGACACCGGCGTCCGCCGCCATCGGCGGTTCCGGCCCCTACCCCGCCGACTACGAAACCTCGGCCACCCTGGCCAACCACACCATCTTCCGACCGCAGACCCTCCCGTCCGAACGCCTACCCATCGTCGTGTGGGGCAACGGCGGCTGCTCGGCCAACGGCCTCTCCCAGGGCAACTTCCTCCGCGAGATCGCCTCCCACGGCTTCCTCGCCATCGCCAACGGCGCCCCGAACGGTTCCGGCTCCACCACCTCCCAGATGCTCACCCAGTCCATCGACTGGGCGGTAGCGGAGAACTCCCGGCAGGGCAGCAAGTACTACAACAAGATCGACACGAGCAAGGTCGCCGTCGCGGGCTTCTCCTGCGGAGGACTGGAGGCGTACGCCGTCTCGAACGACCCGCGCGTCACCACGACCGGCATCTTCAGCAGCGGACTGCTGAACGACGCCGACGACTACCAGCTCAGGAGACTGACCAAGCCGATCGCCTACTTCGTCGGCGGGCCCAGCGACATCGCCTACCCGAACGCCATTGACGACTGGGGCAAGCTGCCCGCCGGCCTGCCCGCGTTCATGGGCAACCTGAACGTCGGGCATGGCGGCACCTACGACCAGGCCAACGGCGGCGAGTTCGGCCGGGTGGCGACTCTCTACCTCAAATGGCGGCTGAAGGGCGACACCACCGCCGGCCGCAACTTCGTCGGCGCCGACTGCGGTCTGTGCGGCAGCCAGTGGAGCGTCCAGCAGAAGAACCTGACGCTCGACGACGGCACTCCGCCTCCCACCACGCCACCTCCGACCACGCCACCGCCGACCACGCCACCGCCGACGACACCGCCGCCGACCGGCACCCCCGGCTGCACCGCTGTCTACTCCGTCCAGGACCAGTGGAACGGCGGATTCGTCGCCAACGTCAGCGTCACCGCGGGATCCACAGCGCTGACCGGCTGGCGGGTCACCCTCACCCTACCGAGCGGCGCGTCGGTCAGCTCGCTCTGGAACGGCGTCAGCAGCGGCACCAGCGGGACCATCACCGTCGCCAACCAGAGCTACAACGGGAGACTGGCCGCAGGTCAGGCCACCAGCTTCGGATTCCAGGGCACCGGCAGCGGCAGCGGAGCCACAGCGAGTTGCGCCGGAAGCTGACACCCCAGACAAATCGATCCGCTCGGCGGGCCGGTGCCCCGGCACCGGCCCGCCGTGGGTGCGCGACGGCCCGCCGGATAGGGAAGACTGGCCGGCATGGCTGATCTGAGCGATGCGAAGGCCGCGCTGCACGCCTACCTTCGCGGGACCCGCGAGGACCTCATCTGGAAGCTCGACGGGCTCAGCGAACGTGAGGTCAGGCTGCCCCGCACGGCGACCGGCAACAACCTGCTGGGCATCATCAAGCACTGCCTCAATGTCGAAGCCGGCTACTTCGGGCCCACCTTCGGCCGCGACTTCCCGACCCCTGACGAGCTGGTCCCGATGGCGGCGTTCGACGAGGACCCCCAGGCAGACTGGTACGCCCGGGAGGACGAGACGAAGGACGGGCTGATCGACCTGTATCGCCGGGTCGGCGCGTTCGCGGACCAGACGATCGACGAGTTGTCGCTCGACGCGCCCGGGCAGGTGCCGTGGTGGCGGCCCGGCGCGCAGGACGTGACCCTGCAGCGGATCATCATCCACGTGACCTGCGATCTCGCCCGTCACGCCGGGCACGCCGACATCATCCGCGAACAGCACGACACAACGATCGGCCTTCGACAGGGCAACCCCAACATCCCCGACGACTACGACTGGCCGGCGTACGTCAGCAAGCTGACGAAGCTGGCCGACCACTTCGCGTGATCGGCGAACCCGTCGACGGGCGAGACGAGCTGGCCCAGGTCGAAGCGGCGTTCGTGGGCACGCCACTGGCCGGCCTGCCGATCGGGCACGGCCCGTCGGGCACCCTCCTCGTCGCCGACGTCGACCCCGATCGGCTGCACGAGGTCTGGCAGGCCGCCGACGCGCTGGTGCCGGTCATCGGACGCCGACCCGTCATGGTCACCGACGACTTCGACGACGCGCTGACCATCCGGTCCGAGCCCGAGCGGGGCCCGTCGGAGTCGGAGCTGCGCGCGTTCGTCGAGGCGGCGGCGTCTTGCGAACCCTGGCTGACCTACCGCCACCACAGCGAGGACCACCAGGTCGACGAGGACGAGATCGAGTTCTACGCGCGTGGCACGACCGGCGTCGACCTGAGCGCCCTGGTGCCGGATGTGGTGCTGCCGGCACCACTTCCGGTGCTGGAGCGGGCGCTGTACGACGGGCTGCTCGCCGACGCCGACCTGCACGCCCAGGTGCTTGGCAACGTGCGGCTCGTGACGCAGACCGACTACTGGTATACGCCGGACAGCGTCCTGCTCATGTTGCTGCCCACCAGCGACGTCCGCGCCTCGGCGTACTGGGTGGACTTCTACGGTGCGCTCACCGAGGAGGAACACCAAGGGCTCGCCGAAGTGCTGGCGCGGTGGCGGCACCGGTGGGACGCCCGCCTGGTCGCATCATGGGACACCATGCTCCAGTTCCAGGTGGGTCGTCGCCCGACGCCGGGTGACGAGGCGTGGGCTGCCGCCGGTCAGCTCAAGGCGCTCGCTCCGGACCTCGAACTGAGCCAGTGGGAAGTCGCCGTCGCCCTACCGGCCGGTGACGCGTGGTTCGTCCACAACCGACCCTGACAGCGTTGGCTGTTCCAGTTGCCCCCCGGTTACCGGCCTCGCGGTCTGCGTGAGCCCTTCCTGGCGCAGTTCGAGGACGTGGGGCTGGTCGTCGGTCCGGACGAAACGCACCTCCAGATCGAGGTCCGGGTGTCGGTAGCTACCGTCCGGGCCTGCCAGGAGGACAACCGGTTGCTGGGTTGAGGCGGCGAGGGTCAGGTGGCCGTCGGTGAGCGCGATGTCGATCGGGTAGTCGTCGCGCAGCACGTAACGGCCCGTGACATCCGCAGGCGGCGCGGCGGTGACTCTGGCGGCGGCGTAGCGACGGTCCGCGGCGGCGCGGATGCTGACCAGCAGCTCCCAGCCATCCTCCGAGTTGGTCATCGCCGCTACCCCGATGCCGCTGTCCGGCCAGACGTAGGAGAAGCAGGTGTAGCCGACGTTCAACCCGGTGTGCCCGAAACGACGACGCTCGGCGCGTTCGTCGAGTTCGGTACCGAGGCCGTAGCTGCCGCCAGGAATCTGCGTCGTACACATCTGGATGGCCAGGTCGTGGTCGA
This sequence comes from Micromonospora sp. NPDC048986, assembly GCF_040649335.1. Classification (NCBI taxonomy): domain Bacteria; kingdom Bacillati; phylum Actinomycetota; class Actinomycetes; order Micromonosporales; family Micromonosporaceae; genus Micromonospora; species Micromonospora sp. NPDC048986. Next base: position 29,424 of record NZ_JBEZFJ010000016.1, read on the forward strand.
GCAGCTTCGAACCTGCCGAGACGGCCCGGGCGATCTCGAGGTCGAGCCGGAGCAGGTCGGTAGGGGTGCTCCACAGTCCGGCCGCGGCCAGCTCCGGTTGCGTTCGCCAGCCGCCAGGAATCCTGGTGCCGCCGCCGTGGTGGCCATGCGCCACCTGATCCGGTCGCTGGTGCGGAAACTGCTTGTCGAAGCTGCTGTCGGCCATGGCCAGCGGTTCCAGCACCAGAGTTCGCAGGAGGTCTTCGAACGGGGTTCCGGTCGCGTCCACCATCACCTGCTGAAGCACCGAGTAGTGGCTGCCCGAGTACCGGAAACGGCTACCCGGCAACAGGGTCGGCCGAACCGGTGGCGTAGTCGTCGTGCCGGTGCCGTCCAGGACCTGCAACAGCGACGGGGCGGGATCCGCGGCGTAGCCGCGGTACCAGGTGTCGGACAGTCCGGCAGTGTGCGCCAGCAGCTGTCGTACCGTGACTCCCTGCTGGTCTTCCCGGCCGGGCAGGTGCCACGAGGTGAGGTAGTCGCCGATGTCGCCGTCGAGGTCCAGGACACCGGCCTGGACCAGTCGCAGCGCGCCGAACGCCGCGACGTGCTTGCTGATCGAACAGGCGGCGAAGGCGGTGCTCGCGGTAACCGGAGTTGACGTCCCGGCCGCCGTGACGCCGAACCCTGCCGCCCGGACCTGCGCGCCCATCTGGCCGACGGCGATGCTGACCCCCGGCACGTCGTAGCTGCTCATCAGCTCGGACAGCGCCGCCGTGTCCGGTGAGAGCCGCCCGGACGACACCTGCCGGTCAAGCTCGCCCAGCAGCGAGACCCAGTCCTGAGGCAAATCCACGACGTCGATTCTCGGCCGCGCCCACCGGTGGATCAACTGGGGCTCGTGACGGTACGAGAGACCTCCCGGATCAGACCGAGCGGCTCTTCGGTCCAGTGCGAGACGAGGACCAGTTCCCGGGCCGGGTCGACCCACAGCAGGTGTCGTCCTCCGTTGCCCCGGGCGCTGCGGCCGGTCGTCGACACGTGACCCATGCCCAGCAGTGTCCAACGCCCCCGCCGCCGGCAGGGCGATCCGTGATCAACCACATAGGATCGGACGACCTCGTACGCCGGACCTGAGGAGCCTGCCGTGACCCTACTGGAGCGTCTGCACCGGGCCGGTATGCGCGAGGTCGTCACGGTGCGGCCGGCGACCGGCGGGCTCGCGGCGCTCGCCGGCATCGCCACCCGCCGGGATGCCCCGCCGGTGTTCGTCAAGGCCTTCGACGACCCGCCGGCCGACGACGTCTTCCGCGCCGAGGCGGACGGGCTGGCCGCCCTGCGCGAGCTGGGCGGTGTGCCGACGCCCGAGGTGATTCTGGCGGATCGCGACGTCCTGGTGTTGTCGGTGTTGAGCGAGAGGCCGCGCAGCGAGGCCTTCTGGGAGCAGGTCGCACACCTGCTCGCCGGCCTGCACCTGAGTACCACCCATCCCCGTTTCGGCTGGCACCACGACAACTGGCTGGGCCGTCGCCGCCAGGTCAACACGTGGAACGACGACGGCTTCGCCTTCTTCGCGGAGCACCGGCTGCTGCGCTGGCTCGACGAGCCCCGCGTCGAGGCGGCGCTCGACGCGGAGGACCGGTCGGCGCTGGAACGGCTCTGCGACCGGCTGCCCGACCTGCTGCCGGAGCGTCCGGCGTGTCTGACACACGGCGACCTGTGGGCACAGAACATCCTGGCCACCGCGGACGGAGAGCCGGCGCTGATCGACCCGGCCGTGTCGTACCTGTGGGCCGAGGTCGACCTCGCGCACGTGTGGTCCACCTCGCCCCCGCCCGAGGCTCGACGGATGTTCGAGGTCTACGCGGAGCTGACCGCGCTGGACGCCGGCTGGGAGGCCCGGATGCCGGTCATCCAGCTGCGACAACACCTCGCCGTGCTGGCCCAGTTCGACGACGATTGGGGCGCTGCCGATCAGATCCGCGCCGTCCTCGCCCCGTTCCGGACCCGAACCTGACCGGAGGTCCGGCCGCCGGACGGGGCGAGCGGCCGGACTGTCGCGGCAACGTGGTCGACCTCCGTCGAGGCCCGCGAGCGGCCCAAGGTCAGGCCCTCGTTACGGTGACCACTTCACTGGGGGGTGGGGCCATGGCACCGCAGGTGTCGCCGCGAAGGGCCAGGGCGGTGCTCGTCACGCTCTCCCTCGCCGCGTTCGCGTTCATCACTACCGAGCTGCTGCCCGTCGGTCTGCTGACCCACATCGCACCCGATCTGGACCGCTCCCGCTCGCAGGTGGGTCTGCTGGTCAGTGGGTACGCAGTGGTGGTGGTGCTGGCGTCCGTACCGCTGACCCGACTGACCCAGCGGGTCCCCCGGCGGCACCTGCTCGGTGTCACGATGTTCCTGTTCGCCGCCGCGAACGCCGCCGCCGCGCTCGCGCCGACGTACGCCGTGCTGGCCGGCACCCGCCTGGTGACCGCCCTCGCCCAGGCGCTGTTCTGGTCCGTCGCCACGGCGACAGTGATCGGGCCCTTCCCGGTCGCGGTGCGCGGTAGGGCGGTGGCGTTGTTCGCGACCGGGGCGACGCTCGCTCCGGTGCTCGGCGTACCCCTGGGCACCTGGCTCGGGCAGCAAGCCGGCTGGCGCGCGTCGTTCGCTGTGCTGGCCGGGATCGGTGTGGCGATCGCCGCCGCGGTGTTGCTCCTTCTCCCCTCCTATCCCCCGGCCGCCGGCGGCGCGGCCCGGGGCAGCGCACCGGACGGCCGGCGCTTCGCCGTCCTGCTGATCGCCACCGCCCTCGGCATCGGCGGCTTCATGACCCTGCAGACCTACGTGACACCGTTCCTGCTCGACGTCAGCGGCTTCGCCGACGCGGTGCTGGCGCCGCTGCTGTTCGTCTCCGGCGCGGCCGGTGTCGTCGGCACCCTGGTCGCGGCCCGGACTCTGGACACCCGACCGATCGCTTCGCTGTTGACGCCGCTGGGCATCGGCACGGCCTCGCTGCTCGGGCTCTACGCGCTCGGCGCGCTCAAACCGGGCGTGGTAGCGCTTCTGGCCGGCATCGGCCTCGCGTACGCGGCGTTCGGCTCCGCCGTGCAGAACCGGATGCTGCAACTGGCCCCGGGCAGCACCGACATCGCGTCGGCCGGGGTCAGCACCGCCTTCAACGCCGGCATCGCCGGCGGGTCACTGCTCGGCGGCGCCCTCCTGCCCGCCCTGGGGGCACGCCCGCTGGCGCTCGCCGGCGGGCTGCTGACGCTGGCCGCCCTGACGCTGCTCGCCGTGGACGCGCGTCGCGGCCGCGTCGTCGCGCCGGCGCCGACACTCGCCCGTCCCTCAGCTACGGCACGCGGGTCTGAACGCTGATCGGCGTGCTCGCTCCCGCTGTCCGCGCGGGTGAGCGGCGGGACAGCAGATATCCGGTCCCCGCGGCGGCGAGGCCGGCGAGCCCGGCCGTCGCGAACCCGCCCGCCGGCACGGAGAGGTCGATCGCCACGCCGACCAGCGGGGCGCCGAGCGCGAAGCCGGCGCTCTGCGCCGAGGACTGCAGACCGATGACCTCGCCCCGCACACCGGGTGGCGCCAACCGGCTCACCGCGTCGGCCACCGTGCCGAGGGTCGGCGCGGTGAGGAGCCCGCTGCCGACGACCGCCACGCACAACCACTGCCAGTCGCCGGCCAGCCCGGCCGGAATCGTCACGAGCCCGAGCAGGCCGAGCAGCAGCCAGGTCGGCAGTGGCCGGGTCAGCGCGCCGTAGACCAGCCCGCCGATGACCGACGACACGCCGAACACCACGACCACCACTGCGGCCCAGGACACCTGACCTGCCTCCCGCAGCGTGGCGACGATGGCGAGGTCGACGCCGCTGAGCAGGGTCGTCGTCCCGAACGCCATCGTCAGCGCGGCGATCATCCTGGCGTCCAGCCACTGCCGGCGCGCAGGTCGTTCCGCCGCCGCGGCGTCCGCCTCGTCCCGGCCGCGCATCGGTGGGTTGAGCACGGCGATTCCGACGCCGCCGGCCAGGATCGCGGCGCCGACCCCCCACGCCACCACGTCGGGGACACCGTCGCCGCGCCCAGGATCACCACCGCCGGCCCCACGATGTACGACAGTTCGCCCTGCACCGATTCCAGCGCGAACGCGGCCCGGCGCTGTTCCGCCGTCGTCATCGCGGCGATCGCCTGTCTGCTGACCGCCTGGGCCGGCACCATCAACAGGCCGGCGACGAAGCTGGCGACCAGCAGGAACCCGTACGGCAGGACCGGCACACCCAGCCAGAACACGACCTGCGCGGTGGCGGTCACCAGCAGGACAAGGCGCAGGCCCCGTGAGTCGATCATGCGGCCGAGCAGCGGCCCACCCAGCGCCACTCCGGCGGTCAGGGCCGCCGCGACCGCACCGGCCGCCGCGTAGCTCAACTCCAGGCCGAGGACGACCACGAGGGTCAGCGCCATCACGTCGGCCGTTATCGCGGTGCGGGCGAGCAACGAGACGCCCAGCAGCGGCGCCATCCCTGGCACGGCGAGCACCCGCCGGTAGCTGGTCACCCGGTTGACGCTAGTTCCACCCGCCCGCCATAAGAAGACTCGATTTCGTTGAGGCTGGCATAATGATTTCTTATGGCAAAGGATCTGGAGACCGCCCTGCTGCGGTCGTTCGTCGCCGCCGTGCGGGAGGGCAGCATCAGCCGTGCCGCGACCGCTCTCGGGCAGACCCAGCCCGGCCTCAGCCAGCAGCTACGCAAGCTCGAAAGCGTCGTCGGTCGTCCACTGCTGCACCGGTCGTCGTCTGGTGTCTCGCCGACCCGGGCGGGCGAGGAACTCCTGCCGTACGCCGAACGCATCCTCTCGCTCTCCGCGCAGGCGCTCGCCGAAACCGGACGCGCGCTCACCGGCCACTGTGGTGTGGGGTTGCTCGAAGACCTCGCCGCGTCCCACCTTCCGCAGGCCCTCGCCGACCTCGCCCGGCTGCACCCCGGCGCGACCCTGGAAGTGCTCAGCTGCTCCAACGTGGCCATGCGGGAGGCCTACGACACGGGCCGCGTCCAACTCGTGCTGGACGCGGTACCGGACATTCCCGGTCCGCCGCGCTGGACGGTGCGCGCCCCGCTGGTCTGGGCGACCGGGCAGGGTGTGGACGTGAGCGCCGATCCGCTGCCGGTGGTGCTCTTCTCCAACCCGTGCTCCTGGCGTACGTCGGTGCTGGACGCGCTGGAGACCGCCGATCGGCGTTGGCGGGTGGCCTTCGAGAGCAACAGCCTGGTCGGGGTGCTCGCCGCGGTACGGGCCGGACTCGGCGTCGCGGCACTCATGCCGGCGAACCTCGAACCGGTCATGATCTGCCGCGACACTGATGCCCTGCCCGCCCTGCCGGACGTGGAGTTCGGTCTCGCCCGGCACCCCCGGACCGAGGGTGATCCACTGATCGACGCCGTGGAGACGGTGCTCCGTCGCATCGTCTGAGCACTCACCCTCACCGTAGGGTCCGGCGGTCACCCACTGCCCGCGCTGACGACAGCCATCACGATCAGGGTGCGTCGCCGCCGCTGACTCATCAGCGCGAAACAGGCGGTGAGCACCACCAGCTCCAGCTCGGCCCACTCGCCGGTGACCTCGACGCGGATCGGCCCGCCGCGTCGGCCGGGCAGGCGTACCGCGAGGCGGTGCCCGTCGCGTACCAGCTCACCCCCGCAGCGGCCGGGCGACCAGCGGGCCACCCCGCCGGGCCCCGGCACGTGCGACCGGCCCGGATCGAGCCGCACCGGCACGCCGTGCTCGCCCTGGGCGGTGAACCCGATGCGTCGGCGGCCGGTCGGCGCGACGGTCCAGCGGCCGGTGCCGGTGCGGATCTCGCCGCACCGCCAGGTCCAGCCGGTACGCAGCGAAGCGCGCCCCCCGGAGTCGAGGACGAAGGCCCCGTCCTGTTTGCGTACGGTCAGCGTGGTCATCGGTTCGCCCCTTCCGGACGTGACCGGGGCAGGCCGAGGATGAGGATGACGCCGACGCTCAGGTGCAGCAGCGCGAGGGTCGCCTTCGCTGCCCCGCCGACGCCACTCGGCGGCCCGACCACGAGCGACAGCAGCAGCACGATGACCGCGATCGAGGTCCACCAGACGCGGGAGCGGCCGGTGCGGCGTTCCAGCACCGCGAGCAGCGCCCAGCCGGCCAGTGCCGCGACCACGGTGGCCGCGATGACAGCGGCCACGGTGATCTGCCGGGTCGAGTTTGCGGACCTGACCGCCAGGTCGACGCCGGCCACCGAGTTCAGCAGCGCGAACTCGACCACCGCCACCACTGTCGCGCCGGCCGCCACCGCGGCCCGTGCCAGGAGAAGGTTGTTCGTCATGGCCTGAGTCTGCGGACCGGGCCGGGCCGGACGCGTCGGTCGAGACGCCGCAGCGGGTACGTCCGCCGGCCGCTCGGCGTACTACCAAAGGAGGTGGTCCGGACCGCCGCGAGCCCAGTAGCGTGCGCGATGTGGATGCGGCGACGTGCGAGGTCGAGCCGCCGCGGACGTGGCGTTCCGTCCCGGTGGTGGTGACGACGGTGGCGATCGGCGTCCTCGTCGCGACCATGCTGTGGTCCGCCACCCGGTCCAGCTCCGCCGGCCTGGTCGGCGTCGACGTCGCGCTGGCGGTGGCCGCCCTGGCCCTCGTTCCGGTGGTCGTCCGCCGCCCGCAGGTCGGTGGCGTGCTGGCCGGCCTGCTCGTCGCGCTGTCTCCGGTGCTCACGCCGGTGGCCAGTTTCGCGGTGCTGTTCATCGCCCGCAACCGGCCGTTTCGGCAAGCGGCGGCGGTGGCGGCGGTCGGCGTGGCGGGCGAGGCGGTGCAGGCGTTCTGGCGACCGGTGCCCAGCCTGCCGTACGGGTGGCGGCTGGTGCTGATGACGATCGCCTACGCGGCCCTGCTCGGCTGGGGCACCTGGGCGCAGGCCCGCAACGCCCTGCTGGCGGCGCTGCGGGACCGGGCCCGGCGGGCCGAGCAGGAGCAGGAACGACGGGTCGACGAGGCGCGGGCGGCGGAGCGTAGCCGGATCGCGCGGGAGATGCACGACGTGCTGGCACACCGGCTGTCACTGCTGGCGGCCGCCGCCGGTGCGATGGAGTACCGGCCGGACGCACCGCCCGAGCGGCTCAGCGCCGCCGCCGGGGTGATCCGGGCCAGCGCACACCACGCCCTCGACGAGTTGCGCGAGGTCATCACCCTGCTGCGCAGCGACGACACCGACTCGCCGACCGACGCGCCGCCCGGGCAGACCCTCGCCGACCTGCCGTGCCTGGTCGACGAGGCGCGGGCCGCCGGGCAACAGATCGAGGTCGACGACAGGCTCGGCCCGCCGGTCGAGATCCCCCCGACTGTCGGCCGCACCGCGTACCGGATCGCGCAGGAGGCACTGACCAACGCCCGCAAGCACGCCGTCGGTCAGCCGGTCCGGCTGGTGCTCGGCGGCGCGCCCGGCTCCGGCCTCAGCATCGCGGTGAGCAACCCGACGACGCCCGACAGCAGCGCCACCGGCAGCGCCGGCACCGGCCTGATCGGCCTTGCCGAACGGGCTGCGCTCACCGGCGGTCGGGTCGCCCACCACGTCGACGCCGCCGGCCGGTTCCAGCTCACCGCGTGGCTGCCGTGGCCGACGTGACGGTTCCGATCCGGGTTGTCATCGTGGACGACGATCCCCTCGTACGGGGAATGCTCACGCTGATGCTCGACGGCGCCGACGGGATCGTCGTCGTGGGCGAGGCCGCCGACGGCGCCACGGCGATCACGGCGGTGGACCGGCACCTGCCCGACGTGGTGCTGATGGACATCAGGATGCCCGGCGTCAACGGCATCACCGCCACCGAGCGGCTGCGCCGCCGCCACCGGCCACCCGAGATCATCGTGCTCACCACGTTCGACACCGACGAGCACGTGGTGCGAGCCCTCCGGGCCGGCGCGAGCGGTTTCCTGCTCAAGGACACCCCGCCCGAGCAGATCAGTCAGGCGGTCCGCGCGGTGGCGGCCGGCAGCCCGATGCTGTCTCCGGGCGTGACGCGCCGCCTCATGCAGCGGGTCGCCTCGGGGGCCGAGTCCCACGAGCGGGCGCAGCAGCGGTTGGCCCTGCTCACGCCCCGGGAACGCGACGTCGTGCTGGCCATCGCGCAGGGGCGCTCCAACGCCGAGATCGCCGGCGAGCTGCTGATGAGCGTGACGACGGTGAAGGCCCACGTCTCGCACATCCTGACCAAGCTGGATCTCGACAACCGCACCCAGATCGCCCTGCTCGCCCACGACGGTCGGCTCCTCTGACCGGGAGCCGGGGTCAGGCCAGCACCGCTGGCAGGACGAGCAGGGCGAAACGGATCACCCGCCCGGAGAGGCAGGCGACGGCGAACTCCCAGCGTCGAAGGCCCGCGGTGCCGGCGGCGAGGCTGACGACGGCCAGCGGTGGCACCCCGACCGCGGCGGAGGCCAGCACTGTCGGTAGTGCGGTGCGGCGGCGGGAGAGCCAGCGCCGGATCGGCTCGGTCCACCGCGCGGCCCGAGCCGCCGCGCGACCTGACTTTCCCCGTTTTGCGACCGTCCGGGCCAGCCGTCCCGATCCGCGACGCGCCGACTCGAACAGCAGCAGCTTGCCGACGGTCTGGCCGAGCGCCAGGGCGACCACGGCGACGAGCGCGTGGCAGCCGCGTTGCCCGGCGACCACCGCGTAGGCCTCGGCGTTGACGATCGGGACGAGCGCCGACGCGACACCGTAGCCGAGCGCCACCACGGCCTCGGCGAGGCTGCTCATGCCCGGCCGTCCCGTTCGAGCAGCCGGACCACCGCCGCGACCGACCACAGCTTGACCGCGACGACGGCGACGGCGACGCCCAGCGCGAGCAGGTGCTGCCCGAACGCGATGGCGCCGATGACGCCGGCGGTGTTGGCGACCTTGGCCACTGGCGACCAGTTCAACGCCCACACCCGCCGGTCGACCAGGTGGAAGTAGTTGGGGCTGAGCACCGGCCAGCACAGGAACGCCAGCGACAGCATGGTGTCCAGCACCAGGAACGAGAGCAGGAAGACCACTGCCACGACCGCGACGTCCGGCACGAGGGAGACCAGGCCCACGCAGAGTACGGCGGTGCAGGCGCGGTCGCTCACGATGTCGAAGACGGCCCCGGCGCGGGTCTCCTGTCCGAGACGGCGGGCGGCCCAGCCGTCGAGCATGTCACCAAGCCAGTAGATACCGTACGATACCGCCATCAATGCCACCGACCCGGAGGCGAGGGCCACGACACCGACGGTGACAGCGGCGACCGTGCGAATGGCGGTGATGTAGTTGGGCACCGTACGGAGCGGGCCGACGGTGATGGCGGCGCGGGAGTCGACGAGAGTCACCTCCGCAGAGTCGTCCGGTGAGCGTTGTCGCGGAAAATGCCACGGTGCCGATCTGGTCCCGAGGGTGGTACCAGGGTGCCGGCCGATCCGGTACCTGGGTACTGGCCGGTCCTCCGGCTGGTCACGGAGACTGTGCAGGTGATGACTGGCATCCGGGACCTGGTGCGCGACCCCGAGCGAGTGCGCCGACTCGCGTACGGTGCGGTTGGTTTGATCATCGCCGCCGTGGTCACCACCGTCGAGGACGGCGTTTCGGTGCCGGCAGGCTGGGCGTGGCTGGTGCTGCCGGTCGGCCTCGGGGCCGCGGCGCTGCGCCCCCGCCACCGAACTCTCGTCTTCGCGGTCTGCGCGGGATTCGTGGCCCTCGTGAGCACCGGCGAGTCGGTGCAGTTGGGTTTGGCGGCCGCCGGCCTGGTGTTCGTCTCGGTCTGCGAGGACCCGGCCCGACACCCGTGGCTGGGGTGGGTGGGTGGCCTGATCGGCGCGGCCGGCGCCCTCGTCACCGCGCTGTTCAACGAGCGAGGGGTGTACGAGCAGCCGTTCTTCTTCGTGACAGCCGGCTACCTCCTGGCGATCCTGTTGCGATCGTGGTCACGCGGCAGGGCCCTGACCCGGGAGACAGACGACCTGCGCGGCCAGGCCGCCTGGCTCGAACAGCGCACCAATCTGGCCCGCGAGCTGCACGACGTGGTCGGCCACCACGTCACAGCGATGGTGGTGCAGGCCGAGGCGGGCCAGCTCAGTGACGACCCGGGGGCGGCGCTGCGGGCGATCGCGGGCAGTGGCCGCACCGCACTGAGCGAGCTGGACACACTCGTCGTGCACCTGCGCGATCCGGACGCGTCGATAGCGGTGAGCGCCCCGCCGCGCCTGTCCGACATCGACGAGCTGCTCGCCCAGCCGCTGCGCCAGCAGGGCGTGACGGTGCGCGTCCAGGTGGACCCCGAGCCGGGCCTGGACGAGATCGGCGTGTTGACCGCCTACCGCATCGCCCAGGAGGCCCTCACCAACATCGCCCGCCACGCGGGAGCCAGCCAGGCCTGGGTCGAACTGGCCCGCGTCGGCAATCATGCCCGCCTGCGGATCAGCGACGACGGCGTCGGCCCGCCCCGCACACCAACGAGCGGCTCGGGCCTGCTCGGCATCGGGGAACGCGTTGCCGCGCGCGGCGGGAGCTGGGAGCTGAGCCACCGCCCCGGCGGCGGCACGGTGGTGCAGGCCAACCTGCCGGTGGCGAACACATGATCCGCGTTGCGATCGCCGACGACCAGGAACTGGTCCGCGACGGCTTCAGCCTGATCCTGCGGTCCCAACCCGACATTCAGGTCGCGGCCGAAGCGGCCGACGGCAGGCAGTTCCTCGACGCCGTACGTCGAGACTCCCGCATCGACGTCGCCCTCGTCGACATCCGCATGCCGGTGCTCGACGGCCTGCAAGCCACCCGCGAGCTGGCCACGATCCCCCACGCCCCGGCCGTCATCGTCGTCACCACCTTCGATGACGACGCCTACGTCCTGGACGCCATCGCCGCCGGCGCACGAGGGTTCCTGCTCAAGCGGTCCAGCGCCCGCGAGCTGATCGCCGCGGTGCGCACCGTCGCGGCCGGCGAGGCGGTCCTCTCCGCCGAGGTCACCGGCGCCGTACTCGAACGGGTCCGCGCGACCGGCCCGGCCACCCGCGTGGAGTTGGCGGCCTACCAGCTGACCGCCCGGGAAACCGACGTGCTCGCCCTGATCGGCGCGGGGCTCAACAACAACGAGATCGCCGAACGCCTCTACCTGTCCATGAGCACCGTCAAGACCCACGTCACGAACGTGCTGGCCAAGACCGGCAGCCGTGATCGCGTACGAGCAGCCATCCTGGCGATCCAGGCCGGCCTGACGCCCTGAGTCAGGAGCCGGTACGGATCGGCCGGCGCTGCGGGCTGGCCTGCCGCCCCCCGGTCAGCGCCCTCGCCACGACGGCGATGACGAGGGCCGACGCGATGGTCAGCACCACGGCCACCGGAGCGACGTGCTCAGCCTGCCACTCGACATCGCCCGCCGTGATGGCCGTCTGGTCGATGCCGACGACATCGGTCCCCGGCAGCAGCGAGGCCGGATACCACAACGGCGCGTACGAGTACGGCAGGCCGACACCACCGTTGAGCGTCCAGTAACCGGCCCCGTCGTAGATCAACGCACTGTCGACGACGACCGCCACATCGCAGGCAACCAGGGCAGCCACGCACAGCAGCGCAATGGCACTCTTGCCGTGCCCCCGCCTGGCCAACCTGCTCGACAGGATCGCCCCCGCGCCGAGGAGCGCCGCCCAGACGCCGCCGGTGACCGCCTCGATCGGCAGGTACTCGACACGCGGTCCGTGCGCGAACAGCACAAGCAGGAGCACGGTCGATATCCACATCAGGCTGAGCCGCTTGGTCATCGACCAGGTTGAACCCACGCCGCGAGGCTATCGTCGACCGGCTCGGCGCTTGACCCCACAGACTCTGCCGGCGGCCCTGTCGGCCCGTTCACATCGGGCTTGGAAGCGCTAGCTGACGCGGTCAGCGGTTGATGGGTCGTAGGGTTGCGCTATGGCACAACGACTCGTCAGCGTATGGCAACCGTTCTTCCTTGCTAGCGAGAGTCGGGGCGCGGCCATCGACGCCGCGACCGAGTTGGAGGACCTCGGCTACTCACGAATCTGGTTCTCCGGTGGTTTCGGCGAGAACGTCGCTCCCCGCTTCCGGGAGATCCTGGACGGGACCACGCGCATCGGGGTCGCTACCGGGATCGTCAGCATCTGGCACTCGTCGCCTCCCGAGGCGGCGGCGTTCGCCAAGGACGCGGAGCAGGCGCATCCCGGCCGGTTCCTGCTCGGTATCGGCGCCAGCCACGCGGTGGTGGTGGAGAGCGGCGGCACCGACTATCGCAAGCCGTACTCACGGATGGTGCAGTACCTCGACGGCCTCGACGCGGCCGGTCTTTCGCCCGAGCGGCGCATCCTGGCGGCACTGGGCCCGCGGATGCTCGAACTCTCCCGCGACCGCTCGACCGGGGCGCACCCGTACTTCGTCCCTGCCGAGCACACCGCCGAAGCGCGGGCGGCGATCGGGCCCGACCGGCTGCTCGCCCCCGAGGTCGCTGTGGTTCTCGACGCGGACCCCACCACCGCGCGTGCCACCGCCCGCCAGTACACGAGCGGGTACCTCGCGCTGCCGAACTACACCAACAACCTGCGGCGATTCGGCTGGACCGACGAGGACTTCGCCGCCGGCGGCAGTGACCGCCTCGTCGACGCCCTGATCCCGTGGGGCAGCGTCGAGAAGGTGGTGGCCGGGTTGGAGAAGCACTACCAGGCCGGCGCGGACGAGGTGGCGATCCAGGTGCTCAACGGCGGCGACGACACGTCGTTCCCCGCCGACGCGTTCCGCGCCCTCGCCGCGGCCCTGATCTGACGTCCGAAACCCGCAGCACCGTCGGCCCCGTCGCCGCTCGGCTGCCGGCAACCGACCGCTCTCCAGACGAGCGGGGGCGGTGCCGATGTGCTGTTCGAGTGCCGGGTTGCGGTGCCTGGTTGGTGGGTAGGACCTGAGTGTCGGGCAGATGGGTACGCTGCACCGGCGGTGGCCTTGGCCAAGCACCTCCGCACCACGGCCACCCTCACCGCCCGGGTGGCACCACCGGCGTTCCCGTATCCGCAGACGAGAGGCGAAGCCACACCATGACCGCAGTACCAGGCCAACGGTCTACTGCTGTTGCGGGTTCGGCGGCTGCCGAGCAAGCAGCGGAGGAGGACCTGCGCGCGTTGTTCGGGCAGTCCATCGCCGTCTTCGCGTCTCTGGCGGGGCCGTCGCACCTGGTGGAGACGGCGAACCCGGCGTTCTTCGCCACCATCGGCGAGGAGCGGGCCCGGGTCGGGGTGGCCATCGCCGAGCTGATGCCCGAACTGGCCGGTCAGGGATTCATCGCGCTCCTGGACCAGGTCTTCCGCACTGGTGAGCCGTACACCGGCCGTGACGTCCGGGTCGTGCTGGGCAACGGCCCGCAGGCGCGGGAGGCGTTCTTCGACTTCACCTACGAGCCGCGTCGGGACGCCGACGGCAACGTGACCGGGATCCGTGTGCTCGGCGTGGAGACGACGCAGGTCAAGCACGCCCAACGGTTGATGGCCGAACACCGTGCCCTGCTGGAGCAGATCGCCCGCCAGGCGCCCCTGACCGAGGTGCTCGACGGGATGGCCCGCTGTATCGAGAACCTCGCACCGCAGGAGGTGCTCGTCTCCGTCCTGCTCGCCGATCCCGACGCCCGGCACCTGCGCCACGGCGCCGCGCCGAGCCTGCCCGACTTCTACAACCAGGCCATCGACGGCATCGCGACCGGCGAAGGTGTCGGTTCGTGCGGCACCGCCGCCCACCGGCGGGAACCAGTCATCGTCACCGACATCGCCACCGATCCGTTCTGGGACGACTTCCGGGGCCTGGCCGACCAGGCCGGGTTGGCGGCCTGCTGGTCCACGCCGATCCTGGCCCGCGACGGCGGCCTGTTGGGCACCTTCGCGATGTATCACCGCACCCCGCGCGTCCCGCAGGACACCGACCTCGCCCTCACCCGGCTCTTCGCCGGCACCGCGGCCCTGGCCATCGAACGCCACCACATCGAGCAGGCGAAGCTCGCCGCCGAGGCACGCGCCAAGTCGGCAAATGACGAGCTGGCCAAGGTGCTGCGCGTGGAGCGGGAACTGCGCGCCGAGGCTGAGCAGCGCGCCGCCGCCGCCGCGGCACTCGCCACCCAGATGCGTGCCGCTGCGGCCGCGCAGGCCGCCACGCCGCACCCCGAGCACTGCCAGCTCGGCGGTGCCGCGGGGTGCACCGCGCCAGCCGAGGTCAAGATCGCTGATTCGTGGGGCGACGCGGCGTGGGGCTGCCCCGCCCACGTCGAAGAGGCCATTCTCAACGTACGGTCGGTGTTCATCGCCAGCGAGGAGCTCGGTGGCCTGACCGCTTACCTCAACCGCTGATGGCTCCCGATGCCGCGCTCGGCTTCGGCTACAAGCTTGATTGGCTCGCCGTACGTGACCGGGACGCCGATGCCGTCGCTGCCGCGCTGAACCTCAGCCGTCCCACTCCCGCCAACTGGCGTGATGCGGTCGCCGCCGCGTATGACGATCACGGCCAGTGGCTGGTCACGCCGCCGCTTGACCGGTGGACGCTCGCCGCTTCGAGAGACGTTTCCGCGCCCGAAGACGACCGATTCGCCGCCTGGCTGGCGGCGCTGAGCCGACTGCTCGGTGAGGTGCAGTACTTCGGCACCCATCGCGTCGTGGAATACCACGGGTGGGGACGCGCCCGTGACGGCGTGGTGGAGCGAGCATTCGCCTACCTCGGCGAGCGCGGCGAGGTGCTGTTCGACGTCGGCGAACGCACGATGGAAGAGCAGGCGCTCGGGGTCGGGGTCGCCCCCGACGAGGACGAACCGTGGGACGACGATGACGAGACTTCGCCGTGGCCGGATGAGGAAACCGTGCTCACGCTCGCCGGTCAGTGGAGTATCGACCCACGGACGCTGGAGAGCGTGGTTGTCCCCGGGCATCCGTGGATCACGTCAGCTCGATCGGGATAGCCAGAGAGCGACGAACCAACCCCACCGCAGCCTTCCGTTCCGACCGGCTTTCGGGCGTACCCCTTGTCACCCAGCAGGAGACGCATCTCGCGCGTCTCGACCTGCCTCATCGGGCGGCGGCTTCTGAGCAGCTAGGGACGCCACTCCTTGCGGTAGTCGGGGTGCTCATTGTACGACTGTACGAGCACTCGGAGCGCGTACGCGAGACCAGCGAAGCGCTCGTCGCCGGGGTCCATCGCCTCGTACTCCTTCGCCAGCATGTCGACCAGGTCGAGCATCGGCAGTTGGCTGTCGAGGAGAGCTTCGCTCCCGAAGCGGTGAAACACGTCGGTGTACGCGTGGCAGTCCGCCTCGTACCGGTGGTGAAGGAATCTCAGGAGATCTTCCATCTGTCGATTCTCGCGCACTGCCAACTGTGGCTCGAACACGGTTCACTCACCGCCGCTGCCGCCCGGCTTCAGCCATTCCTGGGGAACGCGTACTTCTTGCCGCCGACGACGGTGGCGGCCGCGACGATCAGGAGGATGAGTGCCGCCCAGGTGATCGAGGCGGTGCCCAGGCCGGCGAGCAGGAGACCGCCGATGAGACCGCCGGTTGCGATAGAAGCCGAGAAGACCGTGATGGTGATCGACTGAGCGACGTTGGCGGCTTCTCCGGTGGCGTTGATCGTGGCGCCCACGAACAGGCTCGGGGAACTGCCGAACGCGAAGCCCCATGCGGCGACGGCGACGTAGGCCAGCGCCGGTGCGTCCGCGACGACGCCCAGGACGAGCACGCTGGCCCCGAAGAGCAGGGTGCTGCCCACGGCTAGCTTGCGCAGGTGGCGGTCGATGTGGGTTCCGACCACGAGGACGCTGAGCACGGAGGTGACTCCGAAGACGAAGAGCACCCAGCCGGTCTGGTCGGCCATCCCCAGGTGAAGCAGGAGGTCGGTGATGTACGTGTAGAGAAGGTTGTGAGCGATCATGTACGTGGCCAGCGCGAACAGAATGGGCCGCAGTCCGGGCACAACCAGGACCTGCGAGATCCTGAAACGGGCGTCGACCGGTTGGCCGGGCAGGTTCGGCACCGCCACCAGGACCCAGGCCATGGTCATGACGGTCACGGCAGCAGAGGCGTGGAAGGCGAGTTGCCAGCCCCCGAGGGTGCTCAGCCAGGTCCCCAGTGGGATGCCCAGGGCCAGCCCGATCGGGGTCCCGGCAAGGGCGATGGCGATGGCACGGCCTTGTCGTCCCTGGGGCGCGAGCCGGGCAGCGTAGCCGCCGAGAAGAGGCCAGATGAGTCCGGTTCCCAGACCTGCGACGAAGCGCAGCACCATCGTCAGCCTGTAGTCATCGGACAGCGCGGTGAGCGCGTTGGTGACGGCGACCACGGCCAGGGCAAGTTGCAGGATGTGCTTGCGCGGCCAGCTGGCTGTCGCCCACGCGAGAGGGATGGCGCCGAGCGCTGTGGCGAGCGCGTAGATCGTCACCGTCTGGCCCGTGAGCGAGACGCTCGTGTGCAGAGTGCGGCTCATTTCCGGCAGCAGGCCCGCCGGCAGGCATTCGGTGAGGATGCTGATAAAGCCGGCCATGAAAAGGCCGAACAATGCTTTTCCCGGAAGGCGGCCCGGCCGTGCGGTCGTCGGACTCGGGCCTGTGAATGCGGTGGTGGTCATGGTGCTCTTTCAGAAATAGGGCGGTGAGCCCATCCGGGTGGACCGATGACGGAAATCCTGCGTGGCCCGGATGGGCTTGAAAACTGTTTCCTCAGGACACGTCGAGTCTGCTTCAGGCGCGCAGTGCTAACCAGCCACCTGCTTGGTCTACGTCTCGTGTGACTATCACTGGCAGGGACAGGCTGGGCTGCCCACAGCGTGGAACAATTGAGATATGGCAACTGGCCACGCCACCCAGAGCGATTCCTCAGCCGCCGAACTGAGCGAGTTTCTGCGCACCCGCAGGGCACGCCGGAAACCGGCAGATGTTGGGCTGACCGACCACAGCCGACGCCGCCGCGTCCCGGGCCTGCGCCGGGAAGAACTCGCGCAACTCGCGGGGGTCTCCGCGGCGTACTACACGCGATTCGAGCAGGGCAACGCCCGCAACGTCTCGCGTGAGGTGCTGGACGCGATCTCCCGCGTACTCGAACTCTCCGAAGTCGAGCACGCCCATCTGGTGCGACTCGCCCAGCCCAAACGGCCTCAGCGCCGGCCCGGGCCACCGCGCCAGCAGGTGCGGCCCGAGATCCGAGACCTGCTCGCCGCCCTGGAAGGTGTGCCAGCGTACGTATGGGGCCCCCGCACCGATGTGCTGGCCTGGAACCAGACCGCCTCCGCCCTCTTCGGTGACTGGGCGGCTCGCGCCTCAGCGGACCGGAACTGGGCCAGGATCACTTTCCTCGACCCGGCTTCCCGGACGTTGTTCCCTGACTGGGAAGCCAAGGCGTACGACGTGGTGGGACAGCTACGGCTGGGTGCCGGCCTGCACACGGACGACCCGTTGCTGGCGTCCCTGGTCGGCGAACTGTCCTTGAAGAGCGAAGACTTCCGCAGGCTGTGGGCCACCCACGACGTCAAGAAGAAGACGCACGGCATCATGCGCCTGTCACACCCACTCGTGGGTGAGTTGACTCTTCGCTACGAGACACTCGCGCTCCCCGGTGATCTGGAGCAGTTGCTGAGCACCTACCACGCCGAGCCCGGGTCGCTCTCGGAAGAGGCGCTTCGGCTGCTGGCCAGTTGGGGAGCAGACGCCGCACAGGAGCGGGCCGCCGCAGCACAGTGACGGAATCGGCGTAGCGATTCAGGAGCGATCGAAGGATTGTTCGCCGAGGACGCGCAGGAAGTCGAAACTGTCGGCGGTGGCCGTGCCGGGTTGCGGCCGGAAGATGACCAAGCGCTGACCCGTGGTGGTGCTGAGAACGAAGTCGCACTGTACGTCCAGCCGCCCGGCTTGCGGATGGACGAGGATTTTGCGGGTGGTCTGTAGCGGGGCGACCTGCATGTCGGACCAGTACTGTGCGAATTCCGGGCTGACGGTGGTGAGATCGGCGATCAGTTGCTCGGATACGGGGTCGTGGCCGCCGCGCGCGGCGGCTGCCCGTAGGTCGGCCACGTAACCGCGGCCGATCGCCTCGTGTTCCTCCGGCACGTTGAGCGCGCGGGATTCGGGGTGGGTGAACCAGCGCCAGGTCACGTTCGAGTGCCGGTCGTCGCCGTCGGTCCAGGAGCCCAGCAGCGCGCGACTGAGGGCGTTCTGGGCGAGGATGGTGGTGCGGTCGTCGATGACGTGCGCGGGCACCGTGGTGAGTGCGTCGAGGAGGAACATCATCGCGGGATCGACGTACCCGCTGATGGTGGAGGCCGTCGGCGCCGGATGCCCGGCGAGGCGGTAGAGGTAGTCCCGTTCGTCGACGGAGAGTCGCAGCGCCCGGGCCAGGCTGCCGAGTAGAGCCTCCGAGGGGCTGGTGTTGCGCGACTGCTCGAGTCGTTCGTAGTAGTCGACGGACACGTTTGCCAGGAGTGCGACTTCCTCACGGCGGAGGCCGGGGGTGCGGCGCCGCCCGCGTGAAGGGAGCCCGACGTCGGCCGGGCGAAGCGCTTGTCGGCGAGCCCGCAGGAAGTCGCCGAGTTCGGTTCGTGCCACGAACTGCCCTTCCGGATCGCGGCGCCACCAGCACCGCTGGTGGCGCCGCCAATCCCGTCGATGTCGGAAGCTACTCCTGGATCGCGGCCATCGCCGGTCCGGTGTAGCGCTCGCCGACGGCGGCACCGACCGGAGCGGCGGCGCTCAGTTCATCGAGCAAGCCGGCGTCAATCTTGAGCTGCGCGGCGGCGACGTTCTCCTCCAGATACGTGCGGCGCTTGGTGCCCGGAATTGCGGTGATGTGGTCACCTTGCGCCAACACCCAGGCCAACGCGAGCTGGCCGGGCGTGACACCCGCCTGTTCCGCGATGGCGCGGATCCGGTCCACCAGGAGCAGGTTCTGCCGCAGGTTCTCCTCGGCGAACCGGGGCCAGGTACGACGCCAGTCGTTCTCGGGCAGGTCTTCGAGACTACGAACTGAGCCGGTGAGGAAACCACGGCCCAACGGTGCGTACGCCACGAACCCGATGCCCAGTTCACGCACCGTGTCGAGCACGCCGTTGGTCTCCACGTTGCGGGTGAACAGCGAGTACTCGGTCTGCACCGCCGACAGCGGCGCGGTGGCGTGCGCGGCACGGATGTTCTGCGGCGACGCCTCGCTGATCCCGAGGTAGCGGATCTTGCCTTCGGCGACGAGTTCGCCGAGCGCGCCGAAGGTCTCCTCGACCGGTACGTTCGGGTCGACCCGATGCTGGAGGTACAGGTCGACGTAGTCGGTGCCGAGCCGGCGCAACGATCCGTCGAGCGACTTGCGGACGTAGTCAGGCTGCCCGTTGGCGCCGCCGATGATGCGGCCGGCATCGTCGAGCGTCACGCCGCCGAACTTTGTCGCGATGATGGCCTGGTGGCGACGCCCTCTCAGTGCGCGGCCGAGCAGTTCCTCCCCGGTGAGGGGGCCGTACATGTCGGCGGTGTCGAACAGGGTCACGCCCAGTTCGAGTGCGCGGTGAACGGTGGCGGCGGACTCGGCGTCGTCCGGGGTGCCGTACATCGCGGTCATGCCCATGGTGCCGAGTCCCTCGACCGAGGCGACCAGCCCTTGACCACCGATCGCATGCTTCTGCAAGATCATGTTGGTTTCTCTTCCTGGATGCCACGAGCGCCTTCCGAGCGCTCATCACCAGCCTGCGGCAGATCGGCGCCGTTATCGGCGTTCTGCCTATCCCCGGCCCGACAGGGCGACGATCCGACGGGGCCCGGGTCTGATCGGTCCGGGATACTTTGATTAGCGTCGCACGATGGCTGGGTTGCGATGCGCCCGTTCTAAGGAGTTGCCGTGCCCCGCCCTCGTAGTGCCGCCCGGACCGTGAAGCACCCCGACCTGTCCGAGGTCTCCCTCCAGCAGGTCATGGAGGCGTTGGCGGATCCGGTACGACGAGCGGTGGTGTCCCAATTGGCCAGCAACGGCACGGACATGAGCTGCGGCACGTTCGAGACGCCCGTGTCGGTCTCGACGCTGACGCACCATTTCAACACGCTGCGCGAGGCCGGCGTGATCCGCCAATACTACGTGGGAACAACCAAGATGAACGCCCTGCGCGCGGACGAGATCGAACGCCGGTTTCCCGGCCTACTCTCGGCGGTGGTGGCTGCCGCCGGCACCGAGACGCGGGCAGGCGCGGCCTGAGTTCGTGTCATTACTACGACGATCGTCGTAGTGGCTGCACTCGGTTTCTACGCGCGCGCAGAAGTGGTCAGGGCGTCCAGCGCACGCCCGGGTTCACCCGCCCGGACCAGTCGAAGACGGCCATGTTGTCCCACTGGTTTCCGGTGCCGTTGATGTTGGCCGGGTCCCAGCCGTTGCCGCGGACGGCGTACCAGGTCGGTTCCCAGTAGAAGACACCGATGGCGCCCGCGTTGCGGGCGGTGTTCTGCACCCAGTCGAACTCCTGGGCCTGCCCGGCCCAGGTCGCGCTGATGCCGTCGCAGGTCGCGTCGCCGATGGCGTTCGGCTCGCTGTCCGCGTTGTTGCGGGTGAAGGGGTACGCGGTCTCCACGATCACCACCGGCTTGCCGTAGCGCCCGCGCAGGTCGACGATGTTGTTGTAGAGGTTCGCCAGGCTGCCGTGCCACATGCAGTAGTACGACTGGGCGGTGATGTCCCACTGCACACCCTGGGCGCGGATGCCGTCGTAGAACCACCGGGCGTTGGCGTTGCTGTCGGCGTTTGCGGTATGGATCATCACCGGGATGCCACTGCCGCACGCCTTTGTCGCGTTGTAGCCCTGCTTCAGCAGCCCGGCCAGCGGGGCGAAGTCGTTGTTGACGACCTTGCCCTCGTTCCACAGCATCCCCACGTTGATCTCGTTGCCGATCTGCACACTGTCCGGTGGGGTGCCCTGCCCCCTGAGGCTGGAGCAGACGTCGTAGGTGAAGGCGTAGACGTCGGTACGCAGTTGGCTCAGGTTGTGTCCGGCCCAGGCGGCCGGCTTGTACTGCTTGCCGGGGTCGGCCCAGGTGTCGGAGTAGTGGAAGTCGACGAGCACCTTGAGGCCCTTCGCCCTGGCCGCCCTCGCCTGGCCCAACACCGCGCTCTTGTTGTTGTAGCCGCTGATGGGGTTGTTCCAGACGCGCAGCCGGACGTAGTTGACGCCGACGGATTTCAGGATGTCCAGCGGGTCGCGGGCGACCCCGCCGGCGTCGTAGTACCTGGCACCCAGGTCCAGGCTGCGCTGCAACGACGAAACGTCGGCGCCGCGCATGGTGAGCGTGTTCGCGGCGGAGGCGGGTGCGGGCGTGCCGCCGAGCGTGGTGGCGACGACGAGGATGCCGGCCGTGACGGCCCCGAGCAGGGCCCTGGGGCGGCGGTGGGGGGTGACCGGTTTGGTGTCCACGAGACTCCTTCAGCCCACTGTGCAGGGGGTGCCGTTCAGCGAGAAACCGGTCGGCGGCGCGTCGCTGACGCCCCACCGGCCCTGGATGCCGAAGGTCACCGAGCCGTCCGGCGCGAGGACACGGTTCCAGTCGACGTTGCGGGCGGTCACGGTGGCACCGGTCTGGCCGATCGTGGCGTTCCACCCCGAGGTGACCTGCTGGTCGCCGGGGAAGCTGAAGGTCACGGTCCAGCCGTCGACCGGCGTCGTCGCGGCGTTGTGGACCGTCGCTGAGGCCACGAAGCCGCCCGGCCACTCGGACTGGTTGCGGTAGGTCACCCGGCAGGTGGAGGGCGGCGGGGGCGTCGCGGGCAACTCGACAGTGTTGGACGCGATCGACACGTTGCCCACCGCGTCGCGGGCCCGCACGTAGTACAGATTGCGCTGCGGCGTCGACGCAGGTAGCGACGTCGTGTACGTCGTACCCGGCACAGTGGCGATCAGCCTGGAGATGAACCAGCCGTCGAACCGGTAGACGTCATACCCGAGCACGCCGACGTTGTCAGTCGACGGCGACCAGGACAACGTGGCCGTCGAGGCGGTCATCTCGCCGACGGTCAGGCTCTGCGGCGCGCCCGGCGGGGTGGTGTCCGGGCCGGTGTCCGTCACCGGTGTGACCACGGTCAGCATGTCCGACCAGTTCGAACGTTGCCCGAGGCTGTCCCGGGCGATCATTCGGAACGAGAGCTGCATACCCGGCCCAACGTGGGCGGTGATCGTGGTGGTGGTGACCGCGCCGGCGGTAGCGCTGAAGATGACGTCGCCGAACTCCTGGTAGTACGTGATGTCGTAGCCGGTGATGGCGCAGCAGCTGGACGCGGCGGCCGTCCAGGTGAGGGTGATCGACCCGGTCCGGACCTCGCTGGCGGTCAGGTTCGTAGGCGGGCTCGGCGGGACGGGCGCGGTGCTCGGCGTACTGGACGGCGCTGTCGGCGTCGGCGTTGGCGGGGCGGTCCCGGCCGGCGCTGCGACGGACACCGCGGCCCCAGCGGGCGCCGGGGCGACCTCTGGGTACGCGGCGGGCGTCACGGTGCCGGCGTCGGCCGCCGGTGCGGCGCTCAGAGCGGTGCCGAGCACCGCCGTCGACAGCACGACGGCGGCCAGCAGGCCCGGCCGCAGACGGCGGAACAGCGAGGACGAGCGAACGCCTGCCATACGTCGACGATGCAACAAGGGATCGATGATCGCCAACGCGTCTCACGCCTCGGCCACTGATCGGCGCGGCTCATGCCCGACTTCTTACCGAACCGTGACGTGCCCGGTGACCGCTGACCGTTGACCGCCCGTTGGCCCGTACCGAGGGGAGACAGCACAGCACCGGAGCTCTTTCCGGCTTTGAGGAGATTCCGATGAACCGCAGAAAGAACGGGACCGCACTGGGCCAGACCCGGCCGGCCCGACTCGCCATGGCCGCGCTCGTGCTGGCGGCCACCGGCGCGCTCACCGCCACCTTCGTCTCCGGTGGCGGCAAGGGCGTCGCGGATGCCGCCACCAGCCTGGACCAGTTCGTGTCGATCGAGAACGTGCCGCCGAACGTGCAGAACCCGAGGCCGGCCGCCGGTGCGTCGACCGGCAGGTTCACCGTCGACTGCGGCACGAACGGCAACGGCAAGTTCAGCCCGGACAATCCGGTGGCCCAGCCCGGCATCCGCAACGGCGCCGAACACGTCCACGACTTCGTCGGCAACCTGGCCATCACCGCGAACTCCTCCGACGCCGATCTGGACGCCTCCGGCACCACCTGCCGCAACGGCGACAAGTCGTCCTACTTCTGGCCGGTGGTGCGCATCGACAAGACCGTCCGCGGCGGCAAGCAACTCCAGCAGGCCCTCGCCCAGACCCAACCCATGGTCGTCTGCCCCTCGGTCGGCAAACGGCTGCGCGCCGTCCCCACCGGGGCCCGCGGCACCGTCGACCGTCTGCTGGCCGAGTTGGATCGCCAGCAGGCCGCCGCGAACCACCGGATGACCGCCAGCCGGGGCCGCATCGACGCCGCATTCAACCGGGAGGTCATCGACTCGCTGCGGGCCCGCCGCGCCGCGATGATCAAGCAGATCAGCACCACGATCACCGCCGCTGGCGGTAACCAGCCTGGCCTGGTCTCGCTTGTCGACTGTGACGTCAGCTACGACGACATGCACGCCCGGATGCCCGGCAGCGCCCACCGGGCGAGCGTCAAGGCGGCCCAGGCCGCGAATCCACGCATCCAGTGCCCGGCCGTGCGGGACAGGTTGCCCGGCGTACCCGATCGGGCGCTTGCCGAGGTGAACCGCAACCTCGACGACCTCGACCGGCAGATCTCCGAGGCCAACGAGCGCCTGGTCACCAGTCGTGGCCAGGGCGGCCCGGCCTTCGTCGACAACGCCATCCTCAAACCGCTGCGCGCCAAGCGGGTCGCCGTGCTCGACCGGATCGCCACCGCGATCGGGCGGCAGGCCCCCCGCCCGCAGGGTCTCGACGCGCTCGCCGGCTGCACGCTGGACCAGGCGCCGAGCACCCCGGCGGCACCGAGCAGCGCACCCACCACCGCCGCCGCGCTCCCCGACCCGCAGGGACCGAACCTTGAGCTGCCCGGCAACACCGGCGGCATCGTCCGCCCGGCGCAGGTGCTGATCGAATACCGTGGCAACCCCGTCAGCCCTGTGGTGCCGATGCCGAAGTTCCTCCGGGCCCTCACCGGCGACGCCAAGCCCACCAGCCGTGGCCCGGCCAACGCCCGCGCCACCTGGACCTGCTCGGGCTTCACCGACCGGCTCTCCGACAAGTACCCGATCTGCCCCGCCGGCAGTCAGGTGCAGCGTATCCACGACTTCCCCGGCTGCTGGGACGGCAGGAACGTCGACAGCGACAACCACCGCAACCACGTCGCGTTCGCCGACAAGGCCACCGGCGCCTGCCCACAGGGTTTCCGGGCGATCCCGCAACTGCGGATCACAGTGGCCTACGACATCGCCCGCGACGTGCAGGTCAAGGGCCAGTACGCCCTCGACTCCTTCCCCGAGGAGAACCACAACCCCTTCTCCGACCACAACGACTTCGTCAACGTCAACTCAGCCCAGACGATGCAACGCATCGCCACCTGCATCAACAAGGGCAAGAACTGCTCCTGACGCCGGGGCCGCGTCGTTCGGGCGGAGCGGGTCGCGGCCGGCCGCCGGCCGCGACCCGGTGTGTCGCCATTACCGATGGGACGATTCACTGGGAGCGATACCAGTGGGGCAAACTTCAACCCGCCCGATCGTTACACTCGCCGGAACGCCGGCACCGCCGCAGACCTCGACCTGCGCCAATCCCCATCGAATGGAGACGCCTGTGACCCGCGACAAGGCGGCACCCCCCGGTATCGACCCCAACATTCCCAGCGTGGCCCGGGTCTACGACTTCTTCCTGGGTGGCAAGGACAACTTCGAGGCCGATCGGAGGGTCGCCGAGCACGCCCTGCGCATCACCCCGGACGGGCCGGCCGCCGGTCAGGCGAACCGGGCCTTCCTGCGTCGGGTGATCCGCTTCCTTGTCGCTGAGGCGGGCATCGACCAGTTCCTCGACATCGGATCGGGGCTGCCCACCCAGGGCAACGTGCACGAGGTCGCCACCGAGCAGAACCCGAAGGCTCAGGTGGTCTATGTGGACAATGACCCGATCGTCCTGACACACGGGCGAGCCCTGCTCGCCGCGGAAGGCACCGCGACGGTGATCCAGGCGGACATCCGGGAGCCCCGGGAAATCCTCGACCACCCGGACGTACGCCGGTTCCTCGACTTCGACCGGCCGATCGGCTTGCTGCTCTTCGCGATCCTGCACCACCTTGGCGACGACGAGGACCCGAAGGCGGTCGCCGCCGCGTTGATCGACGCGCTGCCCTCCGGCAGCTACGTGGCGATCTCGCACTTCCGCGACCCGGGCGAACGAGACCCGGAAGGCTCCCGCAAGGCCCGCGAAGTCGAGCGGGTCTTCAACGAATCGTTGGGCACCGGCCGCTGGCGCACCGACGAGGAGATCCTCTCGCTCGCCGACGGGCTGACGGTGCTGGAGCCGGGGCTGGTGCCGCTGGCCGAGTGGCGCCCAGAGCCGGACGCACCGGCCACGGTGCAGACCGACACCTATCACACCTTCGTCGGGCTCCTCGCCCGCAAACCGTAGGCTCCGTCTGCTGCTGAGGTCCGTCGACGGGAGTACGCCCCGGCGACGGACCCACGGAACACGTCTGACCTGCCATGCCGGCTCGCAGCGGCGCACACCCACCACCGCCGACTCCGTTATTGACAACAGTGTCGGGCACGGATCGGGCATGCCCTGGTATTGCGGGTGTTTGCTGTGCCGGTTCACTGCCACGATCGGGGTCATGCGGGTACACCAGTACGTGTATTTCTCGATGCGTTCGCGCGATCTCCCGGCGCGCGAGATGACGACGCGGTTGGGCATGGAGCCAGACGAGATCAGCGTCCTGGGAAGCAGGAGGGAGAACCCTCCGGTGCCGCGCGTCCATTCGTGGAGGGTGGTCTGTCGGGACAGCGGCTTGACGGTCGATGAGCAGATTCACCGCATCATCGACCGCCTTGCGCCTGTAGCCGATGAGATCGCGGCCCTCGTGCGAGTGATCGACGAATCCGAAGGCGAGGGTCGAACCTCGACACTCCAGGTCGTGCGCTACTTCAATGACGACGATGGCGACCAGCAGCACCGTCTCGGCTGGCACCTCGATCGCCGGGCCCTGGAGTTCCTTCGCCACACAGGGGCCGAGCTGGACGTGGACGAATACGGAGATGACTGAGGCTGGGCTGGCACGCCGACGACTGTCTGAGGTGGCCCTCTACTGCCTGGGTTCCAGTACGACGACTGGGATCTGGCGGGTGGTCTTCCGCTCGTAGTCGGCGAAGCCTGGGTACGCGGCCTTCTGCGCGCTCCAGATCCGTTCCCGTTCGTCCCCGGCGGCGACTCTGGCTACCAACTCGACCTTGTCCGTACCGATCTCCGCCTGGGCCTTCGGGTCGGCGAGCAGGTTGTGGTACCAGTCGGGATTGCTGGGGGCACCACCCTTGGATGCGAACACGGCATAGCCGCCGTCCACCTTCTGATACATCATCGGGTTCACGCGGGGCTGGCCGCTCTTGGCGCCGACGGTGTGCAACAGCAGCAGTGGTGCGCCAGCGAACTGACCGCCGACCTGCCCACCGTTGTCGCGAAACTCAGCGATGATCTTGTCGTTCCAGTCACTCATGTCTTCTCCTCGCCCCACGCACCGGCTCCGTCGACACGATTCTGACACTCCCCTGCGCCCACTGCTTGCTCGCGCAGACCACAAGCGTTCGCTGCTTTCGGCCGCCGACTCGTCCAGACCAGACTGCTCGAATATCGCCGTACGGGAACCGACCACGAGATCATCGGCGCGGCCGATGCAACTGATGATTGTCTAGCCGGCTTGTTCAACCTGCTCGGCGTGACCGTTCCTGTACCAGGCGCAAGAGGATGCGCACCGCGAGCACCAGGATCACAACCACGGCTGGAATGGCCAGAAGTGTCCAAGGCCTGTCGAGCAGGTTGGCGGTCCCGAGCAGGCTGACCGCGAGACCCTCCCATAGCAACTCGTGCCCACTGAGGAGTTCTCCGCGAGGCGGCTGCTGGCCCTGCCGTCTCTGCGTCCACAAGCGCCGAACTGCTTGCAGCGTGAACACCACGCCAAATCCGAGGCAGACCGGGCCCGCCAGAAGGTCCAGCGCGTCCGGCACGATTCCTCCTACAGGCCTTCCCGGCTCACTCCCAGGGGACGTCCCGAGTGACAGACCGATCTTGCCATCACCCTCGACTCCCCGCTGGGCCAGTTCCGCTGCGCGGCCCACAAGACCGGTCGCACTGATCTGCCGCTGTCAGCGAGCGGGCGGCGAGCACCACGGACGCGCGACGCGATCCGGCTTTGACCCACTCGGCGCTGCGCCCCACCAACCCAACGCTACCGGCCTGCCTGCCGCCTCATGACCGTCACAGGCCGCGCGCCGCCTTCCCCGCCTGCTGCGCTTCAACGCGTCCGCCCCGACCCGGATGCTGTCGGCTTGCGCCCGAATCGCGTTCTGGTCACCGCCGCTGCCGTGGGCCGGCGACCCCGGACAGCGCGGCAAGCACCAACCGCCCCTGACCAGGCATTCTTGACGTATGGACCGTCCGATGAACCTACCCCTGGAGGTACCACAATGTTCACCACAAAGTTCTGGAAGGCCACCGCCGAGCGGGCGGTGAAGAGCGCCGCGCAGGGTCTGTTGCTCTACTGGGGCGCTGACGTCGTGTTCAACGCATGGCAGGCGGATTGGGCAGCGGCCGGTGGCATCGCGTCCGGTGCGGCGGTGCTGTCGGTGCTCACCTCGCTGGTGAGTGCGAAGGTGTCGGGAGAGGGCGACTCGCCCAGCCTTGTCGGTGCCGAACAGTAGCCTCAGGCGGCTGCAAACTGTTGCGCCCCCGCTGGGCTTCGGACCGGTGGGGGCGTCTCATCACCTCCGGACATTCGTCGGGTGCAGCCTGGCTGACCCGAGCCCCACCCGCGAGTTGCCATACCGGTCCTCCGGCAAGCCGCTGCCCCTGACAACGGAGGTCGACGCCCCGGATTGGTCGAAGGCGACCTTGGCGCACCCAAGCGCCTCGGCGGATCACTGACGCAAAAGCGGGGCACTGCCACAGCCCGGTACGATCGCGAACTTGTTCTCACTGCAGGGACCCCATGAGATCCGCGTGCGGCAGCCCCGGCAGTTCCCGTGCTGAGAGTAGGTTTCGTCAAATGGCATGCCGTATCGGTGAGCTCGTTCTCAAGTGCCGCGACCCCGAGGCGCTGGCGCGGTTCTGGTGCGAGGTCCTGGACTTCATAGAGCTCGATCGCGAAGCGGAGGTCTACATCGAGATAGGCCCACGTGAAGGGTTCGGCGGCCCGCAGCCGACGATCTTCCTCATCCGCGACGACGAGCCGAAGAACGGGCAGGCCCGGCTGCACATCGACGTCAACCCCACCGACCGCGATCAGGACGCCGAGCTCGAACGCCTCCTGGCCGCCGGGGCCAAACCCGTCGACATCGGTCAGCCTGCGGACGCGTCCTGGCACGTCCTAGCCGATCCAGAAGGCAACGAGTTCTGCCTGCTCAAGCGCCGACTCGACCCGCTCTGACGGCCCGCGCCCACACGATCGACGCAGCCGCCACGCCGCAGCCGCCGACAAATTCTGGCGGCCCCCATCAATAGCCGGGGGGCTGGGTGGACGCTCGCCCAGCCCCGTCTGGGATGAGCGGGCTCACCCGTCGAGCCGACGGCGGATGCGGTTGAACCACCGCCAGTTCCATACAGCCGCCTAGTTGACTTCAACCCGCGCGGCCTCTCCCGGGGGTTGAAGATCAAGCTAGGGGCGGCCGTTGATCGTCGCTCGGGCGCTGGGTGCCAGCGGGTTGGTCGCGGTGAAGTCGCGCGGGTTGAGATCGAAACCCTGCCAGTGGGTGTGCATCGGACTCTGGTCCTCGTCGCGTGGGACGTGGTGGAAGCCGATGCGGACCCACATCACCGGGTCGGTCAACTGCTCGCCGTTCACGTACTGCAGCACCGAGCGGGCACCGCACTCCGGGTCCAGGTTGAAGGTGGCGAACTTCTCGCACGCCCGCTGCTGGGTGACCGACACGTCCGGCCGGGTCTCGGGGCGGCTCTCGTAGACGTCGCCCGCGCCCAGCGCCAGATCGTAGGAGCGCGGGTGGTCGTCGGCGTTGACGCTGGTCGTGCTGACCACCCGCCACCAGCGACGGTTTGCCGTGGTGAGGTTGGCCTCGGCGGGGATCGGGGTGCGGGTCAACTCGAGGATCGCCGAGTTGCGGCCCTGCCTGCCGGTGGGCGTGCTGTCAAGCTGCTCCACCCGCTCGCCACCACCACCAGCCAGGTCGAAGTCGACCCGCCAGATCGCGTTGTGGTGGTGGGCGGCCGCGTTGTCCTGCTGGCCCTCGCCGATCGGCCAGCCCGCCTTGGCGATGGTGTAGTCGTTGGGCGAGAGGTCGCCGGTCGCGCCGAGCCGGGCGGTGATCCGGCCGCCGTCGCCGAAACGGTACTCGGTCAGATATTCGTACCAGCCGACCTTGGACACGGTGCGCAGCACCAAGTCGTGACCCTCGCGGGTGTAGAGGGCCTGCTCTCCGGTGTCGTTGACACGCTGCGCCGGGCCGGTGGCGTCGGCGGTCACGCACAGCACCCTGGCGGCACCGCGATAGGGCGCGCGCCGGGACCCGTCCGGGCACTCCCGGCCGGTCAGCTCCTGCATGGTGTCGCCGCCGAAGCCGAACGAGGTGATGTCGTTCCACTCCGTCTGGCCCGAGTCGTAGGGCACGTTGAGCTGGCTCAACGTGATCGACTCGAGTACCCGCATGGGTTCCGGCGCGCCGCGGTAGGCGACCGACACGTCCTCGAGGACCAGGCCGGTCTGCGGGTCGATGTGCCAGCACATCCGCCAGCGGGTGCCGCCAGGCAGGGTCTGCGCAACCATCGACGCCGCGCCGCAGCGGGCCTGCGGATCTTCCGCCTGAGCAACACGCGGGATCAGGATCATGCCAGCGACCAGCGCCAGCGCCGCGAGCGACGCGCGAAGTCTCATCGTTGCACCACCGTACGAGTGGAAAGGTCGATCACCAGGTCGGTCAGGTCGAGGTAGGCCGCATCGCGCGGGCGGGGCAGCAACATCAGGCAGCGGTGAGCCCCGCAGGCTGCCGCCGCACCCGTGCCGTCGGGAACTGTCTGCGCCTCGACCTCCACATCTGACCTGGCGGTCAGGTCGCGGCCGGTCGCGGTGTGGAAGCGTTCACGCAGCAGCTTCGCTGCCGGGTCGGCCCAGAGCAGGTCGGTCGCGGTCGTGACCTCTCGCTCGGTCGGCGGCGGCTGCCGGTCGGTCGCCGAGAAGGAGCCCGCGACGGCACGCCCGGCGAGGTCGATCACCCGTTTGATCAGGCGATCGTCGCGATAGTCGTAGAGCAGGACCGCCGCACGACGCGGACCGTCTCCGCCAGCCAACGCCACGGACAGCAACTCCGGCCCGGGTGCCCCGGTCACATCGGTGGTCTCGGCCCGCAGCGCCGCGTCGACTGCCAGTTCCCGGGCAATGGCGATCTCGGTCGGTGTCAGCGCGTCCCGGCCGGTCCCCGCGGCCGGCGCCGGAGCGGCGGGCGGGTCCTCAACGACCGGGGTCTCCGCCGCGGCCGGTGAGCCGGCCGGTCCGGACCACGTGCCCAGCGCGTACCCGACGAATCCGACGGCGACCACAGCGGCGGCCATCGCGGCCGCACGCAGCCGTTCGTTGATCATTTTCTGGTCCCCCGGTTGAGAAGGGGAGGTGGCGGGCGCGAACGCACCGGCCACCTCCCCTCGGACTACTTACGGTTGGTGGGTCGGCCCTGCGAGCGGAAGGCGACGAACAGCACCGCCACCCCACAGACGATCCCGATGACCGCGTAGGAAATGAGCACACCCGTGCGGGAAAGGCCCACGAAGTTGACTGCCACTGCCAGCCCCATCGTGACGACCAGCGCCACCGCCAGGGCGGTCAGCAGACGCTTGCCGAAGCCAGGGGGCTCCTGCCATCGAGCCATGAGTCACACCTCGTTGAGTCCGTAGTCGATCATTCCTACACCGAGCCCGATGACCCCGCCGATCATGGCGCCGACCTCGGCGCCGGCCAGGCAACCGACACCAAAGGCGAGCGCACCCAGGGCGCAACCTCCGATGGTGCCGACGACCGCGCCGAACCCCATGAAACCGTCCACGTGGCCCATGAAATCGCCGAGTGCGCTCATGCCGGTCGGATCGAGGTTGTTGGTCGGGTTGTCACCGGCGTATGCGTATCGGTTGCCGTGCGCCGGGTCGCCGATCCGGTTGAGGCTGTCCTGCTGGGTGAACCGGCCGGTCGCCGGGTCGTACCAGCGCTTGCCGAACTTGATCAGCGAGCCCACCTTGAGGCCGCTGGCGTAACCAACCGCCAGCTCGTTGATGAACGGCTCGTTGGCGACGGTGGCCGTGGTGCGGCCCCACGGGTCGTAGGTGTAGGTGCCTGCCAGTGAGCCGTCTTCGGAGATCATGGCGACCACCGAGCCGAGCCCGTCGAGTACCGCGAAGTAGCTCGACCAGGCGTCATCCTTCTTGGTGTTGACGCGCAGGCCGATGAGCGTGCCGTCAGCGTCCCGCTCGAGGAAGTGGTGGTCGTAGCTGGGCACCTGGTAGTCCTCGACCATCGGCACGCTGTGCTGGTCGTCGCGGCCCCACTCGTAGTAGTAGTCGCCGTTCTCCTCGTCGTTGTAGTCCACGGCCGAGTCCAGCTGCATCTGGTCGGGGCCGAGGTAGCTGAGCGAGAACTCCTTCGGGCCCTGGGTGTTCTCGGCGGTCTGGCCGGCGGCGTTGTAGACGGCGCTCTTCATGCCCGAGCCGTTGAGCTGGTTGCCCGCGCCGTCGTAGGTGTATCCGC
Source organism: Micromonospora sp. NPDC048986 (assembly GCF_040649335.1). Taxonomy (NCBI): domain Bacteria; kingdom Bacillati; phylum Actinomycetota; class Actinomycetes; order Micromonosporales; family Micromonosporaceae; genus Micromonospora; species Micromonospora sp. NPDC048986. The sequence goes on from NZ_JBEZFJ010000016.1 coordinate 61,326, forward strand.
TCGTGTTGATCTGGTTGGCCGAGTTGTAGGTCAGCTTCTGCGTCTCAGTGCCGTTGGTCTTGACGCTGGTGCGGTTGCCGTTGCTGTCGTACGCGTAGTCGTAGGTGCCGCTGGCCGTGTCGGTGGCCTTGGTCAGGCGGTTGGCCTTGTCGTACGTGTAGACCTGCACGGTGCCGCCGCGGTGGTGCTGGGTCTCCCACTGACGCAAGCCGGTGTCATCGGTCTTCGCCGTGGAACAGGAGGCGGTGCCGACCCGCTTGGCGTAGCAGTAGGAGACGTCGTAGACCACCGTCTCCTGGTCGGCGTTGTTCACCGTCTGCCAGCGCTTGGAGGTGGTCCGGGTGAGCCGGCCCGAGTCGTCGTAGGTGTTGTGGGTCGCCGCGACGGTGTCGGGCGCACTCCAGATGCCCGCCATCTTGGAATCGGTACGCCGGCCTTCGTCGTCGTAGCTGAACGTGTACTCGGTGTCGTCGTCAACCACCATCTTGGTGAGCAGGTTGCGGTTGTCGTAGGTGTAGTCGGTGTCACCGCGCCAGTCACCGTGCAACCTGGTCAGATTGCCGACCGGGTCGTAGGTGTACTGCACGGGCGAGTATTCGTCGCCACGCTGGATCAGCCGGTTCATCCGGTCGTAGACGAACGTCTCGTCCGACTCCGCGTCCGAACGGTAGGTGGTGTTGCCCGCGCCGTCGTACTGGAACTCCACCGGCGAGCGGCCGTCGGAGTAGGAAATCTTCACGGTGCGGTCGTCGGAGTCGTACTCCAGAGTCTGCGTGTTGCCCGCGCCGTCAGTCTGGGTGCGGATCCGCCCGAACGCGTCGTAGGTGAAGTCGCGCGCGCCGAGGCTGTTGCCGGTAGGCGGCGTGATCGTCTGCAGCTGCTTGTCGCCGTAGTACGTGTACTTGGTCGCGTTGTTGCTGCTCTTGTTGGTCGGGTCGGTGCTGGTCTTGACCGTGCCGTCGCTGTTGTAGTCGACGTCGGCCTGCGCGGCCTCGGCGTCCTTCGCCGAGGTTTGGTTGCCCGCGCCGTTGTAGGTGTATGTGGTCTGGTTCTTCTGCGCGTCCGTCGTCGACGACGGCTGGAAGTTGCCGGTCGGGTTGCTCGGCGTGGCCGCGTTGCCATAGCTGGCGGACGCGCCGGCACCGGTCGGCGAACTGGTCGCGGTCAGCGACTGGCCGCTGTTGGCACCGTACGAGCTGGTCGTCGTCTTGCCCATGCCGTCGGTCGAGCTCTTCACGTCGTTGTACTGGGTGTACTCCTTCGAGCGCTCCTTGCCCGCCGGGTCCACCGCCTTGGTGACGCGCTTCTCGTCGTTGATCGTGTACGTGGTGCGCGGGACGCTGGGCACCGGTTTGGTGAGGTCGGTGTTGGCGTCGGCCAACTGCGTCTCGGTCGACGACGTGTAGGCCCACCGGGTGACCGACAGCCGTCCGTCGGGGTTGTCGGCCGATTCGTTCTGCAGCACCCTGGTCACCGCAGCGACCCGGTGCTGGCTGTCGTAGTCGATGCGGGTCTCGGTGCCCGGCTCCGAGTCGAAGCCGGTGACGATCTTCTTCACCCGCTGCGACGAGTCGTAGGTGAACCGCACCGCGTGCCCGCTCGACGGCACGATAGCCGTCAGGTTGCTCTTGTTGTTGTACTGGTACCGCACCTCACGCGCGTTGTTCGCGTCGATCGACTGCTGGAACCGGCTGATCCGCCCGCTGGCGTAGGTGACGGTGACCGTCTTCGCGCCAGTAGAACCGCGGTCGGACGCCACCTTGGTCAGCGAGCCGGCCGCGTTGTAGGTGTAGTCGGTGATGTTGTTGTCGCGGTCCTCGGTGCGGTCGAGCAGGCCGGCCGAGGTGAAGTAGAGCTCACGGCCGCCCTCGTTCTCGGTGAACTTCCAGCCGTCGCCGTCCTTGGCCATTGTGCCCTTGAACTGGTTCGGCGTGTTGTAGCCGTTGCCGTTGACGGTGAACCGCCCAACCACACCGTCCGCGGCGACGTAGGTCAGCGAGTTGTCGTCCGCCTTGATCAGCTTGACGTCGGCACCGGAGCGGGACAGCCAGCCGCGGCCGAACGCGCCGATCTCGATGTCGCCGCCGACCAGCAGGCTGTTGTAGGCGGCACCGAGCACCAGGTTGTCCTTGATGCCGGGCAGCACCAAGTCGGTGGTCCGGAGCAGCAGATTGCCCGAGCCGGCATTGACCTGCAGCTTGACCCGGTCGGTCAGGTCGAACGAGGTGAACGTGGCGTTCCGCTCAGGCCCGGTGCCCTTCGGCGTCGAGACCGGGCCGGCCAGCAGCGCGACGGTGCCCCGACTCGGGCCCAGCGCGATCGTGTCGCCGGACGCCGGCGAGCCGGGCTGGGCGGGTGCGACGGCCTTGGTCCGGCCCGGACTCGGGACCGGCTTGGCAGCGGCCGGTGCGGCCACCGGCGCGGCGAGGACAGTCGACGCGGCGAGCAACACGACGCCACCCCAGGAAAGCTTTCTCACTAATCCCCCCATGGTCACTCAGTGAATGCCAGCCGAGACTGGCAGCAACCACAGTGGAAGGTGGGTACCCCCCGCTCGTAATCAAGATGGTGAACACATCGGACAGTGGGCACATCGACAGGAAGCGATCTTGCTATGAGGCAATAGTTGCCGTGTGGAAACAGGATCGAAGTCCGCCCGTTCAGAGGCCGCAGTCCACACGATTGCGGGGTAACGGGAGCCAGGGGGTCACACGTCGGCTTCGAGAGCGAAGGTGTTGCCGTCCGGGTCCTGGAACCACGCGATACGTCCACCTCCGGCCCGCGCGGTGATCCCCTTGACGTCGTGCTCAAGCTGCTCGTAGCGAACGAACTCGACGCCGGACGAGGAGAGCTCATCGACAATCTGGTCGATGTCGTCGACGTACCACGTCGCCAGCGTCGCCGGGGTCTTCCCGGCGGTGACCGACTGGTACACGTTCAACGCAGGCCCGCCGCCTGAGCCGTAGACGCGGCTGCCGTCGGCGACGGTGGCGCTGGGGCCGGACCGCAACGCCCGCAGGCCCAGCGCGCCTTCGTAGAAGGCCACGGCCTTCTGAATGTCGGACACGGCTACCGAGGTTCTGAGGTGGTACGCGCTCAAGGGCATGAACCACTCTGGCAGGTACCCCACGCAGAACAGTGGCTTACCCAGCTTTCCGCATGGACCTTGACCGACCAACACGTCTTGGACGACTTCGGGTCAAAGAACCCAACGAGGCGGGGCTACCAGTCCCGGTAGAACACCGAGCGCTGGGTGGAGTCGGTGGAGATCATCTGGTGGGACTGGATCGGACCCTGGCAGTTCCGCCGACCCAGACGGAAATGCCTTCCGCGGTGGCGGTGGCGGTGGCGAAGACCGACGAGGGGCGGCCTGCAGTGTGCCCTTGCTCGACTTCGATGCTGTTGTGGCCGTGGATAGTGAACAGGTGTGCGGCGAGGCATCCCGTGCTGTTGGCGTTGACGACGTCCTCGGCGACTCCGATCGCCGGCGCGAACATCCGCGCGGTCGCGGCGTTGCGGGTCGGGGAGAGCGTGTAGACGAAGCAGCCGAGATAGCCGAGACGGCGGCATTCGGCTGCGAGTCGACGGAGGTCAGGCCGTATCGAGAGCAGGGTCGGCAGCGTTCTGACCGGTACGAGCAGGCGTGGCGTTCCCGGTGAGGCGACACACGGGATGTCCTCGGTGGCCATGTCGTTCGGTCTGACGCCAAGGGCGGCGAGGATGCTGTCTCGTTGCGCGGCAGGGCAGCCCTGAATCTCCACCGGGCCCTGGTCGAACCAGACCTCGATGCCGTCGTCGCGCTGGATCGCGGTTGTGTCGAAGGTGCGGCCACCGGTCCGCTGGCGAGAGCGATGTTCCTTGATCCGGCGACGGTGCAACAGGACGGCCTGGGCGGCGATCGTGCCGTGCCCGCAGTTGGTGAGCTCACCGTGTGCGGTGAAGAACCGCACCGTGGGCGTGGCTCCCGCGTCGGCGTCGACGAACGCCGCGTGCGAGGTGCCAGCGCGCCGGACGATCGCGCGCCGAGCGCTGTCGCTGAGCGTGATGTCATCGATCAGCACGGCGGTAGGACTGCCACCTTGGCGGCGGCGGGTGCAGGCATCGACGATCGTCACGTCGTTGCCAACACTCCCAGTCACGTCGGGGTTTCCGCGGTGGTAGCCGGGTCGTCGTCGGCGAGGGCGCGAGCCCACTCCTCCGACCACCGGACGAGGGGGCGCAGGGCTCGGTAGGCACCCTCTCCGAGTTGGGTGAGGGCATAGGTGGCATCCGGTTCCTGCTTGACGATGCGTGCCTCTGACAGCTCGGTCAGCCTCTGCCGCAGCACGCTGGACGACATGTTGTCGCAGTGTTGCTGCAGTGCGCGGAAGCCGAGTGCGCCGCGCTGTAGCTCCCAGACGATGCGCAGACTCCATCGACGTCCGAAGAGGTCGAGCGCCGCCATCAAGGGGCGCCCGGTGCTCGATCCGCGAACCGGGCTTCCCGGCCTCGGCGCTGCCATAGCCTCGCCCCACTTCTCCTGGTGCTTCGTTTTTCGATACAGTACCTCCTCGCCAGTGATTCGGTTTTCGAAGCGCAGGGGGTCGGGCACACGTGACGTCCATATTGCGGAACGCCTTGTGCGAGCGGCTGGGTATCGACGTGCCGGTGGTGCAGGCGCCGATCGGCTCCGCGGCAGCGCCCGAACTGGCTGCGGCGGTGGCCGAAGCCGGTGGGCTCGGCATGCTGGCGTCGACCTGGCAGAGTCCCGAGCGCGCGCGCCTCGACATCCGCCACGTGCGGCAGCGGACTTCGCGACCGTTCGGGGTGAATCTGGTGATGGACTTTCCCATTATTGACACGCTGGCGGTGTGCTTGGACGAGGGCGTACCGGTCATCTCCACGTTCTGGGGTGATCCAAAGCCGGTCAGCCACCGGATCCGTGATGCCGGTGCGCTGCATATGCACACCATCGGCAGCGTCAGGGAGGCCGTGCACGCCGCTAGCTGCGGCGTCGACATCATCGTGGCGCAGGGCTGGGAGGCTGGCGGCCATGTTCGCGGCACGACCGCCACCATGGTTCTGGTGCCGGCCGTTGTCGATGCGGTGGGCCCGATTCCGGTCATGGCCGCCGGCGGCATCAGCGACGGCCGCGGCCTCGCCGCTGTTCTGGCCCTGGGCGCACAGGGCGCGTGGCTGGGCACGCGTTTCCTGGCGGCCACTGAAGCTTTCACCCACCAGCTGTACCGACAACACCTCGTCACCGCCACCGCCGAGGACACCGTCCACACCCACTGTTTCGATGGCGGATGGCCCGACGCCCCGCACCGCGCATTGCGGAACCCGACCCTGCAACGTTGGGAACTAGCCGGTTCGCCTACCGCGCCAGGCCGCCCCGGCGAAGGCGAAGTCGTAGCTTTCGACAGCGTGGGCCAGGCCCATTACCGGTACGAGGATCTGATGCCCCTACCCGGCATGACCGGTGACCTGGCGGACATGGCTCTCTACGCAGGCCAATCGGTCGAACTCGTCCGGGAGGTCCGGCCGGCAGCCCAACTCATCCAGGAACTCACGGCGCAGGCCGTGAACGTCATCGACCAGATGCGCCACCCGACTCGAACAACAGACGGGACTGGGTAACCATGACGTCCCTCGCTCGCTTCAGCGGAGACGCCGACAGCGGTGCTGCCGTGCTGTTCGACGTCGACGGCGTCCTGGTCGACTCCTACGCCGCATATCGCCGCATCTGGGACCGCTGGGCGCTGCACCACAGCCTGGACCCGGCGATCGTCTGGGCGCATACCCACGGTCGCCGCCCGATCGACACCATCGCAGTCGTCGCTCCACACCTCGACGCCGAAGCCCAATACCGACTGGTACGCGACTTCATGGCGGACGAAGGTGACGCGTTCCCGGTGTACCCCGACGCCCGGAGCGTGCTGAAGGTCATCCGGAACCAGCGATGGGGTGTGGTGACCTCCGGCCGGGCCCCCACCGTGCGGCAACGACTGCGAGCAGGCGGCCTTCCTGACCCCCCGGTCCTGGTGGACAGCACGCAGGTCGCCCTCGGAAAACCAGACCCGGAAGGCTACCTCCGCGCAGCCGCCCTGCTGCGAACCTCGCCACAGCACTGCCTGGTCATCGAGGACGCCCCGGCCGGCATTGAAGCAGCCCGCGCGGCACGGATGACCGTGATCGCACTGACCACCACCCATCCCGCGGCCCAGCTCACCGCCGCACATCACATCACCAGGACCCTCGGCGAGGCGACGCCACTCATCGAGAACTGGCTCGACGCAACGGTGCCATGACCAGGGCTCCACGCATCCACATCGACACGTGCCGACGCCACTGTGCATCGCAGCCGCAACTCCAGATCGGCAGCACCCGGCCGTGCGTGGTCAATGCACGGCCTCCGGGCAGCGGAAGTTCCGTCAGGATCAGCGCATGGTGAACGTCTGGTCCGGTGTGACGGTTGATTGCCTCGACCCCGAGCGGGTGGCCCGATTCTGGAGCGGCCTGCTCGGCCGCGAGCCCGGTCCGTCGCAGGAAGGCTGGGTTTACCTCGGTGAACGAGGTGATCCTCAGCCACGGCTGGTGTTCCAGCCGGTGTCGGAAGCCAGGACAGGCAAGGTGCGGATTCACCTCGACATCTCCGTCGACCAGATCGACGAGGCCATGGCCCTGGTCGTCAATCTCGGTGGCCGGTTCACCGGCGAACGGCACGACTACGACGATGGCGTGGTTGTCGTCATGGCCGATCCGGAGGACCACGAGTTTTGCCTGGTCCAGTACCACCGCTGACGGCGGACACCTACCGTCGGAGCAGGGCGGCGACGTTCTCCTCGAACACGAGCGGCGGTCGAAGGACGCGAACGGGCGACGGCACTCCACAGCAAGTGCGCTCCGGTAGTGCCGGCGCGGATTGGTGCAACGCACCTATTCGTGACCGGTCGTATTCGTCCGCGTCCCGCCCAGCGGTGTCGGCGCACGGCTTCGAGTGCAGAGCCGGGTACTCCACCAACTACACGGCAGCTATCGGCATCTACGAGTGCGGCTGCGAACTAGCGGCCGAGCTTGCCCTGCAACAATCAACTACAGTCAGTCATGTTGCGCGACCCGGCGGCGTCCGGATCTGCCGAATTGAGTGCACTGGCACTCGGAGTCGAGACCGTTGACGGACTCGACCTGCGGCCTGATATAAGCGATAATCGCAGCGTGAATACCGTCGTCGCCATCTCCCAGGTCGTTTCCACTCTAATCGTTGCTCTAGCGTTGCTGGTTGGCGCTCGTCAGGCTCGACACGCTGGGCGGCAGGTCGAGGCGGCATACCGTTCACAACAGGTTCAGGGCACGATGGAGGTGGTCAAGTTGATAACCTCGCCCGAAATGCGGTCCGCCGCCCGGGTACTGCCGTCGGTTATCGAAGCCCCCTACAGTCAGTGGACCGAGGAGCAGAAAACAGCAGTCACGGTCCGTTGTAACGGCTTTGATGTGGCGGGCATGTTCGTTCGTGCCAATATGGCCGACGAGGCTTTCATCGTCAACAACTGGGGCGCTTCCATTCTGGAGATCCGTGAGATAGCGAGCCCACACATCGCCGAGATGCGGAATAGGTACCGGGTCGAGAGCTACTGGGGGAACCTGGCATGGCTGGCAGGCCGATGGGAGTCCAGGCAGGCACTGCCGTCAACGCGCGAATCGGTCGCCGCCGAAGCTAAATCAGCATCTCCCTGATTTGCGCCGGCCGCACACCTTCTACATTCGCTTTGAGTTGCGAGTAACGGGATCACTCTCGTGCCGCGATTCGGGCGACGGCCCACGTCCACCGGTTACTCATCGTGAGCATCGGCGGTTCTGACCTCTTCGATCAGCGGCCCGTCCAGCAGCTGAGCTCCATGCCATCCTCGACCGGGAAGTCGATGCTGACGTAGCCGTTGCCCGGGTCTCGGACGTAGGTCACGTAGTCACTCATCGACCCGAACGTGGAGTCGTCGCCGATGACCAGGGCGCCCGGAGCGAGCCGGTCCTCGATCAGGCGCAGGACGGGCAGGCACAGCTCCTTCCAGCCGTCGAGCAGCGCCAGGCCGATCGGGCCGCCGACCGTGCCGAGGGTGGTCAGCGCGTCTCCCTCGAGCACTGTCACGAGGTCGCTGAACCCGGCCGCTTCGATATTGGCGCGGGCCGCCTTGACCTTGGTCGCGCTGAGTTCGGTCGTGGTGACGTGCCCGATCCCGTTGTCGCGCACGGCCGCGGCGAGGTAGAGCGTCGAGATTCCGTACGAGGTGCCGAACTCGACCACCGTCTGCGGGCGGGCCGCGCGGACCAGGGCGTAGAGCAGGTCGCCGCCGCGAGCCGAGATCGGCATGTAGACGTCTTCGAGCAGGTCGGAGCGTTCCTGCGGCGTGACCGTGGGTGCGGGCCGGCCCGGCGAACGCTCATCGTCGCGCTCGGCCTCGGTGAACAGCCGGGCGATCAGGTCGCGGACGGCGGGGTCGTGCAGTGTCGTCGTCATGACGGATAGACTAGACGCTACGTTGCGTCTAGTCTATCCCCGGATCTTGTAATGTCTCGGAAGACTCGGACTCCTCACGGGAAAGACGTCTCACGGGAAGGAGCACCTGGTGCATCGCGGCAACCGGCACGGCCGGAGCGAGGCGGCCCGCGAGGCCGTGCTCCAGGCGGCGGACGACCTCGTCGCCGAGATCGGCTACGCCAAGGTCACCATCGAGGGCATCGCATCCCGGGCCGGCGTCGCCAAGCAGACGATCTACCGGTGGTGGCGTTCCAAGACCGACATCCTGGTCGACGCGTTCACCGCCGACAGCGCCCAGGAGCTCACGCTGCCCGACACCGGCGCCTTCCGTACCGACCTGCGCGCCCACCTCGACGAGCTGGTCCGCTTCCTCGAGGTGTCCGACTCAGGCGCGGTGTTCCGGGCCCTGGTCGGTCAGGCCCAGCACGATCCGGAGCTGGCCACCCGGCTGCGAGCGGAGGTTCTGCCCCTGCTGCGGGCCCGCGACCGAGTGCCGTTCGAGAGGGCAGTGACACGGGGCGAGCTGCCCGCCGACGCCGACATCGACCTCCTCGTCGACCAGACGGTCGGGCCGATCCACTTCCGGGTGCTCGTGACCGGCGAACCTGTGACCTCCGCACTGCTGGACGCGCTGGTCACCCAGGCTGGCCAGGAATAGCCCGAGACGCCACCCGGCCAAGAGAGGCCGGGCGCGGCAGGCACCCGACCGGTTCGCCATGGCGCACGCCGATGACTTCAGCCAAAAGCACGAGCTCGTCGGGTCCGCGAGCTGGGCGGCCTACCCCTCGTCTTGGGCGACTGGCGGCACTGGTTCGTGGGCTGCCTGCCGCCTCGGACAGCGCCCGTCAGCACCGGTCAGAGCCCACTCGCCCCGATGACCACGGTGGCGCACGCATCGTGACGACCACGCGGACCACACCATCCCCGCAGTCCCAATCCACGTCGTCGAGGCGGCGGTGGTCGATCTGGCTTTCCGGCTCACCATCACCGTCACTGCGGTTCTGGCCAGTCACAACCTCGAACACGAAGGCATGGCCATGATGGCCAACTTCGTCGTGAGTTGAGCCTTGGAACCGCCGCCCATGTCGATCACGACGTAACCCCGGGCGGATGCTGCTGCGACGCTGAAAAATCCGCGCGTGGATGTTGCCGATCTGCTCGCTCGGGCCGCAGGCATGGTCCCGGCTGATGTCGTCACCGAGGCCGGCGTGACGGTGGTGGACATACGCGAGTACCTCGACCACGACGAGTGGGAAGTCGCGCTCGGCCTCCCTACAGAACTCGACACGGGTTGGCGACTGGTGTCGAGACGCGAACTGCTTGTCGATCAGCAGCATGAGAGACACGTATACGGCTTCGATGGCCTGGCATAGGCTCCGTGTGACAGGGCCGTACCCGCGCTTCGCCCATCGCGCCAGTCCTGCGCGCGGGGAAGGCAGCCATCAATGCTCGCCTCGGCCCGGTACCCTCGGGCCTTGTGATATCCGACCTGGCGGACGTCGTAGCGGCATGCGGGTCCGCGATCGCGGTTGTCGTGACAGTCGTATTCGCGGTACGCCAACTGCGCTCGGCGCAGACTGCCAACCAGACCCTCGTTGCGATCGAGCTACTGACCCGAGACCGATCCAGCGACGAGTTCATACGCGCGGAGGACTTCGTCCTCAACGAGCTTGCTGGCCGACACCCGCCACCCGGTATCAGCGTCAGCGCCCTACCGGTCGAGGCCCGCCACCACGTGGTCCGACTGTCTCTCTACTACAACGGTCTGGGCCAGATGCTGGCGTTCGAGGCGGTCGATCCAAGGCTTTTGATGGGCACTGTCAGCTACCGCTCCCGGCAGGCGTGGCGCGTCCTGGAGCCCTACATCCTCGCGGAGCGGGCCGAGCGCGGCGAGACGTACCTTTCCCATTTCGAACACCTCGTCCACATTGCCACGCACAACCCGTGGGCCACGGCCGTCCGCAAGTTCGACCTGAAGCACTTCACCAGCTATCCCGCCGAACTCGGCATGAACGACAGTGCGGCGAAAGCGAAATCCCGCGAGCACGAGATTGCCTAGTTCGACCGAGACGTCGAGGTTTGCGAGAGGGGCAGAGCGACGCTCTCCACCCGAGCACCCATCCGTACTCGTGAGGTGCCCCTCCATTCCGCTTTCAGGCCTTGGCGAATCTCGCGGTGAGCCGCTCGGTCGCCTTGACCTCGTACTTCATGTGGTATCCGGCGGCGATCACCATTGCCTCGGCGACCTTCGCCGCGTGCTCGTGGCCCCGCACGGCGGCGTTCGCGGCAAGGTCTACCGGCTGCCCGGTGGCGAGGCTGCCGGCCAGGGCGAGCAGCCGTTGGTCGTCGTCGGAGAGTTGCGCGACCGCCGGCAGTGCGAGCAGCGCCGGCCAGTCGCGGATGACGGCGACCTGGATGTCGTGGCCGTCGTCGTACTCAGGGATCTGCACGACCTCGACCAGTTCGGCGAAGCCGGGTTGGTCCGGCAGCTTGGTGGAGGTCAGCAGGTGCACGGCGGCCTTCCTGGTGTCGGGACCGCCAACCCAGGCGCCGGCCCGGATCAGGGTGCGTAGGGCCTCGGGGCTGAACTCGGAGCTGGACATGACAATGGGCCTCCTTCGCCGAGGGGGTACTCGCTGTCGAGTACAGCAAACGTCGACAACCGTTGATTCCGGGCAGGCGCGGTCGAGGCGGATAGGTTCCGGCCGGCTTACCTGCTGACCTGCGGGGGGCGGGCGGCGAGTTCGGCGATCTTGGGTAGTTGGCCGGGGCCGCGCGAGGCCGCACCATTGACGGACCACTGCCGGCAGTCTGACGTGACCCTCCTCGTTTACCTTGAAGACGAAGGTCGCCACACCATAGACAACTGCGCTGCTTCAAGTGGCGGCAAGTCTCGGAAGTGGTAGCGGAGGACGCGTCATCCGTCGAGGGTGGCCGGCAGCAACGCGCAGGCCAGGTGCCAGACCAGGCAGTGCAACGCGTTGACACGCGCCTTCGTTCACGCCGTCACCGAGGTGCAGCAGACGACGTAGCCGCTGTCCAGCCAGGATGAATTGACCGTTTAAGTCGGACTGGAACCTCAGCGCTGGCTCCCGCAGCCCCATCGGTCAATCGGGGAGCACGCCCAGGATCGCCCGCCTCATGTCAGCCGCATGAGGGCACACCTTGCATCTAGCTTCGATGGCTATTGCTTCCGTCATGGCAGATCGCGGCGCAGGATGTAGTTGAAGCCGAACTCTGTCTCCGTGGAGCGGACGTCGATGTAGCCGAGCCGATGGTAGAAGCCATGCCCTGTGATGCTCGCTCCGGTTTCCATGTGGTCGTAGCCGTCGATCACCGCCAGCGCCTCGATGTGGCGCATGAGGAGCCGTCCTACGCCGCGACCAGCGGCCCACGGATGCACGAACATGGTGTAGACCTTGTTGCCGTCACGGGAGACCGTGCCGGCGATCCCGTTTGTCTCCGCGACGAACATCTGCCGTTGAATGGCGAGTTCCTTGATGCGTTGCTCGGTGAAGTGGTCGCACATCCGCTCGATGACCTCCATCGGATAGTCGCGACTGTTGACCTCACGAAGGCAGCGTTCGATGAGGCCCGCAACGGCGGGAGCATCGGCGATGTCGAACCGTCTTATCTTCACCATCGATCTATCTTGCATCTCGACTTCATGGTCGCGGACCGGGACGCCGCCGAGGCCCGCCTGCTTGCTGCCGGCGCTACGGAATGCGACTCCCAGCCCAACAGCGAACAGTGTTACGGCTACGCCGTTCCGGCCGGCCACCCTGGAGTGCGCTCCGGTGATGCCGGCGTTGGAGATGTCCTGGCACGGGAACCCGGCGGTGATGACGTCGACGGGCTCGACGCGGGTCCAGTCGACGGTGCGGATGTCGCCGAGGTTAGGCACGCTGGGCCAGCGATACTCGCAGACGGTGCGGGCGTGCCGGTCGGTTTCGGCGTACCAGGCGAGCTGGCCGCCGAGCACCAGCTCATAGCCGCACTGACAGCACTCCAGGAGACGCCGGTGCCCGGCGAGACGTGGTTCACCCCGGCAGCCCGCTCGGGTTCGCGCACCCGGCGATGGATGGCGGTTGACCGTCTGGTCCTGGGCGACTCGCTTCAAGGAACGCAACCACGTGGGCCGCCAAGTCCCGGCGGAGCATGGCGACCTGGGTACACGACCTCGCAATGTGGACCGGCGAGTGGGCGGATGACCGGACCGGCGGTCACCAGTCAGCCCGTGAGCCACAGCGCGGGGGCACCCTCTCGTGAGTCGGAGCCGATAGCGGTGGGACTCCTCAACCCGCCAGCAGGCCCGCTCGGGACCGCAATCAGGTCACTCAGCCGGGCGAATCCATGGCGGCCCGAACCGAGAACCAGCCACGCTGCTCCCAATGTAAGCCGCAGATGCGACAAAGCCCGTTACCGATGACTCCGGCAACGGGCTTCTGACCTGCACAAACTGAGAGTGGGCGATGCTGGTATCGAACCAGCGACCTCTTCGGTGTGAACTCTCGGCAAGCCGGTCGGATTGGGCTTGATGTGAGGTCAGACGGCCTACTGGCGCGCCTCTCGGGCCGGTTCGGCTGGCACCGTTGCTGTACTTCGCTGCTGTACTGCTGGCGTCAGACGAGGCGCTGTATCCGGACCTTCGGGCGCTCGTTCCTGAGGTGGCCTTGCTTGTGTTGGCGGACCTGCTCGTCCCAGACCTTTTGGTCGTAGTCCGGGTCCGGTGGGATCCACTTGTGCGAGCCGTCGCTGTAGTGGAACTTCTCGTCACCCGACCGCAGGATGCTCACCGAAGCCAGCCGAGGAAGCGTCTGTGCAGCGCACCCGCCGGCACCCAGGTCAGGTCCTCGGAGGCCCGCACCAGCTGGGCACCCAGGTAGAGAGCCAGGGAGATCGGAGCGTCGTCGAACTCGGCGCGTAGCTCGCGCTGCCGCGTGCGGCAGGGCCAGGGCGCGTCGCAGCCGCCGCAGCTCCAGATCGGCAGCACCGGACCGTGCGTGGTCATGCGCGGCCGCCGAGCAGCGCCGCCGTTATCGACCGCGCCTGCCGGCTGGTCGCCGAGTCCACCTGCCAGCACGGGTACGGCGTGAGCCGCGACCACCACGCCCGGCAACCGGTGCACAGACCGTCCTTAGCGAGCAGGTGTACGACCAGGATGCGCCGCTCGACCTCGTTTCACTGCTCTTCCTCGGCTGGCCAGTGTCCCCGGTTGATCGGGATGCGGTGTCGGCTGCGACAGGGCAACTCCGCCCCACAGCGGCAAATCCAGCTCCACTTCCGCCACGACCAAGCCGGGCGGTGTCGCCGTGCCAACGTCATCGCGACGGCGATCAGGTACTGGTCGTAGGACACTCGTCGCCACGGTGGCGTCCTGTCCCGCATCACTGGCTCCCTCCACCGGGCAGCACTCCATGGCCGACCCCGAAACGACGGGACCGGATCTGGAACGTTCGGTAACTGCGACGCTACGATCACGACGGCGGCGGTTGAACTCACCCGCAGTACGAGTGAGCAGGCCAGATGAGCTGCCACAGCATTGGTTTCGCGGCGGAACGTCGACCACGGGTCAACGTAGGGATGGCGCATGACAGGTCGCGGGATCGGCACCACATCGCGGCGGGGTGAGCGGCTACCTGTTCAAGCTGATCCGGGAGTCCATCCCGCTCACCCAGGAGCAGCTCGCCGTCGACCTGGACGTCGATCGCGTGACAGTGCAGAGTTGGGAGTCCGGACGCCGGCCATTCACCGCGGTACCGCTCGGGCAGGCGATCGCCGTCCGACGCCGGCTCGGACGGCTCGGCGCGAACACACTCCTGCTCGCGGCACTCGACGACGCCGCCGAGGCGGACCTCATCCTCGCCGCCGTCCTCAACGAACAGGTGGCCCGCCGCGACATCGCCGAACAGCCGCTGGGCTGGGCCGTACTCACCCACCGTCTGACCGACTTGATCCTCTGGGCGGTCCTTGGGCAGACACCGACCTTCGCCAGAGGGTTACCCATCGCCCATCCCCGGCGGGGTCCAGTCGCGTCCGGGCCGACCCTGCCCGTCGACGAGCAACGTGCCTTCTTCGCTCACCTTCACGTGCTCGCCGATCGCGCCGCAGCCGGACGGCATCGAAACGTGCTGCTGCACCGGCAAGCGTGCTTCCTCGCCGGCATGGACCCCACCAAGGCAGCAGCAGGTTGGCTCGCCCAGACCACCGCCCGAGCACGCCGCACGACCACCTTTCGCACCTGGTCACCGCTGTGGCCCGACGCCCGCTCCGTCGTCACGTCCCTCGCCAACCAGGGTGACCCGGAACCGTTACGGGACTTCATCGCTCGCGCACATCCCGACGACGCCTGCGAGCGAGCGGCTCTCAACTACTCGGCCTACTGGGTGGGCGAGATCCCGTACCGCCACCGCGATGACTTCTTTGCCCGGAGCGCTCGCTGACCGGCATGGCTCAGTCCTTCTTCGGCACCTGGTCCATCGCCTCGATCCAGGGCATCCCTTCGTTGACCTCAACATCCACAACGTCTGGGCATTGCTGGCCGCACGACGCGGCCTCCCTCTCGACAACCCCGCCGCGACTCGGGCACTCCTCGACCGCAGTGTTCCGCTCCTGGACAGTGACCGGATCTCCGCGCAGTCGCGCCAGGAACTAACCTCTATCGTCTACAGCCTGCGGGCGGACGGGCTCACCGGCACAGGGACGGGCAGATGACCGACGATCACGACGCCGCCGGAGCGATGAACTTCATCTTCGAAGCTGGCGTCCTCAAACGCGCCGCCCGGACCGGCTGGTGGTTCGCCGGCGTCAAGCAACCCGAGTCCATCGCCGAGCACTCCTTCCGAACGGCGCTCATCGGAATGATGCTCGCCGCCATGGAGGGCGCCGACCCAGCCCGGGTGTCGATGCTCTGCACACTGCACGACACCCAGGAAACCCGAATCACCGACATCCCACACATCGCCAAACGTTATCTCACCGCTGTTCCCAACACCGCCGTCACCGCCGACCAGGTCGCCGCCTGCCCACCGGCCGTCGCCGACGTCATCACCGCCGCAGTCGCCGAATACGAAGCTGGCGAGACACTAGAAGCCGTCGTCGCTCGCGACGCCGACAAGCTGGAATGCCTCGTCCAAGCCGTCGAGTACCGCCACCACGGCCTCGACAACGTGCAGCGATGGATCGACAGCTCACGAGCCGCGCTCAAGACCGCCAGCGCCCACCGCCTCGCCGACGCCGCCCTCAACGGACAGCCCCTGGCCTGGCTCACTCCCCCACCGCAGGAGTAAGCGTTCAACTTGGCTTGTCGAGCGGCGGCAGGGGGCGTAGGCAATCAAGACAGGCGACCCAGTCGCGACTCATGGGCGACTCATGATCTCTGTGGGTGGGTAGCGAAGAGCCCGGGTGGACTGTGTCCATCCGGGCTCTTCCCTGCTGTGGAACTTGGTGGGCGATGCTGGTATCGAACCAGCGACCTCTTCGGTGTGAACGAAGCGCTCTCCCACTGAGCTAATCGCCCTCAGCGCCACTGACTCTACCCGATCGTGGAAGCGGACCGGAAATCCGGGGTCAGTGGGTCGCGAGGTAGTGCATCGCCTCGGCCACCACGTCGATGCCGAGGCTGTACTTGAGGGACAGCCAGACCACCGTGGCCACGAAGACCAGGCCGACGGAGCCGAGCACTATTCGCACCAGCAGCGACTGTCTCGTCACCCAGCGTGTCCATCCGTGGACGTGGCGGCGGGTGAAGCCGAGCAGCCGGCGCGCCCAGTGGTATTCCACTGCCCAGATGCCCAGGCCGGCGATCACCAGCAGCCAGCCGGGCCCGGGAAGCGGGATGAGGGCGATGCCGATGGTGACCACAAGCGCCCCGGCGATCGCAATGAAGATCTTGAGTGCGATCCGGCCGGTGGGGTTGGCGCGGATGAGGTCGAGGGTCAGCGAGATCCGCTCGCGCCAGCGGGGGTGTCTCGGCCGCTCCTGCACGGCGACTCCGCCGGCGGCGGCACCGGTGCCGCCGCCACGACCACCGGCGGTGTCACCACCACGACCGGCGCCATCACCGCCGGGACGACCGGCGTCGGACGCCGGCCGACCGGCCCGTTCGGGCTGCTCCATCGGCACTCCGTACCCCCGCTTTTCGGCTGCTCGGACCCCGACTTTCGGCGGGCCGGGCGCCGCCGCCGGATCCACTGAGGATTGCTTCGTCACCATTTCACCCCCCAGTGTCGCTCGGGCCCGTCACTGCAACGGCCGACTGGACGTTACCGGAGTAAGTCGACGACTGAGCCACCCGATACCGGGCGGGATCACGCACTGGGCAGAACCGGAAATCCTACATGAATGCTCACATTCACGCGGCCTTTCCGTCCCCCTTCCCACCACTGGGTGAAGTCAGCGTATGGCGGAGCGTAGCCAGGAGTAGCACCTGAGTATGGGAAAAGCGGGACACGCGCGTTCCGCAGCGGTGCCGGGGGGAGAACGTCCATGAGTGTCATCCGACCGACGACCGTAGAGGTCGAGACGTCGCTAAGGCTCGTCGCACCTGACGCCACCGCCTTGCCGGTGCGTGCCAGTCTGCGTTACGACCCTGCTGACCCGTATGCGGTCCATGTCCTGTTCCATGCCGAATCGGCAGGGGGCGAGGCGGTGAGTTGGTCGTTCGCTCGCGAACTTCTGGTCACCGGCCTGGACGAACCGGCCGGCATCGGGGATGTGCGGGTCTGGCCCTGGGCCACACCGCGCGGCGACTTCGTCGCGCTGGCCCTCTCGTCACCGGACGGCAACGCCCTCTTCGAGGTGCCGCGCAGCGTCCTGGTGCGTTTCCTTCGACGGACCTACGTCGTCGTCCCGCGCGGCCGTGAGGCCGAGCACCTGGACGTCGACACGGCGGTGAACCGGCTGCTCGCCGGTCGCTGACCGCCCGAACGGGCAACACCGGCCATACCGGGGCCGCGCGGATCTGCCGAGTCCGCGCGGCCCCGGCACACACACCCAGGGGTACCCGGACAGCCCGCCCCGGGTCGGCCGGTGCTCAGCCGTGCGTGGTGATGCCGCCGTCGACGGGAATGACCGCCCCGGTGAGGTACGAGCCGGCGCGCGACGAGAGGTAGATGGCGGTGCCGGCCATGTCCTCGGGGCGCCCGATGCGACCCAGCGGCACCTGCTGTTCGATGGCGGCCCGGCTCGCCGGGTCGTCGAGCGCGAACGCCATCATCTTGCTCTCGAACGGGCCGGGTGCGATCGCGTTGACGGTGATCTGCTCACCGGCGAGTTGGTGGGCGAGGCTGCGGGTGAGCATGTGCACGGCCGCCTTGGTGGCCGAGTACGCGTACACCTCCATCATCGGCACCCGGATGCCGTCGATGGACCCGATGTTGATCACGCGGGCCGGGTCGTCAGCGCTGGCGGCGGCGCGTAGCGCCGGTAGCAGCGCGGTGGTGAGCCGGAAGACGGCCTTGACGTTGACCGCCCAGAGCTTGTCGAACGCGGCCTCGGGGTAGTCCTCCAGCGGCGCGCCCCAGGTCGCGCCGGCGTTGTTGACGAGCACGTCGAGGCGGCCGATGCGCTCGCGCACGGCGGCGGCCAGCGTCTCGGCGCCGGCGTCGTCGCTGAGGTCGGCGGGGATGGCCTCGCAGCGGCCCTCGGCGGACAGGGTGGTGGCCACGGCCTCACAGACATCCGCCTTGCGGGACGAGATGATCACGTGTGCGCCGGCCCTGACGAAGCCCTGGGCGATCATCAGCCCGATCCCCCGCGAGCCACCGGTGACCAGGACCGTCTTACCTTCGACCGAGAACAGCTGCGTCATGCCCATCCCATCGCGAGTCGGCGGGTGCCGCCGGCCGGTCGGGTGACCGGCGGATACCGGGTGGACCGCGGACCGATGGCGCTACCGCCGGGTAACGTAGCCCGGCCGCCGGGACCGGGACAAGCCCGCAGCTTGCCGCGGCTTCCGCTGCGGACGCCGATCGGGATGCGGTGACCTGCGGTTCGGGCTACCGTCGCAGGCGATGGTCTCCACCGATCCCTCCCCCGCGCCATCGATCGGAACGGCGTCTCCCGTCACCGACGAGATAACCACGTTCGCGCTGGCCGATCTTGCCGGTGCCCCGGGCTGGCGTCGGCCGGTGATCGTCGAGCGGGAGCTGTTGATTCTCACCACGCGTGGGCACGGCGACGCGGAGCTCGACTTTCATCCGCTGCCCTGCCGTCCCGGCACGCTGCTGCGGGTCCACCCCGGCCAGGTGCTGCGCTGCGCCGGCCCGCAGTTCGACGCCACAGTGGTCGCCTGGGACGCCGAGGCGCTGCGCGGCTTCGACGTCGACCTGAGCACCACCGCGACCTGGCGGCAGTTGGCCGGTGAGGACGAGGACGCGGTGATCAGCGAGGTGAGCCAGTTGGCGGTGGACTGTCGGCGGCACCCCGACGGCCCCACCGCCCGCGCGCTGCTGCGGCATCAACTGGCAGTGCTGCTGCTGCGGCTGGCCGTGGCCCACGACGACCGGTCGCCGTCCCGACCCGAGGACGAGACGTTCCACCGGTTCCGCAGCGAGGTGGAGCACGGCTATCAGCACACCCGGCGGGTGGACGACTACGCGGCCGAACTCGGCTGCTCGGTGCGGACCCTGACCCGGGCCTGCCTGGCCGTCACCGGCCGCAGCGCCAAACAGGTGATCGACGAGCGGGTCGCGTTGCAGGCCGGCCGGTTGCTGGCCGCGACAGATCAGCCGATCGCCCAGATCGGCAGGCGGCTCGGCTTCTCCGAGCCCACGAACTTCGGCCGCTTCTTCACCCGCGAGGTCGGGGTCAGCCCCGGCGCGTTCCGGGCCGCCCGGGATCAGGCGGTGGCCGGCCGGGTGGTCCGACCTCGACCGCCGGCCGAGTCGACGGGCGTCAACGGCGGCTGGTTCCTCCCCGGCACCCCCGGCGAACCCGCCAACGGCGGGCACGCCACGAGACCCGGGTCGCCCGCCGGAGGGCCGGGCGGCACCGGGCGGGCATGATGGCAGGGTGCAGATCTCCGCGCGCGGCGACTACGCGGTACGGGCGGCGTTGAGCCTCGCCACCGCGTACCCCTCGCTGATGTCCACCCAGGCCATCGCCGCGGAGCAGGACATGCCCCGCAAGTTCCTGGAGGCGGTCCTGGCGGATCTGCGCCGGGGTGGCGTCGTCCGCGCCCAACGCGGCGCCGAGGGCGGCTACACGCTGGCCCGGCCACCACGTGAGGTGACAGTCGGCGCGGTGCTGCGCGCCGTCGAAGGCCCACTGGCCGGGGTACGCGGGCTGCGCCCCGAGGAGACCCGGTACGAGGGTTCGGCGGAGAACCTGCCCGGCCTGTGGGTGGCCGTGCGCGCCGCCGTGCGGCGGGTCGTCGACGAGGTGAGCCTCGCCGAGATCGTCAGCGGTCGACTGCCCGCGCACGTCCGCAAGCTCACCGCGCTGCCCGACGCGTGGGAGCCCCGCTGACCCCGGGTCAACTCACAGCGTCCACACCACCTCCTCGGTGCTGAGTCGGGGCAGCCGCCGCTCCCAGGCGTCCGGGCCGGGGTGGCCCAGGTTGAGCAGCAGCAGCGCCTCGTGCCGGCCGTCGGAGAAGAACTCGCGGGTCACCCCGGCGGCGTCGAACCCGGCCATCGGGCCGGCGGCCAGCCCGGCGGCACGTACGCCCACCAGCAGGTAGCCGATCTGGAGGGTCGCACTGAACCGGGCCTGCTCGGCGCGGGACGGACTGTCGCGCAGCCAGTCGCCGGCCTGCGGCCGGTGCGGGTACAGCTCGGGCAGCCGTTCGTGGAAGTCGAGGTCGGCAGCGAGCACCGCCACCAGTGGCGCGCTGGCCGTCTTCGCCCGGTTGCTCGACGAGACGTACGGCAGCAGCCGCGCCCGCGCCGCCGCCGTGCGCAGCAGCAACACCCGCAGTGGCTGACCGTTGTACGCGGTCGGCCCGTACCGGATCAGGTCGTGGATCGCCGCGACCTGGGCGTCGGTGACCGGCTCGTCGGTGAACGTGTTGGCGGTGCGGGCCGCCCGGAACAGCAGGTCCTGGGCGGCCCGGTCCAACGCGAGCAGGTCGGCAGTGGTGACCGCGCTCACGTTGGCACGGCGGTGGTGTAGCCGCCCCGGTGGTGGACCAGCGGCGGGCCGTCGCCGCCGTCGCCGAGCGCCAGCGGCTCGGCGATCACCAGCGTGTGGTCGCCCGCCGGGACCCGGTGCACCACCCGGCAGAGCAGCCGGGCCAGCACCTCGTCGAGCAGCGGCACCCCGAACGGTCCCGACGTCCAGTCCGGGTACGCGGCGAACCGGTCGATGCCGCTGGTCGCGAAGACAGTGGCGGCCTCCCGCTGCCCGGCGCCCAGCAGGTGCACGGCGACGTGCTCGGCGCGGGCGAGCACCGGCCAACTCGACGACGCCACCCCGAGGCAGAACGAGACCAGCGGAGGGTCAAGCGACACCGACGTGAACGAGGTCGCTGTGAAGCCGGCCCGGATGGGCGCGCCGATCCCGCCGAGGCAGGCGGGGTCGGTGGCGCGGGCGACAGCGGTGACCACTGTGACGGTGCTGGCCTGGCGCCGCAGCAGCGCGCGGAACAGGTCCGGGTTCACCGGTCGCAGCCCGGCGACGTCCGCCGTGGGTCGCTCCACCGTGGTCATGCCGGCACCAGGGCCGACGCGGCGTACGCGCTGGCCGGTCGGGGCAGGCCGTAGTGCTCGCGCAGCGTCCGACCGGCGTACTCGGTGCGGAACAGCCCACGGGAGCGCAGCACGGGCACCACGTGGTCGACGAAGTCGGCGAGCCCGCCGGGCAGGTGCGGCGGCATGATGTTGAACCCGTCGGCGGCGCCCTGGGTGAACCACAGCTCGATCTGGTCGGCGATCTGCTCGGGCGTACCGGCGACGACCCGGTGACCCCGACCGCCGCCGAGCCGGCCGATCAGCTGGCGGATGGTGAGCTGTTCCCGGCGGGCCAGCTCGGTGACGAGCTGGTAGCGGCTCTGGTGGGCCTGCACGGTGCCGGCGGCCGGCAGCTCCGGCAGCGGCCCGTCCAGCGGCAGGCCGGTCAGGTCGATGCCGAGCATCCCGGAGAGCTGGGCCAGGGCGTAGTCGGGGACGATCAGCTCCTCCAGCTCGGCGGCGAGCGCCCGCGCCTCGGCCTCGGTGCCGCCGAGCACCGGCGCGATGCCGGGCAGGACCTTCACCAGGTCCGGGTCCCGGCCGGCGGCGGTGACCTGCCGGCGCAGCTCGGCGTAGAAGCTCTGCCCGTCGGCGAGGGTCTGCTGCGCGGTGAACACCGCCTCGGCGTAGCGGGCGGCGAAGGCGATGCCGTCCGGCGACGAGCCGGCCTGCACCAGCAGCGGTCGACCCTGCGGCCCCCGGGGGATGTTCAGCGGGCCACGGACCTGGAACTCCGGCCCGCGGTGCGCCACCTCGTGCACCCGGTCGGTGTCGGCGAACACCCCGGCCGTCGTGTCGAAGACCAGCGCGTCGTCCTCCCAGCTGTCCCAGAGCTTGATCGCCACGTCGACGAACTCGGCGGCCCGCCGGTAACGGTCGGCGTGTTCGGGGTGGCTGTCCCGGTTGAAGTTGACAGCCTCCCGTTCCTGGGCGGAGGTGACGATGTTCCAGCCGGCCCGACCGCCGCTGAGGTGGTCCAGCGAGGCGAACTTGCGGGCGACGTGGAACGGCTCGTTGTAGGTGGTGGAGACCGTGGCGATGAGACCGATGTGTTCGGTCACCGCGGCGAGCGACGCGAGCAGGGTCAGCGGCTCGAAGACGGCCTGGATGTTGTGCCGGGGGTTCGGCCCGACCGACAGACCGTCGGCGAGGAAGAGTGAGTCGAGAGTGCCGCGTTCGGCGATCCGGGCCAGCTCCTGGAAGTGCCGTACGTCGGTGACCCGACGCGGGTCGGTGCGGGGGTGCCGCCAGGCGGCCTCGTGGTGGCCGACGCCCATCAGGAACGCGTTGAGGTGCAGTGTGCGGGTCATTGGTGTCCGTCCTATCCGGCAGAGACGTCGACGCGCCAGGTGGAGAAGCGACGTTCGAGGGCGATGAGGAGCTGGTTGACGACCAGGCCGATGGCGGAGATCGTGATGATCCCGGAGTACATGTCGGCGATCGCGAAGTTGTACTGCGCGTAGTTGATGAGGTAGCCGAGCCCGGCCTTCGCGCCGACCATCTCGGCCGCTACCAGCACCAGGATCGAGTACGCCCCGGCCAGCCGGACGCCGGTGAAGATGGTCGGCACCGCGGCCGGCAGGATCACCTTCTGGAACAGCCGCAGGTGGTTGAGCCCCATCGAGCGGGCCGACCGGATCAGCAGCGGGTCGACGCCCTTCACCCCGGCGATGGTGTTCAGCAGGATCGGCCAGGAGCACGCGTACAGCACCAGGGCGATCTTGGAAGTCTCGCCCAGGCCGAGGATGAGCACGAACACCGGCAGCAGGGCCAGCGCGGCGGTGTTGCGGAACACCTCCAGCAGCGGGCTGAGCAGCTCGGCGAGCGGCCGGTACCAGCCGATCAGCAACCCGAGCGGGATGGCGGTGAGCACCGCCAGGCCGAGCCCGGCCAACGACCGGGTGAGGCTCGCGCCCACGTGCTCGGCGAGCTGCCCGCTGCGCAGCAACTCCCACCAGGCCACCAGCACCTCGGACAGCGGCGGCAGGAAGACCCGGTCCACCAGCCCGAGCCGAGGTGCGCCCTCCCAGATCGCGGCCAGCGCGACGATCGCGACGGTGCGGTGCAGCACCTTCGCGCCGATGCCGAGCAGCCGGCCGGCAAGTCCGCCGGTGGCGGGTCCGGCGGCGGCCACCGCGTCGGGCCCGGCCGCCGGGGCCGCCAGCCGGGCGGGACGTTCGGCGATGTCAACCAACGCGGGCCTCCTCGGGGTGGGCCGCCGCCGGCGCCGCGCGCAGCGCGTCGGCTCCGGCGACGACGGGAGTACGAGCACCAACTGCTCCGGTGTGCGCGGTGCGGCTGCCGGTGGCGCCTTCGGCGGCCTGCGCGGCCCGCACCTCGTCCCGCAGCAGGGTCCAGATCTGGTGACGGTGGTGGCGGAACGCGTCGGTGGAGCGGACGTCCTCGACCGCGTCCCGGTCACCGAGGTCGATGTCGATGACCTGTTTGAGCCGCCCGGGCCGCGACGTCAGCACCGCCACCCGCTGACCGAGGTGCACTGCCTCGTCGATGCCGTGGGTGATGAACACGATCGTCTTGCCGGTACGGGCCCAGATCCGCACCAGCTCGTCCTGCAACGAGTCGCGGGTCTGCGCGTCCAGGGCGGCGAACGGCTCGTCCATCAGCAGCACGTCCGGGTCGTACGCGAGGCTGCGGGCGATGGCCACCCGCTGCTTCATCCCACCGGACAGCTCGTGCGGGTAACGGTCGGCGAACCCGCGCAGGCCCACCAGGTCCAGGTGGTGCTCGATCAGGGCGGCGCGATCGGCGCGGGGCACCCCCTTGGCCTCCAGGCCGAACGCGACGTTGCCGGCGGCGGTGCGCCAGGGCAGCAGCGCGTACTGCTGGAAGACGATGCCCCGGTCCAGGCCGGGGCCGGTGACGGGCCGACCGTCGACGAGCACCCGTCCCGCGGTCGGCTCGGTGAGCCCGCCGAGCAGGTCGAGCAGGGTGGACTTGCCGCAGCCGCTGGGGCCGACGACGACAAGGAACTCGCCGGGGCGTACCCCCAGGGTGACCTCGTCCAGCGCGGTGACCGCACCGGCGCCGCCACGCCGGCTGGCGCGGACCGGGAAGGTCTTGCTCACCCGATCAAAGAGGATCTTGTCGGTGTTCACGCGGTCCCCCCGTCCACGAAGGGGTTGAACCGGTTGGTGTAGATGTCGCCGGGCTTCGGACGGTCGCCCTTGATCTCGCCCTCGGCGGCGAGCCAGTCGATCCAGGTGCCGAACTCCTGCTCGCCGATCACGCCGCCATGGCCGGCGACGCCACTGCTCTTCCAGTACGCGACAAGCGACGGGTCCTCATTGCGGCCGCGCTTGCCGATGATGTCCCGCATCCGGGCGACCACTGTTTCCCGGGGTTGGGTGCGGGCCCACTCGATGGCTTTGCCGACCCCGGTGACGAACGCCTTGACGGTCTGCGGGTTGCGCTTGATGAAGTCGTCACGGAAGACGTAGGTGCCGCCGCTGAAGGCGCCGAGCAGCTCGTAGTCGGTGAAAATGGTGCGGATGCCGCCGCTGGCGACCGCCTTGTCCCGGATCACCCCGCCGAGTACCGCGACGTCGATCTGCCGCTGCCGCAGCGACTGCTCGGTGTTGACAGGTGGCAGGGCGACCAGCTCGACCTGCTTGATCTCGGCGGGAGTGAGGCCGCCGCGGGCGAGCCAGGTCTTGAGCACGGCCTCGGCGTGCGCGCCGAGGGTGTTCATGCCGACCTTCCTGCCGATCAGGTCGCGGGGGCTGCGGACCAGGCTGTCGTCGAGCACGTAGTACCCCTGGAAGGTGTGCGCGTCCGAGCCGTAGTAGCTGACCACCGCGGTGATCGGGGCGTTGGCGGTGGCGAGCTTGACGATGGCGCCGTTGAACGCGCCGCCGAAGTCGCTCTGACCGGTGGCGGTGGCCTGGATGTCCTGCGGGCCACCGGTGACGTTGCCGATCCACCTGAGCTTGACGTCGCCGAGGTAGCCGAGGTCGGCGGCGAGTTCGGGGAGGGTGACCTGGCCGACCGAGCCCTGGTAGCGCAGCTCGCTGGCCTGGGTGCCGTCGGCTGCCGCGTCACCGCCGCAGCCGGCGGTGGCGGTGGCGGTGAGCACGGCCAGCGCGGCAACGACGGCGAGCTCACGCAGAATGGCACGACGGGGTGGGGACATGAGGAGTCTCCTGATCTGTCCACGATGGGAAGCGGGAACGCCCGGATGAGGGCGTGCGGGCACGCTGCTCCGCGTTGAGCGGGCGGGCGATGGGAGTGCGGCGCTGGAGCCGAGCCGGATGGACCGGTCAGCTCAACAGAGCGCGCTCGCGTGCCGGACCAGGTCGACGTGCACACGAGCGGTGAGGAGAAGCTCATCCCGCTGCGACATGACCCCATGCTGCCCGCGATCGGAACGAGCGGTCAACGGCCTTCCAGAAGATGAGACTTCTATCGCTGCCGATGTTACGGAGCGCCCCGAACAGGGTTTACCGCGCCGCAACACCTATCTGGTGAATAGAGATTGCGACATCCGGTGGGCGACCGTCCAGGACGGACAGCGAGAGGGTTTCAAAAGTTGTCGGTTCGGGCATGTTCGATCTCGACACGGCAGGGAACGGTGACGAGGGGAGACCTCCGATGGGCCTCATGTTTCGCAAGCGCAAGAAGTACGGTCCGATCATCCTGAACTTTACCGAGAACGGCTTCTCCTCGTGGAGCATCAAGATCGGTCGCTGGTCCTGGAACTCCAAGGCCCGCGCGCACCGGGTCGACCTGCCGGGTCCACTGAGCTGGAAGCAGGACAAGTCCCGGTCGTAAGTATCCCGGGAGTCGAGCGGGGTGCCGGTGATTCACCGGCACCCCGCTCGGCGTCCACCCCACCCCACCCCAGCCCGCCCCCAGCCCGGCCCGGCCCACCCCAGCCCAGCCCGCCCAGCCCGGCCCAGCCCGGCCCAGCCCAGCGATCTTGCAGTTCCTGTCGCTGTTTTGCGTGGAATAGCCTTTATGCCGGGGCAGAAAGTGCAAGATCGCGTGGGTGCGGGCGGGGCGTGGTGCGGGGTGCCGGGCAGGGCGGTCAGCGCGCCAGGGTGATGATCTCGTCGCCGGCCAGCCGCCCGGAGTCGCGATCGCGTCGCAGGGCGCCGGCGTCGAGAAGGTCGACGAGCGCCTGGTTGGCGTCGGCGGCACGGTAGACGGTCGCGGTGAGGGTGTGCCGACGCAGCTCGGTGACCGGCCGTGGCCCACCCGCCCGCAACTCGGCCAGCAACTCGTGGGCCAGCGGTTCGAGGTCGGGATCGCCGACCACGTCGACAGTCGTGCCGGTCGGGTCGAGTGGGTCGCGGTAGCGCACGTCGAGGTCCGCGCCGATCGCCCAGAGGGCGTCACGGATCGCCTCGAGACTCCGGTCGGAGCGACTGCCGAAGGCGATCACCCCAGCGGCCTCGCCGCCGGGCAGCACCGGTGCCACCTCGGCGACCAGGGGGAAGCCGGCGGAGACGAGCAGGTCTCGGGCGCTGTCGCCGGTGTGCAGCAGCAGCTCGCCGGTCCGGCCGTTGGTCGCGGCGGTGAGCAGCTTCGGCGTCACCGCGCCGGGCAGGTCCACGAAGGAGAACAGCGGCGCGCCGGCCGCCCCGGCGGCCTTGACCGCGACCGGCAGTCGGTACGGCTCGCCGGGCAGCAGGTGCACGGTGACCTCGGCGGGCAGCTCCGCCTCGATCGGGCCGAGTCGGGCCGGCAGGTCGGCTGCGGCGTCGGCCAGCACCAGCACCGACACCTGCCGGCCGCGCACCTGGTCGCCGTGGGTGGCGACCAGGTGCAGCGCGGCCTCCGCGCTGCCCGCGTCGGCGCCCGCGAGGGCAATGGTGGCCCGCCGGGAGCGGTGCAGGGCCGCGGGCAGCCAGGTCGTCAACTGGCGGACCAGCAGCTCGCGGAGGAATTCAGTGGTCCGGTCGGTCGGCATCGGTCCGTTCTACCGTACGGGCGGTCAGGCCGGGACGGAGATCCCCACCCCACCCCGGGTCTGCCCGCCGTAACGCTGCCGCTCGGCGTCCAGGTCGAGCCGACCGATCTGCTTGCGGGCAGCTAGCGCGGTGTCGTCGAGCAGGTCGGCCGGGATCAGCCAGACCACCTCGAACTCCAGACCGTCCGGGTCCTTGCCGTAGAGGCTCTTGGTCGTGCCGTGGTCGGAGGTGCCGGCCAGCGCTCCGGCCGCGGCGAGCCGCTCGGCGGTGGCGGCCAGCTCGTCGAGCGTGTCCACCTCCCAGGCGAGGTGGTAGAGGCCGACGGTGGACCGGCCGGCGGCCGACCGCCCGGCGCCCGCGCCGATCTCGAAGAGGCCGAGGTCGTGGTCGTTTGTGGAGTCGGGGGCCTGGAGGAAGGTGGCGCCCCGGAAGCCGTCCGGGGTCATCGCCACCGGGCGGAAGCCCAGCACGTCGCTGTAGAACGCGACGCTGCGGGCGAGGTCACTGACGTAGAGGACCGCGTGGTTGAGCCGATGAATACCCATGACCCGAGACTAGCGCGGTTTAGTTGAACCTTCAACCATCGGGAGTATGATGGCGGTCATGACCCGCTGGTTGGACCCCGACGAGCAGCGCACGTGGCGCGCGTACCTCACCGCCTCCCGGGTGCTGATGGACACTCTCGACCGCGAGCTGCAACGCGACGCGGGCATGCCGCACGCGTACTACGAGATCCTGGTTCAGCTCTCCGAGGCCCCGGGTCGGCAACTGCGCATGAGCCAGTTGGCGCAGGCCGCGGGGTCGTCTCGCAGCCGGCTCTCGCACGCCGTGGCCCGACTGGAGGCCGCCGGCTGGGTGCGCCGCGAGGACTGCCCCACCGACCGGCGCGGGCAGATCGCGGTCCTCACCGACGAGGGTTTCGCCACCCTCGCGGCCGCCGCGCCCGGCCACGTCGAGGGGGTACGCCGACACCTGTTCGACGCGTTGAGCCCCGCCCAGGTCGACCAGTTGCGCCGGATCAGCGAGACCCTGGCCGAGCACCTGACCGGATCCTGACCAATCGACACCGGCGCGGGTCTTGTACTTACCGTCGTCGGATGAGCACGATGGGGCGTGTCTTCCGGCTTCGGTGAACTGACTGATCAGGCGCACCACCTCGTGTCCTCCGGCGATCTGGCCGGCGCACAGCAACTACTGTCCGACGCGCTCACCGACGCCGACCCCCGCCCGGCCAACGCCACCCCCGAGCTGGCCGAGGCTGCCAGCCTCCAGGCGCGGGTGCTGATCGCCCTCGGTGAGCCGCACTCGGCCCGGGGGTGGGCCGCCTTCGCGTACGCGGCCACCACCCGCCTGCACGGCCGCGCCGACCCGCGCACGGTGGCCGCGGCGGCGACCCTGGCCGCGGTGCTGCACCGGGTCGGCAGCCACTCCCGAGCGGCGCGGCTCTACCAGGAAGTCATCATCGAGCTGACCGCGCAGGACGGCCCGGAGTCGCTGCGGGTGCTCGCCGCGCACGCCGACCTGGCCACCGTCGAGTACGCCCGCGGCCAGTGCACAGTGGCCCGCGACCGCCTCCAGGACGCCTGGGAGCTGCACCGCGAGGTGTACGGCGACGGACACCCCAGCGGCATCAAGATGCTGGCGCGGCTCGGGGCGATGCAGCGCGACTGCGGGCAGTTCGCCGAGGCACACGACAACCTGGCGCTCGCCCGCGAGCTGTGCCGCCAGCACCTGCCCGGCGACGACCCGCTGGCCACCCAGGTGGCGGCCCTGGCCCGGGCGGCAGCCAGTCCCGACCACGCCTGCGCGGACAACCAGCCCACAGCTCGGGACACGCCGGTCGTGCCGGCCGCCCGCGTCCCACCGCACAGCGACGGGCCGGCCGAATCCGGCTACCACCCGCCGGCAGCCGCAACCCACCACGCCGGGGCGGTGCCGAACCCCCGGCCGCCCTCCGACGAGTCGATCGGGTCGTCGGGCGGCAGGTGGTCGCCCGAAGCGGCGGACGAGCCGTCGACCCACCCCACCGACCCTCCGGTGCCCCCGTACGTGGTCGGGCTGGCCGGCGGCACGGAGGAGCAGCCCGGGGTGTACCGACTGCACCGACCCGCCGACCCGTACGGGTCGCCCGACCCGAACCCGCCGTCCGACCAGCACCGACCGTCCGACCCGTACGCCCAGCCCGATCCGTACACCCAGCCCGATCCGTACGCGCGGCCTGATCCGTACGGGCAGGTCGAGCCGTACACGCCGTCGCGGCTGCTGCCCGTGCCCGTGCACCGCGCGCCGCCGGAGCAGCGCAACCGGCTGGTCCCGGTGCTGGTGGCCGGGGTGGTCGTGGTGCTCCTCGGCGCGGCGGCGGTGATCGCCGGGGTGGCCCGGGTCGACGGCGACGACGAACCGAGCCCGCCGCCGGCCAGCGCCTCCCCCACCGCCGGCGCGCCGGCCAGCTCCGCGCCCGCCCCGGGCGGCACGGCACCCACGTCGGCTGCCGCCGCGGCCCCGCCCGGCACCCCACCCAGCGCGGTCACCCTGCGCGACACCCGGGACAGCATCGCGCTGAACTGGACCTACCCGGCCGGCGGCGAAGGCCCGGTGGTCATCGCGGGTGGGCGCACCGGCCAGACCCACAACATCTTCGCGACGCTGCCCGCCGGCACCACCAGCTTCGTCATCTACGCGCTCAACCGCACCAACGACTTCTGCTTCACCGTCGCCGTCGCCTGGTCCACCGACACCGTGGCGCGTTCCAAGCAGGTCTGCACCCGCCGCCGCTGATCCTTCACTGCCCTGTCCGCCACCCCCGCCGGCTGTGCCCCGCCCGCCACTGCCCTGCCCGGCACGCCCTGCCGACTATGCCCCGCAGACCTCACTCAGCGTGGGCTACCCGTTGACGAACCCACCGTGACACACCGTCACACCCGACGCCCCCGTCCATACTCCGGCCCAGGCTTTGCTCTGCTTACCTATACGCACCATCCCCGACGAGCAGCTGAAACGTCGCGACCGCCCGCTTCGACACCCGTCAGCAAGCATCACGTTACGTAACTGTCGCGTCCGCAGGTGCAGAGCAAAGGGTCGCCGGCGGGCGGTTGGGGGGCGCCGTGGCCACTCGTCCGGCTCGCCCCCGGTTAGCGGTCACGTCCGCGCTCACGGACCGTCTGCCGTTGACCGTCCTCGGCCGGCAACGCTGGCAGCAGCAGGCAGACCCGTAGTCCTCGCTGCTCCGGCGCGTCGGTCAGGCTGATGCTGCCGCCCGCGCGTCGGACCAACTCCCTGACGATGGCCAGCCCCAGACCCGCGCCCCCGTCATCGCGGGCCCGTCCGTCATCCAGCCGGGTGAACCGGTCGAAGACCCGCTCCCGGTCCGCCGTCGCGATCCCCGGGCCGTCGTCGGTCACCGTCACCAGGTGGTACGCCCCGACGCCGGGCCCGACAGTGGCGCCCGCCGCCGACGTCGCCTCGGCCGCGAGCACGACACTGCCGGACGCGTGGCGTACCGCGTTGTCGACCAGGTTGGCCAGCACGCGACGCAACTCCTCGACGGTGCCGATCGTCCAGAGCGGGCCGGCCGGCGGCGTCACCCGCACCGGCGGTGACGGGTAGCGGGCGGCGACCTCGGTCAGCAACGCGCCCAACTCCACCGGACCGGTCCCCCGGGCCGGCGGAGTCTCGTCCAGGCGGGCCAGCAGCAGGAGATCGTCGACCAGGCGACTCAGCCGGTCGGTGTCGGCGAGCAGGTTGGCGGTCACAGCAGTCCAGTCGGTCCGGTCGGCGAGGCGCTGGGCCACCTCCAGTTCGGTCCGGATGTTGGTCAACGGGCTGCGCAGCTCGTGCGCGGCGTCGGAGACGAAGGCCCGCTGCCGGACGCGGGCGGACTCCAGCCGCCCCAACATGCCGTTGAGGGTGACCGCCAGACGGTGGATCTCGTCGGCCGACGCCGGCACCGGCAGCCGGCCGGCGCCGGCCCTCCCGGTGATCTCCTCTGCGCCTCGACGTAACGCCTCGACCGGCCGCAGGGTGGCGCCCACCACCCGCCAGGCCACCCCGGCCAACACGGCCACCAGCAGCGGGAACGCCACCAGCAGGATGGTCCGGACCACATGGGTGCTGTGCCGCACGTCGGCCATCGAGCGGGCGACCAGCACGGTGAGCGGGTCGGCCGCGGTGCCGGCGGGCACGGCGACCACCCGCACCGGGCCGACGAGCCCGACCCGCTCGGCCGGCACCTCCAGCCGCTGCCGACCGTCGCGGTTCAGTCGCTCCGGGCGGACCATCGGCACCAGGCGGTCGGCGTCGATCGAGGCCGCCCGGATCCGTCCCTGCCCGTCGATCACCTGCACGCGGACCTGCCCGCCGGCCACCGGCAGCGGGTCGGGCAGCGCGTCCTCGGCGGCGAGCAGGGCGACCGCGTCTGCGGTGCGGAACGCCTCGGTGTCGACAGTGCGCTGGAGCACGAAGCCCAACGCGCCGAGCAGCACCACCCCGCCCAGGGCCAGCCCGACGGTGAGACCGACCACACCGATCGCCATGAGCCGCCCACGCAGCCCGAGGACCGGCATCCGGCCGGGCCTGGCCCGACGGGTGGGTGCCGGGCCGTCGGCGGTCACGTCGCCAGCCGGTAGCCGGCGCCACGGACCGTCTCCAGCCGGTCCCGGCCGAGCTTGCGGCGCAGGTAGCCGACGTACACCTCGACGGCGTTCGGCGCGGTCTCCAGGCTGGCGTCCCAGACGTGGTCCAACAACTCGATCTTGGAGATGACCTGGCCCGGCCGGCGCATCAGGTAGTCCAGCAACGCGAACTCCCGCGCGGTCAACGCCACCTCGGCGTCCGCCCTGGTCACCCGCCGTCGGGCCGGGTCCAGCCGCAGGTCACCGACCGCCAGCACGGTCGGGCGCTCCGGCGCGCCCCGACGCAGCAGGGCCCGCAACCGGGCCAGCAGCACCACGTACGAGAAGGGTTTGGTCAGGTAGTCGTCGGCACCGCAGTCGAGGCCGTCGGCCTGGTCGTACTCGCCGTCCTTGGCGGAGAGCATCAGCACCGGCAACCAGTGCTGCTCCGCGCGCAGCCGCCGGACCAACTCGTAGCCGGAGAGGCCGGGCAGCATCACGTCGAGGATCATGGCGTCGTACCCGCCGTGCCGGGCCGCGTCCAGGCCCGCCGGGCCGGTTGCCGCCACATCCACCGCGAACCCCTCCGCCTGGAGACCGCGTTGCAGGGCAGCCGCCAACCGGGCCTCGTCCTCCACCACCAGCACCCGCACAGCTCAAGGGTGCCACCCGGGTCAATCGGCGCGGTTCGGTGTCCTCAGCGCGTTCACAGCACGCACGAGGCAAGATGGCCGCAGGAGGTGCCACCATGTCCGTCCTGAGAAGCCGTCCCATCCTTCGTTGGTTGGTTCCGGCCACCGCGGCCGTCGCCGTCATCGGCGGCGGCGCGGCGATCGGCACGTTCGCCGCCGAGGCCGAGCCGAGCCTGCCGCCCCGAACCGCCGCTCAGCTCCTGGTCGACCTGCAGACATCCCGGCTGGAGGGGTTGTCCGGGACCGTCGTGCAACGCGCCGACCTCGGCCTGCCGCCCCTCGTCGGGCTGATTCCCGGCAACGAGCTGACCACCCTGCTGACCGGCACCCACACCCTGCGGGTCTGGTATTCCGGGCCGGACCAGCAGCGGGTCGCGCTGATGGACACTCTGGGCGAGCAGGACATCATCCGCAACGGCCGGGACCTGTGGACGTGGCAGAGTCGCAGCAACACCGCCACCCACCGCACGCTGGGCGGCGACGCCGGGGCCTGGAAACCCGCTCCCGAGCCGGCAGCGAGCCTGCCGGCCACCCCGCAGCAGGCCGCCGACCTGGCGCTGGACGCTATCGACCCGAGCACCGAGGTCAGCGTCGGCCGGTCGGCCACCGTCGCCGGCCGGGACGCGTACGAGTTGGTGCTCCAGCCGCGCGACCAGGACTCCCTGGTGCACCAGCTGCGGATCGCCATCGACGCCAAGCAGCACGTGCCGCTGCGCTTCGAGGTGCTCGCGAAGGGCAGCGACCGGCCGGCGTTCGAGGTGGCGTTCACCCAGGTCGACTACCGCCGCCCGGACGCCGACCAGTTCCGCTTCAACCCACCGCCCGGCGTGACCGTCGACGAGGAGAAGGCCGAGCGCCCGACGGGAAAGCCGACTGGCAAGCCCGGTCACGTCGAGCCGGCCGGTGACAGGCAGGTCCGCGCGGTGGGCGACGGCTGGACGACAGTGCTGATTGGCCGCCTCGACGGCGCCGATGTCGCCGGGAAACCCGCCCCGAAGCCGGCAGCTCCCCCCGCCGGCGCCGGGCCGGACCTGGACATGTCGAAGCTGCTCGGCGGGCTGCCGGCGGTCAGCGGCGACTGGGGCAGCGGTCGGCTCTTCACCAGCAAACTGTTCAGCGTGCTCCTCACCGACGACGGCCGGGTGCTCGCCGGAGCGGTGACGCCGGAGCGGCTGTACCAGGCCGCGCGCGGCTGATCTCCGCGGTGTTCGCGCCGGGTCGACCTGACGGTCGGCCCGGCGCTTCGCTGTGGGTCAGGCCGAGGTCAGGAGACGCCGAGGGCGTTGAGGTACGCGTCGGCGAGGACCGCGTGGCCGGGCAGGTGCGGGTGGACCCGGTCGTCGGCCCAACGCGTCGCCGGACTCACCGCCAGCACCCTGTCGAACGCCGCCTGGTTGGGCACGTGCACCGCGTCGAACTCGGTCGCCAGCCCCGCGACGACCGCTGCGTACCGGTCGGTGTCGGCGCGTTGCGGAACACTCCGGTCGGCCTCGATGAAGAACGGGTCACCGAGGATCAGGCGGCAGCCGGTGGCGTCGACCGCCCGACGGAGCAGGTCGCGCAGGGTGCGCTCGTACTCCTCGATGCCGACCGCCTCATCCGGCCGGTCACCGTAGTGCCGCCAGATGTCGTTGATGCCGATCAGCACCGCGAGCCAGTCGGGGCGCTCGGCGATGGCGTCGTCGTCCCAGCGGGCGGCCAGGTCCCGCACCGTGTCGCCGCCCACACCCCGGTTGACCCACTCCAGCTCCAACTCCGGGTGCCGGGCGTCGACCAGGGCACGCACGAGACTCACATATCCGCTGCCGTAGGGCGCGGCGACGTCGCGTCGACCACAATCGGTGATGCTGTCCCCGATGAAGACCACCCGTTGGCCGGTCCGCAGGATCATCCGCCGTCACCTCGCGATCACCGGCGCGCCGGACCGCCCGGCTTGGTGAGAACCGGCGGAACGCGCTATCTTCAACAGTTCGAAGGCACAAAAAAGAACGGCTTAAAGCCGTTCCTGCAAAGGATTCTAATCTTTAGGGAGACGGCTTGTCAAGGCACTCCGGCGGTTCCGGCGAATTGCCGCTCGACGACGAGATCGGTCGCGAGCAGGAGTACGTCTCGATGCTCTACAACCGGCTGGACGAGCTGCGTGAGCAGGCCGCCCACCGGCTCACCGCCGAGCTGCACAACACCGGCGGCACCCTCCAGGATCGCTCGCAGCGCGACAGCTCGGTAGCGATGTACGCCGATCAGGTCGAACAGTTCTCCGCAGTGGAGAACGGGCTCTGCTTCGGCCGTCTCGACGGCGACGACGACTCCCGCCGCTACATCGGCCGGATCGGCATCTTCGACACCAGTGGTGACTACGACCCGCTGCTGATGGACTGGCGGGCACCCGCCGCCCGCCCGTTCTACCTCGCCACCGCCGCCAACCCGCAGGGCGTACGCCGTCGCCGGCACCTACGTACCCGGCAGCGCAAGGTGACCGGGCTCAACGACGAGGTGCTCGACATCGACACCGCCTCCCCCGGCGCCCACGAGGAGCTGACCGGTGAGGCGTCGCTGCTCGCCGCGCTCAACGCGGGCCGTACCGGCCGGATGCGTGACATCGTCGAGACCATTCAGGCCGAGCAGGACGAGGTCATCCGGGCGGAACTTCCGGGCGTGATGGTGGTCCAGGGCGGCCCCGGCACCGGCAAGACCGCTGTCGCGCTGCACCGGGCGGCGTACCTGCTCTACACGCACCGCCGGGAACTCTCCAGCCGTGGCGTGCTGCTGGTCGGCCCGAACGCGACCTTCCTGCGCTACATCTCCCAGGTGCTGCCGACACTGGCCGAGACCGGCGTGCTGCTGCGTACCCAGGGTGATCTCTTTCCCGGGGTCAGCGCCCAACGGACCGAGCCGGCCGAGACGGCGGCGCTCAAGGGCCGGGAGGTGCTGGCCGAGGTGTTGGCGCTGGCCGTACGGGACCGGCAGTGGGTGCCGGACGAGCCGCTGGAGATCGAGGTCGAGCGGGAGACGCTGACCCTCGACCCGGAGATCGTGCGCGCGGCCCGGGACCGGGTCCGTCGCGCCGGCCGACCGCACAACCTGGCCCGCGCGCTGTTCGACGTGGAGATCGTGCACGCGCTCGCCGACCAGGTGGCCGAACGGATCGGCGCCGACCCGCTCGGCGGGGACAACCTCCTCGACGAGGCGGACCGCGCCGAGATCCGCCGCGAGCTGCGCGAGGAGACGGAGATCCAGGCCGCCCTGGACCGGCTGTGGCCGGTGCTCACCCCGCAGCGGCTGCTCGCCGACCTGTACGCCGACAGGGACCGGATCGCCGCCGCCGCGCCGATGCTCAGCGAGGACGAGCGGGCGCTGCTGCACCGTGAGCGCGGTGGCTGGACGCCGGCCGATGTCCCGCTGCTGGACGAGGCCGCCGAACTGCTCGGCGAGGACGAACGCGCCGCCGCCGCCCGGCGCGACCGCATCCGGATGATGGAACGGGAGTACGCCGAGGGCGTGCTGGAGATCGCCAGGGGTTCCCGCTCGATCGACGTCGAGGACGAGGCCGAGGGCGGTGAGATCCTGGGCGTGACCGACCTGATCGACGCGGATCGACTGTTGGAGCGGCAGGAGGAGGCCGACCGGCTGACCACCGCGCAGCGGGCCGCCGCCGACCGCACCTGGGCGTTCGGTCACGTGATCGTGGACGAGGCGCAGGAACTCTCGCCGATGGCCTGGCGACTGCTGATGCGCCGCTGCCCGAGCCGGTCGATGACGATCGTCGGAGATGTGGCACAGACCGGCGCGCTGAGCGGTACGCCGTCGTGGGCGGACGCCCTCGCCCCGTACGTGGAGCAGCGGTGGCGGCTCACCGAGCTGACGGTCAGCTACCGCACTCCCGCCGAGATCATGGCGGTCGCCGCCGAGGTACTGGCCGAGATCGACCCGGCACTGCGGCCGCCGCGCTCGGTGCGCGAGAGCGGTGTACCGCCGTGGGACCGGACGGTTCCCGCCGGCCGGTTGCCGGCGGAGTTGGTCGCCGAGGCCACCCGGGAGGCGGCCGGGCTGACCGAGGGGCGGCTCGGGGTCCTCGTGCCGGCCGGCCGGGTGGGTGAGTTGGGCGCGGCGGTGACCGCCGCACTGCCGGAGGCCGCCGTCGGCGAGCATCCGGAGCTGGAGAGCCGGGTGGTGGTGTTGACAGTCGCGCAGGCCAAGGGGTTGGAGTTCGACTCGGTGCTGGTGGTCGATCCGGACCGGATGGTGGCCGAATCCCCCCGCGGGCGCAGCGACCTGTACGTGGCCCTGACCCGCGCCACCCAACGCCTGGGCGTCCTCCGCCCGACGAGCTGACCACGAGGCTCACCGCCCCGACCGGGCTGTCGCGCGGTCGGGGCGGCGGGTGGGTTAGTCGGTCGATTTGTCCCTGACGGACTTCGCCGGGCCCGTTGCGGACGTGGACTGGTCGCTGGTGCCCCCGCCCATCGGTGTGCTCAGGCCACCGGTGGTGGCATCGCCGGTGGTGGTCGGTGCGACAGTGCCCGGGTGTCGCTCCGGCTGTCGGGCCACCCGGCGTACGCTCGCCGGCCCGGCGGTGCCACCGGTGGTGGTCACCGCGCCCTGCCCGCCGACAGGGCCACCGTCGCGCAGCACCTGTGGGTCGATCCGCTCCTTGGCCGGGTCGAAGGGGTCGTCGCGCTGGATCTCACTCTCCACATCGGTGCGTGGCACAGTCACCTCGTCGAGGGCGCCCTTGCCGTACACGCCACCGGCGATCCGGTCCTCGGCCTCGCGGGCGGCGTCCTGCCGCATGTCGTCCTCACGCACGTCCATCACCTCGCAGAAGCTGTGGAACTGACTGGGTGCCCGGCCACCGGGCGACCAAACCCGGCGTGACCGGGAGGTCGTCCACGGCGGTTCACCGTCACGCCGCCCGCTGGCCGCCTGCCCGCAGCCCGAGATGTCCATGCTGTCCCGCGACCGGTGGGAGATGCCCGCCGGCAGGAGGGGATGACAGCGTGCGCACAGT
Source organism: Micromonospora sp. NPDC048986 (assembly GCF_040649335.1). Taxonomy (NCBI): domain Bacteria; kingdom Bacillati; phylum Actinomycetota; class Actinomycetes; order Micromonosporales; family Micromonosporaceae; genus Micromonospora; species Micromonospora sp. NPDC048986. The sequence goes on from NZ_JBEZFJ010000016.1 coordinate 98,752, forward strand.
ACGCCGTACCGCCGTCGCGGCCCTGGTGGCCGCGACGGTGACGACCGGGCTCGCGGTGCCCGCCCAGGCGAAGCCACGACCGGACCGGACATTCGACGTGCAGGCCCACCGGGGCGGCCTCGGACTGCGGGTGGAGAACACCCTCGCCTCCTTCGGTAACGCCCTCCAACTCGGGGTGAGCACCCTCGAACTGGACGTGCAGATCACCGAGGACGGTCAGGCCGTCGTCACCCACGACCGGAAGGTCACCGGCACCAAGTGCGTCGACACCGCCGCGGTGACGCCCGGCGACCCGGAGTTTCCGTACGTCGGGAAGTACATCAACACGCTGAGCCTGGCCCAGGTGCGCTCGCTGGACTGCGGTTCGAAGACACTGTCGGACAAGCCCGGCCAACTCGCCGTCCCCGGTGCCCGGATGCCGCTGCTGCGTGAGGTCTTCGCGCTGGTCAACCGCTACCAGGCCAAGGATGTGAAGCTCAACGTCGAGACCAAGGTCGAGGCTGGCGCACCGACCGAGACGGCTCCCCGCGAGCAGTTCGTCACTGTCACCGCCGCCGAGATCCGCGCCGCCGGGCTACTCAAGCAGGTCACCATCCAGAGCTTCGACTGGGGCGCGCTGATGCGCATGCGTCAGGTCGAGCCGAAGCTGCCGCTGGTCGCCCTGACCAACTACGACTTCCTGCAGACCGGTCAGCCGGGTGCGTCGCCGTGGCTGGGCGGGTTGGACATCGACGACTTCGGCGGCGACCCGATCAAGGCGATCCGTAGCTTCGGCGTCAGCGTCTTCTCGCCGGTGCACGGGTCCCCGCAGAACGGCACTGTCACCGACCCGGGCTACAAGCCGTACGTCACGAAGGAGATGGTCGCCCAGGCGCACCGCTACGGGATCAAGGTGATCCCGTGGACGGTCGACGACGTGCCGACCATGAGCAAGCTGATCGACGACGGCGTGGACGGCATGATCACCGACTACCCGGACCGGTTGCGCGGCGTGCTGGCGCAGCGTGGTTACCGGCTGCCGAAGGCGTACGCCGCGCCGTTCGACATCCAGGCACATCGGGGCGGTCGGGCCACCCGACCGGAGAACACCCTGCCGGCGTTCGCGAACGCGCTGTCCAACCGGGCCATCTCCACCCTTGAGCTGGACACCAACGTGACGGCCGACGGCAAGCTCGTGGTGCTGCACGACCGGACCGTCAACGGGTCGCACTGCGTCGACACCGCCCCGGTGCGCCCGGGAGACCGGACGTTCCCGTACGTGGGCAAGCCGGTGCACGAGTTGACCCTGGCGCAGCTCAAGACCGTCGACTGCGGCACGAAGACGCTGCCCGAACTGCCCGCCCAGGTGCCCGCGCCCGGTGCCCGGATCCCGACCCTGGACGAGGTCTTCGCCCTGGTGAAGGCGAGTGGCCGCACCGACATCGGAATGAACATCGAAACGAAGATCAGTCCGGTGGTGAACGACACCGAGCCGTACCGCAGCTTCACCCGCAAGCTCGTCGACGCGATCCAGCGGGCCGGCTTCACCAGCAGGGCCACCATCCAGTCGTTCGACTGGCGCACCATCACGTACGCCAAGCAGCTCGACCGCCGCATCGGCACTGTCGGCCTTGTCTGGCAGTACGGTCCGGCCGAGTGCGTCACCCTCGCCGACGAGTGCTCGCTGGAGGCGGTCTACGGCAACCCGTCGGTGAAGAGCCCCTGGACCGGTGGGCTGGACTGGTGGAAGTACCAGGACCTCGGCAAGCTGACGCGGGCAGCGGGAGCTGGCACGGTTTCCGCCAACTGGCAGGTGCACGACCCGAGGCAGGGCACTGTCGCCTCGACCGACTGGTACCTGCGGGAGAACCCGGCATACTTCCACGGACCGGACGTTCGGACCCTGCAGACGCGCGACAACCTGAAGGTGATCCCGTACACCGTGGATGACGCGACGGTCATGCAGCGGGTCATCGACCTGGGCGTCGACGGCATCATCACCGACGACCCGGACCTTCTGGTGAGCGTGGCCAGGCGCAACGGCCTGCGCTGACCCCTCGACCATCCGATCGCCGGCCGGATTTTCCCGGCCGGCGATCGGTGTTACCTGCTCCGGGGCCTCGGGTAGTCGGGGGTTGTCCCCGCCACGAAAGCGAACCGTGCCGTGACCGAAACGCGGTAGCGGGGCGAGGGAATGCAGGTACGACTCATCGCATCCTGAGGAGGACCAGATGAGCACGCAGGCTGCTTCCACCCGGCCGATGAACCGGCCCATGAACGACCCGCAGAATCCCGCGTCGATGCGGGACATGCAGACCCAGCAGATGCCGTCCATGCGCGACGGGCACCGAGACCCGATGCCGTCGCCGGGCACGGAGACCAAGCAGGCGTTCCTGACGACGGAATTCTGGGTCTACGCCGCCGCGGTCGCGCTCGTGGTGATCGCCGCGTTCTGGAAGGGCACCACCGCCAACGGGCTGAACATCAACAACCCGAACCAGGCGTGGCTGTTCCTGACCATTCTGACCGGTGGTTACCTGGTCAGCCGTGGTCTGTCGAAGGCCGGCTCCGCGCGCCGGTCCGGCAAGGAACGCAACAAGCACTGACGCGTCACGCGTAGGACGGTGGCCTCCGGGAGGACTCCCGGAGGCCACCGTCGTCGCTTGTGGACCAGTTACTCGTCGCCACCGAAGTCGCCGAAGTCGCCCTCGAACGCGTCTTCGATCATCTCGCCGGCGATCATGCCCCCGGCGACGCCGAGCGCCGCTCCGGCCACCATGCCGCCCATGCCGTGCCCGCGGCTGTGCCCGTGACCGTGGCTGGGGCCGTACTGGGAGCGCAGGCTGCCGTAACGGGACGTGGTCTCGCGCAGCCAGCCGTCGACGACCTGCGCCCAGTCGACGCGGTCAGCGTCGGTGTGCGCCACCTGGTAGCGACCGAACGCGTCGTGCCCGGCGCTGAGGAACCCGCCGCGCTTGTCGCACTCCAGGATGACCTCCACACCGCGCTGGCTGGTCACGAAGGTCAGCTCGACCTCCCGGATCGTGCTCGCGTACTGCGGGGAGGCGAAGAACTCGATCTCCTGGTAGAACGGCAGCGTCTGCTGCACGCCCCGGATGTGACCACGCTCCAGGTCGGCGTGCTTGAACCGGAAGCCGAGCCGCTGGAACGCCTCCAGGATCCGCTCGTGCACCGGCAGCGGGTGCACAGCCACCTGGTCGAGGTCGCTCTTGTCGACCGCGCGGGCGATAGCCAACTCGGTGCGCAGACCCATCGTCATGCCGTGCAGGCGCTGGCCGTACACGTCGGTGATCGGGGTTTCCCACGGCACCGGCAGCTGGAACGGGATCGAGAGCTGCTGCTTCGGGGCGAGTACGAGTGACCCGCTGACCGCCATGCGGTGGAACTCCATGGTGCCCGCGTACTCGGTGTCGTGTCCCTCGACCTCGACCCGGGTGACGAGGCCGATCACCACCTGCTCGATGGCTGCCTCAGCGTCGCCACCAACGAGGTTGACCTGCCCGTCGAGGGTCAGACCGGGCCGGGTGTTGGGGTTGGTCAGCACGGTGTCCACGCTGGGACCGCCCACACCGAACGCGCTCAACATCTTCTTGAAGACCATCGGAACTCCTGTGCGACGCCGACCGCTCCAGGCTGGAGTCGGACGTTGACTCGAACGGCACCCTATCCAGGACCCCTGTGAGGTGGCTGTGAAGCGCCACCTCGGCCGTCGATGTCGGCCTCCACGTTCACTGTCAGCGTCGGGCCAATGTCAGTCGGCGAGCCTTTGGAGCTGATGTCGCAAACGAATCAGGCGTTCGGCCTGCGCCGCGCAGCACCCCTGGACCGGCGACCGATCAGTTCAACGACCCGATACGGGCCGCCGAGCGCAGTTCGGGCCGAGCTTCCGCGTTACAGCGTGCGGAAAGGTGACACCAGCGACGGTGATTGACCCGCATTCACTGAGGTCGGGGTATCCGGGTCGCGGTGACACCCCGACTTTCGGGAACCCGAGTCGATCATGCATCAGGGTGCGAACTCGCCGCCCTTCACCCCGTCGACGAACGCCATCCAGCCACCTGCCGGGTAGACGAGGGTCGCCGCCGCGCGATCCTTGCTGTCGCGCACCGCCACCCGGCCGGAACCGTCCAGGACGGGCCCCGCCTCCACACAGCTACCGCCGTTGCTGTCGCTCTTGCTGCTGATGTGCCAAGCGACGTAGGGGATGTTCTCGCTCATGACAACTCCTCCGCGATGCTCGTGATCAACTTCGTTGACTCGCTCTCGCTGAGCGCAGATTCCAGCAGACGACCATAGGCGCGAACGAAGCGCTCAGCCTTCGGCGACTCTAGGTAGAGCCGCCCTCCCAGAGACTCGACGTAGGCAACCGCAGGATACGGCTCTGGCAGACGGAATATCCAGAACGTACCGTCGAGCCCCTGGTGCAGGGCCATGCCGAACGGCATGACTCTGATTGCCACGTTGCCCAGTCGCTGCGCCTGCGAGAGGTGGTGTAGCTGTCGGCACCACACCTCCGGCCCGCCGACCATCCTCCGCAGCGCAGCTTCGTCGATCACCGTAGAAATCTTGAGTGGGCGGCGTCGCCTCAGAACCTCTTGGCGGGTCATCCGAAGCTCGACCCAGCGATTGATCGTCGCTTCGGTAACCCCCGGTTCTGCCGCATTACGAATCACGGCCTCGGCGTACTCGCGGGTCTGAAGCAGCCCCGGCACCAGGGTGAGGTGAAAGCAGCAGACCTGTTCCGCGCGCCCCTCCAGCCAGGGATATTCAATGAAGGACGCGTCCACGACGTCGCCGTAGTCCTCGTCCCACCGGTCGGTGCGCCAGACCTCCTCGGCAAGCACCAGCAGGCGAGCCCGCTCGGCCGCGTGGTGAAATCCGTAGAGATCCAGCAGCGCGATCACATCACCCTTGCGAATCGGCCAGTCCGCACGTTCGTACCGACCAAGCGCGGACATGTCCCGTTGCAGATGCTCGGCGACAAGCTTCAACGTCATCCCGCGCTCCTCCCGCAGGGTTCGCAATTGCTGACCCAGCCACTGCGCACGCAGGGTCCGGATGAACGGTTTGTGCGGCATGGTTCACCTCTCGATTCGTTGGCGAGGCCCGCGTAGGAACCATTGCTCCAGTTCAGGGCGACTGGAAACGTGGCTATCGGGTGAGGTGATCGCCGGCCCCCGGGGACGCCCGGTGCAAACACGGCAACCGCGGCTGTGCCAACAGCCGAGAAGGTGACGAGAGACGGCCTGGCGAGTGGCAGGCGCATACCGGCTCTCGTCGGGTCTCAACTAGAGCGTCGGGATGTGCGAACCCCGGCTCCGAACCGACTTGAACGAATAACTACCACGGCAAAGGGTGCCTTCGCGACCCTGACCCGCCCATCGATCGACGACGCGTGAGGTGATGAATGACCCGAGGCACGCTCTACGACGGCACGCTGCACGGCGGCGCTCGGCTGGCGCGGCTGCACCCGAGCCAGGTCCGCGACCGGCAGTTCACCGTCGTCGGTTTCGGCCGACGAGGCTTGGACCCCACTGAGGTACGGCGGTTCCTGCACCGCGTCGCGCTCGACCTGGTGACGCTGCACCACGAGGTGGCTCGGCTCAGCGAGGAGAACGCCCGGGTGAAGCGCGCGCTGCGCGATTGGCAGAGCGCCTGGTCCGAGCGGCGTCAGCCGTGAGCCCGGGGTGGGAGCACCAGTACAGCGGGCTTTTCACGCCGTTGCCGCGGTTCGCCGTCGAGGCGTACCCGGAGAGGCCTCGCTATGTGATCCACCTGCCGGTGGCGGTCACCAACCTGGCCGAGGCGCTGGACCTGGCGCGGATGCTCGCCCGGTCCCTGGCTTCCACGCCGCAGGTCGACCTCGGCGGCACCACCGTTTCGGCCGAGGACGCGCAGCACGTACGACATTGGGTTTTCTGTGACCGGATCATGCCCGGCCACCGCCGGTGCGGGCGGCAGGCCGACCACGCCGGAGCCTGCCTGCCCAACGACGGCCAGCGAGGCGGTCGGGCCCCGCCCCCTTTCGGCGATCTTGCGCTTTCTGCTGCGGCTTATGGGGCAACGCAGGCATCTCGACGTCCGAAAATGCAAGATCGGCGCAGCGCGGGGCGCGCGGGGCGCGCGGCGCGAGGGCCTCAGGCCGCGTTGACGATCACCAGTTCGCCTACCTGTTCGCCGATCGTGGTGCGTGCCTCGGTTGGCAGCCCACGGTCGGTGATCAGCACGTCGGCGGCCTCCAGTGGGGCGATGGTGGCGATGCCGATGGTCTCCCACTTGGTGTGGTCGGCGAGCACCACGAGCCGGCGGGCCGCGCCGATGAGGCAGCGGTTGACGCCGGCCTCCAGCAGGTTGGGTGTGGTGAAACCGGTGCGTGGGCTGAGGCCGTGCACACCGAGGAACAGCAGGTCGACGTTGAGCGCGCTGATCGCCGCCTCGGCCACCGGCCCGGTCAACGCGTCCGACGGGGTGCGGATGCCACCGGTCAACACGACTGTCTGGTCGGCGCGCGGGTTCTGGTAGAGCGCGTCGGCCACCGGGATCGAGTTGGTCACCACCGTCAGCCCGCGTACGTCGGAGAGCAGCGTGGCCAGCGCGGCGGTGGTGGTGCCGGCGGAGAGCGCGATGGCCATCCCCGGCTCCACCATCGTCGCCGCCCGCTCGGCGATGGCCCGCTTCTCCGCCTGTTGCCGGATCGACTTGGCGGCGAAGCCGGGTTCCTCGGCCGAGCCGGGCCCGGCGAGGGTAGCGCCGCCGTGCACCTTGTCGACCAGGCCGCGTTCGGCCAACACCTCCAGGTCACGCCGGATCGTCATGTCTGACACGCCGAACCGACTGACCAGGTGACTCACCCGCACCCCGCCGCGTTGGCGGATCAGATCGAGGATGGCGGTCTGCCGCTGCTGGGCGAGCATGTGGGGAACCTCCTTCGCGCAGTGACTGTCGTCAGAATCAGGTCCGATCCTCACGGACCACCGCCACCTCACCGGCCGGCAGTGACAGCTCACCGGCGCAGTGTCCGCCGGTCAACAGCTCGACGCCGTGCACCGGCAGGCGTACCTCGGTGTCGGTGTGGTTGATCGCGAACAGCCAGGTCCGGTCGCCGTCGCGGCGGCGGACCACCTCCACCCCGGACGGCGCCGACACCGCCGGGCGAACGCCGGCCTCGGCGAGCAGCCGGGCCACCAGCCGGTCGGTGCCCGGTTCGTCCAGCCGGGTGCCGACATACCAGGCGGCGCCGTCGCCCACCCGGTGCCGGGTCAGCGCCGGCACGCCCGGCAGGGGCCCATCGGTGTACGAGGCGAGCACCTCGGCACCGTCGGGGTGCACCCACTCGGTCCACACGTCGGCGGTGCCGCCGTCGTCGAGGTGGACCTGCTCGCCCTCGCGCAGCGGGAAGAACTCCTCGGTCCGGACGCCGAGCAACTCCCGGAACGCGCCCGGGTAGCCGCCCAGCCGGATGTGGTCGTTGCTGTCGACGATGCCGCTGAAGTAGGTGACCGCCGCCGTGCCACCGGCCGCGACGTAACGGTGCAGCGCGGCGACGTCCGCGTCCCGGACCAGGTAGAGGGTCGGCACCAGGACCAGCCGGTAGCGGTTGAGGTCGGTCGACGGGTGGACGATGTCGGCGGTTACGCCGGCACGCCACAGCGAGCCGTACAGTGCGTTCAGCCGGTCGGTGTAGGTGACGTCGACGCTGGGGTGCGAATCCAGCTCGACGCCCCACCACGCCTCCCAGTCGAACAGGATCGCCACGTCGGCGTCCACCCGAGCGCCGCGCACCTCCGCGAGGGCCTTGAGGTCCGCGCCGAGCTGGCAGACCTCGCGGAACACCTTGGTGTCCGGGCCGGCGTGCGGCACCAGCGCGGAGTGGAACTTCTCCGCGCCGGCCCGGGAGGCACGCCACTGGAAGAAGAGCACCCCGTCAGCGCCGCGGGCTACGTGCGCGAGGCTGTTGCGGCGCAGTTGCCCGGGCAGCTTGGCCACGTTGCGCGGCTGCCAGTTCACCGCACTGGTGGAGTGCTCCATCAGCAACCACGGGTCGCCGCCGGCGACGCCCCGGGTGTGATCGGCGGCGAACGCCAGCCCGAGGTGCGCCTGCGGGTCGGCGGCGCTCAGGTAGTGGTCGTTGGAGACCAGGTCCACGTCGGACGCCCAGGAGTGGTAGTCCATGTGCTTGGCCATGCCGATCATGAAATTCGTGGTGACCGGCTGCCGGACCAGGGTCTTGAGCAGCGCGCGTTCGGCGCGCAGTTGGGCGCGTTGCTCGTCGGAGGAGAACCGCAGGAAGTCCAGTTGCTGCGTCGGGTTGGCGAAGGTCAGCGCGGCGCGCGGCGGATTGATCTCGGCCCAGTCGCCGTAGCGCTGGCTCCAGAACGCGGTGCCCCAGGCGTCGTTGAGCCGATCCAGGTCGCCGTAACGCTCGCGCAGCCAGCCGCGGAACGCCTCGGCGCTGACATCGCAGTAACAGTGCACGTTGTGGCAGCCCAGCTCGTTGGAGACGTGCCACATGACAACGGCGGGGTGCTCGGCGTACCGGCCGGCGACCGCGCGTACCAGCTCCAGTGAGCGCTCGCGGAACACCGGGGAGCTGGGGCAGTACGCCTGCCGTCCGCCGGGCCAGAGGATCGCGCCGTCGGCCCGGCGGGGCAGCGTCTCCGGGTGCGCGTGGGCCAACCACGGTGGTGGGCTGGCCGTGGCGGTGGCCAGGTCAACCTGGATCCCGCCGTCGTGCAGCAGGTCCAGCACCCGGTCCAGCCAGCCGAAGTCGAACCGCCCCGGGGTGGGCTCCAGCAGCGCCCAGGAGAAGATGCCGACGGAGACCAGGTTGACGCCGGCCTGGCGCATCAGTTCGACGTCCTCGGACCAGGTTTCCTCGGGCCACTGCTCGGGGTTGTAGTCGCCGCCGAAATGGATGCTGTCACCCTGCCATCGCCGCATGACAGCTGAGGGTGCACCCGCCGACCTATGGAAGTCAACAGGTTCCAACATCGAGCTTCTTTCCAACGTTTACCAGGTAACGGCCGTGTCACGACTGGGTTATCAGAGGCGAACAGCCCTCTTGACAGCGCCCGACTGCAGGGTAGCTTGAGGCCCCAATGGCCGTTCGTGTTCGCCAATGTGGATTCTCGGTGGATCTCAATGTGCGATCAGGACGCCGGACCTGCCTTCACCACACTGACGGCCCTTGGGCGTAGCTCCTTCTCATCCGCAGGAGGCACAGATGTCCCGTCCCCAATCCCAAGCCGAGTACCTGGCTCGGCTCGTACCGCCCTCAGTCGCCGGCATCAACCGACGATCGCTGCTGGCCGGCGCGGCCGGCACCGGCGCGCTGCTCGGCACCGGCCTGCTCGCCGGCTGCGGCGACGACTCCGGCTCCGGCGGGTCCAGCACTGACGTGTCGCTCGGCTCGAACCAGTCCGACCCGAAGCCGAAAGACGTCCTGGTCAAGATCACCGACGGTTTCAAGACCTCGTCCGGGGTGCAGGTAGCTGTCAATACGGTCGACCACAACACGTTCCAGGAGAACATCAACAATTACCTACAGGGCAAGCCGGACGACGTGTTCACCTGGTTCGCCGGCTACCGGATGCGCTTCTTCGCGCAGAAGGGCCTGGCCAGTGACATCAGCGACGTGTGGGGCAAGCTCTCCGGCTACTCCGACGCCTTCAAGAAGGCATCCACCGGCGACGACGGCAAACAGTACTTCGTACCGGGGACGTACTACCCGTGGGCGGTCTTCTACCGCAAGTCGGTGTGGCAGCAACGCGGCTACCAGGTGCCCACCACCCTGGACCAGTTCACCGCGCTCGGCGCGCAGATGAAGAGGGACGGCCTCATCCCCATCGCCTTCGCCGACAAGGACGGCTGGCCGGCGATGGGCACCTTCGACATCCTCAACCTGCGCATCAACGGCTACCAGTTCCACATCGACCTGATGGCCGGCAAGGAAGCCTGGACCTCCGACAAGGTCAAGAAGGTCTTCGACACCTGGGCCGGCCTGCTCCCCCTGCACCAGCCGGACAGCCTCGGCCGCACCTGGCAGGAGGCGGCGCAGTCGTTGCAGCAGAAGAAGAGCGGCATGTACCTGCTCGGCCTCTTCGTCGGTCAGCAGTTCAGCAACGACGAGCAGGACGATCTCGACTTCTTCACCTTCCCCGAGATCGACCCGGCCATCGGCGCGAAAGCGCTGGACGCCCCGATCGACGGCTACATGATGGCCCGCAAGCCCAAGAACGAGGACAACGCGCGCAAGCTGCTGGAGTACTTCGGCGGCAAGGCCGCCGCGGACATCAACCTGAAGAACGACCCGGCCGTCCTCGTCGCGAACAGCGGCGCGGACGTCGGCGGCTACACCGCGCTGCAGAAGAAGGCAGCCGAACTGGTCGGGTCGGCCACCGAGATCGCCCAGTTCCTCGACCGGGACACCCGGCCGGACTTCGCCTCGACAGTGATCATCCCGGCGCTCCAGCAGTTCATCAAGAACCCCCAGGACATCGGCGGGCTCACCTCGTCCATTGAGAACCAGAAAAAGTCGATCTTCACTGACTGACGGCGGAAGGGGGAGGACATCGTGTCCGACCTGCCCCTGATCCAAGCGGATCGCGCCGTGCCGCCGCCGGCCGCGACCACCTCCACAGGTGGTCGTCGCCGGCGGCTACGGCTCCTGTCCCGCACCGACCGCGTGGTCATCACGCTGATGGTGCTCGTCCCGCTGCTGCTCGTCACCGGGTTCGTCTGGTTGCCGGCGGCAGCAACAGTGCTGCTCTCCGGCACCAACTGGGACGGCATCGGCCCCCTCAACGAGATCGAGTTCGTCGGCGCACGCAACTACAGCGACGTGGTGAACATCTACCCGCCGTTCGTACCGGCGATCCAACACAACCTGCTCTGGCTGGCAACGCTCTTCGTGGTCGCCACCCCGTTCGGCATGTTCCTGGCCGTGCTGTTGGACAAGGAACTGCGCGGCAGCCGCTTCTACCAGACCGCGCTCTACCTGCCGGTGGTGCTCTCACTGGCACTGATCGGCTTCGTCTGGCAACTGCTCTACTCCCGGGACCAGGGGCTGATCAACGCGGTCTTCGGCAGCACCATCGACTGGTACGGCGACTCGAACGTCAACATCTGGGCGGTGATGGTCGCCTCCGGGTGGCGGCACGTCGGGTACATCATGCTGCTCTACCTCGCCGGCCTGAAGGGCGTCGATCCGTCCCTGCGCGAGGCGGCGGCGGTCGACGGCGCGTCGGAGAGCCGGACGTTCTTCCGGGTCGTGTTCCCGGTCATGCGGCCCATCAACATCATCGTGCTGGTGGTGACAGTGATCGAGTCGCTGCGCGCGTTCGACCTGGTCTGGGTGGTCAACAAGGGCCGCAACGGGCTGGAGCTGATCTCCGCGCTGGTCACCCAGAACGTGGTGGGTGAGGCCAGCCGGATCGGCTTCGGCTCGGCACTGGCAACGATCATGCTGGTCGTCTCGCTGGTCTTCATCACCATCTACCTGGCGACCGTGATGAGGGAGAACCGGGAATGAGCACCGCGACAATCACCCGGCGTACGGAGGACGGGCCCGACGCGCCGCCGCGCCGCCGCAAACTGACCCCGCTGCGGATGCTGCTGCACGGCTTCCTCATCGCCGTCTCGCTGGCCTGGCTCTTCCCGATCGCCTGGGCGGTGCTGACCTCGCTGCGCTCGTACGACTACACCGCCGCGAACGGCTACGTCTCCTTCGGCGGCTGGACCTTCGACAACTACGTCACCGCCTGGCGGACGGCGGAGTTCGGGCAGCACTTCCTCAACTCGGTGTACATCACAGTGCCGGCGGTGCTGCTCACCCTCTTCCTCGCCTCCTGCGTGGCGTTCGTCATCGCCCGGTTCAGTTGGAAGCTCAACCTCGTCCTGCTCGGAATCTTCACCGCGGCCAACCTGCTGCCCCAGCAGGCGCTGCTCATCCCGCTGTTCCGGCTGTTCACCGAGGTGCCGCTGCCGGAGTTCATGAGCGACTCGGAGCTGCTCTACGACAGCTACTGGGGCCTGATCCTGATCAACGTGGCCTTCCAGTGCGGCTTCTGCGTCTTCGTGCTCAGCAACTACATGAAGGCGCTGCCCCGTGACCTGTACGAGGCGGCGATGGTCGACGGGGCGAGCATCTGGCGACAGTACTGGCAGGTCACCATGCCGCTGTGCCGGCCGGCCCTGGCCGCGCTGGCGACGCTGGAGGTGACCTGGATCTACAACGAGTTCTTCTGGGCCACGGTCCTCATGCGTACCGGCGACAAGTTCCCGGTGACCAGCTCACTCAACAACCTGCGCGGTGAGTTCTTCACCGACAACAACCTGGTCTCGGCGGGCAGCGTGCTCGTCGCGATCCCCACCCTGGTGATCTTCTTTATGCTCCAGCGGCACTTCGTTCGGGGCCTGACCTTGGGAGCCTCCAAAGGATGACGATCCTGCACCTGCGCCGCGCGCGGACCAGCCTGGTGCTCGACGCGCGCGGCCCGGGGCTGCCCCGGATCGTGCACTGGGGCGGCGACGTCGGCGACCTCGACGACGACGGCCTGCGTCAGCTCAGCGACGCGACAGTACCGCCGGTGGTGCCGAGCAGCTTCGACGAGCCGACAATGCTGTCAGTGCTGCCCGAGGCGAGCGCCGGCTGGAGCGGCCGACCGGGTCTGGCCGGGCACCGCGACGGACGGGACTGGTCCACCTCCTTCCGCCTCGACGGGGTGGACGTGCGCGACACCGGGCCCGGCGCGGCGCTGGTGACAGTGCGGGCGTCGGACCCGGCCGCCGGGCTGACTCTGACCATCGAGATCACGCTCGACCCGCACGGCCTGCTGACCACGCGGCACCGGCTGCGCAACGACGGCGACAACGCGTACGAGCTGCGGGAGCTGACACCGGTGCTGCCGGTGCCGGCGGTCGCCACCGAGCTGCTCGACCTGACCGGCCGGTGGTGCCGGGAACGGTCCCCGCAGCGGCACCCGTGGCAGCACGGCACCTGGGTCCGGGAGGGCCGACACGGCCGTACCGGGCACGACGCCACCCTGCTGCTGGTGGCGGGCACCACCGGGTTCGGCTTCGGCCACGGTGAGGTCTGGGCGGTGCACACCGCCTGGAGCGGCGACCACGTCACGTTCGCCGAACGTCTACCGACCGGCGAGTCCACACTCGGCGGCGGCGAGCTGCTGGCCCCCGGCGAGGTCCGGCTCGGCCCCGGCGAGTCGTACGAGACTCCACTGCTCTACGCGGTCTGGTCCGACGCCGGGCTGGACGGGCTCAGCGTCGTGCTGCACACCCACCTCCGGGCCCGCCCCGGGCACCCGCGCTCCCCCCGCCCGGTGACCCTCAACGTCTGGGAGGCGGTCTACTTCGACCACGACCTGGACCGGCTGCGGGCGCTCGCCGACCGGGCCGCGCAGATCGGCGTGGAGCGGTTCGTGCTCGACGACGGCTGGTTCCGCGGCCGGCGCGACGACACCGCCGGGCTCGGCGACTGGTACGTCGACGAGGGCGTCTGGCCGGACGGCCTGCAACCGCTGATCGAGCACGTCACCGGCCAGGGCCTCCAGTTCGGCCTCTGGGTCGAGCCGGAGATGGTCAACCCCGACTCGGACCTGTTCCGCGCGCACCCCGACTGGGTGCTCGCAGTGCCGGGGCGGCTACCGCCGGCCTGGCGTCACCAGCAGGTGCTCGACCTGGGCCGCCCCGAGGCGTACGACCATGTGCTGGAACGTCTCGACACGCTGCTCACCGACCACCCCGGCATCCGGTACCTCAAGTGGGACCAGAACCGGGACCTCACCGAGGCCGGGCATCATGGCCGCCCTGGGGTGCACGGGCAGACACTGGCGGTCTACCGGCTCTTCGACGAGTTGCGCGGTCGGCACCCGGGCGTGGAGATCGAGAGCTGCTCGTCCGGCGGGGCCCGGGTGGACCTGGCCATCCTGGCGCGTACCGACCGGGTCTGGGCCAGCGACTGCAACGACGCCCTGGAGCGGCTCAGCATCCAGCGCTGGACGGGGCTGCTGCTGCCACCGGAGCTGATCGGCACCCACGTCGGCCCGGAACGCTCGCACACCACGAACCGCGTACACGACCTGGGTTTCCGGGCGGCGACCGCGCTCTTCGGCCACCACGGCATCGAGTGGGACATCACCTCGATCAGCGCCGCCGAGCAGACCGAGCTGGCCGCCTGGGTGGCGCTGCACAAGCGGCTGCGCCCGCTGCTGCACGCTGGTCGGGTGGTCCGGGTCGATCACCCGGACCCGGCCGTCTGGGCGCACGGCGTGGTCGATCACGACAACACCCGGGCGGTGTACGCGGTGGCCCGGCTGACCACCTCTGTGACGCGGGTGCCCGGCGCGGTGCGGCTGCCCGGCCTCGACCCGGGCCGGCGGTACCGGGTGCGACAGGTGTCGGGCGTAGCGGCCCCGGCGAGCATCGACCTGTCCCCGCCCACCTGGCTGGCGGGTGGTCTCACCCTCAGCGGGGCCGCGCTGGCCCGGGTGGGTGTGCAGCTGCCCGCCCTGCACCCGGAGCAGAGCCTGGTGCTGGAGGTCGACGCCGTCGACTGACAAAATTCTGGAGAATCTTCGGCCGGGGTGTCGAGAACGGTGGGGCCTGCCTCTACCTCACTGTGAGAGCACCGACGAGGGTGCGCGGGCGTGAGGAGCACACAATGAAGTACATGCTGCTGATGCAGTTCAGCGCCGCCGGGACCGACTTCCCGAGCATCGACACCTGGACCCAGGACGAGGTCCGGGCGCACATCGCCTTCATGGGCGAGGTCAACGCCAAGCTCACCGCCGCCGGCGAGTGGGTCGATGGGCAGGGCCTCGGCGGCCCGCAGCAGGCCCGGATCGTCCGCGCCGGTGAGGGCGGGGCGCCGGTGGTCACCGAGGGGCCGTTCGCCGAGACGAAGGAGTTCCTGGCGGGCTTCTGGATCGTCGACTGTGAGAGCCCGCAGCGGGCCGTGGAGCTGGCCGCGCACATCTCCACGGCGCCCGGCCCGGGTGGCCGGCCGCTGAACATGCCGATCGAGGTGCACCCGGTGATGTCCGCCCCTTCGCAGGAGCTGTGAGCGGCTGAACACCGATCCCCGCATCGAGGACCTGCTGCGCGAGTTGGCGCCGCAGGTCCTCGGCGTGCTCAGCCGCCGCTTCGGTGACTTCGCCACGGCGGAGGACGCGGTGCAGGAGGCACTGCTGGCCGCCGCCAGCCAGTGGCCGACCGAGGGGCTGCCGGCGAACCCCCGTGGCTGGCTGATCCAGGTCGGTTACCGGCGGATGATCGAGCTGGTCCGCGGTGAGCAGGCCAGACGCCGCCGGGAGGACTTGGTCGCCCGCCAGGATCCGGACGACCAACGGTACGCGCCGGCCCCGGACGAGGAGTTGACCACCGAGCGGGACGACACGCTGGTCCTGCTCTTCCTCTGCTGCCACCCGGCGCTCGCGCCGACGTCGGCGGTGGCGCTGACCCTGCGCGCCGTCGGTGGGTTGAGCACCGCCGAGATCGCCCGCGCGTTCCTGGTGCCCGAGGCGACGATGGCGCAGCGGATCAGCCGGGCCAAGCAGCGCATCCGGGCATCCGGCCTGCCGTTCCGGATGCCCGAGCTGGCGGAACGGGCCGACCGGTTGATCGCCGTCCGACAGGTGCTCTACCTGGTCTTCACCGAGGGGCACATCAGCACCACCGGCCCGGATCTACGCCGCGTCGACCTCGCGGCGGAGGCGATCCGGCTGACCCGCGCGCTGCACACACTGCTGCCGAACGACAGCGAATCGGCCGGGCTGCTGGCGTTGATGCTGCTCACCGAGGCACGCGGCCCGGCGCGGACCGGGCCGTCCGGCGAGCTGATCTCACTGGCCGACCAGGACCGCAGCCGCTGGGACGCGGCGGCGATCGCCGAGGGCGTCGCGCTGGTCACCCGGGCCCTGCCGCGCGGGCCGGTCGGCCCGTACCAGGTACAGGCCGCCATCGCCGCCCTGCACGACGAGGCGCCAAGCACCGAGCAGACCGACTGGCCGCAGATCCTGGCGCTGTACGAGGTGCTGGAACGCATCGCCGGCAGCCCCGTGGTGGCCCTCAACCGGGCCGTGGCGACGGCAATGGTGCACGGACCGGCCGCTGGCCTGGCCGCCCTCGACGCGCTGACCGACGACCCGCAGTTGGCCGGACACCACCGGCTGGCCGCCGCCCGCGCCCACCTGCACGAGATGGCCGGTGACCAGGCCCAGGCGATCGCCGACTACCGGATCGCCGCCGCCCGCACGAGCAGCCGCCCCGAACAGCTCTACCTGACCATGCGGGCAGCCCGACTGGCCACCCAGCCCGTTGATCACGAATGACGACAGGAATCAACTGGTCCCGCCCGGTGCGACCCCGGCCGCTTCACCGCCACAGCTGGCAATCTTGGACACTTTCCGTTCCGCCTGAACGCAAAGTGTCCAAGACCTACCCTGCCAGCCCGCTCCCAAGACCTAAAGAAGCGACAGCGCGCAGCGACGGCACACGGCGGCGGGCGAGCGGCGACGAGCGGGCGGCAGCGAGCGGGCGGCGAGCGGGCGGCGGGCGGCAGCGAGCGGGCGGCGGGCGGCAGCGAGCGGGCGGCGGGCGGCAGCGAGCGGGCGGGCGGCGGGCGGCAGTAGCGGCAGCGGCGACGGCGACGAGCGACAGCGGCGACAGCGACGAGCGGCAGCGGCAGCGGCAGCGACGAGCGGCAGCGACGAGCGGCAGCGACGAGCGGCAGCGACGAGCGGCAGCGACGAGCGGCAGCGACGAGCGGCAGCGACGAGCGG
>NZ_JBEZFJ010000016.1:115645-179761 GCF_040649335.1 Micromonospora sp. NPDC048986
CAGCGGCAGCGACGAGCGGCAGCGACGAGCGGCAGCGACGAGCGGCAGCGACGAGCGGCAGCGACGAGCGGCAGCGACGAGCGGCAGCGACGAGCGGCAGCGACGAGCGAGCCGCGGGCCGCAGCGGGCGGTGGGTGGAGGCGGGCGGTGGGTGGGCTTCCTTTGGAGCTGATGCCGTAAGCGATTCATCAACCAAGGGGACGGGTGCCGGGCCCGCGCGGCCGACTTGGATGTGACGGTGCAACGCCCGGTCCTCTGCGACGCCCGATTCGTTTGTGACATCAGCTCCAAAGGCGTTCGGTGACAGATGCTGGGCCCGCACCGACGGCACGCCGACGGGTCGGAGGGGTGAGGACACCGCCGGCACTAGCCTGGGGCGGCGACGCACTCATCGACCACGAAGGACCAAGGGGACGCATGGCGTACGTGCTGCTGGGGATCGCCATCCTCGCCGAGGTGGTGGCGACCAGCCTGATCAAGAGCACCGCCGGATTCAGTCGGCTCTGGCCGACGGTGGCGTGCCTCGGCGGCTACGCGCTGGCGTTCCTCCTGCTGGCCCAGGCCGTCAAGGAGATCCCCATTGGCGTGGCGTACGCCCTCTGGTCGGGTCTGGGCACCGCGGCCATCGTGGCGATCGGGGCGGTGTTCCTGGGTGAGTCGGTGGGGCTCGCCAAGCTCACCGGCATCGCGCTGATCATCGCCGGGGTGGTCATCGTGAACCTGGCCGGGGGGCACTGACCACCGCGGTCTCCGGTGGCCGGGTCCGACGGGGACCCGGCCACCGGTCCGACGGTCAGCTCGCCGTGCAGCTCACCACCGGCAGGCTGTTGGTGCCGGTCCAACTGCCGAGGAAGCCGAAGCTGGCAGTGGCCCCGGCGGCCAGCCGTCCGTTGTAGTCGGTGTTACGGGCGGTCACCGTGTTTCCGCTGCTGGTGAGGGCCACATTCCAGGACTGGCTGACGCTCTGGCCGTTGGCGAAGGTCCACCTGGCGCTCCAACCGGTGATCGCCCGAGCGCCAGCGGTCACCCGTACCTCACCCTGGAAGCCGCCCTGCCACTGGTTGGTCACCGTGTACGTCGCCGTGCAAGCACCGGCGGGCGGGGGCGTCGTGGGCGGCGGCGTCGTGGGTGGGGGCGTGGTGGGCGGGGGCGTGGTGGGCGGCGGCGTCGTCGGCGGTGGGGTGCCACCGAAGACGCTTGCCTCGCGGGCGGTCTGCCGGATGCCGTTGACGCCGTTGAAGAGGCGCTGACCCCAGTCGGTCAGGCTCGTCGGATTGAAGTTGGTGGCCAGGTCGAGGTACTCGACGCCGCCCCCGTTGCCACTCCACGACCAGCCCAGCCAGCCGATCCCGTTGGCCTGGCTGTACGCGAGGATGGCGTCCTCGTCCGGGTTGCCGTCGGAGTGGTTGAAGCCGAACTCACCGACCACGATGGGCAGCCCGGCGGTGCGGAACCGGCCCAGGTAGTCGCTGATCTCCGCGGCGGTGTCGAACACCCCGTACATGTGGATGGAGAACACGATGTTGCGGGCCGGGTCGGCGGCGAAGACCGAGGCGGCATTGTCGCGCATGGTGAACGACCAGTCCTGGCCCCAGTTCGGCGCGTCCACCATGATCGTGTGGGTCAACCCGCCGGCCCGCAGGCGCTTGATCGCACTGGCGTTGTCGGTGGCCCACGAGGCGTAGTTCTGGTTGCCGTACGGCTCATTGCCGATGTTGACAATGACGTACCTCTCCTGGCCGGCGAGGACGTCGGCGAGGCTGAGCCAGTAGTCGACGGCGCGGTCGAGGGTGATCGCGCCAGTCTGCTCGCCGTACCCGGTGGTGTCGTGCACCTCCAGCACGCAGATCAGCCGGTTGGCCTTGCAGAGCGAGATGACGTTGGCGACGTCGGCGTTGGTGTTGCGGGTCCACCGGTCGCCGCTGGAGAGCACCACCCGCACCGTGTTCGCGCCGAGGGCCTTGACGTCGGCGAACGAGCTGGTCTGCTGCGGGTACCAGGTGTGCGCGTGGTTGACGCCGCGCATGATGAATTCGGCGCCGTTGGCGTCGTACAACTTGCCGCCAGCGACGGAGAAACCGGCCGCGGCGTGTGCCGGCTGGCCAAACGCCAGCACTGTGACGAGCAACGCGAGCACTGTCGCGCCAGCGGCGGAGAGTCGAATCTTCATGGCCTTCCTCAGGGAGGACCCCCGGTGCCCGACAGGGGTGGGACGTGACAGGGGAAGGCGGCTGCAGCCCGGCAGCCGCGCTCGGCTCCCGGCGCAGGCATCAGCGTAGGACGATGGATTGGTCCTCGCAACCGGTTCAGTTGACGGGCCCGCAGCCCGGACAGCCGCAACGGCCCACGCGGACGCGGGCCGTCACGGGGCGGTCATCCCCACCACAGGATGTGCGCCACACCCGGCTCTTAACCGGTTAAGAGCGACGGTAGGCAGGCGGCCGGGATCCGTCAAGCACCGCGGCAGCCGAACCGGACGGGAGGGTTGACCGCCGTGCACCGGGGTATCCCGGGAACGATCCGTCAGCGAGAGGGGATACCAGGATGGTCAGCGTCGGCTACACCTTGATGAGCGAGCAGGCCGGGCCCAAGCAGCTGGTGGACCATGCGGTACGGGCCGAGGCCGCTGGATTCGACCAACTGGTGATGTCCGACCACTACTACCCCTGGCTGGACTCCCAGGGCCACTCCCCGTACGCCTGGTCGGTGCTCGGCGCTGTCGCTCACGCCACCTCCCGCGCGGAGCTGATGTCCTTCGTGACCTGCCCGATCCGCCGCTACCACCCGGCCGTGGTCGCGCAGAAGGCCAGCACCATCGGGGCGCTCTCGGACGGCCGGTTCACCCTCGGCCTGGGCGCCGGGGAGAACCTGAACGAGCACGTGGTCGGCGGCTGGCCGCACGTCCAGCAGCGGCACGAGATGTTCGAGGAGGCGTTGCAGATCATCCGGCCGTTGCTCAACGGGGAGACGCTGACCTTCTCCGGCAATCACTTCGACGTGCCCGACGCCTACGTCTGGGACCGCCCGGAACGGCCGGTGCCGATGGCCGTCGCCGCGTCCGGTCGACAGTCCGCGACGCTGGCCGCCGAGTACGGCAACGGCCTGATCTCCACCGAACCCGATCGGCACATCATCGAGATGTACGACGACGCTGGCGGCGCCGGCCAGCCCCGCTACGGCCAGGTGGCCATCTGCTACGGGCCCGACGAGGCCGAGTGCCGCAAGATCGTGCACGACCAGTTCCGCTGGTTCGGGATGGGGTGGAAGGTCAACGCCGACCTGCCCGGCCCGGAGTCCTTCGCCGCCGCCACCCAGTTCGTCCGCGAGGAGGACGTCGCCGAGGGCATTCCCTGCGGTCCGGACGTGGACGCGCACGTCGAGGCGTTCCGCAAGTTCGTCGACGCCGGCTTCACCCACGTGGCGATCATTCAGGTCGGTGGGGAAACCCAACCGATGTTCCTGGACTGGGCGCAGGAGCAACTGCTGCCCCGACTGCGCCAACTGTGAGCCCAGCGGCGACCGGTCGGCGGCGCAGGCCGACCCGACCCGCTCGGATAAGCCGATTCGGGTTGGCGGAACTGCGGTTCGGCATGGCCGCACCCCGGCCGGGCCGCCATCAGCTCGCCGCTCGTCCCGCACTAACGGACAGGTGACCATCATGCGCTTCGGCAACACGGAGATCCGCCCGCTCGGCGGGGGCCTCGGCTGCCTCCTGATGATCCTCTTCTCGATCGTGGCCTCGGTGGTGCTGACCGTCCTGCTGAATCTGGTGCTCTGAGCCGCGCACGCCTCACGCGGGGGACAACTCCAGCGTGGCGAGCAGCGGATAGTGGTCGGAGGCGGTGGCTGCCACGCCGTCGCGGATCACCCGACAGTCGTGCGTACGCTGCGCCACCGCAGGGCTGCCGAGCAGGTAATCCAACCGCATCCCGGCGAACTCGGCCCCGCCGAACCCAGTGGGCACTGTGTGGCCGGCGGCCTCCGGCGCGTCGACGTTGCCCGACGGCCAGAGGTCGACAAGGCCGGCCGCGAGCAGCCTGGCGATCGCGCGGGTGTCCACCGTGTCACCGGAGCGGCGCAGGTGCCGCCGCCGGTAGAGGGTGGGCATGCCGGCCAGCCGGGCGGTGTGGTCGACGGTCGGGTCGAGTGAGTTGAGGTCACCGGCGACCAGCGTCAGCGGGCCGTGGTGGCGACGCATCGCGGCGACCAACCAGTCGACCTCCATCCGCCGCCGGCCCCCGGAGTACGGGTAGAGGTGGGTGCCGAGCACAGTGAGCGGGCCGGCGGACGTGGCCACCACGACGCGGGCGGCGGCGTGGTGGAACGGACGACGCACTGACCCGGCGTCGACGACCCGGTACGGCGAGCGGACCAGCACCGCCACCGGCTGCCCGAAGCAGGACCGGGCCAGGTGGGCTGTCATCCCCACCCGGTCCGCCACGGTGGTCATCAGCCCGTCCCGGTCGAAGCCGCGCAACTCCTGCAGGGCCAGCACGTCCGGTGCCTGCTCGTCGATGACCTGGGCCACCTGATCCAACCGGTCGGGGCCACCGCGATCCCGGCCGCCGGTGCGAATGTTCCAGGTCATCGCCCGCAGCACGACGGCAGCGCCTAGTCGGCTCGGCCGGCCCGCGCCAGCTCGTCGTCGAGGGTGTCCACGTCCTCCGACTCGATGGCCGGTTGGTTGCCTTCCTTCAGGTCCTCGTTGGGGCGGATCACCAGGTAGAGCAGGCCGATCCAGAGCGCGGAGAGCAGGATCGCGCCCATGAAGTCGGTCGGGTGGTGCATTCCCCGGTACATCCGGGAGGTGGCCACCCCGACCGGCATGAGCACTGCCAAACCCACGAAGATCCAACGCCACCACCGGTCGGTACGCGGAAAGACGACGAGGGTGATCGCCAGCCAGACGCAGATCGTGGCCGCGATGTGCCCGGACGGGAACGACGAAGTGGGCATCTGCCCGTCCAGGTTCTCCACCGGCGGACGCGGCCGGTCGACCGCGCGGGCCGACGCGAGGAAGAGCGTCAGCTCCCCCACCATCGCCAGCGCCACGAAGAGCACCGGACGCCAGCGCCGCCACACCGCCAGCACCAGCGGGCAGAACACCAGTGAGATCAGCAGGATGGCGTGGGTGTCACCGAACTTGCTCCACCACCAGCTGACGTCGGTCAGCACCTCGGTGTGCCGCTCGGCGAACCACTGCGGCACCTCCGTGTCGAGGGTGTCGAAGAAGGTGCCCTTGGCGTGGTAGCTGACGTACGTGCCGAAGCCGTACAGCGCCCCGAACACGATCACCCAGCCGACCAGCAGCTCGGCCACCGCCGAACGGGGATGGGCCAGCACGTGTTCCTCGGCCGGGGCGGGGGCGATGTCGTGCCCCGCCTCCGGCTCCAGGCCCTCGGTCAGCGGCGGCACCGGCCGCCCCCGCTCCCGCCGCCACAGCCGGAAGGCGTACGCGGTGACGCCCAACCAGGCGGCCCCGAGCAGCCAGGCGGCCAGTACGTCGGAGACGAAGTGCACGCCCAGCGCGATCCGGGTCAGCCCGACCAGCAGCACCAGCACACCGACGCCGACGATGGCCGGCTTGCGCCAGCGGGGCGCCATGGCCGGCAGGAACACCAGCAGCAGCGCTCCGTACGCGACGAACGAGCCGAGTGCGTGCCCGCTCGGGAAGCTGTTGCCGGGCGCACTGGCGATCGGCACGTCCACGACCGGGCGGAGCCGGCCGACGAGCGTCTTCAGTGACGGGTCGAGGATCAGACCACCGACCCCCGTGATGATCAGGTAGACGGCGAGCCGGGGCTGGCGCCGGATCAGCAGCCCGACCACGGCGATGGTGACCAGCCAGATGAGGATCGGTCGGCCGCCCAGGTCCGTCACCGCCTGGAGCACTGTGACCAGCGCGTGGTGCGGGGCGACGAGGCCGTTGAACCACTCGGCGAGACCGTGGTCGGCGTCCTGCAACGGGCTCCACTGCACCCGGACGAGCAACAGCAGCAACCCGAAGGCCACCCCGGCGCCGGTGACGGCCACCAGACCGGCAATGCTCCGCTCGGCGAAATGCCCGAGCGGACGACGCGCCACCTCTTTGACCGCGGTCACCCCGCACCTCCCTTATCTGTCTGGCGAGGCGCTTTACCCGATCTGCGTCCGTCGTACACGCCGGTGCCGTCAGAGCGCCGACATGTCCCCGGTGTCGTACAGCTCGGCGCGGTCCGGGTCGGGCTCCCACAGATCCGGTTGGGCGGGCTCCCGCGCGCCGATGCGCAGCGCCTCCAGTTGGGCGGCGAAGGCCAGCCCACCGAAGAGCGCCATCCCGGTCAGGTTGGCCCAGAGCAGCAGCGCCATCATGCCGGTCAGGGCACCGTAGGTCTGCCCGAAACCGTCACTGAACCGCACGTACGCGGCGAGCAGCAGGCTGGCCAGCCACCACAGCGCCGTGGCGATGCCGGCGCCGAAGAACAGCCAGGACAGGCCGGGCTGGTTGCGGCGCGGAGCGTGTCGGAACAGCACGGCGACGGCGACGATGGTCAGTGCGAGGCTCAGCGGGAAGCGGATCACGTCCCAGACGCCGTTGGCGAGTTCGCCCCACTCGTAGTGTTCGCGGACCGAGTCGCCCATCGCACCGCCGCCGACCAGGATCAGGAAGCCGGCGAGGGCGGGCAGGCCGGCGGTGACGGCCAGCACGGCGGCCCGCAGGTACTTGCGCAGTGCCGGGCGGTCCCGCTCGACGCCGTAGATGCGGTTGGCGCCCCGTTCGATCTGGGCCATCGTGGTGGTGAGCGCGAACAGGCCGGTGAGCAGACCGAGGGTGAGCGCCAACTCCCCGGCGTCCTCGACGCGTTCGCCCTCGCCGAGCAACTCGCCGACCATCTGCGCGCTCTGCCCGGGGGTGAGCGCCAGCACGGTGTCGGCGACCACCTGGCCGCCCTCCTCGACGCCCAGCTCACTGATCAGGCCGGTGAGGGCGATCAGGAACGGCACGACGGCGAGGCAGAGTTGCAGCGCGAAGGCCCGGGAGTGGCTGAACCCGTCGCCGTAGCGGAACCTGATGAACGCGTCCCGCAGCAGGTGCCAGCCGCCCTGCCCGCGCAGTGTGTGCCAGGCGTCGTCGGCGGACAGCTCCTCGTCGGCCATCAGCCGGGTCTCCGGCACGATCCGGGTACTACTCACGGCGGGCTTCCTCGATCAGCTGCTCGCCCCGCTCCCCGGCACCTTGCGCGTCGACGGCCAGGTCGGGGGCGTCCTCGGGCTGGGGGACGCAGAGCCAGAGCGCCTGTGGTCGGACCTCCGCCCGCAGTTGGCGGCCCGGGGAGATCAGGTCGCCGTCCAACTCCCGAGGTTGCGCCCGGTTGCTGGTGACCACCACCCGTCGACCCCGGAACACCTCCAGCTGCGGCACCTGGCCGCTGCGGCGGATCACCGCCCAGCCGAGCGCGAGCCAGTGCCGCAGGTTGCGCGGGGTGAGCACGGCGACGTCGAGCCAGCCGTCGTCGGGCTCGGCCTCGGTCAGCAGGGTCACGCCGCCCTGCAGCCGACCGACGTTGGCGATCAGGACCGAACGGGCCCGGCGGCGCACCGGCGGCCGGTCGTCGATGCGGATCTGCACCCGCATCGGCCGGTCGCGTAGGTGCCGGGCGGCACCCACCACGTACGCCGGCCAGCCGATGCGGGCCTTCGTTGTCTCGTTCGTGGCTTCGAGCATCTGGGCGTCGAAGCCCATGCCGGCCATCACTGTGAAGTATCGGTCCTCGACAGCGCCGACGTCGAGCAGCCGTCGGCCGCGTTCGACGGCGACCTGCAACCCGGCGGCCAGGTCGGTGGAGAGGCCCAGGTTGGCGGCGAGCAGGTTGCCGGTGCCCTGCGGCAGCACGGCGAGGGCCACGTCGGTGCCGACCAACCCGCTGACGCAGGACATCACGGTGCCGTCGCCCCCGCAGGCGAAGACCAGGTCGACGCCGTCCTTGACGGCCTGCTCGGTCTGGCCGCGACCGGGGTCGTCGACCGTCGTCTCGTACCACTGCGGCGCGGGCCAGCCGGCCGCGGTCAGGGCGTCGTCGACGGTGCGGCGCAACTCGTCGAGATCGTCGACCTTGACCGGGTTGACCACCACCGCGGAGCGCAACCCGCCGTCGCCGCCCGAGGGCCGCCTGTCCTGTCCAGCATCCACGGCGCCAGTGTGCAGCACCCGGACGGCTTCAGCGACCCGGCGAGCGGCGCGCGTCGGAAGTGCCACAGACAGGTTTCAACCCGGCCCCACCCGTCAGGCCGCCGCCCGCAGTACGAGCTCCACCCGTCGGCGCAGATCGTCGAGGTCGACCCCGGACTCGGTGAGCACCAACGCCCCCAGCCCGTTGCCCTCCCGGAGCACCCCGAGCAGGATGTGCTCGGTGCCGATGTGGCGGTGGCGCAGCCGGATGGCCTCCCGCAGGGACAGCTCCAGCGCCTTCTTCGAGCGGGGCGAGAACGGGCCACCGAGGTACCGCTTGCGCCCCCAGCGGCGGCGCGGCGCCGGCACCGCCTCGCGTAGCGCGTCCGGGCCGAAGGACTGTTCGATGCGGGCAACGATCGCGGCCAGGTCGATGCCGATCTCCCGCAGCGCCGCCGCGTCCGCGTCACCGAGGCCCGCGCCGCCGTTGGCGGTGTGCCGCCGGACGCGTTCGCGCAGGTCGTCGGCGCGCACCCCGGCGTCGGCGAGCACCCGGCTGGCCAGCCCGGCGTCGTCGGCGAGCAGGGCGAGCAGCAGGTGCTCGGTGCCGACCGGGCGCTGGCCCTCGACCCGCGCCTCCTCCAGCGCCCGTCGCACCACGTCGCGCGCCCCGTCGGTGAATCGTTCGAACATCACGCCTCCCAGGATGAGGTGACCGCCGGTCGTCCGGCGTGCTTCTTGTGCACTGCCTGCCGGCTGACCTCGAGCGTGTCGGCGATCTCCTGCCAGGACCAGCCCTGTCGTCGGGCGTTGTCGACCTGGACCACCTCGAGCCGCTCAAGGAGCCGGCGTAGCGCGCGGACGGCGCGCAGCCCGACCCGGGGGTCGGTGCTGCCGGCTGCCGCCGCGAGTTCTGTCGCCTGACTCATGCCGTCAACATACGTTGACAACCCTCCCGTGTCAACCCTGGTTGACGAACGCTTGCCTGTCCCAGCCGCCGCACCCCACCCCAAACTTGACAGCGCTATAGCTAGCCGTTATCCATTAACGATCTAGACGAAGGACATATCTGGTGCAGGACGTGGTGCTGGCCATGCTGGCCAAGGAGCCGGCGCACGGATACGAGCTGCGCAGCCGGCTGCGGGCCGCGCTAGGCCCGCTGGGCGAGGCGATGAACGCCGGGCAGATCTACGTGACGCTGACCCGCCTGAGCAAGGCCGGGCTGGTGACCTCACAGCGGGCTGAGGGCCTGCCGGACCGGCCCGAACGCCGGGTGTACGCGCTCACCTCGGAGGGGCAGCAGCGAGTCGCCACCTGGCTGGCCGAAGTGAACTGGCCAAAGCCGGACCTCGCGGAGTTTCACCTGAAATTGGTGGCCGCCGCGACAGCCCGGCTGGCCGATCCGGTAGCCCTGGTCGACGCGCAGCGGCGTGAGGTGCTGCGCCGGCTGCGCGACGCCCAACGGGCCGCGTTGGAGCGGTCGGTGGATCCGGTCGCCGGGCTGCTGTTGGAGGGGGTCGTGCTGCGGCTGCGGGCCGACCTGGAATGGCTGGAGGCGTGTGAACGCCTGTGGGCTGAGCTTGATCCGACCGGACGGAAGGCGGGCGCGTGACCGGGTCGACGGTATTGCAGGCGCATGGCCTCAGCATGCTTTACGGCGACGAGCACGCGCTGGTCCGCGCGGTCGACGAGGTCGACCTGAACGTGCCGGCCGGGCAGTCGCTGGCGGTGATGGGGCCCAGCGGCTGCGGCAAGTCCACCCTGCTGTACCTGCTCGGCGGGCTGCAACGCCCCACCGACGGCCAGGTCTGGCTGGCCGACCGTCGGATCGACACGATGAGCGAACGGGCCCTGGCCCGGCTGCGGCGTGACAGCCTCGGGTTCGTCTTTCAGTCGTTCCATCTCATGGACGAACTCACCGCGGTGGAGAATGTGGAGCTGGCCGCGCTGCTGGCCGGCCAGTCACCGAGGCGGGCCCGCAAGCGGGCGATGTACCTGCTGGACCGGGTGGGGCTTGCCGACCGCGCCACACACCTGCCCGCGGCGCTGTCCGGTGGGCAGCGCCAGCGGGTCGCCATCGCCCGGGCGTTGAGCAACGAGCCGCTGGTCGTGTTGGCTGACGAACCCACCGGCAACCTGGACAGCGCCGCCACCCTCGACGTGCTGCGACTGTTCGAAGAGCTGCGCACCGCAGGACAGACCCTCGTGGTGGTTACCCATGACCCCCGCATCGCCGCGGTAGCCGACCGGGTGATCGCCATGCGTGACGGCGCGTTCGTCGACGACAACCAACTTGCCGGCACCGCCATCGGCACCGTCTACGACGGGCGGCGCTGACATGGCCGGCCGACTCCTGCTCGTCTGCCGGCTGCTGATGCGAGACCTGCGCCGCCGCCGAACCGAAACCATCCTGCTGCTGACCGCAATCACCGCCGCCACCGCCACACTGACCATCGGCCTCACCCTCAACGAAATCGCCGACCGGCCGTACCAGCAGACCCGGACCGTCACCGCGGGCCCGGATGTGATCGTGACACCCCGAGCCACCGGCCAGGCCGCACTGGACGAGCTGGCATCGCTGACCACCGGGGCCGGCGTCACCGGTCACAGCGGCCCCTTCCCGATCGCCTACCTGACGATGACGGCCCGCGGGAAATCCGCGCACACCGTCGTAGCGGGCCGGGACACCACACCCGCATCGATCGACCGGCCCGCCGTGACCGACGGCTCCTGGGTACGGCCCGGCTGCGTGGTCGTCGAGCGCGCCTTCGCCGACGCCCTCGGCATCCGCATCGGCGACACTGTCAACATCGGCCGCCACCGACTGCGCGTGATCGGCACCGCGGTCACCGCCGCGAGAGCGACGTACCCCTACGCCGGGTGGCACTACCCCGGCAGCGTCCTGGTCGAGCGCGGCGGCCTGGTCTGGGTCGACCACACCGACATCGCCACGCTCGCGGGCAGCCAGCCGCTGTCGTACACCCTCAACCTCAAACTCGCCGACCCCGCGGCCAGCAGCACGTACCCCATCGGCGACCAACTCACCACCTGGCAGGCGATCAGCTACCTCAACGGTCGGCTGTACAGCGACGCGCAGATCGCCCTGGTCGTCGGCAGCTGGCTACTCAACGGCCTTGCGCTGGCCGGCGTCGCCGGCATCGTCGCGGGTCGGATCATCGGCCAGCGTCGCCGGGTGGGGCTGCTCAAGGCCGTCGGCGCCGGACCGGCCATGATCGCCGCCGTTCACCTCGCCGAGTACCTCGCGATCGGACTTGCCGCCGCCGCCACCGGCCTGGTCACGGGCTGGCTCGCCGCACCCGCGCTGATCCGCCCCAGCGCCGGACTCATCGGCTCCGTCAACGCCCAGCCACCCGCGCTGCGCATGGTGTCCGCCGTCACGGTTCTTGCCCTCGGGATCGCTGTGGCGGCGACTCTGGTGCCGGTGTTGCGCGCCGCCGCCACCAGCACCGCTCACGCGCTGGCCGACGCCGCGACGCCACCGCGGCGCCGGCGGTGGCGCATCTGGCTGTCGCGGCGGCTGCCCACCGCCCTACTGATCGGGGTGCGTATCAACGCGCGCCGACCGCGCCGCGCCCGGCTGGTCACCGTGAACACCCTGATCACCACGACCACTCTCGTCGGCATCCTCATGGTCAACACCCAGGCGGTGCACTTCGACCTCGGCTACACCGAACTCGCCAATCCCCGGGTGGAACGGGGCGAGCAGGCCACCCTCGTGCTCACCGTCGTGCTGTGCGTTCTTGCGCTCATCAACGCCGTCGTGAGCGCCTGGACCGCTGTCCTCGACGCCCGGCAACCACTGGCTGTCGCCCGGACGCTCGGTGCGACGCCCGCCCAGGCCGGCCTGGGCCTGGCGGTGGCGCAGCTGCTTCCCGCCATGCCCGGGGTCGCCGTGGGGATCCCGGCCGGCGTC
Source organism: Micromonospora sp. NPDC048986 (assembly GCF_040649335.1). Taxonomy (NCBI): domain Bacteria; kingdom Bacillati; phylum Actinomycetota; class Actinomycetes; order Micromonosporales; family Micromonosporaceae; genus Micromonospora; species Micromonospora sp. NPDC048986. The sequence goes on from NZ_JBEZFJ010000016.1 coordinate 127,729, forward strand.
GGGCTTGTCACGTTCGTCAGCACCGGCGAGGTCCAATACCCGTCCGATTCCTCACTGCTCGCCACCGCGCTCGGAGTCCTGCTCGCCGTCGCCGCCCTCACCGCCATCCCGGCGATCATTGCCGCCCGGCGTCCGGTCGTGGACACACTCAGGTCCGCACCGACCTGACCGCCGAGCCATCCGATCCCGCCCGCCGCCGTGCCCATCCGACTACCCTCGGTCAGGGACAGCTTGGTCGTGCCGGGCGCGACGCCCGGGAGGTGATATCGGATGGCCGCACCCGCCGACGCAGCGGTGCTGGTCGGCCTCGGCTCGGAACTCGACCTCCCGGTGGTCGAAGAGGCCGCGCAGGAGGCCGCCGGACACGGCCGGCCGCTGCACCTGCTGCACACCTTCGACTGGCGCGCGGCCTTCGCCGCGGACACCGTCGCCGCACCCCGCGACCAGGCCGAAAAACTGATCACCCGCGCCGCCCAGCTCGCCCACCAGACCGAGCCGGGGCTGACCGTACGCGGGGAAATCGTCGAGAGCGCCGTGCTGCCCACCCTCATCCGCCGCTCGGAGGGCACCTTCCTGCTGGCCGTCGGCGACAGCGGCATGGCGGGCAGCGGCCAGTGCGTTCCGGCCGAGACGACCGCCGTGCAGTTGGCCGCCCGCGCCGGCTGCCCCCTGCTGGTGGTTCGACGTGAGCCGCCGCCACAGGGTCCGGTGCTGGTGGGCGTCGACGGCTCCCCCAGCTCACACCTCGCCCTCCAGTGGGCCGTGCAGTGTGCGGCCCGCCGGCGCGCTCGACTGCTGGCGCTGCGGGTGGTCGAGTACGACGAGGACACCGACGCGGTAGCCGAGCAGCTCACCGAGGCACTGGCCCGGCACACCGGCCGCGACAACACCGTGCCGACCGAGTGTCGCGTGGTACGCGGCGACCCCGCCGAGGTGCTGATCGACAGCTCCCGCAACGCGCAGGTGGCGCTGGTCGCCGCCCGCGGCGACGAACCGGGCCGGGCCATGCTGGGCGCTGTCGCCCAGTCCCTGCTCTACCACTCCCCGGCCCCGGTGGTCGTCGTCCGCGGCCTGGCCGAGGCGCCGCTGACCGGTCCGAGGACCGACCGGCGCGGGACCAACGGCCCTGACCCGGGGCGTCCGCAGCGGCCAGGCTGGACGCCGGACGCCCCACTCCTACCCGCGAGAGGCAGCATGATGGAGACAGCTCTCGACGTGCACCCCACCCTCACCGACGACGAGCTGCGCCGGCTGGACGCCTACTGGCGCGCCGCGAACTACCTCACCGTCGGGCAGATCTACCTGCTGGACAATCCGCTGCTGCGCGAGCCGCTGACCCCCGACGACATCAAACCCCGGCTGCTCGGGCACTGGGGCACCAGCCCCGGCCTCAACCTGATCTACGCCCACCTCAACCGGGTGATCGTGGCGCGCGACCTCAACGCCATGCTGGTCACCGGCCCCGGTCACGGCGGTCCGGCCATCGTGGCCAACACCTGGCTGGAGGGCACCTGGTCGGAGCGCTACCACGACGTGGCCCGCGACGAGGCCGGGATGTCCCGGCTCTTCCGCCAGTTCTCCTTTCCGGGCGGCATCCCCAGCCATGTCGCTGCGGACGTGCCGGGTTCGATCCACGAGGGCGGCGAGCTCGGGTACGCGTTGAGCCACGCCTACGGCGCCGCGTTCGACCACCCGGACCTGCTGGTGGCCTGCGTGATCGGCGACGGCGAGGCGGAGACCGGGCCGTTGGCCGGCAGTTGGCTCTCCGACGTGTTCCTCAACCCGGCGCGCGACGGCGCGGTGCTGCCCATCCTGCACCTCAACGGCTACAAGATCGCCAACCCGACCGTGCTGTCCCGGATCCCCGAGGCCGACCTGCTCGACCTCATGCGTGGATCCGGCTACCAGCCGTACGTGGTGGCCGGTGACGAACCAGCCCGGGTGCACCGGACCCTCGCCGCGACGCTGGACCGTGTGCTGAGCGAGATCGCCGAGATCCAGCGGCGGGCCCGTTCCGGAAGCGTCGTCGAACGTCCCCGCTGGCCGATGATCATTCTGCGGACGCCGAAGGGCTGGACCGGCCCGCGTGAGGTCGACGGCACCCAGGTGGAGGGCACCTACCGCGCCCACCAGGTGCCGCTGTCGGGCGTCCGCGACAACCCGGCGCACCGGGCCGAGCTGGAGCACTGGCTGCGCAGCTACCGGCCGGAGGAGCTGTTCGACGCGACCGGCGCGCCGGTGCAGGAGCTGCTGACGCTGCCGCCGCGCGGTGACCGGCGGATGAGCGCCAACCCGGTCACCAACGGCGGTGTGGTGCTGCGCGACCTGACCCTGCCCGACTTCCGCGACTACGGCGTGGAGGTGCCCGAACCGGGTACGCCGATCGCCGGCGCGACGGGGGTGCTGGGCCCGTGGATCCGCGACGTCATCACCGCCAACCCGGAGACGTTCCGGCTGTTCGGTCCGGACGAGGTCGCGTCCAACCGGCTGGGTGCGGCGTTCGAGGTGACCGACCGGGCCTGGGTGGCCGCCACGGTGCCCGGCGACGACCACCTCTCCCCCGACGGACGGGTCATGGAGGTGCTCTCCGAGCACCTGTGCCAGGGCTGGCTGGAGGGCTACCTGCTGACCGGCCGGCACGGCGTGTTCACCAGCTACGAGGCGTTCATCCACATCGTCGACTCGATGCTCAACCAGCACGCCAAGTGGCTGAAGGTGACCCGGGCCATCCCCTGGCGACAGCCGATCGCCTCACTGAACTACCTGCTCTCCAGCCATGTCTGGCGGCAGGACCACAACGGCTTCTCCCACCAGGACCCGGGCTTCATCGACCACGTGGTCAACAAGAAGGCCGAGGTGGTGCGGGTCTATCTGCCGCCGGACGCCAACACGCTGCTCGCCACCATGGACCACTGCCTGCGCAGCCGGCACTACATCAACGTGGTGGTGGCCGGTAAGCAGGCCGCCCCGAACTGGCTGACGATGACCGAGGCGATCCAGCACACCCGGCGTGGCCTGGGCATCTGGGAGTGGGCCAGCAACGACGGCGGCACCGAACCGGACGTGGTGCTCGCCTGCTGCGGAGACGTGCCCACCCTGGAGACGTTGGCCGCCGTCGAGCTGCTGCGTCAGAACCTGCCGACGTTGAAGGTGCGCCTGGTCAACGTGGTCGACCTGATGCGACTCCAGCCGGACACCGAGCACCCACACGGTCTGACCGACAACGAGTTCGACACCATCTTCACCGAGGACCGGCCGATCATCTTCGCGTACCACGGTTATCCATGGCTGATCCACCGACTCACCTACCGCCGCACCAACCACGAGAACCTGCACGTGCGCGGTTACAAGGAGGAGGGCACCACCACCACCCCGTTCGACATGGTGATGCTCAACGACCTGGACCGCTTCCACCTGGTCATCGACGTCATCGACCGAGTACCCGGGCTGGCCGCCAGCGCCGCGCACCTGCGCCAACGGATGGTCGACGCCCGACAGGCGGCCCGCGACTACACCCGCCAGTACGGCGAGGACGACCCCCAGGTCGCCGAATGGCGCTGGGTCCGCGAAACCGACCCGACCACCCCCTGAAGGAGGACGACGTGCGCGACGCGGAGATCCTGGTCGGCTACGACGGCTCCACCGACGCCTCGGTGGCCCTGAACTGGGCCGTGGAGGAGGCGCGGCACAGCGGCCAGCCGGTGCGGCTGGCGTACGTCTTCGAGTGGCTGACAGTGGCCAGTTGGGTCGGCCCGGGCGTGGCCCCCGGGGTGTGGCCGGACGACACCGCCCGCCGGCAGGTCGAAGACCTGGTCCGCAGGGCCGCGGCGGACGCCACCGCGGCAAACCCCGGGCTGCGGATCACCGGCGAGGTGTACGACGGGCCGCCCGCGCTGGTGTTGCAGGAACGCTCGGCGGAGGCCGGGATGCTGGTGCTGGGCAGCCGGGGTCACGGCGGCTTCGGCGGCCTGCTCGCCGGGTCGACGGCGGTCTCGGTCGCGGCGCACGCCCACTGCCCGGTCGTGGTGGTCCGCGACGGGCCCTCGGTCGCCGCGCCGGCCGGCCCGGTGGCGGTCGGTGTGGACGGTTCGGAACCCTCGCTGGTGGCGCTCGGCTTCGCGGCCGAACGGGCGGCCCAACGGCGGACGCCGCTACGTGTCCTGCACGCCTGGACCCCGGGTCCCGGCGGGGCGGCCGGGACACCGGACGAACGGGCCGCCGTGGAGCAGGCGCTGGAGCCGTGGCGGCGGACATTCCCCGAGCTGGCGGTGACCGTCGACCTGGTGCCGACCAGCCCGGCGGCGATGCTGACCGAGGCGAGCCGAAACGCGCAGCTGGTCGTGGTCGGCAGTCGGGGCCGGGGCGGGCTGGCCGGCATGCTGCTCGGCTCGGTCAGTCAACAGCTCATCCAACACGCCGCCTGCCCGGTCGCCGTGGTCCGCGAGCGCTGACCACAGCGGGCCCGACGACCCGGCCGAATCGGGACCTGTGGCCCTGCGGGGACACCGCCGAAGGCCACAGGATGAGTCGACGAACCGCTGGACGGTTCGCCGAGCAGAGACGGAAAGGTCGTGACCATGAGTCAGGAAAGTCAGCTGACCACCGCGCTGGCGGAGGCCGCTGCCACCGCCGGCCACGCTCCCTCGGTGCACAACACCCAGCCGTGGCGTTGGCGGGTGCTGCCCGACGCGTTGGAGCTGCGCTCGGTCGCCGACCGGCAGCTCGCCGCCAGCGACCCCGAGGGGCGGCTGCTCGCGATCAGTTGCGGCATCGCCCTGCACCACGCCCGACTGGCGCTGGCCGCCGAGGGGTGGCGCGCCGTGGTGGAGCGGCTGCCCGACCCGGACGACAACGAGCTGCTGGCCCGGCTGACCGACCTCAGCCACACCGGGGCCGACCCGGACGCCATGCGCATGGTGCAGTGCATGCAGGTGCGGCACACCGACCGGCGGCCGGTCAGCGACGAGCCGGTTCCGCCCACGGCGATCGAGGTGATCACCCGGGCGGTCAGCGCGGAAGGCTGCCGGTTGCAGATCCTCGACCGTGACCAGGTGCTGGAGCTGGCCGCCACCGCCGGGCACGCCGACCGGGTCGAGGCCGAGGATCCGGAGGTACGTAGCGAGCTGGCGTACTGGACCAGCCGGGCTGGCTCGGGCACCGGCCTGCCGGCGGAGGTGCTGCCCGAGCAGCCCGCGCAGACGACAGTGCCGGGTCGGGACTTCGGGCGGCCCGGCAGCCTGCCGGTGGGTCCGGGCCACGACCGGATGGCGGTGTACGTGATGCTGCACGGCGACGAGGACGAACGGGACAACTGGTTGCGTGCCGGCGAGGCACTCTCCGCCGGCTGGCTGACCGCCACCCGACTCGGCGTGTCAGTGGTGCCGCTCAGCGCGGTGGTGGAGGTGCCGGGCACCCGGCAGACCCTGCGGCACCTGCTCTCCGGGATCGGCTTCCCGTACCTCGCGCTGCGGTTGGGCATCGCGGACCCGGCACACTCCGGCCCGCCGCACACGCCGCGGTTGACCACCGCGCAGGTGGTCGACACCTCCGCCGTCAGTTGACGGGTCTGGCGACCAGCGGCACCGGCGTTACCATCCCCCGGTGACCAGCAGCGCGCCGTTGCCCCGTCAGGAGCCGTCCCCGGCACCGTCGCTCGGGCTGAGCCCGCTGTCCCGGGTCCGTCTCGACGAGCTGTTGCAGGAGATGCTGGTCCGGGTCGGCGAGGTGGTGACCAGCCGGGAGCGCCTGCGGGCCCTGCTCGACGCGGTGGTCGGCATCGGCACCAACCTGGATCTGCGCACCACACTGCAACGCATCGTGCAGGCGGCCTGCGAGTTGGTCGGCGCCCGGTACGGCGCGCTCGGCGTGGTCGGCCCGGACCGGCTGCTGCACGACTTCATCGTCCACGGCGTCACGCCCGAGCAGCACGAGCAGATCGGCGACCTGCCGCACGGGCGCGGGGTGCTCGGCCTGCTCATCGACGATCCCCGGCCGCTGCGGATGCCCGACATCACCCAGCACCCCCGCTCCTTCGGGTTCCCGGCCAACCACCCGCCCATGCACAGCTTCCTGGGCGTGCCGGTCCTCATCCGCGACCAGATCTTCGGCAACCTCTACCTGGCGGAGAAGCAGGGCGGCGCGGAGTTCACAGAGGACGACGAGGAGATCGTCGTCGCGCTCGCCGCCGCCGCCGGTGTGGCCATCGAGAACGCCCGCCTGTACGCCCTGGCGCACCGGCGGGAACGCTGGCTCGCCGCCACCGCCGAGATCACCACGGTGCTGCTGGGCGAGGTACGCCGTACCGACGCGTTGGCGTTGGTCGCCCGCCGCGCCCGCGAGGTCGCCGAGGCCGAGCTGGCCCTGGTGCTGCTCTACGACAGCGACACCGACCAGTTCTCCGTGGAGGTGGTCGACGGCGCCGACGGGCAGGCCATCGCGCTCGTCGGCGCGGTCCTTCCCGCCGTTGACACCAGCTTCGGCGCGGCGGTCGCCGAGGGCCGGCACGACCAGGTGGACGACCTGGCGCACGCCGCGCCGTGGCCGGCGCTGCTGCACACCGGCCCGGCGATGATCTCACCACTCGCCACCGCGGAGACCCTGCACGGTGTGCTGATCGTGGCGCACCGGCCAGAGCGCGGCGGTGGCGCCAGCGAGGAGGATCTGACGCTGCTGGGCAGCTTCGCCGGGCAGGCCGCGCTGGCCATGGAACGGGCGCGCGGCCAGGAGGAACGGGAACTGCTGGTGGTTCTCGAGGACCGCGAGCGCATCGCCCGCGACCTGCACGACGTGGTGATCCAACGGCTCTTCGCCACCGGGCTGCAACTCCAGAGCGCCGCGCCGATGGCCCGCCCGGAACTCGCCAAGCGGATCAACGCGGCCGTCGACGACCTGGACGCCACCATCCGGGACATCCGCCGGACCATCTTCGAGCTGCGCACGCCGATGACCTCGGAGCTGCGCACCGAGATCCGGGCGGCGATCGAAGTGGCCGCCGAAGCGCTGGGCTTCACGCCGCACCTGGAGCTGAGCGGGCCGGTGGACAGCGCCGTGCCGGACGCCGTCCGCCCGGACCTCACCGCCGTGCTGCGCGAGGCCCTGTCGAACGTGGTTCGCCACGCGCAGTGCACCCGCGTCGACGTCGTCGTACGCGTCGACGCCGGCCAGGTCACCGTGACGGTCACCGACAACGGGGTGGGCTGCGACCCGGCCGCCGCCCGGGGTGGCCTTGTCAACCTGCGCGAACGCGCCAGCCGCCTCGACGGCACCTTCACGATCGCCCCGGCCGAGCCGCAGGGCACCGAGGTGCGCTGGGCCGTGCCGCTGCGCGACTGACTCCCGCGACCCCGGTCAGGGCGTCTTGCCGAGCAGACGCGTGGCCAGCACGGCGGCCTGCGTGCGGCGCTCCAGGCCCAGCTTGGCCAGCACGCTGGAGACGTAGTTCTTCACAGTCTTCTCGGCCAGGAACATCCGCCCGGCGATCTCCCGGTTGGTCAGCCCCTCGGCCACGTACTCCAGGATCCGCCGCTCCTGCTCGGTGAGTGACCTCAGCTCACGCGGCTGCTCGACGCCGTTGCGAACGCGCTCCAGCACCCGGGCGGTGATCGCCGGGTCGAGCAGCGACTGCCCGGCCGCGACGCGGCGCACCGCGTCGACCAGGTCGGTGCCACGGATCTGCTTGAGCACGTACCCGGCGGCACCCGCCATGATCGCTGCGAACAGCGCCTCGTCGTCCTCGTAGGAGGTGAGGATCAGTCCCTTGATGGACGAGTCGACGGCGCGGACGTCACGGCACACGTCGATGCCGTTGCCGTCGGGCAGCCGTGCGTCGAGGATCGCCACGTCGGGCCGCAACGCCGGGATGCGGCGGGCAGCCTCCTGCGCCGAACCGGACTCGCCGACCACCTCGATGTCGCCGCCGCTCTGCAACAGGTCGGCCAGGCCACGGCGGACGACCTCATGGTCGTCGAGGAGGAACACACGGATCATCTCTCGTTTCTACAGGCTGCCCGTGGCCCACCGCACGGGCCGAAGGTCCCGATCGGCGCGCGGCGAGCGGGCGCTCGGACCCGATGGGTCGGGACGTCCGGCCCTGCTCGGCGACGACCCAACGATGGACCGTGAAGGTACGCCGGCCAGCGCGGCACCACCCGCCGCCGGCCCAGCGGGAGAGGAGCACCGACATGGACATCGGCTACACCGCAGCCCAGTTGCGGGCCGCCGCCGTGGACGCGGTCCGGGCACCGTCGTTGCACAACACCCAGCCGTGGCGGCTCCGGCTGCGCGACGGCGGCATCGAGGTGCTGGCCGACCCCACCCGCCGGCTGCCGGCGACCGACCCGAGCGGGTGGGGTCTCCGGATCGCCTGCGGCGCCGCGTTGTTCAACCTGCGGATCGCCCTGGCCGTGGCCGGCGTCCCGGCCCGGGTGCGGCTGCGCCCCGACCCGGCCGAGCCGGACCTGCTGGCCCGGCTGGTGCCGGACCTTCCACGCCGGCCCACCCCCGCCGAGCAGAGCCTGTACGCGGCCATCCCGCACCGGTTCAGCAACCGGCTGCCGTTCTGGCCGGATCCGGTGCCGGCCGACGCCCGGTGGCGCCTCGGCGAGGCGGCCCGTGCCGAGCAGTGCTGGTTGGAGCTGTTGATCGGGGTGAGCGCGGTCTGCGCGTTCGGGGAGATCGCGCGCAGCGCGCACCGGGTGCTGGAGCGCGACCCCGCGTACCGGGCCGAACGGGAACGGTGGCTGCGCCGGGGGCCCACCCCGGACGGCGTGCCCGCCTCGGCCGGAGGTCCGCGGGGCGAGCCGCAGGACGTCCTCCCGGCGCGCGGCTACGGTGGGCGCGACCGCGCCCCCGGGCGGGATTTCGAACCGGAACCCCTGGTGGGGGTGCTGGGCTCGGTGGGCAACACCGCAGTGGACCAGGTTGTCGCCGGGCAGGCCCTGCAACGCCTGCTGCTCACCGCCAGCGACGCCGGACTCAGCGTGTCGATGCTCTCCCAGCCGATCGAGGTGCCCACGGCGCGAGAGCAACTGCGGCTGTCCCTGGGCCGGTTCGGCACACCGCAGATGGTGCTGCGGATCGGGTACGGTCAGCCGGGTCGACCAACCCCCCGACGTGGCGTCGACGAGGTGCTGGACCTGCCGGTGGTGCCCGCCTGACCCGCCGGGACCACTGTCAGGCGGCGAGCACGGCGGCCTCCACTGCCGGGTCCAGCCCGATCGAGCCGCGTCGCGGTCGCCCGGCGCGCGGCGGAACCGCACCGACCTCGCGCAGCCAGCGCCAGGTGTCGCCGACTGTCTCGGCCACCGGCCGGCAGGTCAACCCGGCCGCGAGGGCCCGGGTCACGTCCTGCTCCAGCAACCCCCGGTACGGGTGCCCGCGCGGCAGCCAGATCGGCAGGTCGCTCCACGGCTGCACCCCGGCGGCGAGAATCGACGCCGGATCGGTCCAGCGCAGCCTCGCGTCCGAGCCGACGGTGGCCACGCACGCGTCGAGCAGCTCGCCCATCGTGGTCCGTGCCGGAGGACCGACCGCGTTGAACGTGCCGCCCACCTTCCGGGCGCCCGCGTCCAGCATCCATCCCGCCAGGTCACGGACGTCGACGTACTGCACGGGCAGGTCGGCCGGCGCGGGGGCGAGCACGTCCCCGCCCCGCTCGATGCGCCGTAGCCACCAGGGCAGCCGGCCGATGTCCTCGCCCGGACCCAGGATCAGACCGGCCCGGGCGACCAACGCACGCTGACCGAAAACCTCCCGCACGGCGCGCTCGGCACCTGCCTTGAGCTGCGGGTAGTCGCCGTCGACGGAACCCGCGTCGGCGTCCACCACCGGGGAGTCCTCCGGCAACCCCGCCACGGCATGGTCGGTGTAGACCGAGCCGCTGGACACGTACACGTAATGACCCACCGCGTCGACCAGGGCGCGGGCGGCGTCCCTGGCGGCCCGCGGCGCGCCGTCCCAGGTGTCCACCGCGACGTCCCACTCACCGCCGGCCAGCGCGCCCAGGCCGCCCGGCGCGGTGCGGTCACCCCGCAACCGGTGTACGCCGGGCGGCACGCTGCCGTGCAGCCCCCGGTTGAACACCGTCACCGACCAGCCGCGGCGCACCGCCTCGGTGACAGTGGCGCCGCCCACGAAGCCCGTACCGCCCAGCACCAGCAGTCTCATGCGCTCCACTGTGCCGGCACCGACCGGCAAAGGGCACCGGTGTTCACCGGCAGCGGATCTGCCCGTGGCAGAACTGTCATTCGCCGCCCGTCGCCGTCCCGGCCAGCACGTTCCTGCGGCGCAGCAGCGCCGCCCTCGCCTGGCGGGCCGCCCGCAGGTGCACGGCCGCCACCACGCCGAGCACGAGCACCACCCCCAGCAGCAGCGGCTCGAACTCCTGCCGCACCAGGCTGATGATCAGCGCGCCGACGCTGAACACCAGCCACGCGCCGACGCCGAGCCAGCCGGCGACCACCCGATCCCGGGCGAACAGCGGAGTCCGTCGGGTCACCGCCCAGCCACCGAACGCCGCCCAACACAGACCGATCGCCACCAGGACGGCGAAGGCCACGTTCGTACGCGTCGGCAACCCGGGCTCGGTGACCCAGAGCAGGCCGATCAGGGCGCTCCCGGTGAGACCGGCGAAGGCCACGGCCAGGTAGCCGACCCGCTTGCGCAGCGACAACGGCGCGTCCAGTCGCGCCAACACCTCTTCCGGAGTCATGCTTCGTACCCCTTCCGTACCAGCTCGTGGCGTAACAACCTGCGGGCCCGGTTGAGCCGCGACTTGATGGTGCCGACGGGCACGGCGCAGATCTGCGCGCAGGCGTCCAGCGGCAGATCCTCCAGGTAGAACAGCAGGAGCACCTCCCGTTCCGGGGCCGCAAGCGCCGCCAGCGCGCCGGCGAGCGTTTCCCGGTTGACGACACCCTCCGCCTCGTCGTCACCGGGCAGGTCGTCGAACGGTTCGGGCTCCGGGCGGGCGTACGCGTCCCGCAGCCGGTTCATCACGGCCCGGCGGGCAATGGCGAACAGCCACGGGGCGAACCGGTCCGGCTGCCGCAGCCTCGGCAACCCTTTCACGACCGCCAGCCAGACCTCCTGCACCACATCGTCGTCGGACCCGCCGAGCATCCGCCCGACGTACCGCTCGACCGCCGGATGCCAGCCCTGCACCAGCTCGGCGAACGCCTCCCGCTCACCCAACTGGCAGCGGACCACCAGCAACTCATCGCTCATCGGCCCTCCTTCGCCTGTTCAGTCGGTGTGGGCGCCCGGTAGGTTCACGACCTGCTGCGGACGCTCGCCCAGAACGCAGAAAAGTCGCCCGGGGCATGGTCAACAGAGCCGCCGATTGCGAAACTGCTTCAATCTGCGTCAGCGCGCGCAATCGAGGCGCTTGACGCATTTGGTAACGCGACCCGAACGGAGAAGGGCATGTCCAGCACACCGCTGTCCCTGCCGCAGCCATCCGCGCGGGCGCCCGAGTTCGGCCGGGACGCGCTCATCGTCTGCGAGAACCTGGTGCGGATCTACCAGACCGGTTCGATCGAGGTGCAGGCACTTCAGGGCCTGGACCTGGCCGTGGAGCGCGGTGAGCTGGTCGCCGTCGTCGGTGCCTCCGGGTCGGGCAAGTCGACACTGCTCTCCATCCTGGCCGGCATCGACGCGCCCACCGCCGGGCGGGTCCGGGTCGACAGGTGGAACCTGCTGACGATGTCCCGCGCGGACCGGGTGGCCTACCGGCGGCACACCGTCGGGTTCGTACGGCAGCAGACGGCGAGCAACCTGATCCCTTACCTGACCGCGCGGGAGATGGTGGACCTGCCGATGACGGCTGCCCGTACCGGGAAGCAGGAACGCCGGGAGCGCGCCGCCGAACTACTGGACAGCCTCGGTGTCGCCGACTGCGCCGACCGCCGCCCCGGGCAACTCTCCGGCGGGCAGCAGATGCGGGTCGCGATCGCTGTCGCGCTGGCCAACCAGCCGCAGGTCCTGCTCGCCGACGAGCCGACCGGCGAGCTGGACGCCGCCACGTCCGCTGAGGTCTTCGGCGTGCTGCGGGACGTCAACCGGCGCTACGGCGTGACGGTGGTGGTGGTGACCCACGATCCGGAGGTCAGCGGCCAGGTCGAACGGACCGTCGCGATCCGGGATGGGCGCACCAGCAGCGAGGTGCTGCGCCGCAGCACCACCGACGCGGAGGGCGACACCCACATGATCGCCGAGGAGTACGCGGTGATGGACCGGGCCGGGCGGGTCCAGGTGCCCCGCGAGTTCCGCCAGGCGCTGGCGCTGACCCGACGGGTCCGGCTGGCCCTGGAACCCGACCACATCACGATCCACCCCGACTCGGGAAGCGGCGAATGAGCAGCCAGCCGATGCTGAGCGTGCGCGGCGTACACCGGCGCTTCCGCACCGGGCCGACAGTCGTACACGCACTGAACGGCGTGTCGTTCGACGTGGCCGCCGGATCGATGGTGGCGCTCGTCGGCCGGTCCGGCTCGGGCAAGACCACCCTGCTCAACGTCATCGGCGGCCTGGACCGTCCGGACGCCGGCAGCGTGCACGTCGACGGCACCGACGTCACCGCCCTCGACGAGGACGGCCTGTCCCGGCTGCGCCGCGAGAAGGTGTCGTACGTCTTCCAGAGCTTCGGGTTGATTCCGGTGCTGTCGGCCGCGGAGAACGTCGCCGCCCCGCTGCGGATGGCCCGCGTCGCCCCGACCGAGCGCGAGCGGCGGGTCGAGTTGCTGCTGGAGCTGATCGGTCTGGCCGACCACGCCCGGCAGCGCCCGGCCGAGCTGTCCGGCGGCCAGCAGCAGCGGGTGGCGATCGCCCGCGCGCTGGCCGCCTCGCCCCAGCTTCTGCTCGCCGACGAGCCCACCGGGCAACTGGACGCCGAGACCGGCCTGTCGGTGATGGCCCTGCTGCGCGGGATAGTGGAATCCGAGGGCGTCACCGTGCTGGTGTCGACGCACGACGCGGTGATGATGGCCCTGGCCGACCGGGTGATCCGCATCCACGACGGACACCTCGACGAACAGGCGGCCGGGCAGCCGTACGCGCCAGTGCCGAACGCCCGGTGACGCGACGATGAGGCTGGTCAGCCGCCGGGCCCGCGCGCAGTGGCCGTTGCTGGTGGCCCTCCTCGGGGTCGTCACGATCGGCGCGACGGTGCTGGGTACCTGCACCCTGTTGGTCACCCGCACCGCCGAGCGCGCGCTGGAGGTCGCCGTGGCCCGCGCCGCCCCGTCCGCCGTCGACGTGACCGTCTACACCGGCACCGTCGAGGGTCGGGACACGCCGTCCGTCGCCGCCGACACCCGCACGGTGGTGGCCTCCACTCTCGCACCGTTCCCGGTGACAACAACCGCGCGGGCGTCGACGGTGCTGCGGGCGCTGCCGCCCGGGCTCGCCCCTGGCACCACAGTCCCGGCCCAGGCGTACCTGTCGGGGCTGGACGACCTGCCGGCCCGCAGCGAGCTGGTCACCGGACGTTGGCCACAGCACCCCGGCGACGCGGTGCTGCTGGAGTCCACAGCACAACTGCTCGGCCTCACCCCCGGTCGCCGGGTGCGCCTCGGCGCCGAACTGGCTCACGCGCCCGTCCCACCCATCGACGTGCTCGTCGTCGGTGTCGTACGCCCGCTGCCGGCGCGCGGCTGGGACCGCGACCCGCTGGCCACGGCCGGCTCCGCCGCCGGCTACCGGGACGGCCGCTTCATGCAGCCGGTCAACGCCTACGGCCCTTTCCTCGTCGACCTCGCCGACCTGGTCACCACCGGTGCCACAGTCGACCGGATGGAGGTCACCGCCCATCCGGACCTGTCCCACAGCAACCGCCACGACCTGGAGACAGTGGTTGCGGCCGTCGACGGTGCCGACCGCCGGCTGGCCGGCACCCTCGGCGACCGCGTTCAACTCGCCCGTGTCGCCTCCGAACTGCCGGCGACCCTGCGGTCCGCCGACGACCAACGGCACGTCACCGCCGCCGCCGTGCTCGCCATCGCCGTCCTCGGCGGTGTCCTGGCCGCGACGGCACTCGTCCTCGCCGGCCGGCTGACCACTGGCATACGCGCCGACGAGAGCGCCCTGCGGTCGGCCCTGGGCGCCAGCCGTCGCCAACTCGCCGCCACCGCGACGTTCGAAGCCGGGTTCGTCGCCGCCGTCGCCGCCGCGCTCGCGATACCGGCCTCGTCGGCCCTGCACGCCGGCCTGACCCACCTGCCGCCGCTGGACGGCGCCGGCCTGACCGTCCGACCGGCCGTCGTCGGCGCCCAGGTCGTCGCTGTGGTCGGCGGTGCGCTGGTGCTCGCCGCTGTCCTCATCGTCCTGGCGATCCGGCCCGTCGCGGCAGCCGGCGACCAGCGCACCCGCCGCGAACTGCTGGCCCGATCCGGTGCCGACCTGATGCTCGCGGTCTTCGCCGCCGCCGCATGGTGGCAGCTGTACGCGCAGCCCACCGACGCCAGCCCACGCGCCGACGCGGTCCGGATGCTCGCGCCGGCGCTGCTGCTCACCGCGGGTGCCGCCTTGGCGCTCCGGGTGGTACTACCCGCCCTGCGCGGCGCCGACCGGCTGGCGTACCGCGCCCGCGGGCTGGCGTTTCCGCTGGCGGTCGCCGAGGCCGCCCGCCGGCCACAGGCGGTCGCCGCCGGGCTGCTCGTCGGGCTGGCCTGCGCGGCCGGGACCTTCGGCCTCGCCTTCGACGACACGTGGCACCAGTCGCAGCGCGACCAGGCAGCGCTCGCCGTCGGCACCGACCTGGCACTCACCCTCAGCACGGCGCCGGTGGCCGGCGACGGGGCGATCCTCAGCGCGGCCACCGCGGGTGCGGTGAGCCCGGCCCTCGACCGTGGCACCGCCGTCGGTCAGTGGCTCGGCAGCGCCGGTGACGCGCCGCGCCTGGTCGCCGTCGACACCACCCGCGCCGACGCGCTGCTGCGCGGGCGGCTGGACAACGACCGAGGATGGGCCGACGTGGGTGCCACGCTGGCACCACGCACCCGGGTCACCGGCCTCGCCGTTCCGGCTGGCGCCCCGCTCGTACTGAGCGGGACCGCCGCCGGTGACACCCCGCCCGTCGTGACGCCCCGGCTGATGCTGCAGGACGCCACCGGCCTACGCACGGCCTGCACCGGTCCCGCCGTACCGCTCGACGGCAGGGAGTTTCAGCTGCCCGCCTGCGCGACGGCTGACGGGCTGCGCCTCGTCGCTGTCGCCCTGCCGGTCGCCGCCGACGCGGGCGGCGGACCCGTCGCCGTAGCCGTCACACTCACAGTGCCGCCCGCCGGATCGGCGCAGGACCCCACCGACGGATCGGGTTGGACAGCCACCTCCGCGCCGCCGATTCCGAGCAGGTTGAGAGACCCGACCGTCATGGTGTCCGCCACCCCGACGGGAACCACGTTGCGGATGGCCGCGACCGTCGACCTCGGCGGCGTCGAGGACGCCGCCCGGACCCTCGTCGCCACCGCCTTCCCGGACCCCGGCCCGGTGCCCGTCGCCGTCTCCGCCCGCTTCGCCAGCGAGGTCGGTGTCGAGAGCGGCAGCCAGCTCAGCGTCACCGTCGGCATCACGCCCGTCCCGGTCGTCGTCACCGAGGTCGTGCCGACCGTACCGTCCGCCCCCGGCGCCGTCGCCGTCCTGGCCGACCTGGACACGCTGTCCCGCGCACGTGCCGTCACCGGCGACCTGACATTCCCGGTCGACGCCTGGTGGGTCGGCCACCCGGCCGGCCCCGCTGCCGCCGAGCGGGCCACCGCCCTGCACCTGGGCGCCGTGGTGACCCGCGAGGCGGAGACCACCCGCCTCATCGGCGGCCCGTTGCTCGCCGGGCTGCCGGCCGCGCTGCGCCTCATCGTCCCGGCCGCGGCCCTGCTGCTGCTGGCCGGCGTCGTCCTGCACGTCACCTGTGATCTCCAGGTCCGCGCCGTCGAGGTGACGCGGCTGCGCGGCCTGGGGATGTCCCGACGCGGCATCCGGGCCGTGCTGCTCGGCCAGCACGCCGGGGTCCTGCTGCCGGTGCTCGCGGCAGGCGCGGCCGTCGGCGCGCTCGCCACCCGCGTCGTCGCTCCCCTGCTCGTGCGCTCCGAAACCGGTGCCGCGCCCGTCCCGGCCACCCAGCCACACTGGCCGTGGCCAGCCGAGGCCGCACTGCTCGCCGTACTGCTGGCCGGATGCATGCTGGCGGTCGCCGTCGTGGTCACCGTCCAGGTCCGCCGGGCCGACGCCACGCACCTGCGGGTGGCGCCGTGAAGCGGTGGCTGAACCGCCGGTGGCCGACGCCGCACTGGCCCAGTGTCCGTGGCCGTGGCCGTGCCGACGTCGGACCGCTGCTGCTCACCGCCGCCGTCATCGCGGCCGTCGCGCTGCTCGCCGGAGCAGCGCCGGCACTGCTCCGCGCCGCCGCCGACGACGCCGTGCGGGACACGGTCCGCCGCGCCGGCCAGGACTCGAACGTCCTCGTCCACGCGAACTGGGAACGCGACGACGGGCCGACCGGCGGGCGGGTCCGGATGCCCCACCTCGCCGAGGACCTCGGCAACTTCCGCGACCGGGCGACATCGGCCCTCGGGCCCGACCTGGACGCCGCGCTGCTCCCGCCGGTCACCGCCGTCAACGGCCCGATCCTCGCCATCACCGACGGCAACGCGCCGCGTACCTTCCAGTTCACCTACCTGGCCGGGGACCTCGACGGCCCGGACGTGACCTGGATCGCCGGCAGCCCGCCCGGCCCCACCGTCTCCGACGAGTACGTCGAGGTCCCCTACGGCGGACCGCCCTGGCCGGTGCAGGTCGGCCTCTCCGAGGCGGACGCCGCCGCACTCGACCTCGGCCCCGGCGATCGGATCCCGGTGAGGGACGGCCAGGGTCGCGACAAGGACGTCCGGATCAGCGGGATCTACCGACCCACTGACAGCGCCGACCCGGCCTGGCGGCTCGCCGCGGCGCTGCTGCGCCCGGTGCCCGGCGCCGACGGCCCGGGGACCACCCGGTTCGCCGGCTTGCTGTCGCGCGAGTCGTTACCGGACGCCCGGCTCGCCGTCGACGAGGACCAGCTGCGACGCACCGTCCATTTCGCCCCCGTTCCCGACGCGCTCACCTGGGACGCCGCAGCGGCGCTCGCCGGCCAGGTGGTCAAGCTCAAGGCGACCTCGGGCTCGTCGAGCGACCGCGACCAGTCCCTGAAGTGGGAATCGCAGCTCGATACCGCCCTGCGCGACGCCCGTACCCGCAACAGCGCCGCCTCCACACAGGCCGCCGTCCTGCTCGCCGGGGTCCTGACCGCCACGGTGCTGGTCCTGCTGCTCGCCGCCAACCTGCTGGTCCGCCGCCGTACCCCGGTGCTGAGTGTCGCTCGGCAGCGTGGGGCGGCGCTACCCGACCTCGGCGTGGAACTGATCATCGAGTCCACTGTGGTGTCGGTGTCGGCCGCCGCCGTCGGGCTCGCGCTCGCGCGCGCGGCCGCCCCGGGCGTCTCCTGGACCTGGGCGGTTCCCGTGGTCCTGGCCGGGGCCCTCGCCGGCCCGGCGTTCGGCACCCTCGCCGCCGCCCGTGCCAGCCGTGACCGACGCCAACCCGCCAACCGGGCCGCTCGGCGCTGGATCCGGGCCACCGGTGAGTTGCGCCGCACCGCGGTGGAGGCGGCTGTCCTGATCGCCGCGGTGGCCGCCTTCGTCACACTGCACCAGCGTGGGCTCCTGCCCGTCGCCTCCGACGGTGACAACGGTGAGCTGACCGGCGACCTCATCCTGCCGATCAGCGCCCTCGCTCTGGGCGCGCTCGTCGGCGCGCTCGTCCTGCTCCGGCTACTGCCCCTCGGGGCGCGGTTCGCGCTCCGAGGGGCCCTGCGCTCGCGCCGCCCGCTGGCCGTGTTCAGTGCCGCCCAGGCGGCCACAACGGCCGGGCGTGCGCTGCCGCTGCTGGTTCTGGTCAGCACCACGACGCTCGCGTCGTTCGCGCTCATCCTCGGCGCCACCGTCACCCGGGGCCTCACCGACGGCGCGTGGAGCACCGTCGGCGCCGACGCCCGCCTCGACGTCGGCGCCGACGCCGAGGCCGCCACGCCCGCACTCGCCGAGCGCATCGCCGCCGCACCGGGGGTGGGGCAGGTCGTCGTCGCGCAGGTGACCGACTCGGCACGCGTCTTCAGCGAATCGACGCTGCTCACCCCACGCCTGGTCATCGTGGACACCGCGGCGTTCCAGCGCCTGCTGGCCACCACTCCGCTGCCCGACGCGCCGGCGTTGGCCCGGCTCACGGCACCCGGTCCTGGCCCCGGGGAGGTCCCGGCGCTGGTCCGTTCGAGTGACGGCGATCTGCGGACCGGCACGCGGCTGCAGCTACCCCGGGACGGGGCCCCGGCGATCCGGCTCACCGCCGTCGGTGCCGCTCCCTCCGTCGGCGGCGCCACCGACGTCGTCATCGTGGACGCCGCGGCCCTCGCCGACGCCGGGCTGCCCGCCGTCCCGAACACCGTCTGGGTGACCGGCCCCGGAGCGGGCCGGGCCGTGTCGAACACCGGAGTGACCTCCGAGGTCGTGCTGCGTGCGGACGTCCTGCGGGCGCAGCGGGTGGCTCCGCTGACGGCAGGGCTGGTACGGCTGGCGTGGACGGCCGCCCCGGTGCTGCTGGCGCTGGGGTTGCTCGGCCTCATGCTCGCCGCCGCCGCCGGCGCCCCGCAGCGGTGGCAGACCCTGACCCGACTGCGGACCCTCGGCCTGCGGCCACGCGACGCCCGCTGGGTCGCCGCCGGAGAGCTGCTGCCGCCGGTGGTGGTCACCGCGGTGTGCGGCCCGCTACTCGGGGCCCTGCTCGCACGCCTGACGCTCGGCCCGCTCGACCTGTGGCTGCTCACCGGTCAGGCCGCCGATCCGACGGCGGTCCTGCCGTGGTGGCTGCTGGGCCTGGTGAGCGTGGCGCTGCTGGCTACGGCCGCCGCTGTCGTACCTGTGGAGTCGGCGCTGCGGCGACGCGACCGGCTGAGCGAGGTGCTCCGCGCCGGCGAGTGACAGTTGGTCTGTGCGCGGGGAGCAGAAACGACGAGACCCGTTACCGGATATCCGGTAACGGGTCGTCCGATCCGCTTGTATGGATGGTGGGCGATACTGGGTTTGAACCAGTGACCTCTTCCGTGTCAAGGAAGCGCGCTCCCACTGCGCCAATCGCCCGTGGCGGCCCCGTGGGGCGCATCGCGAGCGGACGACGGGATTCGAACCCGCGACCCTCACCTTGGCAAGGTGATGCGCTACCAGCTGCGCTACGTCCGCACGTCCCCGGCAAGCGCCGGCGACAGGTGAACTCTACCCGATGCCAAGATCGCTTGGCACGGCACCCTGGCCGGTCGCGGTTGCGCTGGTCCCGGCCGGGGTACTGAAGGGCTCGACAGCGCACCACACCCCCTTAAGGAGGCTGTCGTGGGTATCGGCACCAGCATCTTCCTGATCGCGCTCGGCGCGATCCTCACCTTCGCACTGGACGCGAGCGTCGGCGGCATCAACCTCGACGTGGTCGGCTGGATCCTGATGGGCGCCGGCGTGCTCGGCCTGATCATGACCACGCTGATCTGGGGTCGCCGCCGCCAGGTCGTCACCACCACCGAGCAGCCGGTGGAGTATCGCCAGGTCGAGGAGCGGCGGGACATCGCGCCGCCGCTGTGATCCGGCCAGCTCCACCGCTGGCGGAGCCGCCAGACCACAGTGATCGCGGGCCGGCCACCTTCACCGAAGGCGGCCGGCCCGTCAGCAACGCGACCGGTGGCAACCCCGGAGGGATGCGTTCGGCGTGTCGAGTCGCCGAACTGCTAGCGATCGCCGCGGGAACGCACGGGGCACGTCAGTCCAGGCAGGTGAGCGCGACCTCCGCGTAACGCGTCAGCGCCGCCCGATCCGGGTTGATGGCACCCATCACCCGCAGGCCCTGAAGGCTGGTGACCAGGAAGCCGGCCAGGTCGGTGGCGCTGCGGTCGGTGGTGATCTGACCCCGCAGCTGCGCCTCGGCGAGCAGGTCGTAGAGCGCCAACTCCAGGGACTGGGTGGTCGAGCGAAGCCGCTCGGCGACCCGCACATCCTGGTGCGCCCGTTCCATCGACGCCCCGACGATGAGGCAGGAGAGGTGCCGGCCGTCGCCGGTGATGTCGTCCACGGCACCGACGAACACCTCACGGATGACCGCCCGCGCGTCGTTGCCCGAGCGCAGCAGATCGACCATCGGTGTGGCGTAACGCTGCCGGTACAGGTCGAGCACCGCCAGGTAGAGGCCGTCCTTGCTGCCGAACGCCGCGTAGATCGAGCCGCTGCCCAGGCCGGTCGCCTCGGAGAGGTCGCGCATGGAGGTGCCCTCGTAGCCCTTGCTCCGGAACACGTCCATGGCAGCGTCGACAGCGGCGTCGAGGTCGAACTCGCGGGTGCGGGCCATGGCTGAACGCTATCCGCTATCTGGAACGATCGACAAAGTACCGCCGGTCACAGCCACCTATCCGAGCCGTTTCCGCTGGCCGAGAGCGTGCCGACCCCCGCGTTACGATCCAGATCATGGAGCCTCTCGACGTGGTGCTGGCCGCGCACCGGGCGTATCTGCTCGGTTGGAACATCGGTGTCGCCGGCGGGCCGGACCTGCCGACCTACCGCAGTGACGTGCCGCACGCACCCCTCAACGGCGTGCTGCGGGTGGTCGGGCGCACACCGCAGGACGCGCTCGGCGAGGCCCGCGAGCGCCTGCGCGGCGTACCCCGCATCTGGTGGGTTGGCCCGGACAGCGACGCCGGCACCGCTGACGGTCTGGTCGCCCTCGGAGCGGCGCAGGTCGCCCGCATGCCGATCATGACCGTGGGGATCGGGGCGGTGGCCGAGGTGCCGAATCCGGCCGGTGTGCGGATCGCCGAGACGACCGACCTCGCCACGTTCGTCCCGGCCTATGCCCGGGTGTCCGGAATCCCGGCGCACGGTGTGGCGGCGACGATCGAACGGGAGAAGGCGTTCAGCGGCGACGGCACTGTGCTCCGGCTGGCCGGCCGCCTCGATGACGACCGGGTGGTCGCGACGGCCGTCGCCTGGATCAGCCACGGTCTGGTCACCCTCTACTTCGTCGGCACCCAGCCCGAGCAGCGCCGCAGGGGCATCGGCGCGGCGATGACCAGGGCGGCGCTCGATCTGGCCGCCGAGCGGGGTGCCCGCACCGCCGCCCTCACCTCGTCGGCCGTCGGTGAGTCGGTCTACCGCGGCCTCGGCTTCCGGCCGGTGGGCGAGTTCCGCCTGTTGACCTTCTGAGAGCGAGCGCACGGCCCGGCGAGCCGCGGTGGATCACGGGTGGCCGCCCGCCGGAAACCATTGACTACGGGGTTCGGACAGCGTTGTCTTTTACTGGCGCCTGGGGAGGTACGACAGTGATCGACGATGTGTCCCTCGTGTTCTGCGTGACCGCCGACGTGTCGGTGCGCGAGCGGATGGTGCGGCGCCTGGACGGACTCGGCACCCTGGTGATCTGCACCGACCTCGCGGAGTTGCAGGCGATGATCGGCGGGCCGGTCATCAGCGCTCCGACGCGGCTGCCCACCGCCGCGTCCGCCCCCGCTCCGGGCGCAGCCGTCGGCGTGGCCGGCCAGATCAACCTCGGTGCGCTCACCATCGACCCGCTCGACCATCGGGTGACGTGGCGCGGCGAACCGCTGGCCCTGACCCGGCTGGAGCGCAACCTGCTCACCCAACTCGCCACCGCACCGGTGGGAGTCTGGACGTACCAACGGCTCTTCGAATCGGTCTGGGGCTGCGCGTTCCTCGGCGACACGTCGATCCTGCACTCGGCCGTGAAGCGGTTACGTCGCAAGCTGGACGCCGTCGACGACACCCTGCGCGTGCACACGGTGCGGGGCATCGGCTACCGGCTCAGCGTCGACTGACGACAGTGGCGGCACAAGCGAAACGGCTCGTCACCGGGTCTTGCGGTGACGAGCCGTTCTCGTGGTGGGCGATACTGGGTTTGAACCAGTGACCTCTTCCGTGTCAAGGAAGCGCGCTCCCACTGCGCCAATCGCCCGTGCTTGTTGCCGAGGTGGGGACGGGATTTGAACCCGCGTACACGGCTTTGCAGGCCGTTGCCTCGCCTCTCGGCCACCCCACCGAGGTTGCCCCCGTCATGCGTGGCGGCAGCTCCGAGCGGACGACGGGATTCGAACCCGCGACCCTCACCTTGGCAAGGTGATGCGCTACCAGCTGCGCTACGTCCGCACGCCCCCGGACGTTCCCGGGTGACGGATGAGAACTTTAGCCGAGTAGGTGTTTGACTGCCAACTCGGGGTCGGCTCGGCGCGTCAGGGGTGGCCGGGGCTGGACCGGAGCCACGATCGGCAGGCTTCCTAGGTAGCTGACCTGGTGTCCGGTTCGCGCACCGCCCGTCACCCTCCGACATCACTACGCAATGATCGTCATCATCACGTCGCAGGCCCGGCCATCGACGCCCCCATGCCCCGACAGCGCGCAGCGGACCTCGACGAACGCCCTCCGTGGAACGATCGACGGCACCCGGAAGAAGTGTCCGGCTTCCGACTGTCACCGCGTGGATCGGCGCGCGGTGGTAACTGTTCGTGTTCAGTCGGATGGGCTACGGTAACGGTCGTGACGAGACGTGCGGCCGAGATCCGCCTGGATGCCCTGCTGCGCACCGCCTGCGACGTGATCGTGGAGCGCGGTCTGGCCAACACCCGGACGGCGGACGTGGCGAATGCCGCGGGCGTGAGTCAGGCGTTGGTGTTCTACCACTTCGCCACCAAGGAGCGGCTGCTCGCGCAGGCCTTCGCGTACGCGGTCGAGCAGGATCTGGCCCGCCTGGACGCCGTGACCCGCTCCTCGGCCGCACCGCTGACCAAACTCCGCCGGATCCTCAAGCTCTACACCCCGGCCGGGCGGGCGACCTCCTGGTCCATGTGGATCGACGGCTGGTCCGAGTCGCTGCGTACCCCCGAACTGGAGAAGGTCTCCCGGCGGCTCGACCTGCGCTGGCGACAGGACCTGGCCGCGGTGATCACCGCCGGGGTGGCCGACGGCACCTTCCAGTGCGCCGACGCCGACGGGGCCGCCTGGCGGATCAGCGCGGTGATGGACGGCCTCGCCGTCCAACTCGCCGTGCACGACCGGGTGATCTCCCGCCGCCAGTTCGGCGAGTGGGTCCGGCTGGTCACCTCCCGAGAGCTCGGCCTGGACCCGGCCGACCTGGACTGAGCGGGGCAGCCAGCACCGATCCCCCGCACCGGGCCGGGCAAAACGGACACAGTCCGCCCCGTCGACCGGAACAATCGGCAGC
Organism: Micromonospora sp. NPDC048986; assembly: GCF_040649335.1. Classification (NCBI taxonomy): domain Bacteria; kingdom Bacillati; phylum Actinomycetota; class Actinomycetes; order Micromonosporales; family Micromonosporaceae; genus Micromonospora; species Micromonospora sp. NPDC048986. The sequence goes on from NZ_JBEZFJ010000016.1 coordinate 151,015, forward strand.
ATGGACCTCCTGGAGGCGTACCGCCGAAGCCTGGCCGAGTTCATCGACCGGGTGGATCAGATCGAGCCCGGCCAGTGGTCCGACCCGACACCCTGCTCGGACTGGGACGTCCGCACGCTCGTCAACCACGTGGTGACCGAGGACCGGTGGAGCGTTCCGCTGCTCGCCGGCCGGACCATCGACGAGGTCGGCGACCGGCTCGACGGTGACCAACTCGGCGCCGACCCGATCGCGACGGCCCGGGAGGCCGCCGCGCAGGCCGAGGTCGCCGCCACCCACCCCGGCACCATCGATCGCACAGTGCACCTCTCCGGCGGCGACACCCCGGCCACCGAGTACCTCCAGCAACTCCTCGCCGAGCACCTCGTGCACGGCTGGGACGTGGCGGTGGCGATCGGCGCACAGCCACGGCTCGACCCGGACGCGGTGCACGCCGCCGCCCACTGGTTCGCCGGCCAGATCGACGCCTACCGGCGCAACAATCTGGTCCACACCGGCGTCCAGGTGCCCGACGACGCCGACGAGCAGGACCACCTGCTGGCCGCGTTCGGCCGCGACCCCGACTGGGCGCCGGGCGCCTGACCAGATCTCGATCTGTTGGTGCGACAGCGGCTCGGGACCTTGCCGTGACCTCGGGAGACTGATATCCACAGATGCGCATGCGTCACCGCGCATCTGTGGCCGGCGACACGCCGGCCATCCCGCTCCCACGAGGAGGTCCCGTGCCACAACCGGAGTGGTCACCCCCGATGAGCCGGCGTCGACGCCGGCTCATCGCCATCCTGGCGACGACGGCGACGGTCGCCGCGCTGCTCCCCACCGGCGCGAGCACCGCGGCCCCCACCGGCGGCGCGACGTCCGCCGAGCGCCGGTCCGGGCCGTTCGCCGAGGGACACACGCCCGCCGATGCCGACAACCGCGCCGGTACGGCGGCACCCGACGCCCGCCAACGCGGCCTTGCCCGCGCCGTCGACCCCGACGTCCGGTGGAACCGGCTCGGCACCCCACAGGCGCTCGGCCCCGGCCGCAGCCCGCTGGCCAGCGGGCTGCCCGCCGACCCGGAGGCTGCCGCCCGCGCCTACCTGAGCGCCAACCACGACCTGTTCGGCATGGACGCCGCCACGGTGGCCAGCATGGAACAGGTGCTGGTCCGACCGATCGGCAGCGGCACAGTGGTCACCCTCCGGCAACGCTTCGGCGACCTCCCCGCCGGGCCGGACGGCCTCGTCACCCTCGCGGTCGCCGACGGCGCGGTGCTCTCGGTCAGCTCCTCGCTGGCCCGCAACACCGGCACGCCAGCACCGGCCACCCGCACCGCCGAGCAGGCGTACGCCGCCGCGCTCGCCGACGCCAAACTGACCGCCGACGCGGTGGCCAGCCACACCATCCGGTCGGTGGCGGTGCCCACCCCGCTGGACGGGCCACGGGCCGCCTACGAGGTGACCATGATCGGCGCGGACACCGAGCACCCTGCCGCGTTCACCAGCTACGTGGACGGCGGCACCGGGCAGGTGCTGGTCCGCGAGGACCTCGTCGACTTCGACTCCGACAACCCGAGCTGGGCGGTCTTCCCGGCCACCCCGCCCCGCGACCTCGGCCCCGGGCAGGACCCCCGGGTGCGCTGGTGCGGCGACCCCGCCCCCGGCTGCCAGGCCGCCTTCCGCGACCCGGCCACCGGCCAACCGTGGGACGTCGACGCGGCCACCGGCACACCGACCTTCACCTCGCGCGGCAACTCGGCCAACACCGTGTTGTCCTGGGGTGCCAACACCCCGGTCGTGCCGGCCCCCACCAGCCCGGAACGCCGCTACGAGTACCCCTTCACCGACCAGTGGCACCAGGCCCGGTGCAACCCGGGGGTGTTCACCTCCGCACAGCGCAACGACGCGGACGCGTCGATCGCCAACCTCTTCGCCATGCACAACCGGATGCACGACTGGTCGTACCAGTTGGGCTTCACCGAGTCGGCGTGGAACCTCCAGGCGGTCAACCTCACCCCGTCCGGCCTGGGCGGCGACGCCGAGCAGGGGCGTGCCCAGCAGGGCGCGTTGTCCGGCAACCGCAACAACGCCAACCAGGGCACCCCGCGCGACGGGCTGCCGCCGACCACAAACATGTACCTCTGGCAGCCGCAGGCCGGCGGGCCGTACCCGCCGTGCGTGGACGGCGACTACGACATGACGGTGATCGGTCACGAGTACACCCACGCGATCACCAACCGGATGATCGCCGGCCCGGACAGCGGCATCAGCGGCCACCAGGGCGGGTCGATGGGTGAGTCCTGGGGGGACCTGCTCGCCGCCGAGTACCTCTTCCAACACGGGCTGCGCGCGCCCGGCGAGACGCCCTTCATCACCGGCGGCTACGTCACCGGCAACCTGGTCAGCGGCATCCGCAACTACGACCTGAGCCGCAGCCCGCTCAACTACTCCGACATCGGCTACAACACGGCCGGCCCGGCGGTGCACGCCGACGGCGAGATCTGGGGCGCGACCAACTTCCGGGTCCGCTCCGCCCTGGTGAAGCGGTACGGCCTCGGTACCCCGCAACGACAGCTCGACTGCGCACTGGGGAAGGTCGCGGCGGATCAGTGCCCGGGCAACCGACGCTGGTCGCAGCTCGTCTTCGACTCGTTCCTGCTCCAGGCCGCCAGCCAGGTCAGCATGCTCGACATGCGCGACAACATGCTCACCGCCGACCTGCTCCGCTTCGGCGGCGCGAACCAGGACCTGATCTGGGCCGAGTTCGCGCGCTCCGGGATGGGCCGGGACGCGGCCACCAACGGTGCCGGCGACACCGACCCGACGCCGAGTTTCGCCTCGCCGCGCGGAGGCAACGCGACGCTCACCCTGCGACCGCGCGGGGACAGCGCCGAAGCGCCGATCCGGGTGTACGTGGGGGCGTACGAGGCGCGGGCCGTGCCGGTGGCCGACACCGACCCGACGACGCCGATCCCGGACACCGTGGAGATGGTGGCCGGCACGTACGACCTGCTCGCGGTGGCCCCCGGGTTCGGGCACCAGCGGCTCAACGTGGTGGCCAAGGCCGGTCAGGACGGGTACGTCGACCTGCGGATGAGCCGCAACCTCGCCTCCGCCGCGTCCGGCGCCACAGTCACCGGCGACGGGGTCAACCTGGACCGGGTCGTCGACGACACCGAGGCGACGAACTGGGCGTCGGTGGACGGGGTCGCCGGCCGGCGGATCACCGTGGCGCTGCCGGGCGACGCCCCGCAGACGGTCAAGCGGGTGAACGTCAGCGCGATGCTGCGCCCGGCTATCACCGGCGACGCCGACACCGGCGCCCAGAACGCGCTCAGTGCCCTGCGCTCGTTCGCGGTGTCCGCCTGCAACGCGACGACCACCGACTGCGCGGATCCGACGCGTTGGCAGCGCATCTACACCAGCGCCGGGGACGCGTTCCCCGGCGGGGCGTATCGGGCCTACAGCCGCGACATCAACCTCCGGACGTTCGCGGTGCCCACCACAATCGCCACCCACCTGCGCCTCGAGGTGCTGGCGAGCCAGTGCACCGGCGGCCCGCACTACGCGGGCGAGCAGGACGACGACCCGGCCACCACCACGGACTGCGCGACCGCCAGCCCGGCCCGGAGCCAGGTCAGGATCGCCGAGTTCCAGGCGTTCTCGAAGTGACACAGTGGGGCCGGCGGACATCCGCCGGCCCCACTGCCCTCGATCAGCGGTGCGCTCGACGCCAGGGATCCACGACGGCCGGGCGTTCCCAACGTCGGTCCACCGGGGGGTCGTCGCCCGCGTCGGCGTCCCCGGCCGTGGCCCGGGTCAGGTGCCGCAGCCGCAGCAGCAGCCCCACCCCGAGGAAGAGCAGCAGCCCGCCGAGCAGGAAGGCGACCTGCACCACGCCGAACGCCCCGGACTGCGAGACCGGGCGGTTGGCCGCCGGTGGCGCGGCCTCGGCCGGGTACTCCGCGACCGGCTCCTCGGTCGCCGCGCTCTCGCCCTCGGCCGGCTCGCTCGCGGGTTCGGTGGGCTCCGGTGGGGTCGCCGTCGGCTTCGGCGTACTGGTCGACGTGCCGCGCACCCCCACCACGCTGCGGGTGGCGGTCTGCCGGGCCAGCAGGCGCAGGTTGGCGTCGTACGCCTCGGCCGCGAGGGTGACCCGCCCCTGGGTGACGTCCTCGTCGAAGGCCACCCGGTAGCGGGCCGTGACGGTGCGGCCCGGGCAGAGCGTGCCCGGGTCGAGCTGCCGGTCGGTCAACCGGGCCACGTCACCCTCGGTGCGGATCTCCAGCGGAAAGTCGCCGGTCTCCTCCACCCGGTCCATCTTCACCTGGTCGAGCCGGAGGCCCCCCTGCACGCTGAGCACCATCGACCAGCGCACCTTCGCGCACCTGGCGCGCCGGTCCGTCTGGGAGACCACGGCGGAGATCGTCCGCACCTGCTCACCGGCGGTGAACCGTCCCGGCAGGCCGCTCATCTCGGTGGTGAAGGCCGCCTGTGCCGGGGCGGCCGCCGCCAGCTCCACCCCGCTCAGACAGGCCAGCACCACCCCTGCCCTCAGCGCATACCGCCACACCGTCACCACCGCCGTCCTCCGCTCGGTCGCCTCCACCACGCAACGCTAGAAGCGGGAGACCGCAGCGACCAGACGGGTGTGTTCGCACCGGACGGCAAGGACAGGGTGGGTTTTCACCGACAGTGGTGAACCGGTCACCACTCCCCCGCGACACGCCGGGAGTCGGGACGCTGGGAGAATCACCCCGTGTCCGAGCTCTCCAGCACGTTCGTCCGGCTGCACGCCTCGCTGGCCCCGGTCGCCTTCGTTCCCGAGGTGCGGCTGCACCAGGCTGACGAGCCGATCGGCCTGTGGGAGCTGACCGAGGGCGAGTTCTCCACCGACCGGCCGCCGCCGTTCTGGGCGTTCGCCTGGGCCGGCGGGCAGGCCCTCGCCCGCTACGTGACCGACCACCCGGAGCTGGTCGCCGGCCGGCGGGTGCTCGACCTCGCCTCCGGCTCCGGCCTGGTGGCCATCGCCGCCGCCCGCGCCGGCGCGGCGTCCGTGCGGGCCGTCGAGGTTGACGAGCTGGCGGTGGCGGCCGTCGCGCTCAACGCCGAGGCCAACGGGGTACGCGTCGACGCCGAGTTCGGCGACATCCTCGACGGCGACGCCGGGGATGCCGAGGTGGTGCTCGCCGGAGACGTCTTCTACAGCGAGGCGATGGCCCGCCGGGTCCTGCGGTTCCTGCTGCGCGCCGCCCGGGCCGGCGCGCCGGCGCTGGTCGGTGACCCCGGCCGGGCGTTCCTGCCCCGGGACCGCTTCGACGAGGTGGCCGAATACGACGTGCCGGTGCCGGAGGCACTGGAGAGTGTGCGGGTGAAGCGCACCACCGTCTGGCGACTGCGGGCCGGGCTGCCGGGGGCCTCCGGCTAGCGTGTCCGGGTGCTGTTCCGCAGCTGGGCGCAGGTGGCCGACCCCGCATGGCCGGACGTGGCCCGGGTGCCGGACCACGTCGGCGGCACCCACCTGGTCGTGACCCGGCACGCGCTGGTCCGTCAGGTCCTCGCCGACCCGGTCAGCTACCGGCCGGACAACGCGCTGGACGCGGTGACGCCGATGCCGGTGACCGCGCTGCGGGTGCTCGCCGGGCACCGGTTCCGGCTGCCGCCGACCCTGGCGAACAACTCGGGCGTCAGCCACCCGCAGATCCGGGCGATAGTCGCGCAGGCGCTGCACCCCGCCCGGGTCGCCGCGCAGCGGCAGTGGCTCACCACGCTGGTCCGGGACCGGGTCGCCCGGATCGACGCCGCGCTCGACGCCGGCGCGCCGGTCGACCTGTACGCGGACCTCGCCGCCGACCTGCCGCTGCTGGTGCTGGCCCGGCTGGTCGAGCTGCCGGACGCGCCGGTCGGCGCGGTCAAGGAGTTCGCCCGCGCCGCGCTGGAGCTGTTCTGGGCACCACTGGACCCCGACCGGCAGGTGGCGCTCGCCACCGAGGTAGGCCGGTTCCATCGCGTACTGCGTGACTTCGCGGCCGTCGGGGGCGGTCTGGCCGGGGAGCTACGCGCGGCCGGGCACCCGCCGGACGTGGTGGTCGGCGCGCTCTTCTTCCTGTTGGTCGCCGGGCAGGAGACCACCTCACAGTTCCTCACCCTGCTCCTGCACCGGTTGGCCAACGAGCCCGCCGTCCGGGCCGGCCTGCGCGGCGGCGAGGTCGCGGTGGCCGACGTGGTGGAGGAGGGGTTGCGGCTGGAACCACCGATCGTCACCTGGCGGCGGGTGGCGACGACACAGAGCACGCTGGGCGGCACGCGGGTGCCGGCGGGCAGCAGCCTCGTGCTGTGGCTGGGCCGCGCCGGTCGGGACCCGGCGGTGGTGGAGTCGCCCGACGAGTTCCGTCCGGGCCAGCGTGGATCACGCCGACACCTGGCGTTCGGGGCGGGCGCGCACCGCTGCGTCGGCGACGTGCTGGCCCGGATGGAGGCGGCAGTGGTGGTGGCCGAGGCCGCGCCGCTGCTGGACGGGGTGACGGTGCTCCGTCCGCCCTGGTGCCCGGACAATCTCACCTTCCGGATGCCGGACGCGTTCGTGGTCCGCCGTCTCCCCGAGGCCACCGGGCTGACCGGATCCTGACATCCGCTCGGTATGTTTCCGGGCGTGTCAGCCATCCCCACCCGTCGGATCCCTGCCGTCGTAACGCTTCTGGCAGTGCTGGCGTTGACTGCCTGCACAGTCGGTCCCAGCCACTCGGCGCACGCTCGGCAGGCCACAGCGCTTGAGCCGACTCCGTCCGCGCCGGTGCCGACCCCCTCGGCCTCGCCGTCGCCGACAGCGCAACCCGCGTTCAAGAGCCTGGCCTGGTACGTGTCCCAGGTGCCGACGTTCCCCGAGGCGCCACAGCCGCAACCGGTGGCGCTGCCCACCACCGGTTCGGCCGCGTTCTGGCACCGCCTGCCGACCGACCAGAAGGTCGCCTTCATCACCATCGACGACGGCGGGCTGGCCCGCCCGCCGGGGGTGATCGACTTCATCTGGGAGGCGCGCATCCCGGTGACGATGTTCCTCAACTCTCCGGCGGCGACGGAGCACACCGACTACTTCCGGCAGATCGAGGCGGTGGGTGGGGTCGTGGAGAACCACACCATCAGGCACAACTCGCTGGCCGGCCGGTCGTACGACTACCAGAAGCAGGAGATCTGCGGCGCCGCCGACAAGCTGGAAGGGCTGTTCGGCAAGCGGCCCACACTGTTCCGGCCACCGTTCGGCGAGCATGACAGCACCACGCTGAAGGCCGCGCACGACTGCGGCGCGAAGGCGGTCTTCCACTGGACCGAGACCGTCCACGAGGGGAAGGTGCGCTACCAGACACCGGAGAAGGTGGTCCAACCCGGTGACGTGCTGCTGATGCACTTCCGACCGGCGCTGATGGACGACCTGCTCGCGGCGTTGAAGGCGATCCACCGGGCCGGGCTCACCCCGGCACTGCTGGAGCAGTACGTACGGTGATCAGACCGCCACCCACCTGACGAAAGTCAGGGGCCTGTGGTGCCGTTCGGGCGCGGTGCGGCGGCAGGCCGCCCGCCTAGCGTCAGCGCATGATCACATTACGTGGGTTGACGAAACGGTTCGGGTCGACAGTCGCTGTCGACGCGTTGACAGTCGACATCGCGCCCGGCCGGGTCACCGGCTTTCTCGGCCCCAACGGCGCCGGCAAGTCCACCACCATGCGGATGATCCTCGGGCTGGACCGTCCCACCGCCGGGCAGGCCCTGGTGGGCGGGCGCGCGTACCGGGAGTTGCGCCGGCCGCTGCACGAGGTGGGCGCGCTGCTCGACGCCCGGGCCATCCACCCGGCCCGGTCCGGGCGGGCGCACCTGCGGGCCATGGCGCACAGCAACGGCATCCCGACCCGCCGGGTCGACGAGGTGCTGGACACCGTCGGGCTGGACGGGCGGGCCGCCGGCAAGCCGGGGCGGACGCTCTCGCTCGGCATGGGCCAACGGCTCGGCATCGCCGGCGCGCTGCTCGGCGACCCGTCGGTGCTGATGTTCGACGAGCCGGTGAACGGACTCGACCCGGACGGGGTGCGCTGGGTGCGGCAGTTGATGCGCTCGCTCGCCGACGAGGGGCGGACGATCTTCGTCTCCAGTCACCTGATGAGCGAGATGCAGCTCACCGCCGACCAGCTCGTGGTGATCGGCCGGGGGCGGCTGCTCGCCGACGAACCGATCGGCGAGGTGATCGCCCGCAGCACTGTCGCGGTCCGGGTCCGCAGCCCGCACCCGGACGGGCTGGCCGCGCTCGCCGCGCGCCTCACGGCCGCCGGGGCGAGCGTCGAGGCCGCCGACCGGAACGAGCTGACCGTCACCGGCGCCACCGCCGACCAGGTCGGCGACCTGGCCCACGAACTGGGGGTACGACTGCACGAGCTGAGCGCGCACGCCGCGTCGCTGGAGCAGGCGTTCATGGAGCTGACCGCCGACAGCGTCGAGTACGCCGGTGGTCCGACCGGAGGTGGGGCGCGATGAGCACCAGCACCCGTCACGGCGCCGTGGCCGCCGAGTGGACCAAGCTCTCCTCGGTGCGGAGCACCTGGTGGACGGCGCTGGCCGGGCTGCTGGTGATGGCCGCCAGCGCCGGTCAACTGGCCATCTACGCCGCCAACGACAACACCAACGACGACCCGACCGACGACAGGGGGATCGTCACCGTCGGCAGCGTGCTGATCGACTCGGTCGAGATGACCCAGTACGTGGTGCTGGCGCTGGGCCTGCTCGCGATCACCGCCGAGTTCACCAGCGGCACCATCCGCACGACGCTGCAGTGCACCCCGTCCCGCGGTCGTGTGCTGCTGGCCAAGGCCGCGGTCGCCGGTGCGGTCACCTTCGCGCTCGGTCTGCTGCTCGGCGGCGTCGGCGCCCTGGTGGCCCGGCCGGTGCTCGGCGAATGGGGCCGCGCACCGGCCGCCGACACGATCGGCGACATCGTGGCGGTGGCGACCTACCTGGCGCTGATCGGCGTGCTCGCGCTGGGCCTCGGCGCCGCGCTCCGCAGTGCGGTGCTCACACTCACCGTCCTCCTCGCCACCCTGATGATCGTGCCGCTGTCGCTCCAGGAGCCGAACATCGACGTGCTGAACCGGATCGCGGACGGGTTCCCCGGCGTGGCCGGCGGGCACTTCCTGGCCGGCGACACCGAGCCGTACCCGCCGGTGGTCGGGCTGCTGCTGCTCGCCGGGTGGGCCGCCGCCGCGCTGCTGCTGGGCCGGGCCGCACTGCGCCGCCGCGACGCGTAGGGGATGTCGGCTGGGCGGGGGCTGTCCGGCCCCCGCTCAGCCGTCGACCAGACCCGCCTCGTACGCGAGGATCGCCGCCTGCACCCGGTTGCGTACGTCCAGCCGGGTGAAGATGCTGGTCAGGTAGCTCTTCACGGTGCCCTCCACGAGGTGCAGCCGGCGAGCGATCTCGGCGTTGGAGAGACCCGCCCCGACCAGGGCCAGCACCTCCCGTTCCCGCTCGGTCAGCCCGGCCGCGCGCTCCCGGGCGGCGGGTCGACGGGCCAACCGGTCGGCCCCCAGCTCGATCACCCGGCGGGCCACCCTCGGCGACAGGTACGCCCCACCGTCGGCGACGGCGTGCACACCGGCGATCAGCTCACGCGGGTCGCCGGCCTTGAGCAGGAACCCGCTGGCACCGTGCCCGAGCGCCCGGGCCACGTGGTCGTCCTCGCCGAACGTGGTCAGCATGATGGTCGCGGTCTCCGGCACGACCCGGCGGATCTCGGCGGCGGCGGCCAACCCGTCCAGCCGCGGCATCCGAATGTCCAGCAGCGCCACCCGGGGTCGGTGAGCCCGGACCAGTTCCACCGCCGCGTGCCCGTCGCCGGCCTCGGCGACCACCTCGATGCCGGGGTCGCTGGCGAGGATGGCCCGGACGCCGGCCCGGATCATCGCCTCGTCGTCGGCCAGCACCACCCGGATCGGCGGTGTCCCCGTCGCGTCGGTGTCCACTAGGCGATCCGCTCCTTGCTGACCAGCCGGCCATCGGTGAAACAGAGCCGCCAGGTCGGCGCGGCGAGGGGAAAGTTACCGTCGGTGTAGTACTCGCAGCCGGCCAGGTCGACCGCCGTTGGACGTTCCAACTGCCGCCGGGGCAGCCCGACCAGCTCCGACCGGGCCGCGCCGACACGCAACTGGTCGAAGGTGGCCCGGTCCAGCACCGTCCCGGCGGTCGCCACCGGGTAGTAGACGAACGAGAGCACCAGGGCGAACCCGACCGGGGCGACGAGCGCCACCAGCAGGCTGCGCCGAACCCGCCGGCGGGCGTCGTGCAGCCGCCGCTCGGCGTCCACCGGCCGCTCCGCCGGCCCCTGTCGCTCGTCGGACCAGGACGCAGGCCCGCCCTCGGCCACCGACCCGATCGTCTCCGGTGACGCCGCGGTGGCCGGCAACACCGCCCGTAGCGCGAACCCGCCGTCGGCCCGGTGGCCGGCGTCGAGCGTCCCGCCGGCGAGGCGGACCCGCTCGGCGAGAGCGAGCAGCCCACTGCCCTGCGACGGTGGGGCGGGCAGCGGTCCGGCCGGCGGAGCGTCGTTGACGACTGTCACCTCGACCCGGTCACCGTCGCGGGTGAGGCGCACGTCGACCGGGGCGCCGGGCGCGTACCGGGCCGCGTTGGTCAGCGCCTCCCGGACGATCCGGTGCGCCGCGTGACCGGTCATCGCCGGTAGGTTCGCGACTGCCGGTGCGGCGTCCAGCCGTACCGCCATTCCGGCCTCCCGGGCACCGTCGACCAGGTCGGCCACTGTCTCCCCGCTCGGACGCAGCGACGCGCCAGCCTCCTCGCGGAGCACCCCGATGATCTCGTGCAGTCGCTCGGTGGCGGCGGAGACGCTGGCCCGCAACTCCCCCGCCGCGGCCCGGTGCCGGTCGTCCAGGTCGGCGGCGACCTCCAGGGCGGCGGCGCGCAACGCGATCAGGCTCAGGTCGTGACCGAGCGAGTCGTGCATCTCCCCGGCGATCCGGGCCCGCTCACGCAGCCGGATCCGCTCGGCTTCACCCCGCTGCTCGCGGGTCAACGCGTCGACGTGCCGGCGACCGGCGTCGGTCAACTCCTGCTGCTGGCGGCGGTAGCGGCCGACCAACCAGGGGAACACGGCGGCGAAGAGCAACACTGAGGCGAGCAGGAACCAGGTGGCCGCGCCAGCGCCGAGCAGCCCCAGGTTGAGCGCCGTGCCACCGGCCGTGATCAGCACGAAGACCATGATCGCCGGACCCACTGTGACGCTGCGCCGCCCGGCGAGATAGCTGAAGACCGGAATGGCGAACACGAAGTTGCCATCAACCAACGACCCGAGCACCGCCAGCACCGGGGCGACCAACGGCTGACGCCGACTCGCCACCACCGCCACACCGAGCAGCAGCAGCTTGCCGACCAGCAGCGGCAACGTGTACCGCGTATAGGGCGGGCTGGCCTCGGCGTAGCCGACCGGGGCGGCCACCACCGCCCAGAGCAGCACGTCCAGCAGCAGGCGACGCCGCCGGGTCAGCCAACCCGGCGGCGGGTAGTCGAGGATCCGCACGGCGGTCAGGCTACCCACGCCCGACCTGCGCGGACACCGACGAAAGTCAGGTGTTCAGCCGCTCTCCTCGGCCCAGACCCGCCAGTCGTCCAGCACGCCGTGCAGGGCCGGGGTGAGCCAACCCGGCGCGGACCGCCGGAACACACCCGGGTCCATCGCGCCCGCGCCGTCGGGCAGCGCGCCGAGCAGGTTCGGCACCAGATCGGTGAGGTTCGTCCAGTGCACCAACTCCGGCCGGGCCGGCCAGGCGCCGATCACCACACCGGCCGGCACCGCCCTCCGGTCCAGCGCCTCCAGGGTCAACGCGGTGTGGTTGAGGGTGCCCAGCCCGGCGCGGGCGACCACCACAGCGGGCGCGCCGAGCGACACCGCCAGGTCGGCCATCGTCCACGGCTCCCCCGACGGCCGCAGCCCCATCGGAACCAGCAACCCGCCCGCGCCCTCGATCAGCACGAGGTCGTGCTTGTCGGCCTCCGCGCGGACGGCGTCCACCGCCGCGTACAACTCCAGCGGCGGCAGGTCGGCCACCCGCGCGGCGGCCAACGGGGCGAGCGGATCCGGGTAGCTGGCAAGGGTCCGGCCGGTCAGCGGCGCAGCCAGCCGGTTCACCGCGTCCACGTCGCCGGGCTCACCGCCGGCCGTACCGGTCTGACCCGGTTTGACCACCGCCACCCGCAGCCCGGCGGCCTGCGCGGCGGCCGCGATCGCCGCTGTCACCACCGTCTTGCCGACCTCGGTGTCCGTCCCGGTAACCAGCACCGACCCCGCCCACCCGGTCACGGGGCAGTCTCGATTCGCGACTGCGGGGCTCGCCGACCCGACTCGCTCCGCGCGCTCACGGCGCGGTGTCCACGATGACGTCCAGCGCCCGCTCGAACGCCGTCCGGGGCACCCCCGCGCTCACCGTCAGGCGCAGGCGGGAGCGGCTGTCCGGGGTGGATGGTGGCCGGAAACAGCCCACCGCGACGCCCCGGTCCCGGCAGTCCGCCGCCCACGCGGTCGCCGCCTCCGGCCCCGGGGCCGTCACCGAGATCACCGCCGCGTCCGGGGCGGAGACGGTCAGCCCGGCCGACCGCAGTCGACCGACCGCCAGTCCCACCCGGTCGGAGAGTTCGGCGCGCAGGTCGTCGCCGACCTGGGCGAGCCGCAGCGCGGCGTGCACACCGGCGGCGACCGCCGGCGGCAGTGCCGTGTCGAAGATGAACGTGCGCCCGGTCTCGACCAGGTGCCTGACGAACTCGGCCGGGCCGGCGACAACGCCACCCGCGCCACCGAGCGCCTTGGACAGGGTGGCGGTGACCACCACGTCCGGCTCGCCGGCCAGCCCGGTGGCCGCCACCGCGCCCGCGCCGGCCGGGCCGGTCAGCCCCAGCGCGTGCGCGTCGTCGACCAGCAGCAGCGCGCCGTGACGGCGGGCCACGGCGTGCAGCCGAGCCAGCGGGGCGAGATCACCGTCGACCGAGAAGACCGACTCCGTCACCACCACCGCCGGGCGGCCGGGAGCGGCAGCGAGCGCGGCGGCTACCGCATCGACGTCGGCGTGCGGGGTGACCACCGTCTCCGCACCGGAGATGCGGCAGCCGTCGATCAGCGACGCGTGGTTGTGCGCGTCGGAGACGAGCAGCGTCCGAGGTTGGACGAGCGCCCGCAACGCGCCGAGGTTGGCCAGGTAGCCGGAGGAGAAGACCAGGGCGCCGTCGGTGCCCAGCCAGCGGGCCAGGTCCTCCTCCAGCGCCCGGTGCGCGTCGGTGGAGCCCCGGACCAGTCGCGACCCGGTAGCCCCCAGCCCGTACGCCGACAGGGCCGCCGTGGCCGCGGCGACGACGTCCGGGTGGGTGGCCAGGCCGAGGTAGTCGTTGCCGGCCAGATCGGTCATCCGGTCGTCGGCCGGACGCGAATGCAGTCGCCTGGTGAGCCCGGCCTTCGCCCGCAGCTCCGCGCGGCGGTCGAGCGCCGCCAGCCAGTCCGCCACCGTCACCCTCCCCCGCTGTGCGTGCCGGTCAGCCCGACACCCGCCGGCCGAAATTACCACCCGCCGCCACCGGCCCGACGATTCCACTCGGTGCGAGCTGTCCACGAGCTGCCAGGGCATTCCGGCTGATCGGGTGGTCCAGGGCCTGTTTCGAAGCCCCTGGCCGACCCGGGGCTTTGGCACAGGCCTAGTAGGGTACGAGCCATGCCAGAGATCCTCGACCAGGCCCGGACCCAGGTCCTGGGTGACGGTGTCGGCCTCGATCAGGCCGGCGTCCTCGCCGTGCTGAACCTGCCCGACGAAGACCTGCCCGCCGCCCTCCAGCTCGCTCACGACGTGCGGATGCGCTGGTGCGGCCCGGAGGTCGAGGTCGAGGGAATCGTCTCGCTCAAGACCGGCGGCTGCCCGGAAGACTGCCACTTCTGCTCGCAGTCGGGCCTGTTCACCTCGCCGGTGCGTTCGGTCTGGCTGGACATCCCGTCGCTGGTCGAGGCGGCGAAGCAGACCGCCGCGACCGGGGCGACCGAGTTCTGCATCGTCGCTGCGGTCCGCGGTCCGGACGCCCGGCTGATGAAGCAGATGCGCGAGGGCGTCGCCGCCATCAAGGCGGCCGTCGACATCCAGGTCGCCGCGTCGCTGGGCATGCTCACCAAGGAGCAGGTCGACGACCTGGTCGACATGGGTGTGCACCGCTACAACCACAATCTGGAGACCTGCAAGTCGTACTTCCCCAACGTGGTCACCACGCACTCGTGGGAGGAGCGCTGGGAGACGCTGCGGATGGTGCGCGACTCCGGCATGGAGGTGTGCTGCGGTGGCATCCTCGGCCTCGGTGAGACCGTCGAGCAGCGGGCCGAGTTCGCCGCGCAGCTCGCCGAGCTGAACCCGCACGAGGTGCCGCTCAACTTCCTCAACCCGCGCCCCGGCACCCCGCTCGGTGACCGTCCGGTCGTGGAGGGCAAGGACGCGCTGCGGGCCATCGCCGCGTTCCGGCTGGCCATGCCGCGCACCATCCTGCGGTACGCCGGTGGTCGTGAGATCACCCTCGGCGACCTCGGCACCCGTGACGGTCTGCTCGGCGGCATCAACGCGGTGATCGTCGGCAACTACCTGACCACGTTGGGTCGACCGGCAACGGCCGACCTGGAGCTGCTGAACGAGTTGAAGATGCCGGTCAAGGCGCTCTCCGCCACGCTGTGACGACAATGACGACTACGCAACAGTGGTGCGACAGGTGCGGTGAGTCGGCGGCGGCCACCGCCCACCCCGCCTGCGCGTCGGCCCGCCAGTTGGAGCCACCCCGGTTCTGCCCCCGCTGCCGTCGCCGGATGAAGGTGCAGGTGCTGCCGGTGGGGTGGTCGGCGGTCTGCGTCGAGCACGGCGAGATTCGGGGCTGAGCCGGTGCTGCGGGGGCGGGTGGTGACACTACGACCGGCGACGGTCGCGGACGTGCCGGCCCTCGCCGCGATCCGGGCCGACCCTGAGGTACGCCGGTGGTGGCGGGGCGGCGACGACCTGCGCGACTCCGTGCGCGCCGACCTCGCCGACGACGACCTGCACGTGTACGCGATCGAGCACGACGGCCGGGTGATCGGCGCGATCCAGTGGTACGCCGAGGCGGACCCGGACTACCGGCACGCCAGCCTGGACGTCTTCCTCGACCCGGCGGAGCGCGGCGCCGGCCTCGGCGGTGACGCCATCCGCACCCTGGCCCGACACCTGATCGACGAGTACGGCCACCACCGCTTCACCATCGACCCGGCCGCGGCGAACAGCGCCGCCATCCGGGCGTACGCGAAGGTTGGTTTTCGCCCGGTGGGGGTGCTGCGCCGTTACGAGCGCGGCGCGGACGGCCGCTGGCACGACGGCCTGTTGATGGATCTGCTCGCCGACGACCTGGTGGAGTGACTCAGCCGTCCCACAGCAGGTGGCCGTCGGGCAGTCGGCGGGCGCCCTCGGCCGGCCGGTGCGGGCTGAGGCGGCCGGCCGGCATCAGGTGCGCCACTGGGACTCCGCTGCCCAGCGTCGCGACGTCGGCGATCAACCGCCGGTGGCAGCGCCACCACACGCTCTCGCTGCACATGACCGCGGTGGTCCGACGATCCGCCCCGGCGAGCACCTCGGCGAGCGCGTCGTCGAACTCGGCCGTCCGCGTGTGGGCGGCGTACGCCCGGAACGCCGCGACCGTCCACCAGGTGTCCGGCTCCGGTTCCCCGGCGGGGACGTGCCGTCGTCCGCCCAGTCGCGGCTCCCAGCGGTAGTCGACGCCGCACTCGGGCAGCCACCGTTCGAGCTCCTCGCGGCGGACGTCCGGGTTGGTGCGGCTGGCCGGGTATCGCCGCACGTCCACCACCTGGGCGATCCCGGCCCCGGTCAGCAACTCTCCGAGCCGGCTTCGATCGGCAGCGCCGTGTCCGACGGTCAGCAACTCCCGCACGCTCGTGGCTTGCCCGAAATCCCGCCGACCTATCCCCCTGAGGTACGCCGCCGCCATCCGGGCGTACGCCACTGTTGGTTTCGCCCGGTGGGAGTGCCGCGCCGCTACGAGCGCGGCGCGGACGGCCGCTGGCGCGACGGTCTGTTGCTGGACCTGCTCGCCGACGACCTCACCGGCTGACGCCGAGCCGGCGACGCCGATCGCCCGGGGTCAGCGACGTTGCGGCATCCGCCGGGTGGCGTTGGTGGCGAGCCCGCCGGCGACCACTGCGGTCAGCACCCCGACCAGTTGGATCGCCTGTCCGGTAGCCACATCGGCGCCGTGCCGCCCGAGCAGGTTGTCCACGCCGGTGGGGCTGATCGCGAACCCGACAGCCACGAACAGGCCCAGCAGCGCACCTACGGCGGGCGACCAGCGCCACGGGGCGAACGCGACAAAGAGGGCGCCCGTCAGCAGGATGATCATCCCGGGCGGTACGGCGACGGGGAACTCGACGCCGGCGGCCCACAACACGGCGATGCCGGCCGCGCCGACGACGAGGCCCACGACGGTGTATGTGCGTGCGGTAACAGTCATGGCATCACAGTGGCCCGACACGATCCGGGCCGCGTCCGCCCGGCGACGTCATCCCGGGTACGACGCTCGGCGTACCCGGGGTGCAGATCTTGGACAGTTACCGTCCGCGCGGAACGGTAACTGTCCAAGATCTCGTCGCGGTGCCGGTCAGGCGATGGTGCACTGGGTGTTGTTGACGGTGAAGGCCGTCGGTTTCGGGTTGGCGCCGCCGTACGTGCCGTTGAAGCCGAAGCTCACCGACGCGCCCGCCGCGATCGTGCCGTTGTAGGACAGGTTCGTGGCGGTGACCGCCGCGCCGCTCTGGCTGATCGTCGCCGACCAGCCCTGACTGACGCTCTGCCCAGCGGGGAAGCTGAACCGCAGGGTCCAACCGTTGATCGCTGTGGTGCCGGTGTTGGTGATCGACACGTTGGCGGTGAAGCCGCCGCCCCAGTCGGTGGTGGCGTACCCCACGGTGCAGGTGCCGCCGACCGGCGGGGCTGCGGTGGTCACCGCGACCGGTGTGGACGCCGCGGAGGTGTTGCCCGCCGCGTCCACTGCCACCACGTAGAACTGGTACGCGGTCGAGGCGGTCAGCCCGGACACCGCCTGGGTGGTGCCGGTCGGCGAGCCGACCAGCGCGTCGGTGGCGCCGGCCTCGCGGTAGACCCGGTAGCCGGTGACGCCCACGTTGTCGGTCGACGGGGTCCAGGCCAGGGTGAGCCCGGTGGCGGTGACGGCCGAGGCGACCGGCGTGCCGGGGGTGCTCGGTGCTGTGGTGTCGACGGTGCCGGCCGGTGGCGTTGTCACGCTGAGCTTCGGTGAGGCGGCCGACTCGTTGCCAGCGCCGTCGCGCGCCACGATGGTGTACTCGAACGTCCGCTCCGGCAGCAGCGTGGTGATGGTGATCGAGTTCTCGGTGACCCGTCGGGTCGCCACCACGTCGTTACCGACCATGAACTCGCGGACGTCGTACCCGGCGAGGCCGCTGCCGCCGCTGTCGGTGGACGGCGCCCAGGTCAGGGTGACGGTGCGGGGGCCGAGGTTGGACGCCACCGGGGTGCCGGGGACGGTCGGCTTGGTGGTGTCCGGCACGACCGGGCCCGGCTCCTCGCCCCACACCCGGGTGGCGCCGGAGTAGAGCGGCACCTTCCGGTTGGGCCCGGCGGTGGCCTGGTACGACGGGTCGTTCGTCGGGTCCCAGGTGCCGCCCTCCGGCACGCCGACCTTGAACTGGACCTCCATCCGGTGCTGTGACTGACCCGCCGGGGCGATGGTGTACCCGGCGCAGTCCACCTCGACGTACCAGATGTCACCGCTGAACTGCTTGGCTGTGGTCGGGGACGGGCAGCCCTGGGTGTAGCCGGCGGTGACCTGCACCGGGCCGGTGCCGTCGGGCCGGAAGTAGTACCGGAACCGGCCGTCGGTCAGCGCGCGGGCTGGGAACGCGGACTTGTTGTAGACCATCACCTTGAGCCCGGTGGCCCGAGGTTCGGCCTGCGTCACAGTGGTCTCCACCGTCAGCTCGTCGATGTCCGGCGTCTCGGCGACCGGGAAGTTCGCCAGCGGCGTGCCGCCGTACTCGGAGGTCAGCCGGACCAGCGCGGACGTGAAGCCGGCGTTGTAGTCAGTGGCCACCTCGTTCATCACGTAGTCCGAGCGGCTGTCGCTGTACGCGTCGTTGGCCGAGGACGGGCCGCCGACCAGCGCGCCGTAGAGGGTGTGCCGGGTCTCCACCGGCACGGTCTGGCTGTCCCACCAGGAGCCGTGCGCGGTGCGGTGGTGCGGGTTCTTCGGCGAGTTGGCGCCGAACCCGATGACGTAGCTGGAGTTACGGGGGTTGTCGCCGAGCGCGTAGTTGATCTGCCGGACGGCGAAGTCGTGGTAGCGCGCCTTGCGGGTGGTGTCGGTGGTCTTGTCGCTGTAGACCAGCGCGGCGAAGGAGGTGTTCGCGGCGTAGCGCAGCGCGCCCCAGGAGTCGAGCACCGCCATCCCGCCCGGCGAGTACGGCACCCGCTGCCCGTTCACCCCGACGGTCCAGTAGTCCAGCCACCTGTTGGCGTCGTCGACGTACTTCTGCTTGCCGGTCAGGTTGGCCAGCAGCACGTACGCGCCGAACTGCTTGTTGTCCCAGGCGATGGTCCACTTGTAGGAACGGGTGGTGGACTGGTTCTCGGTGCCGAGCTTGTCGTACTCACTCTCGGCCTTGGTCAGGTAGCTGGCCTCGCCGGTGGCCCGGTGCAGCCAGATCGCGGCCCAGACCAGCTCGTCCTGCCAGCCGCTCCACGAGCGGTAGAAGCTGGTGGCGTCGGTGATGCACTCGTGGTAGGCCTTCCGCACCGTGTCGGCGAAGGTGTAGAGCTGCCGGGCGTGCCCGAGCAGCTTGTCCGCGTAGGCCGCGTCGGTGGGCCGGAACACCATCGAGGAGGCGGCCATCGCGGCCGCCGTCTCCCCCGCCAGGTCCGCGCCGCCACAGCTCGCATCGATCTTGTACGCGGGCCGCGCCATCGGCATGACCTCGGCCGGACCCCACCACTTGTGGTCGTCGTCGCCCTTGCCCACCTGTCCGTAGAGCACGTTCGCCGACGGGTGCGCCTTGATGAAGTAGTCGTTGACGAAGCGCAGGTTGTTGAGCAGGTGCGGCAGTTGCCCGGAGGCGGTGTAGCCGCTGCGGTACTCGACAGCGCCCCAGGCGAGCATGGTGGCGCTGAACGCCATCGGGAAACCGAACTTGACGTGGTCGCCGGCGTCGTACCAACCGCCGGTGAGATCCACGCCCGCGCTGGCGCCGTCGGTGAGCGCGCTGTCGCCGCGCCAGGAGACCCGGTTCCAGTCGGGCAGTCGGCCGGACTGCTGCGCCTCGTAGAAGAGCAGCGACTTCTGCAACGCCTCGGCGTAGTTGTAGGTCGCGGCCGGCGCGGCGGAGGCGGGCTCGGACGGTGGGGCGGTCACCGCGAGGGACGCGCCGGTGAGCAGCGCGACGCCGAGGGTCAGCAGCCGCCGCGGCCAGGGCTGGTCGGCGGCCGGCGACCGGCCGGGCTGGCCGCTGAACGGCCGGGTCAGGTGGCGCATGGCGGACTCCTGTCGGAGGCGCCGCCGGCGGTCGCACCGACGCGGGACGGCGTACGGGCGGCACGGCCACCGGCGACAGCGGGGTGGCGGTGTGACAATGGGGTCATGGAAGCGCTCCCATGGATAACCGACAATGTAATGGGCGGGTCGCTGGTTGGGAAGCCTGGCAACCGGGGCCGATGCGCGCGGCACCACTGCCGTACTCGTGAGTAACCATTGCGGACCATCTCACACCATCGAAATGCTTCGATCCGTGAATCGAGTTTGCGCAGCTCACGACGGAAGCCGTCGCGACGCTTTTCGCGCCGTTCGAGCGCTTCGCCGGCCAGCCAGACAAACGTACTGTTGCTGACCCGTCACCAAGCGCGAGACAGTACCGCTCACCAGCGGTGCCGTCGACGCCGCCGCTCCCTGGTCAACCCTGAGGAGAAGCGATGGCACTACGACTCGCCGACGGCACCGCCTGGACCGACATCCTGGCCCGCGCGGTGGCCGCCGCCCCGGAGGCGTTCGGCGCCGAGGTCGACGGCGTCACCACACTGCACAACCTGGTCGAGGGCGGATGGCGCGCGGTCGGCCAGCCCGCCCCGGTCCGCACCCCGGTGGACAACACAGTCCTCATCAACCTGCCCCGGGTCGACGCGAGCACCGCACGTGACGCGGTGACCCACGCCGCCGCCGCGCACCGGGCCTGGGCCCGGACCCCGCTGGCCGACCGCAAGGCCCGGGTCGCCGAGGCCCTGGACTCGCTCACCGCCCACCGCGACCTGCTCGCCCTGCTGCTGGTCTGGGAGATCGGCAAGCCGTGGCGGCTGGCCTGCGCCGACGTGGACCGGGCGCTCGACGGCGTCCGCTGGTACGCCGGCGAGATCGACCGGATGCTCGCCGACGGCCGCGAACCGCTGCCCGGCCCGGTCAGCAACATCGCGTCGTGGAACTACCCGATGAGCGTGCTGGTGCACGCCGAACTGGTGCAGCTGCTGGCCGGCAACGCGGTCATCGCCAAGACCCCGTCCCAGGGCGGCGCGGTGTGCCTGACCGTCGCGCACGCGCTGATGCGCCGGGCCGGGCTGCCCGCCACGCTCGTCTCCGGCAGCGGCGGGGAACTGTCCGAAGTGCTGGTCCGGGCACCCGAGATCGGCGCCGTGGCTTTCGTCGGCGGCCGGTCCAACGGCGGCAAGGTGGCCGCCGCGCTGCTCGACAGCGACAAGCGGCACTTCATCGAACAGGAGGGTCTCAACGCCTGGGGCATCTGGAACTTCTCCCAGTGGGACCTGCTCGCCACTCACCTCAGAAAGGGATTCGAGTACGGCAAGCAACGCTGCACCGCGTACCCCCGCTTCGTGGTGCAGCGCGACCTGGTCGACGAGTTCCTCGACATGTACCTGCCGGTCGTCCGCTCGGTCCGCTTCGGCCACCCGCTCGCCGTCGGCGACGACTGGGCCGCCGGTGACCCGCTGCCCGAGCTGGACTTCGGGCCGCTGATCAGCGCCGCCAAGGCCGACGAGCTACGCCGCACCGTCGACGAGGCGGTCCGCGGCGGCGCGATCCCGCTGCACCGGGGCAAGCTCACCGGCGCGCCGTTCCTCTCCGGGCAGGACACCTCGGCGTACGTTGCGCCGTCGGTGCTGCTCGCCCCGCCCGGACGGTCCCGACTGATGCACGCCGAGCCGTTCGGTCCGGTCGACACGATCGTCGTGGTGGACACCACCGACGAGCTGCTGGCCGCCATGAACGCCTCCAACGGCGCGCTGGTGGCCTCGCTGGCCTGCGACGACACCGACGAGGCCGGCAAGCTCGCCGTCGACCTTCAGGCGTTCAAGGTGGGCATCAACAAACCGCGCTCACGCGGTGACCGGGACGAACCGTTCGGCGGCCGGGGCGCCTCCTGGAAGGGCGCGTTCGTCGGCGGCGACCTGCTGGTGCAGGCCGTCACCGTCGGCGGAGACAGCCGGCTCTACGGCAACTTCCCCGACTACAACAGCTACCCCACCACCTGAGCACCGCAACCGGAAAAGCCCCTTGTGGACGGTCACCGCGCACGAGGGGCCCCGGTCGGCGCGTACCGTCGGGAGATGGCACTGATCGCGCAGCTCTCCCTGGGCGTGTCCGACGCCGAGCGGGCAGGAACGTTCTGGGCCGCGGCCCTCGGCTACCGTCGCCGCGAGCCCCGATTCACCGGCGACGAGTGGATCGTGCTGGAGCCGCCGCCGGGGACGTCGGGCGCGGCCCTCGCGATGGACCTCAGCGAGAGCCCCGTGCCGGAGTTCCCCCGGCTCCACCTCGATCTGGACGCCGGCGACCGACCCCTCGACGAGGAACTCGACCGGCTGCTCGCCCTCGGCGCTCGGATCGTCGACTGGCGGCACTATCCCACCGACCCACACCCGAGCGAGCCACCGTACGTGGTGCTCGCCGACCCGGAGGGCAACCGGTTCTGCGTCTCGGGCCGCCGCGAACCGTCCCGGACCTGAGCAGGGCCCTAGGCGAACGCGCCGCTGCGGTCCGCCGAGGAGGCGACAGCGAGCGGGACGGTGAGGGTGAGCAGAGCGCCGTCGCGCTCCACCACCGTCGGCCGGCCCAGTCGGTGCAGCGTACGCAGCATCGGGTCGTTGGTGGCCTGCACGTGCAGCACCAGTGCCGCGTATCCGAACCGGTCGGCGTGCTGGACCACCCGGCGCAGCAACGCCGACCCGAGCCCCCGCCGCTGCCAGTCGTCGCGCACCAGCAGCGCCACCTCGGCCTCGTCGCCCTCACCGAGCAGGTTCGCCATGGCGACCACCGACTCGGCACCGCCGTCGGGGCCGCTGGTGCTGGCGATCAGCGTCAACCCTCGGCTCGGCTCCAGCAGTCGACGCAGGCGGGCCGTCTGCGGCAGCGGCGCCCCGCCCAGGTAACGCCGCTGCCGGCTACCCGGGGAGCACGCCTCGTGCAGCTCCACCACGCCGGACAGATCCTGGGCGCTGGCCGGCCGGACGGCCACCTCCGCGCCGTCTGGCAGCACCAGCGTGACCTGTTCGGCGGCCCGACGCGCCACTGTGGCGGCCAGCTCGACCAGGGCCTGCGCCCGCGCGTACTCCGCCGGGGTGAAGTCGGGCGCGGCCCGGCGCAGCGCGAACGAACCGCCCGCCGGGTCCGCCAACAGCATGCCGGCCCCGGTGATCCCCCGTTCGACGCCGACCGACGCCGGTCGCCAGCTCACGACGTCGGCGGCGAGCAGGGTCCGTAACGCCTCACCCGTCGCGTCCGGGTCACGCACCAGCCGGTTGGCCAGCCCGAGCACCCGGGTGGGCTGGTCGACCAGACCACGCGCCTCGCTGCGCGCCACCCAGCAGTCCCGGCCCCGACCCCGCTCGACCGCGGCGATCAGCTCGGCCTCGTCGAGCGCGTCCGGCGCGTCGACCAGGAAGTCGTCCACAGCGCCCTGCTCGGTGGGCTGCACCTGCACGGTGAGGATGTTGACCCCGCGCAGCGCGAGGCTCGCCGTGAGCACCGACAGGTAACCCGGTCGGTCGTCCACCGTCGCTCGGATCCGCCACAACGTCATGGTTGGCTCCCTTCCCCGGTAAGAGCCTCACCCCCGCCTGTTGCCGCCCGGTTGCCCGGCGGTGTCGGCAAGGGAACTCCTCGGACCGATCAGGGGCCGGCGACCACCGGCGGCGCGCCGACGAGATCGAGTCGGTCACCGAGGATCACCGCGCAGGCGCGGACGAGCTGGGTGAGCCGATCCACCTCGGTGCTGTGGAACGCCGCGGCGGAGAGGGTCTCGCTGCGCTCACGGGCCACCACCAGCACCAGGCCGGCCCGGCCGAACGGCGCGATCGCGTAGTAAGTACCGTCGGGCGTGGTCATCGACCGCCCGCGCAGCGGGGTCACCTCCGGCAACCGCGGGGGTACGGGAGCACGCCAGCTCGCGTGCCCCACCGTCGCTCCGCCGCCCCCGCTCCGCGAGGCCCAGTCGACGGGCACCACAGCGCCCACGGCCCAGTCGGCGGCCAGCAGCCCCGGGACCGCGTCGACAAGGGTGGCCAATCCGTCCGCCGGGTTGGCCGCGACCTGGGCCAACAGTTCCGCGTCCTGGCCGGTGGTGGTGGGCGCGCCGATCGCCCGCCACACACCGTCCACCCGCACCCCCGGTATCGCCGCGAGGCCGGCCAGCAGCCGTTCCACCCGCGCCGCGCCCGGCCAGACGACAGTGAAGTCGTCCACCGCGCGCCCGCCGAGCCGTTCGAGGACCACCACCTGGACGATGTCCGCCCCGGAGACGCCCAAGGTACGGGCAACCTGACCCAGGGTGCCCGGACGGTCAGGCAGGGTGACCCGAACTCGCAGCAACATGTCTGTCCCTCCGCTCGGCGGGCCGGCGAAGGAGCGGCCGGCAGGCTGACCCCAGCCTGGTCGTTGACCATTTCGTCCCTGTTGCAGGGCCATGTCCCGAGCGGAAACTTACCGGTCGGTGACCGAGTGGTTTCGGCAGGTGAGGAAGGGGAGGCCGACGCTCAGGGCAGCCCGCCCAGGGGCAGGACCGGTGTGGTGGCGAGCTGTGCGTGGTAGTCCGCCGCGGACGTCTCCCGACCCCACTGGGGCATTCCGGCGGGCAGGTCCAGCCGGTCGGTCTCCACCTCGATGAGGGTCAGCTGGGCCGGTGGTCCGTCGATGCCGGCCAGGATGGCGGCCAGCTCGCCTTCGGTGCGGGCGACGTGGGCGGTGAAGGTCTTGTCCCGGGCGAACACTGCGGGGAGTTCCGTGTACCGCCAGTTGTCGATGTCGTTGTACGGCTGGTGCCGTCCGTCGACTGCCCGTTCGACGGTGTAGCCGCCGTTGTTGACGACGACGACGATCGGGCGTTGGTTCGTGGCGAGCATCCGGCTGATCTCCTGCACGGTCAGTTGCAGTGATCCGTCGCCGGTGATCAGCACCGTCCGTCGATCCGGTGCCGCCACCGCGGCGCCGAAGGCGGCCGGTGTGGCGTAGCCGATCGAGCCCCAGATGGGCGGTTCCACAACGGTGACCCCGGCGGGCAGCCGCATCGTCGCCGCGCCGAAGGACGGGGTGCCGGTTTCCGGGACGAAGATGTCTCCCTCGCGCAACATGCTCTGGATCGCCGGCCAGAGCCGCGCCTGCCGGATCGGTTCGTTGTTCGACGGGTCGAGTACGGGCGGGTCACCCGCCAGCAGCGACGCCCGTGACCATTCCGTCGTACGGTTCGGGGCGATCTCGTGCAGGCATCGCAGCGCCGCCGGCAACGCGACCGGGGCGAAGCGGGTGCCGGCGACGACGGCGGCGTCCCGGTGCAGGCTGATCACCCGGTCCACCTTCAGGTCGGCGGTGAACAGGCCGTCCCAGTCGAAGAACGTGGTGCCCACGCAGACCAGGGCGTCCGCGCCCTCCACCACCTCCGCAACCTCAGCGGGGCTGTCGCCGCCGTTGTAGATGCCCACGTAGTGGGGGTCGGACTCGTCGAGCAGTCCTCGTCCCAGCGACTGCGCGGCGACCGGCCAGTTTCGGTCGGCGGCCATGGCGGTGACGGCAGCGCCGAGGTTGAAGCGGATCGGCAGGTTTCCCACCAGCATGGCCGGCCGCTCGGCACCGGCGAGCAGTCGCCGGGCTGCTGCGGCGAAGGCGTCGAGCTGCCCGGGCGCCACCACCGGCTCGGGCCTGGTGAACCGTTTCGCCGGGCCGGCGACCTCGGCGTGGGCCACGTCGCCGGGAATCCGGATGTAGACCGGGCGCTGCTGCGACCAGCACTCGGTGAGCACCCGGTCGACCTCCCCCGCAGCGTTCTGCGCGGTCAGCGAGGTCTGGGCGACAGTCACCTCGCGGGCCACCCGTATCCAGTGGTCGAAGTCGCCGTCGGCGAGTGAGTGGTGCATGGAGGTGTGCTGCCGCATGATCTCTTCGGTCGGACCACCGACGATCGAGACGATGGGTACCGACTCCGCCATGGCCCCGGCCAGCGCGTTGACCGCCGACAGCTCGCCGGGACCGAACGTGGTGAGGATCGCGGCCACACCCGCGAGGCGGGCGTATCCGTCGGCGCTGTAGCCGGCGTTGAGCTCGTTGCAGCTACCGACCCACTCGATCCCGTCGAACGCCTCGATCTGATCGAGGAAATCCATGTTGTAGTCCCCCGGCAACCCGAAGACATGGCGCACTCCGAGGTCGTGGAGCCGGCTGAGCAACAGCTCGCCGACAGTTGTCGTACCCCTGCTCGCCTCCACCACGATTGACCCCCGTCGCTCCGGAGACCGCCGCCGCGATCCGCCCTCAAGACGATATCCAGTCAATTATTAGAATGGTGGAGATTGTCCGTCATGCCGGCTCCACCGGCGTCCGCGCTACGTCCGAGCGGCCGAAGCCCTCCCGACGACGCATCCGACGGATCTGACCTTGACAACGTGAACGGGCTGCCATCAACTAGTCGGATGAGTGATCCGGCCGTCGATGCATCACGGCCGGCGGCCGTCCCGACCTCCCCAGCGGGGCTGGACCTCGACCGACTCGCCGACCATCTGGCAACGCACCGACCCGAGCTGGCCGTCGGGCCGCTGCGTGCCCAGCTGATAGCGGGCGGCAAGTCCAACCTCACCTACCTGCTGCGCCTCGGCGACCGCGAGGTGGTGCTGCGCCGTCCCCCGCTGGGGCACGTGCTGGCGACCGCTCACGACATGGCACGCGAGTTCCGGGTCATCTCGGCGCTGGCGCCGACCGAGGTGCCGGTCCCGGACGCGCTGCTGCTCTGCACCGACCCCGAGGTGATCGGCGCGCCCTTCTACCTGATGGAGCGGATGCCCGGCGAGGTGTTCCGCACCCGCGCGCAGACCGACCCGCTGGGCGACGAGCGCCGCCGGGCCCTGGCCATGGCGATGATGGACACGCTCGCCGCGTTGCACAGCGTCGACCCGTCCAGCGTCGGGTTGGCTGACTTCGGTCGTCCCGAGGGCTACCTCGCCCGGCAGGTCCGCCGCTGGGCCGGGCAGCTCGACCGCTCCCGCAGCCGCCCGCTGCCCGGCATCGACGAGCTGCGTGACCTGCTCGCCGCGACCGCCCCGGAGGGCGCGAACGCCGGCCGGATCGTGCACGGCGACTACCGGCTGGACAACCTCCTCGCCTCGGCCGACCCGGTCGCCGTGCACGCGGTGCTCGACTGGGAGATGGCCACCCTCGGCGACCCCCTCGCCGACCTGGGGCTGCTGCTGACGTACTGGGACGTGCTCGGCGGCAGCGACACCGCCGCCGGCAACCCCGTCGCCGACGGGCTCGGCCCGCGCGCCGGTTTCCCCACCGGCAGCGAGCTGATCGACAGGTACGCCGGCCGCAGCGATGTCGACGTCGGGCCGCTGCACTGGCACGTGGCGCTGGGCTGTTTCAAGCTCGCTGTCATCTGCGAGGGCATCCACTACCGCCACACGCTCGGGCAGACGCTCGGCGAGGGCTTCGACCGGATCGGCGAGATGGTGGCACCGCTGGTCGCGCACGGGCTGACCGCCGCCAGGGAGCGGTGATGGACTTCTCATACGACAGCCGGACCGAGGAGCTGCGCGCCGAGCTGACCCGGTTCCTGACCGAGCACGTCTATCCGGCCGAGGCCGTGCACGCCGAGCAGGTGGCCGCCGGGGACCCGTGGTCGCGTACCCCGGTGTTGGCCGAGCTGAAGGCGGAGGCCCGCAAGCGCGGCCTGTGGAACCTCTTCCTGCCCGACCCGCGTTACGGCGCCGGCCTGACCAACCTCCAGTACGCCCCCCTGGCCGAGTTGACCGGGCGCAGCCCGCACCTCGCGCCGGAGGCGGTCAACTGCGCGGCACCGGACACCGGCAACATGGAGCTGCTGGCCGAGTTCGGTTCGCAGGCACAGCAGAAGCGTTGGCTGATGCCGCTGCTGGAGGGTGAGATCCGCTCGGCGTTCTGCATGACCGAGCCGGATGTGGCGTCCTCCGACGCCACGAACATCGCCACCCGGATCACCCGCGACGGCGACGAGTACGTGATCAACGGACGAAAGTGGTGGTCGTCCGGGGCCATGGACCCGCGCTGCGAGATCTTCATCGTGATGGGCAAGACCGACCCCACCGCCGACCGGCACCGCCAGCAGAGCATGGTGCTGGTCCCCCGGGACACCCCCGGGGTGAACGTGCGCCGGGGCATGACCGTCTTCGGCTACACCGACGGTTCGCACGGCGGGCACGCCGAGATCGACTTCACAGACGTCCGGGTGCCCGCGGAGAACCTGATCGGCGCCGAGGGCACCGGCTTCGCCATCGCCCAGGCCCGGCTGGGGCCGGGCCGGATCCACCACTGCATGCGATTGATCGGAATGGCTGAGCGGGCGTTGGAGCTGCTCTGCAAGCGGGCGCTCGGACGGATCGCGTTCGGCCGGCCGCTGGCCGAGCAGGGAGTGCTCCGGGAGTGGATCGCCGAGTCCCGGGTCCGCATCGAGCAGGCCCGGCTGTTGGTACTCAAGACGGCCTGGTTGATGGACACCGTCGGCAACAAGGGCGCGCACACCGAGATCCAGGCCATCAAGATCGGCACGCCGGCGATGGCGGAGTGGGTGATCGACAAGGCCATCCAGGCCTACGGCGGCGCCGGTGTCAGCCAGGACACCCCACTGGCCGCCCTGTGGGCACAGACCCGCACCCTGCGCCTGGCCGACGGTCCGGACGAGGTGCACCGCAACTCCCTGGCCAAGCGCGAACTCCGCCGCTGGGCCCAGTAACCCCACCTGGCCGCCCCACTTCCCCGCCGCCCGCGCCCACCCCGCACGCCGCACGTCGCACGCCCCAGGCCGCACGCCGCAGGCCGCACGCCGCACGCCCCAGGCCGCACGCCCCAGGCCGCACGCCCCAGGCCGCACGCCCCAGGCCGCACGCCGCACGCCGCACGCCGCACGCCGCAGGCCGCAGGCCGCAGGCCGCACAAGATCGCGCAACTTCCTGGATGTAGTGGCCTCCTCAGGCACGATGACCACTACATCCAGGATCGAGCGCGATCTTGCGCTATGCGCGGGCGCGGGGTGACGCGGCGCGGGGTGACGCGGGCGCGGGGTGACGCGGCGCGGGCGGGCCCAACCACGATCAGGGGCGGATGCGGGGGGCGACCAGTCATGCTTGTGCCCGTGCGGATCACGTCTGCCCTCGTGGACCCGGCGCTGCTCG
>NZ_JBEZFJ010000017.1:0-161057 GCF_040649335.1 Micromonospora sp. NPDC048986
GCGTGGGGCGTGGGGCGTGGGGCGTGGGGCGTGGGGCGTGGGGCGTGGGCGTGGGCGTGGGCGTGGGGCGTGGGCGTGCGCGTGGCGCGTGGGCGTGGGGCGTGGGGCGTGGCGCGTGGGGCGTGGGCGTGCGCGTGGCGCGTGGGCGTGCGCGTGGCGCGTGGGGCGTGGAGGGTGGGGCGGACTAGGCGGCGGTGGACCAGATGGCGCGGAAGGCGGCGGCTTCACCGGAGAGCCATCGTTCGATCTGGTCCGGCTTGGCGTCGGTGGGCATGCGGTGGGCCAGGCCGCGGCGGACGTCGACCAGGACCGGCTCGGCGTGCGGGAGCACAGCGTCCATGTGTCGGGCCATCAGGTGCAGGGTGGCGAGCACCGACTCCTCGCTCGGTGGGGTCTCGTCGAAGTGCAGGCGGACCGCTTCGGCGCGACCGTCGGCGTGGCGTACCCCGAAATGGGGGTTGATCTTGACGGGCAGGTCGCCCAGCATGGCCAGGGCGTCGCGGGTCTGGGCGAGATCGACGGCGGTCGGCTCGCCGAGTGAGCGCAGCCAGGTCGTGGCGCCGGGGACGAGCGCCTGGTAGAGCGGACGCCACCGTGGCTTGACGATGTCGGCGACCCCGGCAAGGTGCGTGCCGCCGGTGTGGAAGGCGATGTCGGCCTTGAGCGCCTTGACGAACTGGCCGTGCGGGTTGAAGCC
Organism: Micromonospora sp. NPDC048986; assembly: GCF_040649335.1. Lineage (NCBI taxonomy): Bacteria > Bacillati > Actinomycetota > Actinomycetes > Micromonosporales > Micromonosporaceae > Micromonospora > Micromonospora sp. NPDC048986. The sequence goes on from NZ_JBEZFJ010000017.1 coordinate 698, forward strand.
GGACCGGCTGGCGCGTTGCTTGCGCAGCCCGCCCACGAAGGTCGCCTTGGTGGGGCCGGTGCGGTCGACGTAGCGGGTGAAACCGAGCAGTGTCGCGTAGGGGGTGAGGGGCGTGGAGGCGGGCGCGGTCACGGGCGTCCTCCCAGGTCAGGATCTTGATTAGTACATACATTCTAATCGACGGGTCTGACATTGCCCAGCGAAGTTGAGGGGTCGCGGCCTCCTGGCGACCGGACGAATCGTCGGGTTGGGCGAGTGTCGCGATCCGCCGCCGGTAGGCGGCCGTCGGTGCCTGCTGCCCGGCCTCGCGGGCTGTTGGGGCGCTGTGTCACCAGAGGTCCTGACGCTCGGCGGCTTGCCAGTTGAGGAAGCTGGCTGATCAGAGGAGTAGCTGCCAGAGCGCGGGATGCTCGGTGACTCGCGTTCGCCATGCTGCAAACTTTGTCGTGCTTGTGGCGTTATTGTGCCGTGGTGGTCATTGGTGAGGCATCCAGGGTCATCAGCCCTGGCAGGGATACGGCGGTGCGCACCGTCCAGTCCGCCGACCCCGCGGCCGACCGGGACCGCTACCTGGACCTGCTGCGAACTGTCGCCCTGGCCCGCGTCATGCTCTTCCACGTCACCGGTTGGATCTGGCTGAGCCTGCTGGTGCCGGCGATGGGTCTGATGTTCGGCATCGCCGGCTCGTTGATGGCGGCGTCACTCGACCGGCACGGTCCGCCGGCCGTGCTCCGACGGCTTCGCCGGTTGCTGCTGCCGTACTGGGCGTTCGGCGCGATCGCACTGGTGGTGCTCTCCGCCGGATGGCGTCCACTGCCGAGTGGCGTGGCCGGCTGGGCGGAACTGCTCTGGTGGGTGCTACCCCTGCGGGTGCCGCCGGTGGGTGGGCAGTCCTGGGCCTGGGTGTTCCACATCGGGCTCTGGTACGTCGTCACCTATCTGTGGTTGGTGCTGCTCTCGCCGCTGCTGCTGTGGCTGTTCCGCCGCTGGCCGTGGCCGAGCGTCGGTGTCGCCACCGCACTGCCGGTCGGGATGCACCTCGCCGGTGTGCACGCCGGCTACTTCGTCGCCGCCTACCTGTCCTGCTGGCTGATGGGCTTCGCGCACCATGATCGGCTGCTGCACCGCATCCCGTGGCGGTGGTACGGCTGCCTGGTGGCCGGCCTCGCCGCTGTGGGCGGCACCTGGGTGGTGGCCGCCATGGTGACCGGCCGGGCCGTCGACCTCAACCACATCGCGGGTGGCACCACGCTGTGGTCGATGGCGCTCGTCGCCGTGCTGCTGAGAGTGCGGCCCCGGCTCGTCGGCCGGGTGCCGCTGGGCGTCGTGCTCCGGGTGGTCAACGCCCGCGCGGTGACCATCTACCTGTGGCACATCCCGGCCAGCCTCGGGATGTTCCTGCTGCTCGCGCCGGTGCTCCCGTACAACTCGGTGGCCTCGATCGCGCTGCGACTGACCGGGGTGTGCCTACTGACCGCCGGGGCGGTGCTGCTGTTCGGCTGGATCGAGGACGTGGCCGCCCGGCGGACGCCGGCACTGTTCGGACCATTGTCGGCCGGCAGCCGCTGGGCCCACCGGGGCAGGCACGTCAGAGCTGGCCGACGTCGGTGATCCGCACGACCGCCGCGCCGACCTCGTCCGAGGCCACCAGGTCGATCTCGGCGCTGATGCCCCAGTCGTGGTCGCCGTCCGGGTCGTCGAAGATCTGCCGTACGGTCCACCGCTCCCGGCCCTGCTCGATCATGAGCAGCGCCGGACCGCGGGCGTCCGGCCCGACCCCGATCGAGTCGTACGCCTCGAAGTACGGCGCCAGGGCGTCGGCCCACGCGTCGTAGTCCCAGCCGTCCTCGGCGTCCAACTCGGCGAGCAGGTCCCAGCGGCGCAGCGCGGCCAACTCGACGCGCCGGAACAGCGCGTTGCGCACCAGCACCCGGAACGCCCGCGCGTTGCGGGTCACCGCCGGTGGTCGATCGGTCAGGGCGGCGTGCGCCTGGGCGACCTCGGCCACGTCGGACGGGTTGCGCAGCCGCTCCCACTCGTCGATGAGGCTGGAGTCGACCTGGCGGACCAGCTCGCCCAACCACTCGATGAGGTCGATCAGCTCCTCGGTCTTGGCGTCCTCGGGCACTGTCTGGCGCAGCGTCTTGTACGCGTCGGCCAGATAGCGCAGGACGAGACCTTCCGAGCGGGTCAACCCGTAGAACTGCACGTACTCGGTGAAGGTCATGGCCCGCTCGTACATGTCGCGGACGACGGCCTTGGGGGAGAGTTGGTGGTCGGCGACCCAGGGGTGGCCCTGCCGGTACATCTCGTACGCGGCCTCCAGCAGCTCGGCCAGGGGCTTGGGGTGGGTCACCTCGTCGAGCAGTTCGAGGCGCGCCTCGTACTCGATGCCCTCTGCCTTCATCGCGGCGACCGCCTCGCCGCGCGCCTTGAACTGCTGCGCGGAGAGAATCTGCCGGGGGTCGTCCAGGATCGACTCGATGACGCTCAGCACGTCGAGCGGGTACGACGGGGACTCGGCGTCGAGCAGCTCGATGGTGGCCAGCGCGAGGGGGGAGAGCGGCTGGTTGAGGGCGAAGTCGAGCTGGAGGTCGACGGTGAGCCGGATCCGCCGGCCGGTCTCGTCCGGCTCGGGCAGTTCCTCGACGACCCCGCCGGCACGCAGAGCCCGGTAGATGGCGATCGCCCGGCGGATGTGCCGACGCTGCGCGGCCGGCTCCTCGTGGTTGTCGGTGAGCAGGTGCCGCATCGCGGTGAACGCGTCCCCGGGCCGGCCGATGACGTTGAGCAGCATCGAGTGGCTGACCTGGAAGCTGGAGGTCAGTGGTTCCGGCTCGGCGTCGACGAGTCGGTCGAAGGTGGGCTGGCCCCAGCCGATCGAGCCCTCCGGCGGCTTCTTGCGGACCACCTTGCGGCGCTTCTTCGGGTCGTCACCGGCCTTGGCGAGGGCCTTCTCGTTGTCGATGACGTGCTCCGGGGCCTGCACCACGACCCGGCCGATGGTGTCGTAGCCGGCCCGCCCGGCCCGTCCGGCGATCTGGTGGAACTCCCGGTTTTTCAGCAGCCGGGTACGGACCCCGTCGTACTTGGACAGGCCGGTGAACAGCACGGTGCGGATCGGCACGTTGATGCCGACGCCGAGGGTGTCGGTGCCGCAGATGACCTTGAGCAGGCCGGCCTGGGCGAGGGTCTCCACCAGGCGGCGGTACTTGGGCAGCATGCCGGCGTGGTGCACGCCGATGCCGTGCCGGACCAGCCGGGACAGCGTCTTGCCGAAGCCGGCGGTGAACCGGAAACCACCGATCGCCTCGGCGATCATGTCCTTCTCGGCGCGGGTGCAGACGTTGACGCTGGTCAGCGCCTGGGCGCGTTCCAGCGCGGCGGCCTGGGTGAAGTGCACCACGTACACCGGGGCCTGCTTGGTCTCCAGCAGCTCCTCCAGCGTCTCGTGCAGCGGCGTCATCGCGTACGAGAAGATGAGCGGGACCGGCCGCTCCGCGGTGCGCACGACGGCGGTCGGCCGCCCGGTGCGTCGGGTCAGGTCGTCGACGAAGCGGGTGGTGTCCCCCAGGGTGGCGGACATCAGGATGAACTGGGCCTGCGGCAGCTCGATGATCGGCACCTGCCACGCCCAGCCCCGGTCGGGCTCGGCGTAGAAGTGGAACTCATCCATGATCACCTGGCCGACGTCGGCCTTCGTGCCCTCGCGCAGCGCCAGGTTCGCCAGGATCTCCGCGGTGCAGCAGATGATCGGGGCGTCGGCGTTGACGCTGGCGTCGCCGGTGAGCATGCCGACGTTCTCGGCGCCGAAGACCTCGCAGAGCGCGAAGAACTTCTCCGACACCAATGCCTTGATCGGCGCGGTGTAGAAGGTCGTCCGGCTGTCGGCGAGGGCCGCGAAGTGCGCGGCGATCGCCACCAGGCTCTTACCCGAGCCGGTGGGCGTGTTCATGATCAGGTTGGCGCCGGAGACGATCTCGATGACCGCCTCTTCCTGATGGGGGTAGAGGTCGAGGCCGCGCTCCTTCGCCCAGCCGGCGAACGCGTCGAAGAGGGTGTCGGGGTCGGCGCTTGTCGGCAGCGCGGCGGTGAGCGTCATAGCCTGTCCATGGTGCCTGGATCATGCCCCGGTACGCCAACCCGGCCCGCACCGGATCCCCGTCCCGGCGTCCCGAATGCGCCGCCGCGTTGCCGTTCGGGCGTTTCGCCGGTCACCGTCGGCGGTACAGCAGGTCGGCGACGGGCCGACCGGCCGTGATCGCCCGCCGCTCGAACTTCGTCACCGGGCGGTGCGCCGGCCGTGGCGCGAAGCCGCCGTACGCGTCCACCAGCTCCGGGTCCGCCTCCAGGGTCTCCCGCATCACGTCGGCGTACTCGGCCCAGTCGGTGGCGCAGTGCAGCACGCCGCCGGAGCGCAGCCGGGACCGCAGCAGCGCCACGTGCGCCGGCTGGATGAGCCGCCGCTTGTGGTGGCGGGACTTCGGCCACGGGTCCGGGAAGAAGACGTGCACGGCGTCCAGCACACCCTCGGGCAAGCCGCTGACCAGCGACAACGCGTCGCCCTCCGCCACCCGTACGTTGCGCAGGCCACCGCGCTCCACCAGGTCGAGCAGGTTGGCGATTCCCGGCGTGTGCACCTCCACCGCCAGATAATCTCGATCCGGGTCGGCGGCAGCCATCGAAGCGGTGCTGTCGCCCATGCCCGAGCCGATCTCCAGCACCACCGGCGCCCGGCGACCGAACAGGTCGGCCAGGTCGACGGGCTGCACAGGTCCGTCCGGCACGTCCAGGCCGTACACGGGCCAGAGCCGGCTCAGCGCGTCGGTCTGCCGGTCGCTCATCCGACCCCGGCGGGGGTGGAACGTGCGGATCGTCCGGCTCGCGGGCGGGACGGCGGGGTCATGGTCGGTGGCTGTCACAGCGACCCGAGCGTACGCGACGCCGCCGGCGGATCGGATGTGATGTGCGACCGGAAATGAGAGGATCCAACTGGTACGGCAGGTCGGGTGTTCCACCGCCCGACCCGGCCGCACGGCGTCGAGAGGGGGCATCGTGACAGTGACCCGCGGCGCTGTGACGCTGTCGCTGGTGGCCGTGCTGGCCGGCCCCCTGCTGACCTCCACGCCCGTCCTCGCCGCGCCCGCGCCGGGCGCAGTCGCTCTTGCGTCCCCGTCTGCCGTCGCCGGTCTTGCCGCACCCGGGCGGGCCGTCGCCGTCGGGCTTGCGCCGCAGCCCGGAGGGCCGCCCGGCGGAGCGCCCCAACCGACGCCGGCGGTGGACATCTTCGTCGAGGTCAGCCCCAGCACTGTGCAGCCCGGTTACCTGGTGGGCATCCGGGCCAGTTGTCGGGACAACTCGGTGGGCGCCACTGTGGTCTCCGACGCCTTCGGGGCGGTCGGCGTGCAGCCGCAGCGCGGGGTGCTCACGGCCGCGCCGATGGTCCGCGAGCGCACCCGCCCCGGCAACTACCGGGTCAAGCTGGAGTGCCGCGACGGCGAGACCGCCTCGACGATGCTCCAGGTGGTGAAGAAGGTCCCCGTCCAGCCCAGCCGTGGTCCGGCGACCGGCTTCGGTGGGAGCACCGGCGGGATGACCGGTGGGCTGCTGCTGCCCGGCGGCGCGGCACTGATCATCACCGGTCTGATCGTCGCCGTGATGGCGCTGCGCCGCCCCCGAGCCGCCGCGCGTCGCTGAGGCCGCCATGACGATCTTCCGCCCCACGCCGCCGCCGGCCGGTTCACGCCCGCCGTCGCCTGGTCGTCCCGCCTCGCCGTCGGACGCTGCCCGTCAGCCGTTCGCCGGCCGTCCCGCCTCGCCGCCCGATGACGTTCGGCTGCCCTTGGACGACGGTTGGCCGGGCGACCGCCCGCCAAGGCCCCACCGCCCGCCAAATCCCCACCGCCCGCCGGATCCCCACCGCCCGCCGGATCCCGACCGCCCCTCGGTGGCCGCGCGTCCGCCGACCGCCGTCGCCCCCCGGCGTAGTCGTCCCTCCGGCCGCAGCCCCTGGTCCGTACCGTTGGCTGTGGTGTTGGTGTTGGCCGGGGTCTTCGCCACCGGGGCCGGGCTGGGCCGTTCGGTCGGCCCGTTCGACCTGGCCCCGACCGGCGGCGACCGGCCGGCCCGCAGTGAGTCGGTCGGCTTGTCGGCCAGTCGGCCGGTGCGCCTCTCGGTGCCGGCGATCAAGGTGAGCGCGCCGGTGGCGCCCGTCGGGCAGGCGCGGGACGGCTCGATCGCGGTGCCGCCGTTGGAACGGCACAACGAGACCGGCTGGTACGACCGGGGCCCCACGCCCGGTGAGCCTGGCCCTGCGGTGATCGTCGGGCACGTGGACACGAAGACCGGCCCGTCGGTCTTCTACGACCTGGGCAAGCTGCACCCCGGCGACCTGATCGAGGTGGCCCGGGCGGACGAGTCGGTGGTGGTGTTCCGGGTCGACACCGTGGAGCACTTCCCGAAGGACCAGTTGCCCGCCGAGCGGATCTACGGCCACGACGGGCCACCCGGGCTGCGGTTGATCACCTGCGGCGGGCAGTTCATCGGGGGCCGTACCGGCTACGCCGACAACGTCATCGCCTTTGCCACCCTCCAGTCCTCCCGCAAGTCCTGAGGCCGACCCCGGCCAGGCCCGCAGGGCCGTCCCGCTCGCCTGGCCGTCGGCCTGTCGGCGTCAGTTCAGGAACGCCAGGAGTTGGCTGGTGGTCTCGTCGGGGGCTTCCTCCGGAATGAAGTGCCCGACCGGGACCGGCTCGCCGCGTACGTCGTCGGCCCACTCGCGCCAGATCGCCAGCGGGTCGTCGTAGAGCTTCGCTACCTGGCCGCGTTGGCTCCAGAGAAACAGCACCGGGCAGGCGATCTTCCGGTTTCCGCGATCCGCCTCGTCCTGCTGGTAGTCCAGCGTCGCGGCGGCGCGGAACTCCTCGCAGATCGCGTGGACCGTGGCGGGATCGCTGAACTGCTTGACGTACGCCGCCCGGACCTCGGCGGGGAAGGCGTCCTTCACCTCGGGCCAGGTGTCGAGCATGAAGTCGACGAGCACCGCGGGCGCCGCCTTGATGAACTGCTCGGGCACCGGCGCCGGTGCCGCCAGGAAGGACCAGACCCAGTAGGACAGGCTGAACGTCTTGTCGGCGCGGTTGTAGACGTCGCCGATGGGGACCACGTCCATCACGGCCAGTCGGGTGACGGCGTCCGGTTCGTCAAGCGCGAGTCGGTACGCGCAGCGCGCCCCCCGATCGTGGCCGACGAGTCGGAACTGCTCGTGGCCCAGGCTCCGCATCACAGCGATCTGGTCGCGGGCGATGGCGCGCATGCTGTACGGCTCGTGATCCGGAGTGCTCGGCGGCTTGCCGCTGTCACCCCAGCCCCGCAGGTCGGTGGCGACGACCGTGTAGTGCTCGGCGAGCCGTGGCGCGACATGGTGCCACATGAGGTGCGTCTCGGGGATGCCGTGCAGCAGCAGAACGGGCGGCCCGCTTCCGCCGCGGCGTCCGTGGATCGTCGCGCCGGGCGTCTCGATGTCGAACTCTTCGAAGCCGTCGAACATGATCAGAGTCCCCCGTGCCTTGGGATGCGCCCTGAACGAACGGCGTGGAATGGCTGGCAGGGCGACTGGTGGCCGACTACCGCTCGGTCTGCCTCGACGCTATCAACGGCGACAACCGGTCCGGCGCGATTCGGCTGCGGTGCTGGCTCCCGGGGTTGATCGACACGCGATCCTTGATGTCGGGTGTCCCACTGACGCGGACACCCCGGCTTCAGCGACACCGAGTGGATCGAGCCGCGTTGGCGCCCTGAGGCGGCGCTCCTAGGGCTGGGGGACGTGCAGCGCCACCTCGAACTCCAGCAGGCTGGCGCCGGTGGAGACCGGTGGGCGGGGCTTGTCGCCGGGGGCGGCGGCGTGGGCGGCGCGTGACGGGCCGGCGGCCCACGCCTGGAACGCTTCCTCGCTCTCCCACTTGGTGTAGACGAAGTAGCGGGTCTCGCCGGCCACCGGGCGGAGCAGTTCGAAGCCGAGAAAACCGGGGGAGTTCTCCACGGCGCCGGCCCGCGCGGCGAACCGCTTCTCCAACTCCGCGCCGCCACCGGGCGGGACGTCGATTGCGTTGATCTTCACGACTGCCATCTGCCCACCCTAGCCACTCAGAACGCCTCGACCGCCGGGACCAGGTCCACGTCGACAACGATCGGCGCGTGGTCGGACGGGCCCTTGCCCTTGCGGGCCTCCCGGTCCACGTACGCGGAGCGGACGGCGCGGGCGAACGGCGCGGACGCGTACACCAGGTCGATTCTCATGCCCTTGTTCTGGTGGAACATGCCGGCCCGGTAGTCCCAGTAGGTGAAGGGGTGCGGGCCCTTCATCGGGGTCGGCACGACGTCGCTGAGGCCCAGGTCGCGCAGCGCCGCGAGGGCTGCCCGCTCGGCCGGGGTGACGTGCGTGGAGTGGGTGAAGACCGCCGGGTCCCAGACGTCGGCGTCGGTCGGTGCGACGTTGAAGTCGCCGCAGACCGCCAGCGGCAACTCGCTGGCCAGTTCGGTGTCCAGCGCGTCGCGCAGCGCCGCGAACCAGGCCAACTTGTAGGCGTAGTGCGGGTCGTCCGGCGTCCGGCCGTTGGGCACGTACACCGACCAGACCCGCACCCCGTCGCAGGTGGCGGAGATGGCCCGGGCCTCCGGCTCGGGGAAGCCGGGCTCGTCGGCGAACCCGACCCGGACGTCGCCCAGCCCGACCCGGGACAGGATGGCCACCCCGTTCCACCGGCCGTCGCTGTGGCTGGCCACGGTGTAGCCCAGCTCACCGACCTCGGTCGCCGGGAAGGCGCCGTCAGGGCATTTCGTCTCCTGCAGGCAGACGACGTCCGGCCCGGTGTCGGCCAGCCACTCCAGCAGCCGGGGTAGGCGGGCCTTCACCGAGTTGACGTTCCAGGTCGCCAGGCGCATGCCCCCAGCCTGCCGTATCCGCCGCCGCGCCGCCCCGTCAGCTGCCCGGGGTGTCGCCGGGACGGGTCTGTTCGGCCAGGAACCGTTCCAGTTCGGCGCCGAGTTCGTCGGCAGTGGGCAGCGGGCCGGCATCCGGGGCGAGCAGGCTCTTCTCGCCCCGACCTCGGGCGAACGCGTCGTACTGCTCCTCCAGGGCCTGGACCAGGGCCGCGGCGTCCTCGGTCTGCGCAACCTGCCGGTCGATCTCCACCCGGACCACCTCGGCGGCCGAGCGCAGCCCGTCGCCGGGCAGCAGCAGGCCGGTGCTGCGCGACACCGAGGTGAGCAGCACCTCGGCGGCCGCCGGGTATTCGGTCTGCGCCACGTAGTGCGGCACGTGGGCGGCGAAGCCCAGCGCGTCGCGGCCCTGCTCGCCGAGGCGGAACTCCAGCAGGTGACCGACGCTGCCGGGCACCTGGACGCGCTGCAACCAGGGCTCGTAGCCGGCGATCAGCTCGGGGCGGGTGGCGTGCGCTGTCACCCCGGTCGGCCGGGTGTGCGGGACCGCCATCGGGATCGAGTTGAGCCCCACTGTGAGTCGGACGTCCAGCCGGGCGGCGAGCCCGGCCACGGCGGCCACGAAACGTTCCCACTGCAGGTCCGGTTCGGGGCCGGTGAGCAGCAGGAACGGGGTCTCGTCGTCGTCCTGTAGCAGGTGCAGCTCCAGCTTGGGCGCGTCGACGCTCTCCCAGTGGTCCTCGACGAAGGTCATCACCGGTCGTCGCGATCGGTAGTCGAAGAGCTGGTCGACGTCGAACGTGGCGATCGGCCGACCCTCCAGCGAGGTGAGTAGCTGCTCACGCGCCAGTCGGCTGGCGTTCCCGGCGTCCACGAACCCGGTGAGGGCCTGGATCAGGACCGGCTGCCCGAGGTCGGGCAGATCGTCGGTGAGCTGGTAGAGCTCGTGTGGGTCGAGCACCGGTGCGGACCTCCCTGAAATGTGCCTGCGGGGCGCCGTCGCGACGGAGGGCACCCGTTCGGGCAACGTACCCGCCATCCTGGCGCATTCCTGCGTCGGGCGATCCGTTGGCCGGGTGGTGGGCATGACCGGACCAATCGGCTGTTTACGCCTCCAGGTCGAGCCTGCTGGCCGAACGGACGATGGGTGGTTCGACCCAAAGGCCGAGTTTGTCGATCATGTCAGGCTCGGCGGTGGAATGGTCGATGCTGTCCGGGCCCGTGCCGGTCCGCGTGCGGCGCCAGCTTCATCCGGTACGCGAGGTCCGTTCCCCGGGCGGGTCACCGCGCCCCGCTCGTCCACCAGTGCGGCTCCGATCTGTGTCGAGTGCCACGTGATCACCGTGCGTGATCAGGGTTTGCACCTGCCTAGCCTCGGTTGATGCGTGACGACGGCACCCTCGACGACCCGTACGCCCCGAGCAGGCCCACTGCCGATACGGAGGATGGCACCTCAACCGAACGGACAACCACCGCGAGCCGGCTCCGGGCGTACGCCCGGGACCTCAGCGGTCGACGCCGGGCACAGCTGGCGCTGGCCACCGGTCTGGTGTGCTGCCTCGGTCTGACCGCCGTCGTCCAGGTTCGGAACGACGACGCCGACGCGGCGACCCGAAGTGGATCGCTCTCCGGCTCCGAGTTGGCCCAGCGCGCCGAGCAGCAGCGTGCCTCCCGTTCCCTCGACCGCACGGCTATCCCGAGCCTCTCCGCCGCCCCGTCCGCGTCGGCGAGCCCCGCCGACCCGGACACCAGCGCCCCGGCCCGCACCGTCGCCCCGGCTCGCCCGACCGACCCGGCCCCCGTCGCCGGGCTGGACGAGGACCAGATGGAGAACGCCGAGGCGATCGTCCGTACCGGCCGCAAGATGGGTGTGCCACGCCGAGGTCTGGTGATCGCGGTGGCCACCGCCATGCAGGAGAGCAATCTCTACAACGTGGCCAGCGGCGTGCTGCCCGAGTCGCAGGACTATCCGCACCAGGGCGTCGGCTGGGACCACGACTCGGTCGGGTTGTTCCAGCAGCGTTCCAGCAGCGGTTGGGGCCCGGTGGGGCGGCTGATGGACCCCGAGTTCGCCACCCGGCAGTTCCTCAGCGCGCTGGAGCAGGTGCCCGGCTGGCAGCGGATGCGGCTCACCGACGCCGCCCAGGCGGTACAGGTCTCCGCCTACCCCGAGCACTACCAGCAGCACGAGTGGCGGGCCGCCCGGGTCGTTGACGCGATCGTGCCGGCGGGGCGGTAACCTACCGCCCACTATGGACGGTCAGGGTTGGGGCTGTCGCATCCCGGGTACATGTGTTGCGGGTTCGGGGTACACATGACTACGGGACCATCGACAGGAGGACGCCATGTCACTGATGCAGCGGATCACCACGTTCCTGAGATCGCCGAAGGGGCAGCAGTTGGTCGAGCGGGGTCGTCGAGAGATGGCCAAGCCGGGCAACCAGCAGAAGCTGAAGGGGTTGGCGGCTCGACTGTCCAACCGCCGCCGCTGACCGCTCCATCGGCCGCCCTGTCCACCGTTTCCACCCCTGGGGAGACCTGGTGACCGACACTCCGCCCGTCGGCGGGCAATCCGCCGTCCCTACTCCGCAGCCGTCCGTCGACCTGCCGGCCGGGCCGGTGGACGCCCCCGAGGGTCCGCCGGCCCGGCTCTGGGACCGGATGCGTGACGACCCGCAGTACGCGCCGGAGCACCTTGCCCTGGAGGCGGTGCGCCGCCTCGGGCCGGAAGCCGTGCAGTGGGCCGCCCGGGCCCGGGCCGAGCAGCCCGGGGTTTCCGCCGACGTCCTGGCCGACCAGGCGGCCCGCAAGTTCGTCAACCTGGCCCGACTGTCCGGCGCGGTCTCCGGCGCGGCCGGGCTGCCCGGCGCCGTGATCGACGTGGGCGTGCTGGCCTGGACCCAGGCGCGGATGGTGCTGCACATCGCCGCCGCGTACGACATCGACCCCCTGCACAGTGACCGCGCCACCGACCTGCTGGTGCTCCAGCGGGTGCACAAGGTCGCCGAGAGCGCCCGGCTGGCGCTGGGTGTGGCCGCCGGCCGGGAACGCGCCGACGCGCTCTTCGGCCTGGGCGGCCAGCGTCCGCTCGGTCGGGTCATGCTGCAACTCGGCGTCCGGCTGGCCCAGATGGCCGGCGTCCGGGCCGCGAAACGGATGGTCGCCAAGATCGTCCCCGGTGCGGCCATCGTGCTCGGCACCTGGGCCAACTCGTCGGCCACAAAGGACCTCGCCCAGCGGTCCCGGGCCCTCTACGGCACCCGCGGCAACGCCGTCCCCGAGCCGCGCCAACCCTGACGGACCCCGTCCGGGCTCGTCAGCTGGCCAGGCCGGAGGAGCGCCAGGTCACCTCGGCGATGCGGCCCTGACCGGTGGCGTTGGGGTGGAACCAGTCCAGCGGGTTGAGCAGGTCCAGGGTGAACCGGACCTTGTGCAACGCGCCGCCGTCGTGCCGGCACCGTGATCCGTACGCCCGGCAGGCCGCCTTCAGTTCGGCGTTGTACGCGTCGATCCGGTCCCGGACGGCGGCCCGGCGCGCCCGGTCGGCCGGAGCGGTCGAGGTCGCCTCGGCCAGCAGGGCGGGGCAGATGCCCCGCCGCCACGCGCGGGTCGCCCGGGCGTCGTCGTGCCCGACCTCCCAGAGCCGGTACAGGTCGGGGATGCTCACCACCAGCACCCGGGCCTTCGGCCGGCCGGTCCGGAGGACCCGCAGCCCGCTGTCGACGTCGGCCCGGAACTGCGCCACCGGCGTCATCGCGTCCACCCCGCCCCGACAGACGTCGTTGGCGCCGATCAGCACTGTGACGTAGTCGGCGTGGTCGCGTACCGCAGCCTGGGCCTGACTAACGAGAGCGTCCGCGCGGGCGCCGGGACGGGCGTGGTTGTACGTCCGGTCGCGGATCGCCGGGTTCTGTTCGAGCAGCCGCCGGTAGTGGCTCTGCACCCGCAGCCCGTCCCCGGTCGACCAGGAGTTGCGTTCGCAGGAGGTGAGCACCAGGCAGGAGGCGAAGCCGGTGCTGATCGAGTCGCCGAGGGCGGCGATGCCGCCGGGCCCGCTCGACGGCCTGGCGCTCGTGGTGGGGCGGGGTTCCGCGGAGTTGCCGCCCTCGCAGGCCAGTGCGACAAGCGCCGCGAGACAGGCCAGGGCGGCGACCCAGCGTCGAGGCATGACGTCTCCCGTTCCCGCAGCACAGAGCGACAGCGCGGTAACTCTATGCGCAGGATGCGGTTGGCCGGGAAGTTGCTGTCGGGTATGCGGCAGAGTGCCGACGCGCGAGCCGTCGAGGTGCTATGCGTCCCGCCACGGCGCCCGCTGACCGTGCAGCCACCAGTGCAACGCCCTGGTGATCCGGGGCAGCACCAGATAGGTCATCAGCGGGGTCAGGCAGAGGGTCATCAGCAGCACCCGGGCCGCCAGCGGCACCGCGTCGAGGAAGTGGCTCGTCAACAGGGTGGCGGTCAGGCTCAGCGGGAAGAACGCCAGCCAGATCGTCACCGCCTGCTTCCAGCGGGGCGGCGACGCCGGCGGGGCCGGCTCCACCGGGTCCACCGACTGCTCCAGCGGCCTGTCGAACCAGCCCTCGATCCCGGTGCGCCGCTCGACCCTGGTGTGCTCGACGATGCCCTGCGCCGAGCTGAGCCACCAGAGCCGCTGCGGCGACTCCTCCCACCGGTGCAGCGTCTCGGCGTCGGCGAAGCGGTAGAGCATGTGCCACTCCGGCGAACCGGGGCCGCTCTGCACCCAGCCGACGCCGAGGAACCCGGGGAACGCCTCGGCCAGCGCGGTGCCGGCCCGCATCCAGGCCACCATCTCGCTGGCCCGGTCGGGATCGACGCGGCGGGCGATGGAGACGGTCACCGGCACGGCGAGGGTCATTGACATGCGCCCATCCTGCGGTCGACGAGGCCGCAGCGCGAACGGATGTGCCGGAGCACACCGCCGGGTGCGGGTGTGCAGGCGCGCGGTACCGGTTAATCCGGCCGATCGGGGGTAGGTCGGTGGGTATGACGAGATCGCAGCCCCGGCGCGCCCGTGGCACGGTCGGCCACGCGAACAGCGCGTTGAACCTTCGGCTCACCCTCGCCAGTTTCGGGCTGGTGATCATGGTGATCTTCGCGGTGCTGGCGTTCTGGGCCGGCATCGCCTGGCTCGGCGTACTCTGCGCGATCTTCGCGGTGGTCGCCGTGGTCGACCTGGTCGTGATCCAGCGCCGCCGCGCCGCCCGCCGCCGCGAGGAGCCGGGCGTACGACACTCGTTGTTCGAGTGACAGGAGGACGGAATGCCCCACATCGCCACCACCAACCCCGCCACCGGACAGGTGCTCAAGACCTATGAGGCGATGTCCACCGAGCAACTCGACGACGCCATCGAGCGCAGCGACCTCGCGTTCCACCAGCTGCGGGCGACGACAATCGACCAGCGCGCCCAGTGGATGAACGCCGCAGCCGACCTGCTGGACGCCGAGCGCGACGAGATCGCCCGGATCATGACCACCGAGATGGGCAAGACGTACGTCGCGGCGCAGGCCGAGGTGACCAAGTGCGCCAGCGCCGCCCGCTTCTACGCCGACAAGGCCCCCGCGTTCCTCGCCGACGAGCCCGCCGACGCCGACGCCGTGAAGGCCACCCGGGCGTTCATCCGCTACCAGCCGATCGGCGTGGTGCTCGCGGTGATGCCGTGGAACTTCCCGCTCTGGCAGGTGATGCGCTTCGCCGCCCCGGCGCTGATGGCCGGCAACACCGGCCTGCTCAAGCACGCCTCGAACGTGCCGCAGACCGCGCTGCTATTGGAGGACGTGTTCCGGCGGGCCGGCTTCCCCGAGGGGGCCTTCACCACAGTGCTTGTCGATTCGGAGGCCGTCGACCACATCCTCAGCGATCCCCGGGTCCGCGCCGCGACGCTCACCGGCAGCGAGCCCGCCGGCCGGTCCATCGCGCAGATCGCCGGACGGGAGCTGAAGAAGACAGTCCTCGAACTCGGCGGCAGCGACCCCTTCGTGGTGATGCCCTCGGCCGACGTGGACCGGGCCGCCGAGGTCGCCACCACCGCCCGCTGCCAGAACAACGGCCAGTCCTGCATCGCCGCGAAACGGTTCATCGTGCACACCGACGTGTTCGACGCCTTCGCCGAGAAGTTCGCCGCCAACATGGCCGCGCTGCGCGTCGGCGACCCGATGGACCCGAACACCGACGTCGGGCCGCTGGCCAGCGAGCGGGGCCGCGACGAGGTGCACGCCCAGGTCCGCGACGCTGTCGACAACGGCGCGACAGTGCTCTGCGGCGGCGAGCTGCCGAGCGGCGACGGCTGGTTCTACCCGCCGACAGTGGTCACCGACCTCACCCCGCAGATGCGGATGTGGTCCGAGGAGGTCTTCGGCCCGGTCGCCGGCCTGTTCCGGGTCTCCTCGTACGAGGAGGCGATCGCTGTCGCCAACGCCACCAGCTTCGGGCTCGGCTCGAACGCCTGGACCCGGGACCCGGCCGAGCAGGAGCGCTTCGCCACCGACCTGGACGCCGGCAACGTGTTCATCAACGGGATGACCACGTCGTACCCCGAGTTGCCGTTCGGCGGTGTGAAGAACTCCGGGTACGGACGGGAGTTGTCGGCGCTGGGCATGCGGGAGTTCTGCAACACCAAGACGGTCTGGGTGGGCGAGGGCGCCGCCTCGGCCGGCGCCGGCGCGCACGCCGAGTAGTTCGGGGCGCGGCACGCGTCAGCCGGTGCCGTCGTGGGTAGGAAGTGTGCCCATGACGTCGTTCGGGTTCCACGCCTCGCATGAGCAGATCGGTCCACGCGCCCTGTTGGAGGCGGTGATCCACGCCGAGCGGGCCGGCTTCGACGCCGCCATGTGCTCCGACCACTTCTCCCCGTGGAGCGCCCGGCAGGGCGAGTCCGGCTTCGCCTGGTCCTGGCTGGGCTCGGCGTTGCAGGCCACCGGCATGCCGTTCGGCGTGGTCAACGCGCCCGGTCAGCGGTACCACCCGGCGATCATCGCGCAGGCGATCGGCACCCTCGGCGCGATGTACCCGGGCCGGTTCTGGGCGGCCCTGGGCACCGGCGAAGCCAGCAACGAGCACATCACCGGCGAGCCGTGGCCGCGCAAGGACGTGCGCGCCGCCCGGCTGCGCGAGTGCGTCGACGTGATCCGTGCCCTGCTGGCCGGCGAGGAGGTCAGCCACGACGGCCTGGTCCGGGTGGATCGGGCCCGGCTGTGGACCCGCCCCGAGCAGCCGCCCGCGCTGGTCGGCGCCGCCGTCAGCGTGGCCACCGCCCGCTGGTGCGCCGAGTGGGCGGACGGGCTGATCACCGTGAACGCCCCGGTGGCGCACCTGCGCGAGATGATCGACGCGTACCGGGACGCGGGCGGACGTGGGCCGCTGCACCTCCAGGTGCACGTCTCCTGGGCGCCGGAGCAGGCTCAGGCCGAGGCGCTCGCGTACGACCAGTGGCGCAGCAACGTCTTCGCCCCGCCGGTCTGCTGGGACCTGGAGACCGTCGAACACTTCGACGTGGTCTCCGCCGACGTGCCGGCGCAGCGGGTCGCCGAGGTGGTGAACGTGTCGGCGGACCTGGGTCGGCACGTCGGCTGGCTGGAGGAGTACCTGGAGCTCGGCTTCGACCAGATCGCCCTGCACCACGTCGGGCAGGAGCAGCGCGGCTTCATCGACGCGTTCGGCGCGGAGGTGCTGCCGAAGCTGCGCCCGGGCGGCTGATCGAAGCCGAACGGGCGTACCCCTAGGCTCGTACCCCATGGAAAGCCTGTTTCCGGTAGTCGTCTTCCTGGCGATCGCCACACTGGGTGCCGCGTTGGCGCGCCGGCTCGGCCTGCTCGCGCCGATCGTGCTGGTCGTCCTCGGCCTGGCGCTCTCGTTCGTGCCAGGCTTCCCGCAGGTGGAACTCGACCCGGAGTTGGTGCTGGTCGGCATCCTGCCGCCGCTGCTCTACGTGGCGGCGCTGGAGACCTCGGTGCCGGCGTTCAAGAACAACATCCGGCCGATCCTGCTGCTCGCGGTGGGCCTGGTGTTGTTCACCGCCTTCGTGGTCGGGTTGGTGCTGCACCTGCTGTTGCCGCAACTGCCGTTCGCCATCTGCCTTGCCCTCGGCGCGGTGGTGGCCCCACCGGACGCCGTGGCCGCCACTGCCGTCGCCCGTCGGGTCGGACTGCCCCGCCGGGTCGTCACCATCCTGGAGGGCGAGAGCCTGGTCAACGACGCGACAGCGCTGGTGCTGCTGCGGGTCGCGACGATGGCCACCGTCGGCTCGGCCGTCGGCGCCGACAAGATCGCCATCGAGGTGCTGCGGTCCACCGGCGGCGGCATCCTGATCGGGGCGCTCGGGGCGCTGGTGTTCGGTTTCCTGCATCGGCGGATCACCGACCCGCTGCTGGACAACGCGCTGTCGCTGATCATCCCGTTCGCCGTGGTGTTCACCGCCGAACACCTGCACGCCTCCGGTGTGGTCGCCGTGGTCGTCACCGGCCTGGTGCTCGGGCACAAGCTGCCCCAACTGCTGTCGGCGGCGTCCCGGTTGCAGATCGGCGCGTTCTGGCGGCTGGTCCGATTCCTGCTGGAGGGTCTGGTCTTCCTCCTGGTCGGGTTGCAACTACGGGAGGTGTTGCGCGATCTCGACGAGCCGATCGGATCGCTCATCCTGATCACCTTCGCGGTGCTCGCCACCGTCTTCCTGACCCGGTTCGTCTGGCTCTTCCCGGCCACCTACCTGGCCCGGTTGGTCCCCAGGGTCCGCCGCCGTGACGAGCGACCGTCACCGAAGTTCCCGATCATCATCGGGTGGGCCGGCATGCGGGGCGTGGTGACCCTGGCCGCCGCGCTGGCCCTGCCGCTGACCCTGGCCGGTGACGAGCCGTACCCCAGGGCGTTGTTGATCTGGCTGGCCTTCGCCGTGATCGTTTTCACCCTTGTCGGTCAGGGCGCCACCCTGCCGCTGGTCGCCCGCCGGTTGAAGCTGCCACCGGACGACCCGGTGCAGGACGCGCTCTCCGCCGCCGCCGTGCAGCAGCAGGCCAGCAAGGCCGCCCAGGACCGCCTCGACGAGTTGGCCGACGGCGCGCCCGATGCGGTGGTGGACCGGCTGCGCCGCGCGGTGGAGGACCGCACCAACATGGCGTGGGAACGACTCGGCGGCGACGAGCGGGAGACCCCGTCGCAGGCGTACGGTCGGCTGCGGCAGGAGATGATCGACGCCGAGCGGGATGTGTTCCGGGCGGCCCGAGACTCCGGTCGGATCCCTGAGGAAGTGCTGGTGCGGGCCTACCGTGACCTGGACCTGGAAGAGTCGTTGCTGCGAGAGGTTGAGAAGTGAGCTGTCAGCACCTGACCGAGGCCGGTGCCGCCGAGCCGCGTACCCCCGACGAGTGCGCGGACTGCGTCGCCGTCGGCGACACCTACTGGGTGCACCTGCGCACCTGCCTGAGCTGCGGGCAGGTCGGCTGCTGCGACTCGTCGCCGAACCAGCACGCGAGCAAGCACTTCGCGTCCACCGGCCACCCGGTGATCCGCTCGGCGCAGCCGGGCGAGGCCTGGCGCTGGTGCTTCGTCGACGAGGAGATCGGTTGACGGTCAGTCCTGCTGCGCTGACCGGTTGACGCGGTGGGCCAGTGCGCGTCGGGTGAGTGGCGGCACGGCGAGGCCGGTGAGCGCGAGCAACCCCGCCAGCACCAGCCAGCCGACCGGGCCGCCGTCGATGATCAACCAGGCCAGCAGGGCCGGCCCGGCCGCACGGACCAGCCCGGCGAGCAGTCCGTCGACCCCCTGGTAGGCGCCGAGGGCGTCCGGGGTGGCGAGGTCGTAGGCCAGCGCCGCTCCGGCCCCGGCGTGCCACAGGTCGCCCACGGTGTAGATCACCGTCGCGCCCAGCAGCAGGCCGACCGCCACAGTGGTGGGCACGACGGCGGTCGCGGCCCAGAGCAGCATCCCGGCCGCGAGCGCCAGCCCGGCCCGGCGCATCGTCGCCGCCGCCGGCACCGCGTGCCGGGCGCTCCCACTGAGCCGTACGGCGAGCAGCACCGTGAGCAGCGTGTTGACCAGCAGGAGGGCGGAGGTCGTCACCAGAGGCGCATCGGTGTGCGCCACCACCCACAGCGGCAGCACCAGCGTCAACGCCACGTGGTGCACGGAGAGCACCGCCGAGGCTCCGGCGACCGCGAGGAAGGGCCCGTCGCGCAGCGCCCGGCCGGCTCTCTGCCGCACTGGCCGCCGGGCCGGCGGGTACGCCGGGAGTCGCATGATCAGCGCCGCCGAGACCAGATAGGTGGCGACGTTGCCGAGCACCAGCAGTCGGTACGCCCACCCCGTGCCCGCCAGCAGCGCGAACGCGGCCAGCCCCGCACCGAGCGCCACGCCCAGGTTGGCCACCGCGCGCAGGGTGGCGAAGGCGTGCACCCGGCCCTGCGGGCCGCCCACCGCGGCGACCAGCGCCGCGCGGACGGCAAGGTTGCCGGAGATCAGCAGAGCGTCCAGTGTGGCCACCAGCACAAAGACCGGGAAGGAGTCGATCAGCAGGTACGCGGCGGCGACGGCGGCCTGTGCCAGTTGCAGGACGGCCCGGAGGCTGCGGGGGTCACGTCGGTCGGCGAGCCCGCCGAGCGGGACGCTGGCAGTGAGCCCGACCAGGCCGGCGAGAGTGAGCCCGAGCCCCACCTCGGTCGGGTTCAGCCCCACGACGCGGGTGAGGAAGAGCGCCGCACCCGTCACCCACAGCCCGGTGCCGACCGTGTTGGCGAGGGTGGCCAGCGACAGAGTGCGCAGCCGACCGGGCGGCGGGAGCGGCGACAGCGACAGCCAGCGTCCGCCGACCCCCGCCGTGGTGCCCACACCTCGACCGTAGGGTCGGCGGATGCTCGCCGACGCCCCGCCGGGTGCGGCATCCGTCACAGCCCGCCTCCGGATCCCCGGCCACGGTCGGTTGCTTTCAGCGGTGACGATTGCGTGGCCACTCGCAAGGATGGACAGAGGCGGTCTTCGCGGTCGCCGCGCACGCCGGCCTGCGGCTGCTGGCTCTCCAGGTTCACTGAGCCGGGCTCAGCGGCTGATGCCGTCGACCAGACGTTCGGTGGCGAGGCAGGAGACGAGGCAGTGTTCCTTCGCGTCACCGCGCGGCCGAGCGGTCCAGTCGGTGAGGCCGCCGTCGCCGAAGTCCTGCGCCCGTAGCACCCGGTGGGCAGCGGCCAGGTGCACCTCGCTCTGTCGGCGGCGACGTACGGCCGCCTCGATGGCGAGGGCGTTGGTGGGATCGCTCAGCACCTCGCTGGCGCGCATCGTGGTGACGATCCTGTTCTGGCTGACCGGCGCGACCGCCGAGCAGGTGCCGACCGGTACGACCGGCGACAGCTCCACCCCGGCGACGTCGGCGGGCAGTAGCTGCCACATCCTGGCCTCCACCTGTGCGAGCACACGCGGATCGGCGCGAGCCGGGCGGACGAAGCGGTCCTCGTGCCACCGTCGTACCACAGCGGACGGTCGCGTGGTCGCCGCCCGGTCGCGGGCCACGCTCAACAGCAGACTGCGTAGGTCTGCGCCGGAAAGCCCGGACAGTGCGCTGCGGGACCCCGCTGGCATCGCCGCCCACACTCGACGCTCCGCGCCGGTCAGGTCCCCGCCTGCCGACCCACCGCCAGCCAGACTGTGACCGACCAGATCGCCGCCATCCATTGCGTCACCATGGCTCAGTCGGCGCGTCCGATCCATCGGTTATGCCGCGTGCCGGCGATTCGTTCACGTCATCAGCTCGACAGCGCCGACCGCGGGCATCCCGCCCGCGCGCCCTCGAACTGTCCTGCGCGGCGACAACACCGCCGCCGGTGTTCCCGCCAGCCACCATCAACTGATCATGCAAGCTCGCCGGCCGCGCGTACCCCCGTCTATGCTCCACCGACAGTGCGATCGTCAACGGGGGACGGACATGATTGACACGGTCATCTTCGATGTTGGTGGGACCATTCTCGATGAGTCCCACGAGTTCGCCGCCTGGGCCGACTGGCTGGGCGTGCCCCGGCACACCTTCTCGGCGGTCTTCGGTGCGGTGATCGCCCGGGGTCTGGACTATCAGGAGACGTTCCGGGTCTTTCGGCCCGACTTCGATCTCACCGTCGAGCTGGAGCGTCGGGCGGCTGCCGGCCAGCCGGAGTCGTTCGCCGAGGAGGATCTCTACCCGGACGCGCGGGGATGCCTGGCGTCCCTGAAGGACCAGGGCCTGTTCGTGGGCCTGGCCGGTAACCAGCCGGCGCACGCCGAGGCGACCCTGCGCGATCTCGACCTTCCGGTGGACGTGATCGGCACGTCGCACGGGTGGGGTGTGGCGAAGCCGTCACCGGCGTTCTTCGAGCGGGTCGTCGCCGTCTGCGGTGGTGTCGCGTCGTCGATCCTGTACGTCGGCGACCGGCCCGACAACGACGTGCGCCCGGCCCTGGAGGCGGGCATGAAGACCTGCCTGATCCGACGCGGTCCATGGGGGCACATCCTCGATGCCTCCACGGTGGCCGAGCGGTGCCTGTTCCGGATCGACTCGCTGGACGAACTCCCGAGCCTGGTGGCGAAGCACAACGCGGCCGGCGGTTGACCCGCCGACCGCGTGCTCGTGCCGGTCCTGGTGGCCGCCTTCCCCTGGCGGCCACCAGGACGGGGCTCAGGTCAGCGAGCAGGCCGCGCCGTTGACGGTGACCAGGCCGGGGCCCGGGTTCGCGCCGCCGCCTGTAGTCGCGTTGAAGCCGAACATCACTGAGCCGCCTGGGGCGATCTTGGCGTTGTGCGACTCGTTGCGCGCGGTCACCGTCGCGCCGGACTGGGTGACCTTCGCCAGCCACGCCTCGCGCACCCGCTGGTCACCGGTGAACGCGAACCGCACGCTCCAGCCGTTGACGGCGGTGGCGCCCGTGTTCTGGATGGTCAGCTGCCCGGTGAACCCGGTGCCGCCCTGCCAGGCGCCGTAGTTGGTGTAGCGAGCCGTGCAGGTGGTGGCCGGCACCGCGCCGGCGTCACCCTGGTCGGCCAGGAACGAGGCGATCCAGGTCAGCGCCGAGTTCCAGTTGATCGCCACCTCGTTGGTCGAGTACGAGTTGATGTCGTCGACGTAGCAGAACATCGGCTCGCAGCCGGCCAGCAGTTGCGCCACGAACGGGTCCTGAAGGGCGGCGTTCGGGCCACCGGCGAGGGATCCGGCGGGCGGTCGGGGCAGGTTCGGGTCGAGCTGGTGGCCGAAGATCCGGCTGTGCTGATTCTGCGCGGCGTGCTCGCCCCACCCGGTGACGTAGGAGATGTTCAGGGCGTTGCGGCCGAGGATGTAGTCCATGGCCTGCACGGCCCCGTCGCGGTAGGCGGGGTTGCGGGTCAGGTCGAACGCGGTGGCCAGCACCACGGCGTTGTTGATGACGTTGCTGTTGCCGCCCCAGAAGTAGCTGTTGGCGTCACCGGGCATCGGCAGCCCGTACGCCTGCCGGCGCAGCTCGGCGAGGTACGTGTCGGCGGCGGCGGTGACCGAGGCGCGAACCCGGGCCAGGTCGGCGGCGGGTAGCCCGTTCGGCACGGTGGCCAGGTCGAGGCGGCCCAGCGCGGCGACGCTCTGCCAGCCGAAGCCCCGGGCGTCGAACACGTTCCCGGTGTGGTGCGGCGAGGCGGTCAGGTCGGCCAGGTAGTTCTGCGCCCCGGTGGTCAGGTACAGCTCGGCGGCCGCCCAGTAGAACTCGTCGGTGACGTTGCTGTCGTCGTACGCGCCGCCGCCGGTGCCGTCGGTCGGGCTGGCGTACACCGCCGGGTGGGCCTTGGCCGCGGCGTAGGCGGTCTTCGCGGCAGTGCCGCAGCGGGTCGCGAACGCCGCGTCGTAAGGGGCGAAGAGCCGGGCGCACTGGGCGGCGGTGGCGGCCATGTTGAGGGTGGCCGCAGTCGACGGCGGGTGCAGCTCGCGCGGCTGCGGGTCGTCCTGCGGGGACAGCGGCAGCCCGGTCCAGTTCTGATCGTGGATCTTGTGGTGGACCATGCCGGCGAGCGGCTTGCCGGCGGGCACCTGCATGCGCAGCAGGAACTCCAGCTCCCAGCGGGCCTCGTCCAGGATGTCCGGCACCCCGTTGTTGCGCTCGGGCACCCGCAGCGTGCTGTCGGCGAGTTCCGCGCCGCCGTTGGCGGTGGCCGCCGTCTTGGTCCGCTCGAAGGTGTTGAGCAGCTGGTAGGTGGCGATGCCGCCGTTGACCACGTACTTGCCGTGGTCGCCGGCGTCGTACCAGCCGCCGCGCACGTCCAGGGAGTAGTCGCAGACACCCGGCTGGCAGGGCACGTTGGTGTCGCCCTGGTTGGGTGCGACGCCGAGGTGGCCGGCGGGGCGGGCGTACTCGTCGCCGATCAGGTCACCGTCGATGGCGATGCCGCTGCGCTGGGCGTAGAAGAACTGCAACGAGTCGGAGCGCAGTTGGTCGTAGAGGGCGCCGGAGATGTCGAACGGGTGGCTGGTCTCACCGTCGACGGTGAGCGTGAGCCCGGCGCCGGGGGTGCGGTAGCTGGAGAAGTCGACTGTCTGCACGTTCTGCCCGGAGGCGGCGTCGACACCGCGAGCGGTGGTGGTGCCACTGGCCACGACGGCGCCGGCGGCGCTGCGCAGCTGCCAGGGCAGCGCCGTGGTGGCCTCGGTGACGACAGTGGCGTTCTTCGGGCCGCCGGGAAGGTAGCCGACCTGGTTGACGCGCACCCGTGGCCCGGTGTCCGGCACGTACGGCTCGGGCGGCTCACCGCCGCGCAGCGAGACGTCGTCCAGGCAGATGGTCTGCGCCTGGGCGGCACCGCCGACCTGGAAGATCAGTTGGGCGTTGGGGTTGTCGTCCGGGACGGTGAAGGTCTGCTCGACCCGCTGGAGGGTGCCGGTCGCGGTGGCGTCCACTGCCGCGTACGTGGTGTACGGGGCGCTGCCGAGCTGCAACACGGCCTTGACCGCGGCGCCGGGGGTGGCGGAGACAGCGAAGCCGAGAGTGTATTCGGCCCCGGCGATCAGCGGCACGCCGTCCTGGCCGATGCCGGCGTCCCACGGGTTCGCCAGCCCGCCCGCGACTGTGGTGCAGAGCTGGCCGTCGGTGACCGCCAGCGCGCCGGTGCCGAAGGAGAACCAGGGGCTCACCCCGGCGCTGAAGTCGCCGTTGTCGATCTGCTCGGGGGCGTCCGGTGGTGGTTCGGCGTGGGCCGCGCTGGCGCCCGCGCCGGTGAGGGCCAGAGTGGTCGCCGCAGCCAACAGGAGGCGGCGTCGGGATGGCGTCACGGGGAGTCCTTCCGGGACGGAAAGTGGGACGTTGGTGGTGGCACTGTGCTGGGAAGGAACCTGGGAGCGCTCCCAGGTATCGGCTCGATGTTTCCAGTGCCGGTACGCCATGTCAATTGATCTGGTTGGATGGGTTTCAGCATCCGACGAGGGCACTCAGTCCGGGCGGCACCCTCCGACGCGCCGCCACCCGGACGTGAGATTGGCCGCGCCACGCGCCGTCGTCCTGATCTCCTAGAGACAACTGCGCCCTTCGCCTGGCAGGCTGCCTCCCATGACCCTGAAGCTGCGTTCCGTGGGAACGAGCGACCGTGGGCTGATCCGCAGCGGAAACCAGGACGCCCTGCACGCCGGCACCTGGCTCGTCGCCGTCGCCGACGGCATGGGCGGAATGGCCGCCGGCGACCTGGCCAGCGCCCTCACCATCGACGCGGTCGCCCCGCTGGACGTGGAGACACCCGAGGACGCCCTGGTGGCCGCGCTCGAAGGCGGCATCGCGCTGGCCACCTCCCGGATCCGACAGGCGGTCGCCGAGGATCCCGAGCGCCAGGGCATGGGCACCACGCTGACCGCCCTGCTCTTCGCCCGTACCGGCAGCTGCCTCGCGCTCGCGCACGTCGGCGACTCCCGGGCCTACCTGTTCCGCGAGGGGGTGCTCAAGCAGGTCACCCGGGACGACACGTTCGTCCAGATGCTGGTGGATCAGGGCGTGATCACCGCGGACCAGGCCAGCAGCCACCCGCGCCGGGCCGTGGTCACCCAGGCGTTGCAGGGTGACGAGGTCTCCCCGTCGTACGCCACAATGGTGCCCCGGGCCGGCGACCGGTGGCTGCTGTGCAGCGACGGCCTCTCCAACGTGGTTCGCCCGGACACCCTCACCGAGGTGCTCAGCGGCTATCCGGACCGGGACGCCTGCGCCGCCAAGCTGATCGACCTGGCCCTGCACGCCGGCGCACCGGACAACGTCACGGTAGTGGTGGCCGACGTCGTCGAGGAGTAGGCCGGCGCTCAGCGCCGACGTGGCGTGGCGTGCCGGGTGGGTGTCGCCGTTCCCGGATCCTCCGGCCACGGGTGCCGGGGATAGCGCCCGCGCAGCTCGGAGCGGACCTGCGGATAGCCGGTACGCCAGAACGACGCCAGGTCGGCGGTGACCGCCACCGGCCGGCCGGCGGGGGAGAGCAGGTGCAGCAGCACCGGCACCCGACCCTCGGCGATGCGGGGGGCCGCTGGCCAGCCGAACGTCTCCTGAAGCTTCACGGCGAGCACCGGCGCGGCCGGATCGCCGTAGTCCAGCCGGATCCGAGAGCCACTCGGCACCTCGATCCGCTCCGGGGCCAGCTCGTCGAGGCGGGCGGCCTGCGCCCAGGGCAGCAGCCGACGCAGCGCCGACGACACGTCCACTCGCGCCAGGTCGGCCCGGCGTCGCGCCGCGGCCAGCTCCGGGCCCAGCCACGTCGGCGCGGTGTCCAGCAACGAGTCGTCGCCGACCTCCGGCCACGGCTCGCCCAGGTGGTGCCGCAGGAACGCGAGCCGCTCGCGCAGCGCCCGAGCCGCTGGCGTCCACTGCAACAGGCCCAGCCCGTCCTGGCGTAGTCCGGTCAGCAGCGCGGCGGCCACCTCCGCCCGGTCCGGCCGGTCCAGCCGCCGCTGGACCAGCTCGATCGCGCCCAGCCGGGTCACCTCCCGGGCCACCACGTCCCCGTCGGACCAGCCGACCTCGCGGCCGGCGCGCAGCAACGGACCGGCCGCCTCCCGGGCCGTCGCCTCGTCCACCGGACAGGCCCGGCGGATGCGGGCCGACGGCGCGCCGGGGGTGCGGTCCGCGACAGCCACCGCCAGCCAGTCGGACCCGGCCAGCCCCGAGCCGGCCGCCAGCTCCGCGGCGGTCCCGCCGGTCATCAGGTACGCCGAACCGCCCGGCCGCCGCACCCGGGCCAACCGTTCCGGGTACGCCAGACCGACGAGCAGGCCGGCGGCGAGATCGTCGCTCAGCCCACCCGAGCCGGCGCGGCCCTTCCACGGGGCGCCGGCAGGCAGCGCGGCCCGCAGCCGGCGTACCTCGGTGCGCCAGCGGGCGGTCGCGCCCGCGTCCACGCCGGTGCGCAGCCGACGCCAACCGGCGACCAGATCGTCACCGGGGCCGGCCGCGCTCTCCTCGGCGAGCAGGGCGACCACCTCGGCGGCCCGGTCGGCGCCGACCCGGCCGGCGCCGTCGAGCAGCGCCCGAGCCAGCCGTGGGTGCGCCCCGGCGGCGGCGATCGACCGCCCCCGCGCCGTGATCCGACCGTCGGCGTCGACGGCGCCCAGGGTCTGCAGGGTGTCCCGGGCCACTGCCATCGCGGCGGCCGGCGGAGCGTCGGGCAACGCGAGCCCGACGCCGTCCGGTCGGCCCCAGGCGGCCAGCTCCAACGCGAAGCCGGTCAGGTCGGCGGTGGCGATCTCCGGCTCGGCACGGGCGGGCAACCGCTCATGGGTGGCCGCCGACCAGCAGCGGTAGACGTACCCGGGGGCCTCCCGGCCGGCCCGGCCGGCCCGCTGGGTGGCGGCGGCGCGGGAGACCGGCACGGTGACCAGCGCGCCCAGCCCACGGGCCAGGTCGATCCGGGGCACCCGGGACAGCCCGGCGTCCACCACGATCCGCACACCCGGGACGGTCAGACTGGTCTCGGCCAGCGCGGTGGCCAGCACCACCCGCCGCCGGTCCGCGCGACGCAGCGCGGCGTCCTGCTCGGCGCCGCGTTGACGGCCGTGCAGCGGCAGCAGCGCGACCGCGTCCCGCAGGTCGGCCAGCCGGCCGGTGACCGCCGCGATCTCGCCGGCCCCCGGCAGGAAGACGAGCACGTCGCCGTCGTGCTCACGCAGCGCACGCCGGACGGTGGCGGCCACGTGGTCGAGCACTGCCCGGTCCACCGGTCCGGCCCCGGGCGGGGCGATCGGGCGCGCCGGGGGCACCCAGATCCGCTGCACCGGGTGCAACGCCGAGTCGGCCCGTACCACCGGGGCCGGGTCCGGCCCGCCCAGTAGCGCGGCGAACCGGTCGGTGTCCGGGGTCGCCGACATCGCCAGCAGCCACAGGTCCGGCCGGAGGGTGGCCCGCGCCTCCACTGTGAAGGCCAGCGCGAGGTCGGCGTCGAGTTGGCGTTCGTGGCACTCGTCGAGCAGCACCGCACCCGTGCCGGGAAGCTCCGGGTCGTGGTGCAGCCGGCGGACCAGCAGGCCGGTGGTGACCACCTCGATCCGGGTGGCCGGGCCGACCCGGCGCTCGCCGCGTACCGCGTAGCCGACCCGTTCACCGACCCGCTCACCGAGCAGCTCGGCCATGCGCCGGGCAGCCGCACGGGCCGCCACCCGGCGGGGTTGGGCGATCACCACCCGACCGGTCACCCGGTCGGCCACCGCCAGCGGCGCGAGGGTGGTCTTGCCGGTGCCCGGCGGGGCCACCAGCACACCGGCGCCGGCCGCGTCGAGTGCCGCGACCAGCGCCGGCAGCACCGGACGGACCGGCAGGTCAACTGTTACGTCGGAGAGCACGGCCCAGTCTCGCACCGGGACGGGTGCGTCAGGAGCGACGGACCTCGCCGACGCCGAGCACGAAGGCCCGCCAGGCCGTCGCGCCGAAGGCGAGCACCGGGCCGCAGCGGTCCTTGCTGTCCCGGACGGCGACCTGACCGTCGACTGTCGCGACCTCCACGCAGTTGCCGTTGCCGCTGCTGCGCGTGCTGGTGCGCCAGTCCGCTCGGGTCAGGTCGTACGCCGTCATCCGCGGTACCTCTCGTCTGCGTCGGCGTGCCGCAGAGGCGGTCACGCAAAGTTACGAGAAGCATGCTCAAGACGGGTCAACGACGCCGTCGGATCGAGCGCCATCCGGCACAGCTCCTCGTGCAGAAGGCTATACCCGAGCACATGATCGCCTTCCTCCAGAGCCAGCCCCATCGTGAGGTTATCCAGGTAAACCACTGACGCGTCGGCGGCATCGGCGAAGTTGAGGATCACGTACGGGGTGCTCATCGCGGGATGGCCGCCAGCGGTGAAGGGAAGTACCTGGATTGTCACGTTGGGTAGTTTAGCGATCCGGCTCATGTGGACGAGTTGTTCGGCCATCACCGCGGCCCCGCCGACCGGGCGCAGGAGCACCGCCTCGTTGAGGATCACCGACAGGTCGACAGGGTCCTCGCGGCGCAGCACCTCCTGCCGGCGCAGCCGGGCGGCGACCTTGCGCTCCAGACCGTCCTCGCCGGCGGTGCGCCGGAAGATCTCCCGGGCGTACGCCTCGGTCTGCAGCAGTCCGGGCACCGACTCGGCCTCGTACGTGCGCAGCGCCGCCGCCTCCGCCTCCAGCCCGACGTAGAACTCGAACCACTCGGGGAGCACGTCGCTGTAGTTCTGCCACCAGCCGCGCTGCTGTGCCCCCCTGGCGATCTCGATGAGCGCCTCGGCATCCGAACCGGTCACCTGGTACAGCGCGAGAGCGGCCCGGACGTCGCGCGGTTTGATGCCGATCTGCGCGGTCTCGATCCGGGAGAGGTTGCTCTTCGACATGTCGAGCTGACGGGCCGCCACATCGAGGGTCATGCCCGCGCGTTCCCGAAGTTGGCGGAGTTCCCGGGCGATGCGGCGTCGCCGTACGGTCGGGCTGGCGGCGGGTCGGATGGCGGGAGTGGCGGTCACCGTCCGAGTCTGCCACGACAAGATCCGCAGGTCGCAGATGCACGGAGTGCAACTTTCGAATCTGGGAGTTGCGTTGCAGTAGCTGTCGGTGCATCCTTTCCCGGTCGCGATCACTGTGGACACACCTGTGCGGGAGGACCGTTGCTCATCGCCGACGAGTTCTTCCTGATCGCACACAACGACAGTCGTGGCAAGGCCAAACTGCACCCGGCGGCGACCGGGCTCGGGTTGGCCGGTGGGCTCCTCGGCGAGCTGCTCCTCTACGGACACATCACCGTCACGGCCGGGCAGATCACCGTCATCGACCGGCGTCCCCCGGCCGATGCCCTGGCGCACACAGTGCTGGACCAGTTGGTCGGCGAGTCCCAGCACCGGGAGCTGCGCACCTGGCTGAGCTTCCTGGCGCAGAGCGCCACGACCTCGGTGGGGGAGCGGTTGGCCCGCGCCGGGGTGCTGCGCCGCCAGGAGAGTCGCCGGCTGCTGCGTACCACGGTCAGTTACCTGCCGATCGACCTCAACGCGGTGGCCTGGCCGGCCACCCGGCTACGGGCCCTGCTGGACCGGCCGGACCCGCCGGGGGTGCCGGACGCCCTGCTGCTCGGCCTGGTAGTGGCCGCGGGGCTGACCCGCGAGGTGCTGTGGAGCGCCGGCCCCCGCGCGCACCACAGGTTGAACGTCCTCATCCCCGCGCTGCCGGCGCCACTCAAGGAACTCGTCGGGCACACCGAGGCCGCCGTCGGCGCCGCCGTTCTGCGCGGCATCCCCTGATCCCCTCCGGTAACCCCCAACCCTCCCCTCGACAATCGGAGTAGTCGCATGCCCCCGACATCGACAGTCGACCGACCCAGCAACGTCTCCGAAGCCCTGGCCCGAGGCCGCCTCGGCATCCCCTCGGTGATCTTCTTCGTCCTCTCCGCCGCCGCGCCGCTGACAGTGGTGGCCGGCGTCGTCACCACCGGCTACGGCGTCATCGGGGTGACCGGCATCCCGCTGGCGTTCCTGCTGATCGCCGCGGTGCTCGCGCTCTTCTCGGTGGGTTACGTGGCGATGTCCCGTCGGGTGGAGAACGCCGGAGCCTTCTACGCCTACGTCTCTCGCGGTCTCGGCCGACCGGCCGGCGTGGGCGCCGCCTGGGTCGCGCTGATCGCGTACAACGCGTTGCAGGTCGGGCTGTACGGCACCATCGGCGTGGCGGCCGAGCCGGTGCTCGACCGGCTCTTCGGCGGGCACCCGCACTGGAGCGTCGTGGCCCTGGTGGCGTGGGCGTTGGTCGGCCTGCTCGGCCTGCTCCGGGTCGATCTCAACGGCATGGTCCTGGCCGCGCTGCTGGTCGCCGAGATCGTGGTGGTCCTCGTCTTCGACCTGGGACAGCTCGGCAACCCGGCCGAGGGTGGGGTCAGCTTCGCCCCGTTCTCACCGGACAACCTCTTCGTGCCGGGTGTCGGCGCGGTGCTGGTGCTCGCCGTCCTCGGCTTCGTCGGCTTCGAATCGGCGGTGGTCTTCAGCGAGGAGAGCAAGGACCCGAAGCGCACGGTGCCGCTGGCCACCTACCTCTCGGTGGCGATCATCGCCGGGCTGTACGCGCTGTCGTCCTGGACCATGACCGTCGCGGTCGGGCAGGACCAGATCGTCGCCGAGGCCGGCGAGCAGAGCGTCGGGCTCATCTTCAACCTGGCCGCCGCGCACCTCGGTGACACCGCTGTCACCATCGGGCAGGTGCTCTTCCTGACCTCGGTGCTCGCCGCGATGATCTCGTTCCACAACACCACGGCCCGCTACACCTTCGCGCTCGGTCGGGAACGGGTGCTGCCGGCGGTGTTCGGGCAGACCTCGGCCCGTACCGGAGCGCCGCGGGCCGCCTCGGTGGCGCAGAGCGTCCTCGGACTGCTGGTCATCCTGCTGTACGCGATCAACGGCTGGGATCCGGTGGTCCAGCTCTTCTTCTGGGTCGGCACCACCGGCGGCTTCGGTGTCCTGCTGCTGATCGCCACCACCTCGGTGGCGGTGATCGCCTACTTCGCCCGCTCCGCCGGGGGCGAGAACCTCTGGCGACGGGCCATCGCGCCCGGCCTGGCCACCATCGCGCTCTTCGTGATCATCTGGTTGGCCGTGTCGAACTTCGCCAACCTGCTCGGCGTCGCGCCGGACTCGACGCTGCGCTGGGCGCTGCCCGCCGCGTACCCGGTGGCGGCCCTGCTGGGCATCGGCTGGGCACTGCTGCTGCGCAGCAACCGCCCGGACACGTACGCCCGGATCGGTCTGGGGGCGGCCAGCGCCACGGCTGCCGTCAAGCCGGACGCGCCGGCCGCCGTGGAGGTGACCCGATGAGCGTGGTCATCGAGCAACTCGGGCCGGAGGAGACCACCCTCGTGGCGGGTCGGATCGCCGAGGCGTTCACCGTCCTCGAGGTGACCTACTGGCTGGTGCCCGACCCGAGCAAGCGGGAGGCGGTACTGGCCGGCGACTTCGAGATCCTGGTCGGGCACGCGATGCGGCACGGCATCGTCCACGCCACAGCGGACCGGGCCTCGGTCGCGGTGTGGTTTCCGTCGGTCGGTGAGCCGGCGCCGCCGCCGGCGGACTACGACGCCCGGCTGGCCGCCGCCTGCGGTGAGTGGACCGACCGGTTCCAGCACCTCGACGAGCTGTTCGCGGCGCACCACCCGCATCCGGATCACCACCACCTCGCGTTCCTGGCGACCCGGCCCGACCGGCAGGGGCAGGGGTTGGGAAGCGCGCTGATGCGCCACCACCACGCCTGGCTGGACGCCAACGGAATGCCGGCGTACCTGGAGGCGAGCAGCCCGCGCAGCCGGGACCTGTACGCCAAGCACGGCTACCTGGCCGGCGAGCCGTTCCGGGTGCCTGACGGCACGCCGTTCTGGCCGATGTGGCGCGAGCCCGTCACGCCCTGACTGGAATCCGCCGCTACCCCCCGCGGTCGAACTGTCACACACACGTGACAGGGGTGGGCAGAAAGGAGGGCCGGGTCAACGGACCCGGCCCTCCGCTCGTCGAACTGTCAGTACGTGCCGTCGAGCTGGCCGCGCAGCTTGGTCAGCGCCCGGGTCAGCAGCCGCGAGACGTGCATCTGCGAGACACCGATCTGGTCGGCGATCTGCGACTGGGTCAGGTTGCCGTAGAAGCGCAGCGTGAGGATCTTCTGCTCGCGCTCGTCGAGGGTGGCCAGCGCCGGGCCGAGGGCCACGCGCAGCTCAGCCAGCTCGAACTCGCCGTCCTCGCCGCCGAGCATGTCGCCCAGCTCGGTGGCGCGCTCGCCGTCGCCGGTCGGGGTGGACAGCGACACCGCGTTGTACGCGCGGGCGCCTTCCAGGCCCTCCAGCACCTCTTCCTCGGTGAGCTTGAGGTGTGCGGCGATGTCGGCGACCGTCGGCGAGCGGCCGAGGGTCTGCAGCAGCGAGCTGTTGGCGTCGGAGATGGCCAGCCGCAGCTCCTGAAGCCGGCGGGGCACCCGGATGTCCCAGGTGCGGTCCCGGAAGTGCCGCTTGAGCTCGCCGATGATGGTGGGGATCGCGTAACCGGCGAAGTCGACACCGCGCTCGGGGTCGAACTTGTCGATGGCCTTGATCAGGCCGATCGCGGCGGTCTGCGCCAGGTCGTCGTTCGGCTCGCCCCGCCCGCTGTAGCGGTGGGCCAGGTGGTTGGCGAGCGGCAGCCAGGCCTCGATCGCCCGGTCCCGCAGGGCGGCGCGCGAGGGGTGGTTGGCGGGCAGCGCCGCCATCGCGTTGAGCAGGTCGGCGGCGCTGTCGGTGAGGGCGCGCGGGTCAAGCTTGGTGGTGGCCTTGACGGGGGCGCTCGGCTGCTCGGTGATCGTTGGCGCGGTCATGGGTGGTCCTCCCTGCACCTCGTCCGCTGACAAAAAAGACGTGACGCTTTGGTTTAGCTTCCAATAGGCCGTTCGGGAGTCACCTTAACCTGATCGTCTCCCAGAAATCTAGCCGAAAGGTTGATGTACTTAAGGTGTGTTGAGCAACAAAAAGGGCAAGTAGGGCGGAAGTTCGGATGGTTGTGAGGATCCTTACCCGTTGTTCCCGCTGCGGGTCCGCTGCCCGGTCGGTCCGGCCGGTCCGGCCGATCGGTCCACCGGTCGCGTCGACTGGTCAACATGAAATCCGACAAGTCGGCAGCAGTGTCGACTATCCGTCCTTGTCCCGCTGGTGGGACCGGCCGTAGCGTCGCGTGTACACACCCGGTTCGGAGGCACCGTGCTCGATCCAGCCGCTCCCCAGCTTGTCGTGAACAGCCGCACCCTCTACTTCAGCTGGCTGCCGGCGGATCCCGACGCGGTCGCCGCGCTCGTCCCACCCGGGCTCTGCCCCCGCCCCGACCGGCAGGTCTTCCTCAACCAGTACATGGTCGACGACGAGACACAGACCTCCGGCTTCGGCGCGTACTCGCTGACCTACCTCGGCGTCTCGCTGCTGGGCGTCGATGCGCCGGGCGGCCTCAACCCCGGTGGCTGGTGGACCCACTACGTGGCCTCCACCCGGCGGGTCCGCGAGTACGCCCTCGCCCGCGGCGCCCCGGTGCTCGCCGGGCGTACCCGGATCGACGTGAACGGCGAGGACCTGCTCTCCGAGACGGAGATCGACGGCACGCCGTTGATCCGAGCCCGGTGTCGGGTGGGGGAGACCGGGCACGTGATCAGCAGTGGGCACCACCGCTACTTCACCCGACGCGACGGCCAGTTGCTCAGCTCGGCCTACCCGTTCGTCGCCGAGCCGGTCGCCCCGTTCGAGATCGAGTCGGTGGAGTTCCTCCAGCGCGGCCACCCGATGTACGCGCTGCGCCCGGCCAACCCGCTGACCATCGGCTTCGGCTACTACTCGCCGCGCTCGTCGTTCGCCTACCCCGGCGGGCTGAACGTGCACGCGGTCGCCGCGCCGGAGCCGGCCCGACCGCTTCACCAGGTGCCGGCCAGCCTCGCCCGCAGCGGCCTGCCGTCCGGGTCGTAGACCAGCCGGTACACCGGCAGCGCCCAGGCCCGCGTGTACCACGGAAGCCGTTCGGGGCGGTGCGGGCGCAGCCGCCCCGGCGGCCGTTGCCCCACCTGGCCGTCGTCGTACCACCGCTGTAGCGCGTCGGCGGCGGCCGTGACGGCCGCGACGGCGTCCGCCGGGTCCAGCAGGTCGGCGTCGTCAGCGCCGTCCGGGTCGCGGTCCAGGTGCTCGCGCCACAGCCGCAGTCGCAGGTCCCGGGCGAAGCTGCGCGCGCCGTCGCCCCGCCCGGCGGGGTCGGCGGGCTCCCGCTGGTCCAGGGTCTCGTCGAGCACGGCGCAGGACAACTCGCTGTCGTGAGTCCAGGACCGCCGGTTGAAGTTGTCGCTGCCCACGCTGGCCCACACGTCGTCGACGACACAGACCTTCGCGTGCACGTAGACCGGGTCGCCGGCGTGGTTCTCCACGTCGAACACGTGCACCCGCTCCGGTGCGGCCCGCTCGCACAGTGACAGCGCCTGCTCGCGCCCGACCATGTTCGGCGGCAGTGCCAGCTTGCCGTCCACGTCCGGGTGGCGGGGGACGACGGCGATCAGGTGCAGCTCCGGGTTGTCCCGCAGCGCGTGCGCGAACAGGTCCGCGACCTCGGACGACCAGAGGTACTGGTCCTCCAGGTAGATCAGTTGGCGGGCGCGGCGCACCGCCTTCGTGTAACCCCGGGCCACTGTCCGCTCTCCGTCCGGTGCGAACGAGTAGCGCGGGCGGACGGCGGGATAGGTGCGCAGCACCTGGATCTGGTGCGGACCGCAGGGCGGCGGATCGGCCGGCTGTTCGGGCAGCGGGTCGGGGCGCAGGTCCGAGCCGCGCAGCCGGTCCCGCAGGTAGGCCACCGGGTTCTCCGAGTCCAGCGGCATCGGGTCGGTCCAGCGTTCCCGGAACACCGTGTCCAACGCGCCGACCACCGGACCGCGCACCGCGAGCTGCACGTCGTGCCAGGGCGGGTTGGGTCCGTACCGGGGGGACATCTGCACCGGTTGCGGGTCACCGTGGTGCGCGGCGTCGTCACGGCGGCTGTGGCACAGGTCGATCCCGCCGGCGAAGGCGACGTCCCGCTCAGGCGCGCCCAGGTGTCGCAGCACCACGAGCTTCTGATGGTGCGAGCCGCCGCGCCGGACGCGTTGGTCAAGCAGCACCTCGCCACCGGCGGCCGAGATCGTCTCGCTGAGGTCGCGGTTCTCCGCCTCGCTGTACGCCAGGACGTCGAGGTGCGAGCGCCAGATCAACCCCTTCACCACCACACCGCGCTGCGCGGCCTGGGCGAAGAGTTGGGCAACTGTCGGACCGTCCGGGCGTAGTCGCTGGTCCGGGTCACCCCGCCAGTCGGTGAAGAACAGGTGGTCGCCGGGGCCCAGGGCCTCGACCTCGTCGACCAGTCGGTCGAAGTACGCGGCACCGTGAATCAACGGCTCGGCGAGGTTTCCCGTGGTCCATACGGGTATGCCAGAGACCGGGTTGGCGCGTTCCTCAGCGGTGAGAAACCAGTCCTGCAACGGCACCGTCCAGCCCCCCTGGAGGTCGGCAACGTCCTCACGGTAGGACCCCCGACGCGGGTCCGCACGCCAGGCCCCCGGACCGGTGACCTGGTCAACGCAGACGGAAGCGACGCGACAACAGCCGAGGAGGCCACACCATGCCCCGCGACACGACGAATCCCGTGACCGAGAACCGCGAGCCGGCGGTGGAGAGCGAACGGGGTGCGCTGGTAGCGGTGTTGGTGATGGTGATTCTGGGCGTCGCCGGGATTTTTGCGGTCTCCTGAGGCGGCGCCGACGTCACCGGGGGTGAACCGGAGGCGTCGGCGCCGAACTCAGCTGCCGACGGTGGTCAGGGCCGGGCGCCCTGGCCGCCGGTGTGCGGGAGCCGCTCGGTGGGGATCACACCGAGCCGGCCGGCCTGGAAGTCCTCGAACGCCTTGAGCAGCTCGTCCCGGGTGTTCATCACGAACGGGCCGTACTGTGCCACCGGCTCCCTGATCGGCTGACCACCCATGATGTAGAGGTCCAGTGCCGGGGTGTTGCTGTCCTGCGCGGTGTCGGCGCTGAACCGCAGCGCGTCACCCGGGCCGTGCACCGCGAGCTGGCCGGTACGCACCGGCCGCCGGTCGGCGCCGACCGTGCCGCGACCGCCCAGCACGTACACCAGGGCGTTGAAGTCGGGCCGCCAGGGCAGGTCGACCTGCGCGCCCGGTTGCACAGTGACGTGCGTGATGGTGATCGGGGTGAAGGTCGAACCCGGGCCGCGGTGCCCGGCGACCTCGCCGGCGATGACCCGGATCAGCGCGCCGCCGTCGGGCGTGGTGAGCAGCGCCGACTCCCGACCCCGGATGTCCTGGTAGCGGGGCGGGTTCATCTTGGCCGAGCGGGGCAGGTTGACCCACAACTGGGTGCCGTGGAAGAGCCCGCCGCTCATCACCAGGTGCTCCGGCGGCGCCTCGATGTGCAGCAGGCCGCTGCCCGCCGTCATCCACTGGGTGTCACCGTCGGTGATGGTGCCGCCCCCGCCGTTGGAGTCCTGGTGGTCGAAGACGCCGTCGATGATGTACGTGACGGTCTCGAAGCCGCGGTGCGGGTGCCAGGGAGTTCCCTTCGGCTCGCCCGGCGCGTAGTCGACCTCGCCCATCTGGTCGAGGTGGATGAACGGGTCCAGGTCGGTGGTCGACACCCCGGCGAAGGCGCGACGGACCGGGAAGCCCTCACCCTCGAAGCCGCTGGGCGCCGTGGTCACCGTGCGGACCGGGCGGATCGTGGTGGCCTCGTCGAGCTGGGGCAGGCGGGGCAGGACGAGAACGTTGTCGACGGTGATCGCGGGCATGTCGAGGCTCCTAGCGTGAGGCGGGGGTGGTCGAGCTGGCCCGCGATGCCCGCAGGCGCTCGCCGAGCCGGTCGAAGACCCGGGTGAGGCAGGCGACCTCGGCATCGTCGAGGTCGTCCATGAGATGGGTACGCACCGACGCCAGATGGTGGGGTGCGGCTTCCCGCAGGGCGAGCAGCCCGGCGGCGGTGAGCACCGCCTCGCTGCCGCGCCGGTCGTCCGGGCAGGGCTCCTTGCTGACCAGGCCACGACGTTGCATGGAGGAGACCTGGTAGGTGAGGCGGCTGGGCGAGAAGATCAACCGACTGGCCAGCTCGCCCATCCGTAGCCGCTGCCCGGGTGCCTCGGAGAGCAGGACCAGCACGTGGTAGTCGGGGAAGCTGAGGTCGCTGTCGACCCGCAGATCCTCCTCCAACTGGGTGTAGAGACGCTGGCTGGCCTCGATGTAGGCGCGCCAGGCGGCCTCTCGGGTGCTGTCCAGGCTTTCGGTCATGCCCAAGACGGTAGCGCTTCTTCAAAATTTAAGTAACGTCGTTGAGCGTTGCCTGGGTCACTTTGTCACGCCCTCGCCAATGAGATCGTGCAGCTTTGAAGGAAGCCGGCATCAATCCGGCGGCGCGCAGGCCGCAGGTTGTGTCAGACTCCGGCCTCGTGGAACACGTGGAACTCTCCGCCGCCGACCTGCTGCTGCGCCCCTGGCGGGATGAGGACGCCCCGGCGGTGCGCGACGCCCTCCGGGACCCGGCGATCGCCCAGTGGAACCCGCAGGGTGGCGACCCGATCGACGACGAGGTCGCGCTGCTCTGGGTGCGTCGCCGGGCCGACTGGTCCACGGGCGGTCATGCCTCGATGGCGGTCACCGCGGCGGCCGACGGCGAACTGCTCGGCTCGGTGTCGCTGCACCGCATCCACGACGGCGACGCGTCCATCGGCTACTGGACGGTTCCCGCGGCGCGGGGGCGTCAGGTGGCGGTCCGCGCCGTCGTCCGGCTCACCGAGTGGGCGTTCGCGGATCTCGGACTGCACCGGGTGGAGTTGTGTCACGCGGTGGCCAACCCGGCGTCCTGCCGGGTCGCCGACCGCGCTGGCTACCCGGCCGAGGGCACGCTGCGCGAGTCCTACCGGTACGGCGACGGCCGCCGCTACGACGAGCACCTGCACGCCCGCCTGGCCACCGACCGCTAGCCGGAGGCGGACCGGGGCCCGCACACGCTCGGGCCCCGGCCGCGCGGGTCGTCGCGAACCGTCACTCGGTGACCTTGCGGAGGAACGTCGCGAGGGCGGTCCTGACGCGGTCGATCCGCTCCGGCAGGGGCAGCGGCTCGGGCGCGGGGGGCCCCGCGTGCTTCTTTCCCCGCAGGTACAGCGAGCAGGCCAGGTCGGAGCACAGGTACGTGCCCACGGAGTCGCCCTGGCGTCCGCTCGGTCCGGCCTTCGGGGCGGTCATCAACGTGACGCCACCGCCGAGGTGGGTGGTCAGGCAGAACGAGCACATGCTGTGCCGCACGCGCCCCGTCTGGTGGGTCGCCGCCCGCAGCACCACTGCGGCCGGCTTGCCGTCGGTCTCGGCGACCAGGTAGGCCCGCTGCGGCGCGGAGGGATCCCGCCAGCCGAGAAAGTCGAGGTCGTCCCACTGGCGCATTTCAAGATCGTTTGGAACGGTCAGCCGTTTCGCCTCGCCTCGGCTGCAATTGACGAAGGAGGCGCGGATGACGGATTCGGTCAGGGCCAACATAGGTAGTAGCCTAGCCACCCTAGGCAAACCATTAACAAAGATAGGTTTGGAGTGTGGTGGATGGCACGCGCAGGGGTGACCGTCGAGCGCCTGACGCTGGCCGCGGCCGAGCTGGCCGACGAGGTGGGCGTGCAGAACGTCACTGTTGCCGCGCTCGCCCGCCAGTTCGGGGTGAAGGACGCCAGCCTGTACTTCCACCTGAAGAACGCACACGAACTGCGGGTCAGGATCGCCCTGCTGGCGCTGGCGGAGCTGGCCGACCGGGTCGCCGCCGCGCTAGCCGGTCGGGCCGGCAAGGACGCCCTGGTGGCCTTCGCCAACGCGTACCGCGACTACGCCCGAGAGCACCCGGGCCGCTACGCGGCAATGCAGATCGACCTCGACCCGCAGACCGCCGCCGCGAGCGCGGGCGTCCGGCACGCCGAGATGACCCGGGCGATTCTGCGCGGCTACCGGCTCTCCGAGCCCGACCAGACCGACGCGGTGCGGATGATGCACAGCACCTTCCACGGGTTCGTGAGCCTGGAGAAGACCGGCGGCTTCCGGCACACCCCCCGCCCCACCGACGACTCCTGGTCGCGCACCCTGGACGCCCTCGACGCCGTCCTCACCAACTGGCCGTCGCGCTGAGCTGCCGCAGCGCCACGGCATAGGCTCGGTGGCGTGGATGATCTGGACTTGGCCGACTGGCGAGAGCGGGTGGCCCGGCTGTACCTGTCCGACGTCGACCTGGCCGGCTTCCGCGCCGGCCGCGACGAACTCTTCGCCACCCACCCGCAGAGCCCGATCCCGGTGGCGGAGCGGCCCCACTTCGCCGGGCTGCGCTACTTCCCGCCCAATCCCGAGGCCGTGATCGAGGCGCCCCTGCGCTCGGCGAGCGGTGAGCTGCGCATCGACACCGGTGGCCCGGACGGGGTGGTCGCGTACCGGCGGGTCGCGGTGGCCGAGACGCCGTGGGGGCCGCTGACCCTCTGGTGGATCGAGGCGTACGGCGGCGGCCTGTTCGTTCCGCTGCGCGACGGCACCTGCGGGCCGGAGAGCTACGGCGGAGGTCGGTACCTCACCGACACGGTGAAGGGCACCTTCGGCCGGGGCGTCGAGCTGCTGCCCGGCGACCGGGTCCGGCTGGACGCCAACTACCTCTACAACCCGAGCTGTGCCTACGATGACCGCTGGGCCTGCCCATTGGCACCACCGGAGAACCGGGTCGACGTGCCGCTGCGGGCCGGCGAGCTGGCCTACCACCACTGAACGGCCGCCCGCCCCGGGTGCTGCCGGGACGGGCGGCCGGTCGTGGCTCAGCGGGCGTTCGCCGCCGAGCTGGGCATCTGCATCCGACCGAGCAGCTGTCGCGCCTGGTCGGCGAGTTGCGCGTCGACGGTCACCGCGTACTGGCCGGCACGCAACGAGCTGGCCGAGGTGAAGTCGCGCTGCCCGCCCGTCATGGCGTGCGCGACAGCGCCGAACACGGCACCCCAGATCGCACCGATGACCAGCCCGACCAGGATCACCGCCAGCCAGTTGCCGACGGTGAAGATGCCGAACAACAGGCCGATGAAGAGCCCGAACCAGGCGCCGGTGCCGGCGCCGAGCAGGCCGGCTCGACCGGTGGTCATTCGCCCGAGCACCGTCTCCACCAGGGTGAGGTTGGTGCCGACGATGGCGCTGTGCTCCACCGGGAAGCGGTTGTCGGCCAGGTAGTCGACGACCCGCTGCGCGGTCGGATAGTCCGGGTACGAGCCGATCGTCACTGTCGGCGGGCCGGCCTCCGGCCCGTGGCCGTCCCCGGCCGGTGTGGACAGGCGACCGGCCGGACCGGATGGAAGCAGGTCGCCACCCTGTGTGCCGGACCGCCAGGCGGCGGTCGGCCCCGAAGCTGACGTCATGAGCATCCTCCCTCGTCAGCTCGCCGGGTTCCCGTCCAGGCCGACCGGTAACGCGGTCCGGACCGTCGGGCGGGAGGGGAATGGGCGCGGACTGCCCGGGTAGGTACTCAGGTGGAGAGCGGACAGATCAGCGACTACGGTTTCCTCGCCGACGGCCGCAGCGCGGCCCTGGTGGACGCCACCGGCTCGGTGAACTGGTGGTGCCCTGGCCGGTTCGACGCCCCGTCGGTTTTCGGGCGGCTGCTCGACGACGGCGCCGGGCACTGGTCGATCCGGCCCGAGGGCGACTTCCGCGTCGAACGCTGCTACGTCGAGGACACCCTGGTGCTGCGGACGGTCTTCCGCACCGCCCAGGGAGCTGTCGCGCTGACCGACGCGCTCGCCTTCGAGCCCGGCTCGCGCGGACACGACATCGGCCTGCACTCCCCGCAGGTGCTGGTCCGTTCGGTGGAGGGGCTGTCCGGATCGGTGTCGATGCGGGTGCACTACCGGCCGCGCTTCGAGTACGGCCGCACCATCGCGTACCTGATCGAGCGGGAGGACATGCTGGAGGCCATCGCGGGAGCCGCCCGACTCACCCTGCGTGGCAGCGAGCGGTTGACCGCCGGGGACGGCGAGGCCACCGGGACGTTCACCGCCCGCGCCGGCACGAAACACAACTTCACCCTCGGGTACGCCCCGACCTACGACGCCCCGCTGCCCGAGGTGCCGGACGCCGACCAGACCATCGCCGACACCGTCGCCGGCTGGCGTTCCTGGACGGCCGAGCACCCGTACGACGGGCTCTACGCCGACGAGGTGCGGCGCAGCCGGCTGGTGGTGCAGGGCATGACGTACCGACCGAGTGGAGCGGTGGTGGCCTCGGTGACCACCTCGCTGCCGGAGGAACTCGGCGGGGACCGCAACTACGACTACCGCTACGTCTGGGTGCGCGACTTCAGCCTGACCCTGCGGGCGCTGTGGCGGACGGCGTGCCTGGACGAGGTGCAGCGCCAGTTCGCCTGGTTGGGTCGGGCGATGGGCCGTGTCGACGACCGCCCGGTGCCCATCATGTACGGGGTGCTGGGGGAGCGGGACCTCACCGAACACCGCCTGGAACAGCTCGGCGGCTACCGCGACAGCCCGCCAGTGGTGATCGGCAACGACGCGTGGCAGCAGCGGCAGACCGACATCTTCGGCGAGGCGATGGACGCCGCCTGGTTGATGCGCGACAAGCTGGAGCCGCTGGGCCCTGAGGTGCAGCACGTGCTCCGGGTGCTCGCCGACCAGGCCGAGCGGGACTGGGCGTTGCCGGACGCGGGCATGTGGGAGGAACGCGGCACCCAGCACCACCACGTCTCCTC
The DNA here is from genome assembly GCF_040649335.1 of Micromonospora sp. NPDC048986. NCBI lineage: Bacteria > Bacillati > Actinomycetota > Actinomycetes > Micromonosporales > Micromonosporaceae > Micromonospora > Micromonospora sp. NPDC048986. The sequence goes on from NZ_JBEZFJ010000017.1 coordinate 42,353, forward strand.
GAAGGTGCAGTGCTGGGTCGCCCTGGATCGGGCGGTGCGCTTCGGCGACAAGCTCGGCGAGCCGCCGGACGTGGCCCGCTGGGCGGCCGCCCGTGACGCGGTGCGCGCGGAGGTGCTGCGGCGGGGCTGGAACGAGCGGCTCCGGTCGTACACCGGGAGTTTCGAATCCGACGACCTGGACGCCTCGGTGTTGGTGATGCCGCTGGTCGGCTTCCTGCGGGCCGACGACCCGCGGATGCGCTCGACGATCCGGGCGGTGGAGCAGCGGCTCTCCCACGACGGCCTGCTGCGGCGTTGGGACGGCGACCCGGCGGGGTTTCTCATCTGCTCGTTCTGGTTGGTGTGCTGCCTGGCGCTGGCCGGTGAGCGGGACCGGGCGCACGAGTTGTTCCGGGGGTTGGCGCAGCGGGTCAACGACCTCGGCCTGTTCGCCGAGCAGATCGACCCGCTGACCGGGGAGCAGCTGGGCAATTTCCCCCAGGCGTTCTCCCACATCGGCCTGATCAACGCCGCCGGTGTGCTGACCGACGTCGAGCGGGACCCGACGCTGCGTCAGTGCGGAATGCCCCCGGCGTACTTCTCTCCGGTGCGCCAGTGAGCCAGACTTTCGTGGAGATCGTGACAACTTTCTATCTGGTGACGCGAAGTTCTATCGCTTTCCAGTGAAAGACGTTAATGTCCGGGGCACCCTGCGGTGCTCCTCCAGTCGGCGGGAGCGGCACCGAGATCCCCCGGACCGCTGGAGGTCTCGTGTCCCGCACACCGCGCCGACGTCTCGTCAGCGCCACCACACTGCTCACCGTCCTGATCGCCCTCAGTTTCGTCCCCCAGGCGAGCGTTCGCCCGGCCGCCGCGTCCCCGGCCCAGGCCGTTGCCCTCGCCCCGCCCGCCACCAGCGGCTTCGAGAAGGTCGCCCTCGACGGTGGCCTCTCCATGGGCGAACCGATCGAACTGGCCGTCGCGCCCGACGGCAGGGTCTTCTACATCAACCGGGGCACCAGCAGCGCCGGTGGTCAGGTGCGCCTCTACAACCCGGCGACCAGGTCCACCACTGTGGCCCTGACCCTGGCGCTGGACGCCCGCTTCGAGGACGGCCTGATCGGCATCACACTGCACCCGAGCTTCGCGAGCAACCGCTGGGTCTACCTCTTCTACTCGCCGAAGGTCACCCCGCTGGTCAACCGGATCAGTCGGTTCACCTTCAACCCGTCCACGCTGCAGCTCGACCCGGGCAGCGAGGACGTGCTGATCGAGTGGCCCACCGAACGTGACCTCTGCTGCCACTCGGCCGGCTCGATGAGCTGGGACACCGCCGGCAACCTGTACTTCGCCGTCGGCGACAACACCAACTCCGGCGGCGACTCCGCCGGGATGGCCCCGATCGACGAGCGGACGAACCGCAACGCCCAGTACGACGCCCAGCGCACCTCCGGCAACACCAACGACCTGCGCGGAAAGATCAACCGGATCCACCCGGAGAACGACGGCAGCTACACCGTCCCCGCGGGCAACCTCTTCGCCGCCGGCACCGCCGGAACGCGCCCGGAGATCTACGTGATGGGCGTGCGCAACCCGTACCGGATCTGGGTGGACCGCAAGGCCAACAACACCCTCTACTGGGGCGAGGTCGGCCCGGATGCCGGCACCGACCTCGCCAACCGTGGCCCGGCGGCCTACGACGAGTTCAACCGGGCCAACGGGCCCGGCAACTACGGATGGCCGTACTGCGGTGGCCCCAACGTCGCCTACAACGACTGGGACTTCGCCACCGCCACACCGCGTGGCTGGTTCCCCTGCGGCGGCTCGACCGGCCCGGTCAACAACTCACCCCGCAACACCGGCGTCCAGCAGCTTCCGCCGACGAAACCGGCACTGGTCTGGGAGCAGCACGGCGGCAGTGCGGACTGGCCGGCGCTGGACAACCCGGGTGGGTGCGGGTCGCCCAACCACGTCGAGGTCTACCACTACGACCCGAACCTCGTCTCGGACGTGAAGTGGCCGGCGTACTACGACAACAAGTGGTTGATCTCCGAGTACTGCCGCAACTGGATCAAGGAGGTCCAGTTCGACAACGGCAACCCGTCCACCGGCACGCCTACAGTCATCGAGCCGGTGCTCGCCGGCATGAAACTCGTCCACCCGATCGACTGGCAGTTCGGCCCGGACGGTTCGCTCTACCTGCTGGAGTACGGCAGCGGATACTTCTCCGGCGCGGTCGACGCCGGACTCTACAAAATCAACTATGTCCAGGGTGGCCGGTCGCCGGAAGCCAAGGCCACCATCAACCGGGACAACGGCCTGGCCCCGCTCTCGGTGAGCTTCTCCAGCGCCGGCAGCTCGGACCCGGACGGCGACCCGTTGACGTACGCGTGGGACTTCACCAACAACGGCAGCACCGACTCGACAGCCGCGAACCCGTCCTTCACGTACTCCGCCAACGGCAGCTACAGCGCCCGGCTCACCGTCAACGACGGCACCGGCCGCAGCGCCACCACGGTGGTGGCGGTGGTGGTCGGCAACAACCGGCCGACGGTCACGTTGACCGGCCTGCCCGCCGGCGGGCTCTTCGACTGGGGGCAGGACCTGACGGTCGGCGCCACCGCCAGTGACCCGCAGGATGGCACGCCGGCCTGCTCGACGGTGGTCGTCCGGGCCGCGCTGGGCCACCAGGAGCACGCCCACGAGGAGGGGGAGGGGACCGGCTGCGGCGCGACCTTCAACACCGGCCCGGTGCACGCCGGCCCCGACTCGGTGCTGTTCTTCGTCCTGCGGGGCAGCTACACCGATCGCGGCGCGACCGGCTCGGCCGCGCTCACCGGTGAGCAGGAGTTCAGCCTCTACCCGAAACAGTGGCAGGCCGAGCACTTCGTCCAGCTCAACGGCCCCAAGGTGATCGACCAGGCGGCGGCCGAGGGTGGCAAGCGGCTGGGTGACGTCCAGAGCGGCGAGAGCGTCCGGCACCATGCGGTGAGCCTCAAGGGAATCACCGGCGTGCGGGCCCGGGTCTCCTCCGGCGGCCCCGGCGGCACCCTCTCCTTCCGGTACGACTCACCGACCGGCACCGAGGTCGCCCGGATCGCGGTGCCGAACACCGGCGGCTGGGACAACTACACCGAGCTGAGCGCCACCGTGACCAAGCCCGACGACGGCACCCACGACCTGTACCTGGTCGTCACCGGCGGCAGCGGGGCGTTGCTGGACGTGGACAGCTACACCTTCACCGGCCCGGGTGTCGGCACCGGCGGGGCGCGCACCGGTGAGGTCAAGGCCCTCGGCAAGTGCGCGGACATCGCCTCCAGCCAGACCGCGAACGGCACCAGGGTGCAGACCTGGACCTGCAACGGCACCGCCGCCCAGCGCTGGACCCTGCCCGGCGACGGTACGGTGCGAGGGCTCGCCAAGTGCCTGGACGTGAAGGCGAGCGGCACCACCGACGGCACCCTCGTGCAGCTCTACGACTGCAACGGCAGCGGGGCCCAGCAGTGGGCCGCCCAGTCGGACGGAAGCCTGCGCAACCCCCAGTCCGGGCGTTGCCTGGACATCCCCAACTCGGACCTCACCGACGGTCGGCAACTGCGTATCTGGACCTGCAACGGCACCGGGGCGCAACGCTGGTCGCTGCCCTGACCGCCCCCTGACCGGCTCGGCACCCGTACCCGAGCGTCGATGACGCACGGGGCCGGGCGGCGGAGGCGGAGCCCGGCCGTCCACCCACGTCCCCCGGGTGGGCGGCCGGGTCTCGGGGGACAATGCCGGGTATGCGGCTGGTGCTCACGGCGGACACCCACGTACCGAAGCGGGCCCGGGACCTACCCGGGCCCCTCTGGGCGGCCATCGAGGCGGCCGACGTGGTGGTGCACGCCGGCGACTGGGTGAACGAGGACCTGCTCGACGCCATGACCGCGCGATCGCGCCGACTGGTCGGTGTGTACGGCAACAACGACGGCCCGGCGCTGCGCGCCCGACTGCCCGAGGTGGCCCGGGTCGAACTGGACGGCCTGCGGGTCGCCGTGGTGCACGAGACCGGGCCCCGGACCGGCCGGGAGAAGCGGTGCGCGGCCCGCTTTCCCGACGTCGACCTGCTGGTGTTCGGGCATTCGCACATCCCCTGGGACACCGCGGCACCCGGTGGGCTGCGGCTGCTCAACCCCGGCTCACCCACCGACCGCCGCTCCCAACCCCACGCCACCTACCTCACCGTTGAGGTGCACGCCGGCGCCCTCACCGAGGTCCACCTGCACCGCCTGCCCCGCCCCTGACCCCGCCCCGCCTCTCACCCGCGATCTCGCACTTGCTGTCGACGATTTGCGCCCTGCGTGGCCTTTGTCGCGACAGCAAGCGCAAGATCGCGTGGCGGGGGCGGGGGGTTACTGGCCTCGGCCCGTTTCGGCTTGCAGCTCGTCGATGCGCTTGGACGCCTCGGCCTTGGTCAGGTCGTCCGGGAGGTCGGCATGGGCCTCCCGGGCCAGCGTGCTCAGGTAGGACTCCTGCGCGGCGGTCGGCGGCTCGTCCCCGGTGACCCACTCGTCCGGGTCCTTGATCGCGGCATTCTGGTCGGCCTGCTCGGTGCGGCGGTCCGTCATCATCATCACCCTTTCCTTCGAACAGGTGTGCCAGTACCCCGATCGTCGGGGGTTCATGCCCCAACGCCGCGACCTACGATCATCTGATGACCGAGGACCTGTCGAGCGTGATGGTGGTCGGGGCGGGCATCGCCGGAGTGGCCTGTGCTGTCGAGTTGGCCCGGGCCGGGGTGCCGGTGCACGTCCGGGAGCGGGGGCACGTCCGCGGTGGCCGGATGGCCAGCAAACGCTTCCAGGGCCGGCCCGCGGACATCGGCGCCGCCTACTTCACCGCCACCGACCCGGACTTCGCCGCACTGGTCGAACAGTGGCGCGCCGCCGGGCTGGTCCGCGAGTGGACCGACACCTTCCAGGCGTACGACCGGAGTGGAAACCACGAGGTGTCGGGGCCGATGCGTTACGCCGCCCCCCGTGGGCTGCGCTCGCTGGTCGAGCACCTGGCCGACGCGGTACCGGTGACAGTCGACCGGCTGGTGCTCACAGTGGAACCCGGCCCGGTCGTCGACGGGCAGCCGTGTGCGGCGGTCGCACTGGCCATGCCCGGCCCGCAGGCCGCTCTCCTGCTCGACCCGGCCCTCGCCGACGCCACCCGGGTCGTACAGGCGCAACGCTGGTCGCCGTCGCTGGCCGCGGTGCTGCGCTTCCCGACCCGGCGCTGGCCGGACTTCCGGGGCGCATTCGTCAATGAGCATCCGGTCCTCAACCTCGTCTGCGACGACGGTGACCGGCGCGGTGACGGCGCGCCGGTGCTGGTCGCGCACACGGTGCCGGAGTTCGCGGCCGGGCACCTCGCCCAACCCACCGGGGCCGGCCCGGCGATCGAGCAGGCCGTCCGGGACCTGCTCGGACTGCCCGAGCAGGCCGTCGACGTGCACGTGCACCGCTGGACGTACGCGAAGCCGACCAGCGACGCCGGCGGTGCCACCCACCACCTCGACGCCGACGGAATCGGCCTGGCCGGCGACGCGTTCGGCAAACCCCGGGTGCAGAGCGCCTGGCGCTCCGGCCGCGACCTCGGCCGTGCCCTGGCCGCCCGCCTGGCCTGAGCCACCCGCTCAGGCGTGCCCGGCTGCCGCGACGGGTCGAGCGTCGGCGTCCCGCTCGGCCGGGTCGGAGGTCCGCTCTCCCTCCCGGTCCAGCAGTTGCATGACCGGGGTCGCCGTGATGCCGTGCACCACGACGGAGACGAGCACCACCAGCCCGACGGTCGCCCAGAGCAGCTCGGCCTGCGGGAAGTCGGCCTTGGTGGTGGCGTACGCGAGGTAGTAGAACGAGCCGACGCCGCGGATGCCGAACAACGAGATGACCCAGTGCTCGGCCGGTCGTCCGGGAGCGCCGCGCAACGACAACCAGCCGATCAGCGGTCGCACCAGGAACACCAGCGCCAGCCCGACGGCGGCCGCCGGCCAGGTCAGCGGACCCAGCAGACCACCCACTATCGCGCCGCCGAGCAGCAGCAACAGCACCAGGGTGAGCAGCCGTTCGACCTGCTCGGCGAAGTCGTGCAGCACCGAGTGGAACTCGTGGGTCCGCTCGGCGGCCCGAATGGCGCGGGCGGCCACGAACACCGCCAGGAAGCCGTACCCGCCGGCCACCTCCACCAACCCGTATGCCAGGAACGTGGCGGCCAGCGCCAGGAAGCCCTCGGCGTGCCGGGCCAACCGCAGCTCACTGGGAGCGCGGAAGAACAGCTTGCCGAGCAGCCAGCCGATGAGCAGGCCACCGCCGACGCCGACGCTGATCTTCCAGAGCACGTCCACCGTGAACCACTCGGCCAACCAGTCGCTCGGGGCGAGGCTGGTCGAGGCGATGGCGACGGCCGCGTAGACGAACGGGAACGCCAGCCCGTCGTTCAGGCCGGCCTCGGAGGTCAACGCGAAGCGGACCTCGTCCTCGGAATCCTCCACGTCGGTCGGCTCGCCGACCTGCACGTCGGCGGCGAGCACCGGGTCGGTGGGCGCCAGCGCGGCGCCCAACAACAGCGCGGCGGCCGGCACCAGCCCCGCCCACCACCAGCCGAGCACCGCCACCGCCGCGATGCACAGGGGCATCGCGATCGCCAGCAGTCGCCAGGTGGACGACCACCGCCGCCAACTCAACGGCCGGTCGATCTTCAGCCCGGCCCCCATCAGCGCGACGATCACCCCGATCTCGGTGAGGTGGGTGGTCAGCTCCGGGTGGGCCAGGGGGTCCGGTGACGGCAAGCCGACCGGCAGCAGGAACACCAACATGCCGAGGGCGAGGAAGGCGATGGGCATGGACAGCGGGCGTCGCTCCAGCACCCGCGGCAGGATGCCCGCGAGCAGAGCGCCCAGGCCCACCAGCGCGAACGCCACATCAACCGGCTCCACGGCACCACCCTTCCGCCCGCACCCGCGAGGCGCGGGCAGGTGGTGACAGTCAGTGCCCCGCAAGGGCTCCGGCTATGCGCGTCCGCGCCGGTGGACCCGAGTGATCCTCAGCGCGGCCGGGTGAGCGGCGAGTCCGCCAACTCGTGCAACAGCGCGGCCGGGTCGTCGTACACCGCGACGGCACCCGCGCCGGCGAGCTCGCCGCGGCTGGTGCCACCACAGGTCAGGCCCACACACGGAATGCTCAGTTTCCCGGCTGCGACGACGTCCCACACCGAGTCGCCGACGAAGACCACCCGCTCGGCGGCCAACCCGGACTGCTCCAACGCGGCGACCAGGATGTCCGGGGCCGGCTTGCTCTGCTGGGCGTCCGCGGAGGAGGTGACAGTGTCGATCACGTCATCGGCGGCGAGCGCCCGGCGCAGCGCGCCCACCTCGGGTTCCGAGGCGGAGGTGGCCAGCACGACCCGCAACCCCCGCTCGGCGCAGGCCCGCAGCAGGTCGGCGGCCCGGGGTAGCGGCGTGAGCCGTTCCCAGTACTCGGCGTAGAGGGTGTCGTGCGCGTCGCGCAGCTTCGAGTCGGCGTCGCGGTCCCGCTCCGGGCCGAGGAGATGGTCCAGGAGTTTGTCCGACCCCATCCCGATCGAACGGTGCACCACCGCCATCGGCACCGGCTGGTCGGTCTGGCGCAACGCCTCCCACCAGCTCACCGTGTGCAGGTAGGTGGTGTCGACCAGGGTGCCGTCGACATCGAAGAGGACCCCGGCGGGCCGGTCGGTAGCCATTGGCGTCCTCCTACCCTCGGGCGGCTCACTGATGCGCGGCCGGCGGCGTGAGGATCTCGAACCAGACCGTGGAGCCCCGGACCGACGGGTCGGTGCCCCAGGCGTCGCTGAGCTCCTCGATCAGCCCGAGGCCGCGCCCGCGACTGCTCAACGTGTCGGTACGGGCCCGGGTCACGGTGCCCCGGGTGCCGGAATCCGCCACCGAGACGAGCAGCCGTTCGGCGCTGAGGTCGATCTCCACCCGGGCGGCCGTGCCGGCGTGCAGCAACGCGTTGGTGGTCAGCTCGCTGGTGCACAGCACCGCCGCCCCGATCACCGACTCGGGCACCTGCCAGTCGGTGAGCTGGCCGGTCAGCCAGTGCCGGACCCGGCTGGGCGCGGTCGGCTCGGCGGGCACCTCCATGCTCGCCGATCGACTCGGTTTGAGCGCGTGCTCGACCGCCAGCACTGCCACGTCGTCCTCCGTACCGCCGGGGACCGCCGCGGTGGCCACCGCGCAGAGCGCGCGGGGGTCGCCGCTGCCGGCCTTGGCGATGGCGTCGCTCAGGGTGGCCAGCCCGGCGCTGAGGCTCTGCCGGCGACGCTCCACCACCCCGTCGCTGAACAGCAGCACCGTGTCACCGGGGCGGAACGGGACGGTGGTGGTGCCCGGACGGCCGCCCAACCCCAGCGGCGGCCCGGCCGGGACGTCGACGTACTCGGCGTGGAACCGACCATCCGGGTCGCCGCGGCGGATCAACGGCGCGGGGTGACCGGCGCTGGACAGGGTCAGCTCCCGCCGCTCGGCGTCGATCACCCCGAACGCCACAGTGACGAACAGCTCGTGGGTGCCGGCCTCCGCGCCGAGGCTGGTCACCAGTCGGTCGAGACCGGCCAGGACCGCGTCGGGCATCGGGTCGGCCAGGGCCAGGGCGCGCAGCGCGGCCCGGACCTGTCCCATCCGCGCGGCGGCCTGCACGTCGTGCCCGGCGACGTCGCCGAGCACCACGCCGAGCGAGCCGTTGGGCAGCAGGAACGCGTCGTAGAAGTCACCGCCGGCCGCGTTGCCGTCCACGCCCGGGTCATAGCGGGCCGCGATCCGCAACCGGGGCAGGTCCGGCAGGTGCTCCGGCAACATGCTGCGCTGCAACAGTTGGGCGGTGCCGTGTTGGGTCTCGAACCGGCGGGCCCGTTCGGCGGCCTGGCCGATCAGCTCGGCCGAGGCGGCCAGCAGCGCCCGCTCGGCGGGGGACCAGGTGTGCGGAACCTGGTAGCCGACCGCCAGCCCACCGCGAACCACCGAGGTGCCCAGCGGCAGGGCCGCCATCGCGCGGACCTTCTGGTCGTGGCGGTCCACGGCGGTTTCCCGCAGCGGCTGCCCGTCGCGGGTGAAGGACGGGGCGCCGGAGCGGGCCGCCTGCACCACCGGGGCCGACCAGTCCGTCGGCGCGCGCCGCCAGAGCGGGGGAAGCCGCTCGTCGGCCTCGTCCAACAACTCGCCACGGACCCGACGCACCATGCGCCAACCGCCGCCGCCCTCGTCGACAGCGAACGAGGCCTGGTCGGGGTCGAACGTGGTGATCGCGTACCGCAGCGCCACCCGGGCCACGTCGTCGAGGGTGAGGGTGCCGGCGAGCGCCGCGGCCACCTCGCTGAGGCTCTGCAACTGCTCGGTGACGTGGGTGGTCTCGGCCGCGACCGTCAACACGCCGACGATCTGCCCGGCGCTGTCGCGCACCGGCGAGTAGCCCCTGGTGAAGACCGCCTGCTCCACCGTCGCCGAGTGCCCACGGACCAGCGGCAGGGTGGACTCCTTCTCCAGGAAGGGCTCGCCCTGCCGGTAGCAGCGCTCGATCACCGCGCCGACGCCGGGCAGCGCCCAGATCTCCGCGAAGACCTCGGCGGCCGGACGACCGAGGGCGCTGGGATGCTTGGTGCCCAGCAGTTCGGCGTAGCCGGCGTTGTAGAGCAGGACGAGATCGTCGCCGTAGGCCAGGGCCATCGGCATCGGCGAGGCGAGGACCAGCTCCACCACGGCGCGCACTGCAACGTCCCAGTCGTCGGCTGGGCCCAGCGGGGTGTTGGCCCAGTCGTGGGCGAGCACGCCGACGGCCGGGCCGGACCCGATGGGTGCGCCCGGGCCCGGAGTTGCTGGCGTGGGGACCCGCCCGACCGTTCCTGGCATGTTCGCAGCCTAGTCGGCCGACCGGAAAAGGCATCCGACCGCGGCGGCGGGCCGTCGCCGAGTCCGTCGCGGTGGCCGTTCGGGCAGTTCAAGCCCCCTGTCCGGAGGTCTGTCGGGAAAAACGCCGCGCGCTGCGCGGAGTGCCGGACCGGTTGCCGGGTATGCGCCCGGCGCAGTCCATGCGACAGGAGGGACATCATGCTGAAAACCCTCGCGGTCCGGCAGGCCGACATCGGCGATGCCATCGCCGACACCTGGAGGTCGGTGCTGCTCTTCATCCCGAAGGCAGTGGCCTTCATCGTCATCCTCGTGGTCGGCTGGCTCATCGCCAGAGCCGTCCTCAAGATCGTGGATACGGTGCTGGAACGGGTGCGTTTCGACCAGGCGGTCGAACGCGGTGGCATCAAACGGGCCCTGGAGAGAACGAAGTACGACGCCAGCGACATTCTGGCCAGACTGGCGTACTACGCCGTACTGCTGTTCACGCTGCAGTTCGCCTTCGGAGTCTGGGGGCCCAACGCGATCAGTGACCTGATCAGCGGCGTGGTGGCCTGGCTGCCGCGCGCGTTCATCGCGATCGTCATCGTGGTGGTGGCGGCCGCGATCGCCAACGCTGTCCGGGATCTGGTCACCGGGGCGCTGGGAGGGCTCTCGTACGGCAAGGTCCTGGCCGACCTGACGGCGATCTTCATCATCGCGCTCGGTGTGATCGCCGCCCTGAACCAGGTGGGTATCGCCACCACGGTGACCACTCCGGTGCTGATCGCGGTGCTCGCCACGGTGGCCGGCATCCTGATCGTCGGCGTCGGCGGTGGTCTGGTGAAGCCGATGCAGAACCGCTGGGACGGCTGGCTGCACCGGGCGGCCCAGGAGGCTCGGGCGGTGCAGCAGCAACGTCAGGCCGCGTCGGCCGGGCGTAGCGACGTGGAGCGGCAGATGGCCGACCGCGGGGGTGACCGCACCCAGGCCATGCCTCGGGTGGACGAAGCCCAGCAGTACCGCTCGTAGCGGGACGCGGACGGCAGCACGGGTCGGGAGGGTGTTCCGCGTACCACGCGGGGCGCCCTCCCCTCGCGTGTCAGTGCCGCTCGAGCGCGCGAGCCAGCGCGCAGACCGCGACCAGGCGGGTGAGCAGCCACTCCGGCTGACTCCAGTCCACCGACCCGCTGGGTGGCGTCCACCCGTGCTCAAGGGCGGCGGCGCGCACCCCCTCGGCGTAGCCGGCGAGCGCCGCGGAGGTCAGCGGCGTGCGGTCGCCGTCGAGGCTGTCCCGGACGGCCGCCGCATGCTGGTCGACGAGGGCCAGCAGCCCCGGTCGCGCGGCGGCGGCGGCGAGCCCGACAGTGCCCACGGAGACGGTGAGGGCGGCCAGGGTGGACCGCGCCGAGTCGACGGCGGTACGGGAGGCGACCCGGTTGAACGGCACACGCATGGTGACCGAGGCTAACCGACCAGTGACCGTGTCGACCTCGTCCGCCCGGTGGATGTCGGCTGCGCCACTGGGGCGGTCGCCGCTGACCTGGGGGATTGATCCGGCACAGACGGGGCAGCAGGAGAACACCCACTGATGACGGCACCCGGCACGGAGGCACGGATGGCACAGCAGGCGCACGGACCCGACGAGCGGCACCGGCGGCCGGACGGCGTCAGCGACGCGACTGTCGCCGCGCTCGGCAAGCTCAGCGAGGCGCTGGAGTGTGTGGAGCGGGCCCGCGGGCACCTCTACTCGATGCACCAGCTGATCGGCCATGCCGACCTGATGCTCGACGACGCGGTGGAGCAGTTCCGCGCCGCCGGGCATCCGCACCTCGCCGAGCGGATCGCCACGGAGCTGCGTGGCCGCAACGTCATCGCCGGACGGTGGACGTTTCAGATCGTCGAGGACTTCGACGGCGGTTACCACGCGCTGTTTCGTGAGTTGGACCAGCAGGCTCGCGACGAGTTGGTGGGTGGGCGGCGCCACCTCTACGAGGCGGAGATGAAGGAACGCCGCCGTAGCCCGGGCCGGCCGGGCCACGAGGCCCGGCCCGGCGGCGGAGGCTAGTCGCTTGTCGCGTCGGCCGGGCGACGCCGTGCCGCGTCGTCAGCGATGATCACGGTGGCCACCATCAGCGCGACGCAGAGGCTGAACAGCCACGACTCGTCGTCGACGAGCCAGGCGGACACGGGCGCCTGGAGCGCGGCGAGCATGAAGCCGAGCCAGGCGAGCCGGCGCTGACGCGTGGAGAGGATTCCGGAGCCTTGATGCATCCCGAAATTCTTACGCGAACCGGCCGGCTTGCCGTCCTCCGATCGGCCGATTCTGGATGAGCTGTCCGTTTTCTCGACCGTACGGACACGACTTCTTTGCGCCGAAGGCGATTGGGCGTCGACAGCGCTAGGGTGCCCCTGCGGCAGGATGGTGCCTCGTGTCCACCCCGCCCGCGCGTCCACGCGCCGCACTGCTCCTGCTGTCCTACCTCGCGTTCGTCAGCCTCGGCCTGCCCGACGGCCTGCTCGGCGTCAGCTGGCCCTCGATCCGGGGCGACTTCGACGTACCGACCGAGGCGGTCGGATGGGTGCTCACCGCCGGCACCGTCGGTTATCTCACCTCCAGCGTGCTGGCCGGCTTCACGCTGGCAAGGGTCGGCGTGGGCGCCCTGCTCGCCGGCAGCACCCTGCTGGCCAGCCTGGCGCTGACCGGTTACTCGGTCAGCCCCGCGCTGGCGGTGCTGGTGGGTTGTGCGCTGCTGCTCGGGCTCGGCTCCGGCGCCGTCGACTCCGGGCTCAACGCGTACGCCGCCGGGGCCTTCGGGCCCCGCCACATGAACTGGTTGCACGCCTTCTTCGGCCTCGGCGTGGCCATCGGTCCATTGATCATGACCGCGGTGCTGAGCGCCGGGCTCGCCTGGCGCTGGGGGTACGGCATCGTGGCCGCCGCCCAACTCGTCCTCGCCGCCGCGTTCGCGCTCACCGTGCGGGCCTGGCAGCGCGGCGCCCCAGCCGGAACCGAGGCGGGCGCGGCCGTCCAGGGTGAGCCCGCCGCCACGGGTGCCGGGCCGGCGTCGACAGTCCAGGTTCCGGTCCGGGACACGCTGCGGCTGCCAGCGGTCTGGTCGGGGACGCTCGCCTTCGTGCTGTACGTGGCGATCGAGGTGTCCGCTGGGCTGTGGGCGTTCCTGCTGCTGACCGAGGGGCGCGGGCTCAGCGCGGCGCTGGCCGGTGGCTGCGTCTCCGCGTACTGGGGAAGCCTCTTCGTCGGTCGGGTCGTGCAGGGTCTGGTGGCCGAGCGCCTGGGGTCGGGGTTGGTGTTGCGGGTCAGCCTGGCCGGAATGGCCGCCGGCGCGGCGCTGATCGCCGTTCCCGGGCCGGCCGTCCTGGCGGTCCTCGGCCTGGTCGTTGTCGGTTTCGCCGCCGCGCCGGTGTTTCCGCTGCTCACCCTCACCACCGCCGAACGGGTCGGCGCGGCGCACGCGGACCGGGCCATCGGCCTCCAGATCGGCGCCGCTGGCATCGGCGCGGCGCTCGTCCCGGCCGGGCTGGGCGTGCTGATCGGCAACACCTCGGTGGAGGTGCTGGGCTCGGCCCTGCTGGTGCTCGCGCTGGCGCTGATCGCGCTCTACGAGTGGGGCGCGCGCCGACCGGCTGCTGGGCCGCCAGTGCCAGCGGTACCAGCCCGGCCCGGGAGCGAGTCTCAGACGTCCGGCCCGGTGCGGCCGGTGGTCGACGGGCGGTAGGCGCGCTGCGGGTCGGTGGCCTCCCGGCTGTTGCCCTGGGCCTGCCCGTCGCGGTCCGACGCGGCCGGCCCGTGCCCGAACGCGGCCTCCTCGCCGGCGTCGTTGCCCGTCACGTCGTCGGCCTGCCCGTCGATGCTGGAACCGGACACCGCGCGCTCCAACTCCTCCAACGGAAGCCGTTCCTCGTCCCGCCACACCCTGATCTTGTCGTCGGTCATACCTTCAGCCGTACCCGGGCACGATGATCGCAAACGGTGCCCGGCGAGCAGGCTCGGACACGGCGATGGCCGCCGGGATTCCGGCGGCCATCGCTGCTCACTGCTCACCGTCACGGCTGCGGACGGTCCACCTGTCCGCGCCAGGCGCCGGTCTCCTGACCACGCCGCTCGATGTAGGTCTTGAACCGTTCCAGGTCGCCCTTTGCCCGTCGGTCGACGATGCCGAGCTTGTCGCCGGCCTGCTCGACCACGCCGTGCGGCTCGAACTCGAGCTGCAGGGTGACCCGGGTCTTGTCCTGGTCCAGTCGGTGGAAGGTCACCACGCCGGCCTGCTGCGTGCCGTCGGTCGAGCGCCAGGCGACCCGCTCGTCGGGGAGCTGTTCGGTGATCTCCGCGTCGAACTCGCGCTTCACCCCGGCGATGTCCACCGTCCAGTGGGTCATCGTGTCGGAGAGTTGCCGAACCTCCTGCACACCCTCCATGAACTGGGGGAACTCCTCGAACTGCGTCCACTGGTCGTACGCGGTGCGTACGGGCACTGACACGTCCACATGTTCGGTAACGCCACTCATCGGGGAACCTCCTTCAGTCGCCGGTGGATTGCCGGATCGGGGGCGATCCTGGTCACCAGCGGGTTGTCTCGTTCTTGTTGCCCAGCGCGGCCCACACCTCGGAGACCGTCTGGTAGACGGTGCCCTCGGGCAGCCGTTCCAGCGCCGCCACGATGTCGTCCGGCGCCTCGTTCTCACGGGCGCTGGCAATGAGCACCAGACGGTCGCCCGGCAGCGCGCTCATCGAGATGAACCGGCCGAGCCGGCTGCGCTGCTCGACGTCCGTAGAGCTCATGCCCTGCGGCGTGCCGGTGCGCAGGTCGCCGGCCGGGGCGGTGGTCGTCTCCGGTTGGTCTTCGCCAGCCGGTTCCGGCACCCGCGACTCGTCGACCCGAGAGCCACCGGTCCCCGGCCCCTGTACGAGGCCGCTGACCTCCTGGCTCATCTGTTCGTCGATCCTCGGTCCGTGCTTGCTGTTGCCACGCTCCATGCCTTCTGCGCTACCCGGCACCCCGCCCGGTAAACCGGCACCGGGCCACGAACCGGCCCGCGGCCCGGCGGCGAACCGGACACCACTGCCGAACGGGAGCTCACTCGTCGGCGGGCTTGCGGGGCGGCAGCACCGGCTCGTCCGGGTCCGGGTCGCCGGCCTGCAACTGCCGCCCGCGCTGCACCTCGGAGTTGATCTGCACACCGAGCATCAACGCCGAGTTGGACAGGTAGAGCCAGACCAGGAACGCGATTGCCGCTCCGAGGCTGCCGTAGGTGGTGTTGTACGAACCGAAGTTGGCCACGTAGAGGCCGAAGCCGAAGGAGGCCACCGCCCAGGAGATCAGGGCCACCGCGCCGCCCGGGGTGAGCCAGCGGAACCGGGGCTGGCGCACGTTGGGCGCGATCCAGAACAGCAGGGACAACAGCACCATCATGATCATGGCGAGGACCGGCCACTTCGCCACGCTCCACGTCGTACGGGCCAGCCCGCCGGCGTTGATCAGGTCGCCGACCGCGTCGGTGACCGGCCCGCTGACGATCAGGCCGAGGGCGACAACAGCGAGCAGCACCAGCGTGATCGCCGCCAGGCCGATCTGTAGCGGCCGAAGCTTCCAGACCGGGCGGCCCTCGGTCACCCCGTAGACAGCGTTGGAGGCGCGGGTGAACGCGCCGATGAAACCCGACGCGGACCAGAGCGCGCCGAGCAGGCCGAAGCTCAGCAGCAGCTTGGGGTTGCTCTGGTCGAGCACCACGGTCCGGATCACCCCGACCACGCCGCCCTCGTCGTCGGTCAGCACCGACCCGGCGCCCACCTGGTTGGCCAGGTCGACCACCGTGTCCAGGGTCCGCTCCCCGTCGGAGACCAGACCGACCAACGCCACCACCACGATGGCGGACGGAAAGAGCGCCAGGACCCCGTAGTAGGTCAGCGCCGCGGCCCAGTCGGAGCAGTTGTCGTTGACGAAGTTCTGCACGCTGCGGACCAGCACCCCGCGCCAGGTCCGCCAGCTCAACTGCCGCATCCGTCGGGGCACCCGGGTGCCCGGTGTGCCGTCGAGCGTCGTACCGGGCTCCGTGGTCGTCATGCCCGCTCCCTGCGCCCCGGCCACCGGTTGACCGGTCGTCCGGTCTGGCCTGGCCCGCCGGTACCCGGATGGTGAAATCGACAAACCCACCCGGTACCCGGCCGGCGTCGCTAGGGTTTGCCGCCCGGTCACCGGGGAACGGTCACAGTGACCCTGTCGACACGGAGGAGGACGAGATGCCCGGGCGCGAAGACCTGCCCAGCACGCTGCGACGCTCCCCGGAGAAGGCGCAGCGCACCTGGGAGAAGACGCACGACTCGGCGGTCGAGACCTACGGCGAGGGGGAGCGGTCGCACCGCACCGCCTTCGCCGCGGTGAAGCATCAGTTCGAGAAGGTGGGCGACCACTGGGAGCCGAAGGGTCGCAAGGGCCCCAGCGACCAGCAGGCCGCCGGCGGCGGGCCGGAACGACGGGCCCCCACAGCGGGCGGCGTGGACGCCAACGCCACAAAGGACCACCTGATGTCGGTGGCCCGCAAACTCGACGTGCCGGGGCGGTCCAGCATGACCAAACCGGAGCTGGTCACGGCCATCGAGAAGGCAAACGACCGCGCCACCCGCAAGGCCCGCGGCGACTGACCCCAGCCACACCGGAGCACAACCGACGCGGTACGGGCGGACGCGCCACCCCTGCGTCCGCCCGCACCGTTCACCAGTGCCCGCCCCCGGGCGCCTCGATGTGTACCGCCTTCGTGGCGGTGAACTCGTCCAGCAGCTCCGGGCCGTACCCGAAGCCCTGCCCGCTGGCCCGGCGCGGATGCGCGGCACCCCCCGGCGCGCCCCCGAACACCGCGTTGACCTTGACCGTGCCCACCGGGAGCTCCCGCCACGCCCGCTGCGCGTGACTCATCGACGGGGTCAGCACCGTGGCGGCCAGCCCGTACGGTGAGTCCGCAGCGCAACGCAGCGCCTCGTCGAACGAGTCGACGACCACCACCGGGGCGACCGGCCCGAAGGTCTCCTCCCGGACCAGCGGCATGTCGTGGCGGCAGTCGGTGACGACGGTGGCCGGGTAGAACGCCCCCGGCCCGTCCGGCACCTCGCCGCCGACCCGCACCCGCGCGCCGTCGGCCACAGCGGCCGCCACCTGCCCGTGCACGTGCTCCCGGTGCCGCCGGTCGACCAGCGGGCCCAGCTCGGTGCCCGGGTCCCGTCCCGGCCCGACCCGCAGCGCTCCCGCGCGTCGTACCAGCGCGGCCACGAAGTCGTCGGCCACCTCCCGGTGCACGTAGAGCCGCTCCACCGCCACGCAGATCTGCCCCGCGTTGGCGAACGCGCCGAGCGCTGCCTGCTCCGCCGCCCACTGCGGGTCGACGCCCGCGTCCACTATCAACGGGTCACTGCCGCCGTTCTCCAGGAGCACCTTCGCCCCGGTGCGGGCCGCCGCGGCGGCGATCGCCCGCCCGGTGGCTGTGGAACCGACGTGGGCCACCACGTCGACGTCCTGCGCGGCCAGTGCCGCACCCACCTGCGGGCCGCCGGTGAGCAGTGACAACACCCCGGCCGGCAGCGCCTGGTCCAGTGCCCGGGCCAGCAGCCACCCCGTCGCCGGTGTCCGTTCGCTCGGCTTGTAGAGCACCACGTTCCCGGTCACCACCGCCGCGCCGAGCAGTCCACAGGAGACCGCTACCGGGTCGTTCCAGGGGGTGATCGCCGCGACCACCCCGCGTGGCTGCGGGGTCAGGAAGTCCAGCGCGTCGGGTTCGCCGTTCAGCGTGCGCCCGCCGCGCAGCGGTGCCAGTTCCGCATACTGTCGCAGGGTGCCGATCCCCGCCTCGACGCCGCCGCGGGCGTCCGCCAACGGCTTGCCCATCTCCGCGGTGACCGCCGCCGCCAACTCCTCGATGACCGCCTCCACCGCGTCCGCGGCCCGGTGCACCGCCGCCGCCCGTTCCGCCGGGGCGGTCGCCGCCCACTGGGCCGCCGCGTTGCGGGCCGCCTGGGTCGCCTTGCCCACCTCGTCGGCCGTGGCCACCGGCACCGTGCTCACCGGCGTGTCGTCCGCCGGATCACGCACGACCAGTTCGCCGCCGTCGCCGCCCGCACCCCACACCCCGCCCACCAGCTGCGCAACCGTGTACATGCGGCGCTGGATGCCCCGGCCTCGACGAGGCAAACGCGTTTCGCCCGGTTGCGCGCCGGGTAGGCGGATCCGATGACAACCACCACCGCGCAGAGCGCGGACGCCGTCGTCGTCGGGGCCGGGCACAACGGTCTCGTGGCGGCCAACCTGCTGGCCGACGCCGGCTGGGACGTGGTGGTGCTGGAAGCGACAGCGGTGCCCGGCGGCGCGGTCCGCTCCGCGGAGGTCACCGCGCCCGGCTACCTCAGCGACCTGTACAGCTCGTTCTACCCCCTCGGGTACGCCTCGCCCGTGCTGGGCGGCCTGGACCTGGGTCGACACGGACTGTCCTGGCGGCACTCGCCGGACGTGCTGGCGCACCTGCTGCCCGACGGTCGAGCCGCGGTGATCAATCGGGATCCGGACGTCACGGCGGCGTCGCTGGAGCAGTTCGCCCCCGGGGACGGTAAGCGCTGGCTCAACGCGTACACCGACTGGCTCGACGTGGCCGAGCCGATGCTGGAGGCGATCACCTCGCCCTTCCCGCCGGTACGGGGCGGGCTAGGCCTGCTGCGTCGGTTGCGCGTCGCGGGCGCGTTGCGACTCGCGCGCCGGCTCGTCGTGCCGGTCCGCAAACTTGGCGACGAACTCTTCGACGGTCCCGGCGGGCCGGCCCTGCTGGCCGGCTGCGCCCTGCACACCGACCTCTCCCCGGAGGAGGCCGGCTCCGGGGTGTACGGCTGGCTGCTGGCCATGCTCGGCCAGCAGGTCGGCTGGCCGGTGCCGAACGGCGGCGCGCAGCAGATCACCAACGCGCTGGTGGATCGGCTACAGGCGCGCGGCGGGACGATCATCTACGGTGCCCGGGCCGAACGGGTGCTCACCGCCCGGGGCCGGGCGATGGGGGTCCGGACCGTCGGCGGCGCGCTGTGGCGGGCCCGGCGGGCCGTGCTCGCCGACGTGCCGGCGCCGGCGCTCTATCTCGATTTGGTCGGCGCCGCGGCACTGCCGTCCCGGCTGGTGGAGGACCTGGCGCACTTCCGGTGGGACGGCTCCACGCTGAAGGTGGACTGGGCGCTCTCCGCTCCGGTGCCCTGGACGAACCGGCAGTTGGCCGGCGCCGGCACCGTGCACCTCGGCGCGGACCTGAACGGGCTCACCCACTACGCCAGTGAGCTGGCCCGAGGTGAGCTGCCCCGCGACCCGTTCCTGCTGGTTGGGCAGATGTCGGTGGCGGACCCGAGCCACTCCCCGGCGGGCACCGAGTCGCTCTGGTCGTACACCCATCTGCCGTTCCGGCGGAACTGGCGGGCCGAGGAGGTCGCCGGGCACGTGCAGCGGATGGAGGACGTGCTGGAGGCGGCGGCGCCGGGTTTCCGGCGCCTGATCGTGGGCCGACACGTGGCCGGACCGGCCGACCTGGAGAAGGGCAACCCGAGCCTGGTCGGTGGCACGCTCGGCGGCGGGACCGCCGCCGCGTACCAGCAGCTCTTCCTCCGCCCGATCCCTGGCCTGGGCCGGGCGGACACCCCGGTGGACCGGCTCTTCCTGGCCAGCGCGTCGGCGCACCCCGGCGGCGGTGTGCACGGCGCACCGGGCGCGAACGCGGCCCGCGCCGCGCTGGCCCGCGACCGCGCGCTCACCGGCCGCGCCTACGCCGCGGCCGTCTCCACCGCCCACCGCGCCATCTACCCCGACTGACGCGGAACCAGCCCCACTTCCTGCCGATCAGGGCCGCCTCGCGCAACGGCGCAACAAGGACCAACCCACCCTCCACCCCCTGACCCCGCCCCCGACCCCGCCCGTCGTCCCTCGCCCGTCGATCAAGGAGTTGTGGTGGGTGGCAAAGCGCCCACCGGGGTGTTTAACGGGCACCACAAGTCCATGATCGACCAGGGCGGGTGGGGTTGGCCGGGTCAGCGGGGGAGGGCAGGGGTGGGGTCAGCGGGTGATGTTGCGGTGTTTGCTGCGCAGCCGGAAGGGCATGAGCGCGCTCTCCACCTTCGTCGCGGTGGTCATCTTGGAGACGCCGTCGCGTCGCTCCTCGAAACGGATCGGCACCTCCAGGATGGTGTGCCCCAGCTTGGTGGCGAGGTAGTGCATCTCCACCTGGAAGCTGTAACCGTTGGACTGCACCCGCTCCAGGTCGATGTCGCGCAGGGCCTCGGCCTGCCAGATCTTGAAGCCGGCGGTGAGGTCCCGGATGCGTACCCGCAGCAGGGTGTGCACGTAGAGGTTGGCCCAGCCGCTGAGCGCCCGGCGGTAGAGCGGCCAGTTCTCGTCCAGCTCGCCGCCGGGCACGTACCGGGAACCGATCACCACGCTGGCCTGGGTGGAGAGCAGCGCGCCGAGCATCCCCGGCAGCGCCTCGGGCGGGTGCGAGAGGTCGGCGTCCATCTGCGCCACGTACTCGGCGCCGCCCTCGATCGCCCGGGTCATCCCGTCCACGTACGCCCGGCCGAGGCCTTCCTTGCCGGCGCGGTGCACGACCTCGACCCGGTCGGGGTGCTCGATGGCCAACTTGTCGGCCACCTCCCCGGTGCCGTCGGGGGAGTTGTCGTCGGCGACGAGGATGCGCAGCCCCGGCAGCGGCAGCGCGAGCAGTCGCTCGACCAGCGTCGGGAGGTTGCCCGCCTCGTTGTAGGTGGGCACGACGACGGTCAGGCGTGCGTCCCGCCACGGCGACGGCAACTGCACCGGCTTGATCATGTCGGTCATCCTCGGTTTGCGGACAAGGGTCATGCAAAGGGTATCTAGTTCCCGGATTCGGTCCGAGGGAGGCACCCCTTCCGGGCGTTGCGGACTTTCGCCGCCTACCGTGCGCGGGCGTCGAAGCCCTGGTCAGAGGCTCGTTCTGGTCAGCGCCGACGGCGCGCGACAGCGCTGAGGGCGAGCGCCGCGACGGCGAGCGCGACACCGGAGAGCGCCGGTTTGTGCGTGCCGACCCAGAGCGCCGCGGAACGGTCACGTGCCTGTTCGCGGAAAACACCCGCCGTGCCCCGGTCCGTGTCCGCATCGCCGGGGTGATCCAGATTGTCCCGCCAGGTCGCCGGATCGATCTTCTCACCGGTCTGCTGGCTGTCGTAGCCGTCGCGGGCCAGCTTCCGGTCCAACAGGCCGGGAAACAGGGCGTCGCCCACCCGGGCCTGCCAGGTCGGGCCACCCACGTTCAACTCTCTGGTGCCGCGGTCGGCGGCCCAGACGACGGCCCGGGCCGCCAACTCCGGAGTGAAGATCGGCGGCACCGGCTGCGGATGCCGGGGGAGCCGGGTACGGACCCAGGAGAACTGCGGCGTGTTGACCGCCGGCAACTGCACCATTGACAACTTCACCCCCGGGCAGTCGTGCAGCAGTTCGGCGCGCAGCGAGTCGTTGAACCCCTGGACGGCGTGCTTGCTGGCGCAGTACGCCGACTGGAGCGGGATCCCCCGGTAGGCCAACGCCGAGCCCACCTGCACGATCGTGCCCCGCCCGTGCGCCCGCATGTGCCGCAGCGCGGCGAGGGTGCCGTGCACGGTGCCCAGGTAGGTGACCTCGGTGACCCGACGGAACTCGCGCGCCGGAATCTCCCAGGCCGGCGCGAACACCGACGCCATCGCGTTGTTGACCCACACGTCGATGCCACCCCAGCGGTGCACCACGTCGTCGGCGGCCTGCTGCACCGCGCCCGCGTCGGCCACGTCCACCCGGTACACCCGCACGTCCGTCGCGCCGCGCAGTCGGCACTCAAGCTCTGCGGCGGCCAGCCCCGCCTCGCCCCGCGCCAGCAGCGCCAGCCGGGCGCCGCGCGCCGCGTACGTGTGGGCGACAGCTCGGCCCACGCCGGCGCTCGCGCCGGTCACCACCACGGTCCGGGTCACTGTCACCCCTTCTGCCGGGTGGCGATGTCGGAGAGCCGGGCCAGCGTCTCCCGGTTACGCCGGTGCAGCACCAGATCGTTGACTTTGTTGTGGACCCAGCGAAGCGGGCCGGCCGCGAAGTCCTCCCCGAGGCGCACCCGGGTGGCGCCGTCGCCGACCGGCTCCAGGGTGAAGGCCACCACCGCCTCGCCCGCCGGCCAGAGCCCGGCCTTGAGCACGAGCCGGCGCGGCGGCTCGCAGACCAGCACCGTCGAGGCGTCCTGCAACGAGAACGGCCACGGCCCGGCGCGGTGGTGCAGTTGGCTGCCCACCCGGGGCCAGGCGTCGTCCACGTCCCGCATGTGCGCCGTGCCGACCACCCAGTCGCTGTAGGTCCATCCGTCCGCGAGCACGTCGAACACCTGCTCAGGGGAAGCGTCGATCACTTTCTCCACAATCGCCACCGGGATCCCATACCCGGAGCACGGCACCGGCTAACAACCGACCGGGTTAGCTTCTCTCGAACGGCGGGTAAGGCCGACCCGGGGCATCGCTGGCGGCGCCGGCCCACCCCCTCGACGACGACGTTTACTCCTCGGGGCGCAGGGAACCCGCCGGCTGTGCGACAGGACCAGGAGGATCCGTATCAGCGCAGGTCAGCCCCGGTTTACGCCGCTGCTGACCGCGCCGGTTCCAGGTCTGTCGCAAGCTCCCGAGCGGTGCTCTACGACGCCGTGCTGCTGGACCGCGACGGCACCCTGATCGAGGACGTGCCGTACAACGGCGACCCGGAGAAGGTGCGGCCGGTGCCGGGCGCGCGGGCGGCGCTGGACCGGCTGCGCGCGGCCGGGCTGCGGCTGGCCGTCGTCACGAACCAGTCGGGCCTGGCCCGGGGCTACTTCACCGGTGCGCAGATGCGGGCGGTGCACGCCCGCGTCGAGGAGCTGCTGGGCCGGTTCGACGCGTGGCTGGTCTGCCCGCACGACGACGCCGACGGCTGTGACTGCCGCAAGCCGGCGCCGGGCCTGGTGTACGCCGCCGCCCGCGAGCTGGGCACGACGCCGTCGCGCTGCGTACTCGTTGGCGACATCGGCCGGGACGTCGCCGCCGCCCTGGCCGCCGGGGCGGCGGGGGTGCTGGTGCCCACCCCGGTGACCCGGCCGGAGGAGGTCGCCGCCGCCGGATGGGTGGCCACCGACTTGCCGGCGGCGGTGGCGGAGATCCTGCGCCGCCAACGGGCAGTGCAGCCCTCGACCCCGCCCACCGAACCGGTACGGACGGCGCTCGTGGTCCGCTCGGACTCGGCGGGTGACGTGCTGGTCACCGGCCCGGCGATCCGCGCCGTCGCGGCCGGAGCGGAGCGAGTGGTGCTGCTGTGCGGGCCGCGCGGCCGGGCCGCCGCCAACCTGTTGCCCGGCGTCGACGAGATCATCGAACATCCGCTGCCGTGGATCGACCCCGCGCCGGGTCCGGTCGACCCGGAGGCCATGCGGAGCCTGTCCGCGCGGCTGGGCGCTGTCGGCGCGGACCAGGCGGTGGTGTTCACCTCGTTCCACCAGTCCGCGTTGCCGCTGGCGCTGCTGCTGCGGATGGCGGGGATCGGCCGGATCGCGGCGATCAGCGACGACTATCCGGGCTCGCTGCTGGACATCCGGCACCGGGTGCCGGTGGGCGTCCCCGAACCCGAACGCGCGCTCTCCCTTGCCGCCGCCGCCGGCCACCGGTTGCCCGACGGCGACGAACCGGTTCTGCGGCTGCGCCGGGACGCCGTGCCGCAGCGCCCGGCCGACCTCGGCGATCCGGGGTACGTGGTGCTGCACCCCGGGTCGGCCGCGTCGAGCCGGGCCTGCCCGCCGGAGGTGGCCACCCGGATCGTCGGGGCGCTGGCCGACGCCGGGCACCGGGTGCTGGTCACCGGCGGCCCGGACGAGTGCGCCGTCACCGCCCGGGTCGCCGCTGCCGGCGGCACCGACCTGGGCGGCCGCACCGACCTGGCCGGGCTGGCCGCGATCGTCGCGGACGCCAGCGCGGTGGTGGTCGGCAACACCGGGCCCGCGCACCTGGCGGCCGCCGCCGGTGTGCCGGTGGTGAGTCTCTTCGCGCCGACCGTCCCGTTCGGCCAGTGGGGGCCCTACCGGGTGCCCACCGTCCGGCTCGGGGACGCCGCCGCTGCCTGCCGGGACAGCCGGGCGGCCAGTTGCCCGGTTCCCGGGCACCCCTGCCTCAGCGTCGTCGACCCGGGCGACGTGGTGGACGCGCTCCGGACCCTCGCCGTCAGCGGTGGTGGCGGCCGATGAACATCCTGCTCTGGCACGTGCACGGCTCCTGGACCACGTCGTTCGTGCACGGCAGCCATCGTTACCTGATTCCCACCACACCCGACCGCGGCCCGTACGGCCTCGGCCGGGCCCGCACCTACCCGTGGCCGGACAGCGCTGTCGAGGTCAGCCCGGAGCAGCTGCCGAGCGCGGACGTCGACGTGGTCATCCTGCAACGCCCCGAGGAGATCGACCGGGCCGAGCAGTGGCTTCGTCGCCGCCCCGGCCGCGACCTTCCCGCGATCTACGTCGAGCACAACACCCCCAAGGGCGACGTGCCCAACACCCGCCACCCGATGGCCGACCGCGACGACCTGCTCATCGCCCACGTCACCGGGTTCAATCAGATCTTCTGGGACACCGGCGCCACTCGCACCACAGTGGTCGACCACGGCATCGTCGCCCCCTCCGCGTCGTACACGGGGGAGCTGGACCGGCTCGCCGTGGTGATCAACGAGCCGGTACGGCGAGGTCGGGTCACCGGCACCGACCTGCTGCCCCAGTTCGCCGAGATCGCGCCGCTTGACGTGTTCGGCATGGGCGTCGCCGGCCTGGCCGACCACCTCGGGCTGCCCGCCGACCGGTTGACCAGCCACGACGACGTGCCCCAGGAGCGGATGCACACCGAACTGGCCCGGCGGCGGGCGTACCTGCACCTGTGCCGGTGGACCTCCCTCGGGCTCAGCCTCATCGAGGCGATGTCGATCGGCATGCCGGTCGTCGCGCTCGCCACCACCGAGGCGGTGATGGCAGTGCCCCCGGAGGCGGGGGCGCTCGCCACCCGGACCGACACCCTGCTCGACGCCGCCCGCCGGTTCATCGCCGAACCGGCCACCGCGCGGCAGGCCGGAGCGGCGGCGCGAACCGCCGCGCGCGACAGGTACGGCCTCGACCGTTTCCTCGCTGACTGGGACCGGCTGCTGGAGGAGGAAGTATGCGGATCGCGATGATCTCGGAGCACGCCAGCCCGCTCGCCGTCCTCGGAGGGGAGGATGCCGGCGGCCAGAACACGCACGTCGCGGAGCTGTCCGCCGCGCTCGCCGCCGCCGGGCACGAGGTGCGGGTCTACACCCGCCGCGACGCGCCCGACCTGCCGGTGACCGTCCGCAGCCCGGACGGGTACGACGTGGTGCACGTGCCGGCCGGCCCGGCCGAGCCGGTGGCCAAGGACGCGCTGCTGCCGCACATGCGGGAGTTCAGCAACTGGCTGATCGAGCGCTGGCGCGGCGGCGACTGGGTGCCCGAGGTGATCCACGCGCACTTCTGGATGAGCGGCCTGGCCGGGCTGACCGCCGGCCGGCAGACCGGGGTGCCGGTGGTGCAGACGTACCACGCGCTGGGCACTGTGAAGCGCCGCTACCAGGGTGTGCAGGACACCAGCCCGGCCCGGCGGGTCGCCTACGAGCGGGAGCTGGGCCGCTCGGTGGACCGGATCGTCGCGCAGTGCCGCGACGAGGTGGGCGAGCTGGTCCGGATGGGTGTGCCCCGGTCCCGGATGACAGTGGTGCCCTCCGGGGTCAACCTCACCACCTTCGCCCCACTCGGGCCGGCCGCCGACCGGGAACCGGGACGGGCCCGCATCCTCACAGTGGGTCGGCTGGTCGAGCGCAAGGGCTTCCAGACCGTGGTCCGCGCGATGGCGCTGGTTCCGGACGCCGAGTGCGTGGTCGTCGGCGGCCCACCCGAGGGGCTGTTGGAGACCGACCCGTACGCCCGCCGGCTGCGTGCCCTCGCGGAGTCGTGCGGGGTGGCCGATCGGGTGCACCTGGTCGGCGCGGTGCCCCGGGAGGAGATGGGCCGCTGGTACCGCTCGGCGGACCTGCTGGTCGCCGCACCCTGGTACGAGCCGTTCGGGTTGACCCCGCTGGAGGCGATGGCCTGTGGGGTGCCGGTCGTCGGCACGGCAGTGGGCGGCATCCGGGACACGGTGGTCGACGGGACGACCGGCGACCTCGTGCCGGCCCGGGACCCGCGCGCGCTGGCCACCGCGATCCAGGGGTTGCTCGACGACCGGATCAGGCGTTTCGCGTACGCGACCGCGGCGCGTGAGCGGGCCCGGGAGCGGTACTCGTGGGCTGCCACCGCCGAGCGGCTGGTGGAGGTCTACAGCGAGGTGGCCGCCGTGCGCCGGCCGACCCGGGTGGTGGCCTGATGCCGACGGGCAGCCTGCTCGACACCCACCTGACGAATCTCGCCGCGGCGCTGGTGCCGTACCGACTGTGTGAGCGACAGCTGGCGGGTTGGGGCGCGGACCTGGCCCACCGGCTGGCCGCCGGGGGCCGTCTGCTGGTGGCCGGCAACGGAGGCAGCGCCGCGGAAGCCCAGCACCTCACCGCCGAGCTGGTCGGCAAGCTGCACGACGACCGTCAGCCGCTGTCGGCTATCGCGCTGCACGCCGAGACGAGCGCGCTCACCGCCATCGCCAACGACTACGGATACACCGACGTGTACGCCCGCCAGGTGCGCGCCCACGGCCGCCCGGGCGACATCCTGCTGTTGCTGAGCACCAGCGGAACCAGCGCCAACCTGGTCGCCGCCGCGCAGGCGGCCCGCGACGTCGGGGTGACCACCTGGGCGCTCACCGGCGCCGCCCCCAATCCGCTCGCCGACGCCTGCGACGACGTGCTGGCCGTCGCGTCCCCGGACACCCAGGTCGTTCAGGAGCTGCACCTGGTGACCAGTCATCTGCTCTGCGAGTACCTCGAACAGGAGTTGCCCGCCGCGCTGGCGGCGGTCGCCGATCCGGCGGTCGTCCGCCCCGTGCCCGGGGAGCCCGCACCGGACGGTCGGGTGAGCGCCGCGCCGGTACGCACCGGGGTCGAGGTGGTGCTCGACGGCGGGCCCGGACAGCAGGTCGACGCGTGAGCCGGACAGCAGGTCGACCCGTGAGGATGAGGAGGCAAGCGTGAGGGGACCGGTGGTGGTGCTCGGGGACACCCTGCTCGACCGGGATGTGGAAGGTGTGGTGAACCGGCTCTGCCCGGATTCCCCGGTGCCGGTGCTCGACGAGACAGTGGCCACCGACCGGCCGGGGGGCGCCGGTCTGGCGGCGGTGTTCGCCGCCGCGCAGGGCGCCGAGGTGGTGCTGGTGACCGCGCTCGCCGACGACGCCGGTGGGGCCCGACTGAGCGCTCTGCTCGCCGCCGCCGGTGTGCAGGTGTACCCACTGGCCCTCTGCGGCGCGACACCGGAGAAGATCCGGCTGCGGGCCCGGGGGCGGGTGCTGCTGCGTCACGACCGGGGCGGCGCGTCCGGGGAACCGGGTCAGCCCTCGGACGAGGTGCTCCGGGTGATCGCCGGGGCGTCGGCGGTGCTGGTCAGCGACTACGGCCGGGGGGTGGCCCGGCAGCCCGCGCTGCGCGACGCGTTGGCCGCCACCCGCGCGCCGGTGGTGTGGGACCCGCACCCGCGCGGCCCGGCGGCAGTGCCCGGCGTGCACCTGGCCACCCCGAACGAGTCGGAGGTGCGCGAGCTGGTCCCCGCGCTGCCCGGCGCCTCCCGACTGGCCACGGCGTCCCGGGGCGCCCAGGGGCTACGGCGGCGCTGGCGGGCCGGCGCTGTCGCTGTGACGCTGGGCGGCGACGGCGCGCTGCTCTGCCACGCCGGGTCGACGCCGCTCGTGGTGCCGACGCCGGGTAGCGCGGAGGGGGACACCTGCGGTGCCGGCGACCGGTTCGCGGCGGCGGCCAGCCTCGCACTGGCCCAGGGCGCGCTGGTCTCCGAGGCGGTGCAGGTGGCGGTCGCCGAGGCGTCCGCCTACGTGGCCGGTGGGGGAGTCGCCACGGCGCTGCCTTCGTCGGCGCCCACGGTGCGGGCCAGGAGTGCGCCGGGGCCGCGAGCCCTCCAGCCGGGACCACGAGGTGCTGCGGTGGCCGACCGGGTGGGAGTGCCGGCTGTCGCCACGCTCCTGTCCGAGGTACGCGCCGCGGGTGGCACTGTGGTGGCGACCGGCGGTTGCTTCGACCTGCTGCACGCCGGGCACGTGGCCACCCTGGAGGCGGCCCGGCAGCTCGGCGACTGCCTGATCGTCTGCCTGAACTCCGACGCCAGCGTGGCGGCGTTGAAGGGGCCGGACCGGCCGGTGCAGTCCGAAGGCGACCGCAGCCGACTGCTGGCCGCCCTGAGCTGCGTCGACGCGGTCCTCATCTTCGACGAGCCGACCCCGGAGACGGCGCTGTCCTGGGTACGCCCCGACGTCTGGGTCAAGGGCGGCGACTACGCCACCGGCGGGGGGGACGCGAGCGCCACCCTGCCGGAGGCGGAGGTCCTGCGCCGCTGGGGTGGCAACACCGTTGTGGTGCCCTATCTGGACGGTCGTTCCACCACCGACCTGATCGTCCGCACGCTCGCGGAGCGGACCCGATGACCGCCACGCGGCCCGGTGCCGGGCCCACAGTCCTGGTCACCGGAGGCGCCAGCGGCCTCGGCGCCGCTGTGGTCGCCGCGGTGACCGCCTCCGGTGGCCGACCGCTCGTGCTGGACCGGCAACCGCCGGCCGACGGGGTGTCCTGGACCGAGTGCGACCTGGCCGACACGCGGGCCGCCGAGGCCGCCACCCAGCATCTCGCCGAGCAGGCCGGCGGCCTGGACGCGGTGGTGACCGCCGCCGGCACCGACGTGCCGGGCCGACTCGCCGACCTGCCGGGGGAGACCTGGGACCGGATCGTCGCCGTCGACCTGCTGGCCACCGCGGCGGTGATCAGGGCCGCGCTGCCGTTCCTGCTGACCTCCCGGGGCCGCATCGTCACCGTCGCCTCGACCCTGGGCGTCAAGGCGGTCAGCGACGCCACCGCGTACTGCGCGGCGAAGTTCGGCGTGGTGGGGTTCACCCGAGCCCTCGCCGCCGAGCTGGCCGGTCAGGTCGGCGTCACACTGCTCATTCCGGGTGGGATGCGCACCGCGTTCTTCGACGAACGTGACCCGCAGTACAAGCCGGGGCCGGACGCGAACCTCAACGAGCCCGCCGACACCGCCGCCGCGATCATGTTCGCGCTCAACCAGCCGCCCGGTTGCGCGGTGCGCGAGATGGTGGTCTGCGCCGAGCAGGAGACCTCGTACCCGTGATCCTCGTGCTGCGCGCCCTCGGCGTCGGCGATCTGGTGACAGCGGTGCCCGCGCTGCGGGCGCTGCGGGCGGCGTACCCGTCGCGGGAGCTGGCGCTCGCCGCGCCCGGCTGGCTGGCCCCGCTCGTCGACCTGGTCGGTGGCGTTGACCGGCTGGTGGACACCGCGGGGCTGGATCGTCCTCTCCGGGTGGGGTCGGCGCCGTGGACGGCTGTCAACCTGCACGGGCGGGGCCCGCAGTCGCACCGGCTGCTCGCGGCCACCCGGCCCGGTCGGCTTCTCGCCTTCGCCAGCCCGGACGCCGGCTGCGACGACGGCCCGTGCTGGGCCGTCGACGAGCACGAGGTGGACCGGTGGTGCCGGCTGCTGTCCTGGTACGACATCCCGGCCGACCGTGCCGACCTCAGCCTTCGTCGGCCCGCTGCGGCCGGGCTGCCCACCGGTGTCACAGTGCTGCACCCGGGCAGCAAGATCCCGGCCAAGCGGTGGCCCGCCGAGCGGTTCGCCGCGCTGGCAAGGGCACTGACCGACCAGGGGCACCGGGTGCTGCTCACCGGTTCGGCCGACGAACGGGCGTTGGCGGCCCGGGTGGCCGAGGCGGCGGCCCTGAGTTCGGAGGCCGTGCTGGCCGGCCGGACCGACCTCGGCGCGCTCGCCGCGCTGGTGGCCGACGCCCGGCTGGTGGTCAGCGGGGACACCGGGGTCGCCCACCTGGCCACCGGGTACGGCACCCCGTCGGTGGTCCTCTTCGGGCCGGTTGCACCGGCGCACTGGGGGCCTCCACCGGACCGGCCACGGCACCGGGTGCTCTGGGCCGGAAAGGCGGATTGGCCCAGGTGGGATGGGGTAGGAAGCCACCCGACGATGGCGGCCCTGCGCCTGGACGAGGTGCTGGCCGCCGTGGCCGAGGTGGAGAGGGTGGTGCGGGTCTCCGGTGCGGTTGCGGCGTAGCGACCCGGGTCGACCGGGGTACGGACGGCGTCGGCGCGGACGGGGTTGGCTCTTCGTCGACCCGTCTGGCGCTCCGGTGCGGGATCCGGATGTCCTGGCCCGGCTGCGGGAGTTGGTCATCCCGCCGGCCTGGCAGGACGTGTGGATCGCGCCGCACCCGAACGGGCACATCCAGGCGATCGGGATCGACGCGGCCGGACGCAAGCAGTACGTCTACCACCAGCGGTGGCGGGAGAAGCAGGACGAGGCGAAGTTCGACCGCGTGCTGGAGGTGGCGCGCCGGCTGCCGGCGCTGCGTGAGCGGGTGGGGCGGGACCTGGACGGACGTGGACTGGGCCGGGACCGCGTGCTGGCGACGGTGACCCGACTGCTGGACATGGGGATGTTCCGAGTCGGCAGCGACCAGTACGCGGCCGGCGACGACCCGACGTACGGGGTGGCCACCCTGCGCCCCGAGCATGCCCGGTCCCGGCGCGGCTGTGTGGTGCTCGTGTTTCCCGCCAAGGGAGGCATCGAGCAGGTACGCCGGATCGAGGACCCGGAGCTGTGCCAGGTGCTGGTGAATCTGCGCCGTCGTCGTCGGCGGGCGGAGCGGCTGTTCGGCTACTGGGACGGCCGGGAGTGGCGCGACGTGCGCAGCGACGAGGTCAACGGCTACCTGCGCGACGCCAGCGGTGGGGAGATGACAGCGAAGGACTTCCGCACCTGGCACGCCACAGTGCTCGCGGCCACCGAGTTGGCCACGGCCGGTCCGGCCCGTTCGGTGACCGCCCGGCGTAAGGCGGTGGTCGCCGTGATGCGTGCGGTGGCGGAGCTGCTGGGCAACACGCCGACGGTGGCTCGCGCGTCGTACGTGGACCCCCGGGTGGTCGACCTCTACCACGACGGGGTGGTGGCGTCGGTGGATCCGCGGGCGCCTCGCGAGGAGGCGGAGCAGATCGTCCTGAAGCTGCTGGAGGGGGCCTGACCGGCCCCGTCGGCGATTCTGGGGGGAAGCGCGACGGAGCCGGAGCCTCGGGCGTCAGCGGGATGCCACCGGGCGGCCGCCCGCCGCTCGCGCGGCGGGCGCCTCGCCACGGCCCCCGTTGGCGGCCCACCAGGTGATGGCCGGCCGCGTTGGTGTCAGTCTGCCGGCAGCGAGTTGACGGTGGACGCCTGGCTGTTGACGATCCGCGCCAGATCCGAGCCACTGTCGCGGTGTTCCTGGGGGGTGGTGCCGTACGCGCCCCGAAATGCCCGGCTGAAGTGGGCCTTGTCGGAGAAACCCCACCGCGCCGCAACGGTTTGCACTGGCTGGTTGCGCAGCGCCGGGTCGGTCAGGTCGCGCCGGCACCGGGCCAGCCGCAGATCCCGGATGTACGACGCCACTGTGGTGTCCTCGGCCTCGAACAACCGGTGCAGGGACCGTACCGAGATGTGGTGGGCGTCGGCGACCACCTGGGGGCCGAGCGTCGCGTCGCCGAGGTGGCTGTGGATGTACGACTGCACCTGGGTGAGCAGCGCCCGGCGGCGGACCTCGGTGGGCACGGCGTCCTCGGCGACGAGGTGCCGGCCGAGCATTGTGGTGGCCAGGTCCAGTCCCACCGCGCCCAGCCGGCTGGCGTCTGCGGCATGGTACTGCTCGGGGTGCCCGGTCACCTGGAGCAGGAACTGCGCCAACAGCGCCCCGACCCCCTCGCTGCCGGACATCCGGCCGCCGTAGAGCGCTGCCATCCGCTGTGGTGGCAGCGGCAGCGCGGCGTGCGGGATCATCGTGACGATCGAGGTGGCGTGCTCGCGGTCGGGCTCGGTGGCGTGGTGGCAGACGTCGTGCGGCCGGGACCCGTCGTAGAAGGTGAACTCGCCGGTCAGGATCTCGCTGCGGCGACCATCCTGACTGGACGTGCCGACGCCGCCGGTGGTGAGGGCGAGGATGTAGAGCTCAGGGTCGGACTGCCGGACCAGCTTCCGGGTCCGGCTGGCGTCCAGCGACGGGTACTCGTACTGCGCCAACTGGATCGGGCCGAGCGCGATGAAGTCGGCGCGGGCGGCGAAGTCGTCGCTGTGCGCGGACTGGATGCGCAGCGGCACCGAGGTGCGTGCGACAAGGTCCAGCCACATGCCGAACCGTTCGCCCGGTGGCAGGACCGTGGTGTCGATGGAGTCTCTCGGCAGCATGGGGCTCCCTCAGCCCGCCCGGCGTTGGATCAGCGCCTCGACGCCGTCGAGGATCCGGTCCAGGCCGAAGACGAACTCGTCGTCGGGGTCGTCGTCCTGGTAGAGCACACCGGCGCTCAGCACCCGGTGAAGCGCGGGGAAGCGGGCCGGGTCGATGAGCCGGGCAACCAGCCGACCGTACGCCGGCATCATCTCGCTGGGCTCGACGCCGGCCGCCCGGCTGCCCTCGGCGATCTGCGAGGTGAGGGTGGCCTCGTTGCGGACGTACCCGGTGATCAGCAGGAGCACCGACATCTTCTCGCTCTCGCCGAGCACTGTGCCGTCGAGGCAGCGCAGCCCGTCCTCCATCCAGCCGAGCTGCTGCGGGGTGATCGGTGGGCCGCTGATCGGCACGTGCAGCAGCCAGGACCGTCGCCGCAGCACGTCGTGCTCGGCCCAGGCCCACCGGGTGAGGCTGGCGCGCCAGTCGTCCTCCGGCACGGGCGGGCCGGGGGATGGGCCGTAACCGGCGTCCACCATGAGCATCAGCAGCTCGTCCTTGGAGCCGACGTACCGGTAGAGGGCCATGGTCGCGGCGCCCAACTCCTTGGCCACCCGGCTCATCGAGACGGCGGCCAGACCGTCGGCGTCGGCGACGCGTACGGCGGCGTCCACGATGGCGGGCACGCTCATTCCCGGCCGGGGGCCCTTCGGTGGCCGCTCCCGCAGCCCCCAGGCGCTCTCGATGGCCGACGGGAGTACGGGCCCACTGTCGTCTGTCTTCGCCGCCACATTTCCTCCTTGCCCCGCCATCCTAGTTCTGCGTATGGTCTACGCATAACAGCGTACGCCATACGCATAAGGAGAACTCGTCATGACGGTCACCACCACACCGGCACCGCGAGCGGGCCGGCGGGAGTGGATCGGGCTCACGGTGCTGATGCTGCCGCTGCTCCTGGTCTCGATGGACGTGTCGGTGCTCTACTTCGCCGTCCCGTTCATCAGCGCGGAGCTGCGCCCCACCGCCACCGAGCAACTATGGATCTTCGACATCTACGGCTTCGTGCTGGCCGGCCTGCTCATCACCATGGGGGCCCTGGGTGACCGGATCGGCCGACGTCGACTCCTGTTGATCGGCGCCACCGCGTTCGGTGCGGCGTCGCTGCTGGCCGCGTACGCCGACAGCACCGCGACGCTGATCGCCGCCCGGGCCGTGCTCGGCGTCGGTGGGGCCACCCTGATGCCCTCGACGCTCGCCCTGGTGCGCAACATGTTCCACGACGCCAAGCAGCGCGGCACCGCCATCGGCATCTGGACCGCCACCCTCACCGGCGGCATCGCGATCGGCCCGGTGCTCAGCGGCATCCTGCTCGAGCACTTCTGGTGGGGCTCGATCTTCCTGATCAACATTCCGGCGATGCTGATGCTGCTGTTGCTCGTCCCGCTCCTGGTACCCGAGTTCCGCAACCCGGCCACCGGGCGGTTCGACCTGGTCAGCGCGGCACTGTCGCTCGGCGCGCTGCTGCCGGTGGTCTACGGCATCAAGGAGATGGCCCGCGACGGCCTCAGCCCGGTGCGGGTCCTCGCCATCGTCGGCGGTCTGCTGGTGGGGGCGCTCTTCCTGCACCGGCAGCGGACCCGGGCGTACCCGATGGTCGACCTCGCGCTGTTCCGCCGTCGCGGCTTCGCCGGGTCGCTCGCGGTGAACCTGCTGGCCATGTTCGCCATCGTCGGCTTCGCCATCTTCACCACCCAGCACCTCCAACTGGTGCTCGGCCTGAGCCCGCTGCGGGCGGCGCTGTGGAGCCTCGTGCCGTCCCTCGCCGTGGGCGGAGTCGCGCCGGCCGCCGCCGCCCTGGCCCAGCGCGTCGAACGGGCGTACCTGATCGGTGCGGGGTTCGGCATCGCAGTGGTCGGCTTCGTGGTGTTGACCAGGGTCACCCCGGAGACGCCGCTGTGGCTGCTGCTCGTCGGCGCCAGTGTCTACGCGGGCGGCCTGGTGATGGTGATGTCCCTCGTCACCGAGCTGGTTCTCGGCGCGGCGCCGCCCGAGCAGGCCGGTGTCGCGTCGGCGCTGACCGAGTCCAGCAGTGAGCTGGGCGGTGCGTTGGGTATGGCGATCCTGGGCAGCGTTGGCGCGGCGGTCTACCGCCGCGAGGTCGTCGACGGCCTGCCAGCCGGGCTGCCCGCCGACGCCGCCGCCTCCGCCCGGGAGACCCTGGGCGGCGCGCTCGCGGTCGCCCGGGGACTGCCGGCGGAGCTGGCCGACGCGGTGCGGCACGCCGCCGCTGTCGCGTTCACCGACGGGCTGCACCTGGCCGCGTACGCCGCCATGGCGGTGATGCTGCTGGGCACGGTCACCGCGCTGGTCACGCTGCGCGGCGTCCGGCCGGCCGACTCCACGGCGCTGGCCGCCGAGCCGACCGGTCCGGCCGACACGTCGTTGTCGTCGGTCAGTCGCTGAGCACGTGCGCGAGCCGGTCGCGGAAACGCCGCTCGGAGTCGCTGACCGACTCGCCGCCGATGCCCAGCAGCCCACCGCTGGACGCGGCGCCCACCACCTGCTCGGCGATCTTCACGAGCCAGTGCTTGTACGCGCCGGCCTCACCCTCGTCGACCCGCGCGGCCAGCAACGCCGCGGCCTCGCCGGCCCGCAGCAACACGTCGTCGATGTACGCCACGGGGTCGGCGGGCGCGATGACCGGCAGCTCCTCGCCGGCCTCCGGGTCACCGACCCGGGTGACGATCTCGCCGGCCACGGCGGTGACCAGCGGGCTGGCCGACTCCCGGCCGGCGGCGATGGTCTCCAGCCCGGCCGCGGTCTCCGCCATGGTCCGGCGGGTGCCGTCGGACTCGGCGGCGCTCGCCGCGGTCAGCACCGACTGCGGCAGGCCGACCAGCAGCCCCCACTCCTCGTCGGAGAAACCGAACCCGGTGTACGCCGGCTGCTCGATCACGACAACGCCCCTTCCGCCCTGCTCTGCTTGGTCAATCGGTGCTCTTGGTCGTTCCACCGGGCCCGAAAGCGGCGCCCGGGTCAGGCTAGTCCAGGGTCAGCAGGCCCTGTTCGGACACCACGCGCACCGACAACGTCTTGTACCCGACCTCATCGAAGAGGACCGTCATCTTGTCCTCCTCGTAGGAGAGCACCATGCCGGATCCCCACTCCGGGTGCCGCACCTGGCTGTGCACCGGGAACGGCCCGACCGCACCCTGGTCGGCCACGCTGGTGCCGTTGTGGCAGTTGTCGCAGTGGCCGCAGACCTGCGTCATCTGCTCGCCGAAGTAGGCAAGCAGGGTCTGCCCCCGGCAGGCCCGGGTCTCGGCGAAGGCCCGCATCATGTCGGTGCGCGACCGGGTCACTGTCTGCTGGCGCTCCGCCTCGGCCAGCGCCGCGGCGGCGGCGTCGGTCGGGTTGGGGGAGTAACGGGGCGCGCCGATGCGCTGCCGGGCGCGTGGTTCGGCAGCCCCGACCTGCTCCAACAGGGAGAGGTACTGGCCCAGCTTGCGCGGCCCGAGACCGGTGGTCTCGCGCAGCTCGGTCTTGGTGGCCGGCTTCTTGCGCAGCAGCGCGGCCAGGTCGCGCAGCTCCTCGACATCGGGCAGGCCACCGCTGAAGAACCGTTGCAGGCCGACGTCCTCGGCCTGCCAGAGCAGCAGCACCCGGGCCGGTTGCCCGTCGCGTCCGGCCCGGCCGATCTCCTGGAAGTAGCTGTCCGGCGAATCGGGCAGCGCCATGTGCACCACCCAGGCGATGTTGGGCTTGTCGATGCCCATGCCGAACGCCGAGGTCGCCACCATGATGGGGACCTCGTCGGCGAGGAACGCCTCGTGCAGTTCGTGGCGTGCGCCGGCCGCCATCCCACCGTGGTAGAACTGCGCCGGGTAACCGGCGTCGGTCAGTCGGGTGGCCAGCTCCTCGGCGGCGCGACGGGTCGGCACGTAGATGATCCCGGGCCGCTCGTCGTCGCTCAGCAGCGCGATCAGTCGCCGCCACCGGTAGTCCTCGGTGGGGCAGTGCGCGACCTCGACGAACAGGTTCGGCCGGTCCAGTCCGGAGACCACCACCTCCGGGTCGCGCAGCCGCAGCCGGGCGATGATGTCGTCGCGTACCGGAGGGGAGGCGGTGGCGGTCAGCGCGACCACCGGCGGCCGGCCGATACCGTCGATGAGGTGCCCGAGCGCCAGGTAGTCGGGTCGGAAGTCGTGCCCCCACGCGGAGATGCAGTGCGCCTCGTCGATCGCCACCAGGGCCGGCTTCAGGGCGGCGACCTCGGCCATTCGCTCGGGATTGCTGAGCTGTTCCGGGGTGATGAAGAGGAACTCAGCCCTGCCCTCGCGGATCTCGGTGATCGCCTCGGCCTGCTGCGTCGGCGACTCGTTCGAGCTGATCCGCACCGCCCGCAGCTCCGGGCGTTGCCGCTCGTTGAGGGAGGCGATCTGATCCTGCTGGAGGGCCAGCAGTGGTGAGATCACCACTGTGGGGCCGGGGATCAGGCTGGCCGGAATCTGGTAGATCGCCGACTTGCCGGCTCCGGTGGGCAGCACCACCAGGGCGTCTCGCCGCTTCATCACGGCGCGCATGGCGGCCAGTTGGTTGGGCCGTAGCGCCTTCCAGCCGAAAAGGCTGCGGGCCGCGCGGCGCAACGTCATCGAGTGCGTGGACAGTTTCATCGAGGGCCGGAGGTACCCGGGCCCATGACCGCCGAAACGCGTTCGGACGATCATGGGCCCGGGTATCGCCCATGCCCCCGATGGCCGGCTCGTTGATCGCCGGCTCAGTGCAGCCGGGGCAGGACCTCACGCTGGTAGAGGTCGAACAGACCCTGGTGGTGCGGTCCGGTGTTGGCCACGTAGACCTCGTCGAAGCCGGCCTTGGCGTACTTGTCGATCATCTCCAGGTGCGCGTCGGCGCTGTTGCCGCAGACGAACGCCTCCTTCAGCATCTCCGGCCTGACCAACTCGGCGGCCTGCTCGAAGTGCCGCGGCGAGGGCAGCACCTGGGACAGCTCACCCGGCACCCCCGCGTTGGGCCAGCGCTCGTAGGCGATGCGCAGCCCCGCCTCCTCGCTGTCCGCGTACGCCGCCTTGAAGCCGGCCTGGCACGGCTTGTCGCCGCCGCCGTTCTCGCGGAAGCGCCGGACCATCTCGCCGTCGGGCATGGTGCTCAGGTAGCCGTCGCCGATCCGGGCGGCCAGGTCGATGGCCTTCGGCCCGAAGCCCGAGACGTAGATCGGCGGGGGAGCGTCGGGCAGCGTGTAGATCCGGGCGTGCTCCACTGTGTAGTGCTTGCCGTGGTGGTTGACGAAGCCGCCGCCCCACAGCGCGCGCAGCACCTCGACGGCCTCCTCCAACATCTCCAGCCGGACGTCCGCCTGCGGCCAGGCGTCACCGAAGATGTGTTCGTTGAGCGCCTCGCCGCTGCCGACGCCGAGCACGAACCGCCCACCGTGCAGCACCGCGCTGGTCGCCGCCGCCTGCGCGATCACCGCCGGGTGGATCCGCACTGTCGGGCAGGTCACCGCCGTGGTCACCGGTAACGAACAGACCTGGCTGAGCGCGCCGATCGTCGACCAGACGAACGGGCTCTGGCCCTGTGCGTCCACCCAGGGGTGGTAGTGGTCGGAGATCCACAGCGCCTCGAAGCCGGCCTGTTCGGCACCGCGCGCCTGCTCCAGCAACTCGGCTGGCGTGAACTCCTCACTGGACAGAAAGTATCCGATCTTCATGGCTTACCCCTTCGGCACGCGGACCTGCTGATGGGGAGAGCCGTACCCCGGCGGCGCCCGGTCACACCGGTTCTCGCCGTGGGCGGGTCAGCGTCGTCCGAACATCGCCCGGATCGCGGCGAGCAGCAGCAGGGCACCGACCACCAGGCCGAGCAGGCGTACGCCGGGGATGTCAGCCGGGCTCGTCGCGTCGGCCAGCAGGACGGGATCCATCCCCGCACTCTCCCCGGAATGCGGGCCGCCAGGCAACTGTAAGGTTTATTGACTATTGATTCGCTCAGTGTGACCATGGCAGGACCGCCTGCCGGTGGCGGTGCGCCGAGGGCGCGCGAGAGATGGGGTACGGGGGCCGCATGAGCGAGCGCAACCAGCGGATCGACGGGGGCGCACCGTCGCCGGTGATCGAGATCGATCACTGCGAGGGGGCGGCGTGACAACTACCAACGGGCACCTCCCGGTGCTCGCCGCCGCCGTTCTGCAACCCGGCTTCGTCGGCACCACCCCACCCCCATGGGTGTGCCGCTGGCTCGGCGAGGGTCTCGGCTCGGTGGTGCTCTTCGCCCGCAACGTGGTCGACACCGAGCAGGTGACAGCCCTCACCGCGACGCTGCGCGCGGAACGGCCGGACGTCATCGTGGCGATCGACGAGGAGGCCGGCGACGTCACCCGGCTCGAATCGGTGCACGGCAGCTCCCGACCCGGCAACTTCGCCCTCGGCGCTGTCGACGACCCGGAGCTGACCGAGGCCGTCGCCCGGGACCTCGGCGCCGAACTGGCAGCGGCGGGGGTCACCCTC
Source organism: Micromonospora sp. NPDC048986 (assembly GCF_040649335.1). Classification (NCBI taxonomy): domain Bacteria; kingdom Bacillati; phylum Actinomycetota; class Actinomycetes; order Micromonosporales; family Micromonosporaceae; genus Micromonospora; species Micromonospora sp. NPDC048986. The sequence continues at coordinate 81,191 of NZ_JBEZFJ010000017.1, forward strand.
AACTACGCCCCGGACGCCGACGTCAACTCCAATCCGGCGAACCCGGTGATCGGCGTCCGCTCCTTCGGCGCGGACCCGGCGCTGGTCGCGCGGCACACCGCCGCCTGGGTCCGCGGGCTCCAGGCCGGCGGCGTCGGGGCCTGCGCCAAACACTTCCCCGGGCACGGCGACACCCGGGTCGACTCACACCACGACCTGCCCCTGATCACCGCCGACCGGGCCCGGCTGGACGCCTGCGAACTGGCCCCGTTCCGCGCCGCCGTGGCCGCCGGGGTGCAGGCGGTGATGACCGGTCACCTACTGGTGCCCGCGCTCGACCCGCACCTGCCGGCGACGCTGAGCCAGCGCATCCTGGGCGGGTTGCTCCGCGACGAGCTGGGCTTCTCCGGCGTGGTGGTCACCGACGCGGTGGAGATGCGCGCGGTCGCCGACCGGTACGGCTTCGCCGGAGCGACGGTCCGCGCCCTCGCCGCCGGGGCCGACGCCATCTGCATCGGCGGCGAACGGGCCGACGAGCAGTCCGCCCGCGAGCTGCGCGACGCCATCGTGGCCGCCGTCGTCTCCGGTGAGCTGCCCGAGGAACGTCTCGCCGAGGCCGCCAAGCGCGTCGGTCAACTCGCCGCCTGGACGGTGGCCGCCCGCAGCGCCGGCTCGGCCGCAGGACGCGCCGCCCACGTCGGGCTGGTCGCCGCCCGCCGGGCCGTCCGGGTCACCGCCGCTCCGGGCACGACCGTCGCGCTGCCCCTGACCCGCGCGGCACACGTCGTCGAGTTCGAGCCGCTGCGCAACATCGCCATCGGGGCCGAGACCCCGTGGGGGATCGGCGGACCCCTGACCGAGCTGCTGCCCGGCACCAGCACCGTCCGCTACGCCGAACCCGACGTGCCGGCGGACCCGGGCGCCGGGGCGGGCGGTCGCCCCCTGGTCCTGGTCGTCCGCGACCAGCACCGGCACGACTGGATGCGCGACGCCGTGCACCGCGCGTTGGCCGCCCGGCCGGACGCCGTGGTGGTCGAGTTGGGCGTGCCCGAACTGGTCACCGGGGCGGTGCACCTGGCCACCCACGGCGCCACCCGGGCCAGTGGGCAGGCTGCCGCCGAGGTGCTCACCGGCGCCGGCCTTCCCTAGGGAAGATCGGCCACCAGGTCGGCGTACTCGGGGTGCTTGTCGATGAACGCGGCCATGAAAGGGCACTGCGGCACCACTGTCGTGCCGCGTGCCCGGAGCTGGTCCAGGGTGCCGCGGATCAGCGCGCCGCCCACCCCCTTGCCCTGAAAGCCCTTGTCCACCTCGGTGTGGGTGAAGACCAGGACCTCCCCGCGCGGCAGGTACGCGGTGAAGCCGGCCAGCGCGTCGTCGACCAGGATCTCGAAGCGGTGCTTCGCCGGGTTGTCCTCGACCAGGGTGCTCATCCGGCCATTCTCCCCGCCGCCTCGGCCAGCGCGTCGAGTTCGCCGAGCAAGCGGTCCACCTCGTCGGCGGTGTTGTAGTGGTAGATGCTGGCCCGCACCGCGCCGCCGCTGTCGCGCAGACCCATCAGCTGGAAGTACTCGTAGGCGTAGTAGTCGCCGACGGAGAGGCAGAACCCGGCGGCGCCCAACGCCTCCTGGGTGGCCGCCGGCGACATCCCGGCGACCCGGAACGAGACCGTCGGGCAGCGCCGCGCCGGCGAGCCGTAGACGGTGATCGCCGGCCGCTGGGCGAACCCGGCGAGCAGCCGGTCCAGCAGGGCCTCCTCGTGCGCCTGGGCGGCCGTCAGCCCGGCCCGCAGCCGCGCCCGCCGGTCGCCGACCGCGTCCGGGTCCAGCCCGGCCAGGTGATCCACGGCGGCGGCCACACCGGCCAGCAGCGGGAAGCTCGGCGTGCCGTACTCGAACCGGTCCGGCACCGCGTCGGAGGACGGCACCAGCTTCGCCGGGCGCAGCGCCGCCCAGCGGGCCGGGTCCGCCACCATCGCCGCCAGGTGCGGACCAGACCACTTGTACGCGCTGGTGACCAGCACGTCCGCGCCGAGCGACGTCAGGTCGGTCGGCCCGTGCGGAACCGAGTGCACCCCGTCGACGCAGACCAACGCGCCGACCGCGTGCGCGGTCTTGGCGATCGCCGCCACGTCCGGCACGGTGCCGATGGCGTTGCTGCCGGCAGTCACAGCGACCAGCCGGGTCCGCTCGCCCACCAGGTCGGCGTACTGGGCCGCGGGCAGCTCACCGGTGTGCCTGTCGACCTCGGCCCAGCGCACCGTCGCGCCGGCCGCCTCGGCGGCCCGCACCCACGGCCGGACGTTCGCGTCGTGGTCGAGCCGGGAGACCACCACCTCGTCGCCGGGCCGCCAGGCCGCGCCGAGCGTGCGGGCCAGCGTGTACGTCAGCGCTGTCGCGCTCGGGCCGAGCACCACCCCGGCCGGGTCGGCGCCGAGCAGGTCGGCCACCGCCGAACGGGCCTCGGCCACCAACTCCAGCGACCGGCGACCCGGTACGAAGGCGGCACTGCGGTTGCCGATCGCCGATCGCATGGCATCGGTGACCGCGTCGATCACACCGGCCGCGGTCTGGGTGCCCCCGGCACCGTCGAAATGGACGAAGCCCTCGGTCAGGGCGGGATACGCGGCCCGGGTGCGGGCGATGTCGAACGGCATGTCCCGGACCCTAGCCGGTGCTCCCCGTGCCCTGGTCGGCCGCCAGGTGATCACCGTTCAACGGCGGCGTCGCGGATGTCTCGTACTCTTGGCGAGGTGACGAACCGACCCGCCACCATGCCCATTCCCCCCATTCGCCGCGCTGCCGCTCTCTTCGCCGGTCTGGCGCTCGGCCTCGCCGTGCTCGCCGGGTGCAGCTCCCAGGGCGCCTCCACCGACTGCGGGCTGGACGCCTGCACCGTCACCTTCGAGCGGGGTGTCGACGCCAGCGCCACCATCCTGGGCGTCGAGGCCAAACTGGTCGGCGCCGAGGGTGACCAGGTGACCGTCGAGGTCGCCGGTGAGCAGCTCACCCTCACCACCGGCCAGCAGGCCGCCGAGGCCGGCGGCTTCGCCGTCACCCTGGACAGCGTGACCGACCAGCAGGTCAAGATTCGCGTATCGCGCAACCCGGGCAGCTGACCTGGGCGGGCGGCGGTGGCCGACGTTTGGGAATCTTCAGAATCGGAGATTGTGACGCCATGTCACTCACCCGTAGCGCCGAAGCCACCGCCTCCCGTACGGCGGACAGCCGGTGGCTGGAACTCCTCGCCCGGGCCGGCTTCATCGGCTACGGCATCGTCCACCTGCTCTTCGCCTGGTTGGCGTTGCAGATCGCGTTCGGCACGTCGTCCGATGACGGCGACCAGTCCGGCGCGCTGCGTACCCTCTCCGCACAGCCCCTCGGCAAGTTCCTGGTCATCGCCGTCGCGGTCGGCCTGCTCGCGATGGCGATCTGGCAGGCGCTGGAGGCGGCGGTCGGGCACCGCGCCGAGCGCGGCAAGGAGCGGGTCCTGGAACGGCTCGCCTCGGCCGGCCGGACCATCGTCTACCTCTACTTCGCCTGGACCGCCTTCAAGGTCTTCAAGGACGCCGGGTCGAACAGCGCCGACCAGCAGGAGGCGTTGAGCGGCAAGCTGATGACCTCCAGCGGTGGCCGCTGGCTGGTCGGCCTGGCCGGGCTGGTGGTCGCCGCGATCGGCATCGGCCTGGTGATCTACGGTGCCCGCAAGAAGTTCGAGAAGCACCTCAAGACCGGCGAGATGAGCCCGAAGACCCGCCAGCTCTCCCGCCGGCTGGGCATGGCCGGATACATCGCCAAGGGCGTCGCCTACGGCATCTCCGGTCTGCTGGTCATCGTGGCGGCGGTGAACTACGACCCCGAGAAGGCCCGGGGTCTGGACGCCGCCCTGCACACCCTGCAGGAGCAGTCCTACGGCACGTTCCTGCTGGCCCTGGTCGCCCTCGGCATCGCCGCCTTCGGCGTCTACTGCTTCCTCCAGTCCCGGTACCGCAAGGTCTGAGCTGGTCGATACCACGGACATCGGGCACTCTTGGGCTTTTGCCCGGAGTGCCCGACGTCTGGTCGAAGGGGAGCACCGAAGCCGTGCAGAACTATCTCGAAACGGCCGTCGCCGCGCTCGTCGCGGCGGCGGTCGCCCTGTTCCTGGTCGAAGTCGTCCACCGGTTGACCCGGCGGTTCGGCCGCCGGTCACTGCTGCTGACCGAGCTGACCGACCACGCGCACCGCCCGTTCCAGGTCGCCGCAACGGTCCTTGCCGTGCAGTTCGCCGTCCGCTTCAGCACCGGGTACGCGGTCGGCGAGAGCTGGCGGCGACTGCTGCTGCACCTGCTCATCCTCGGCGTCATCGCCACGGTGGCCTGGCTGGTCGCCTGCCTGCTGGTCGTCGTGGAGGACACCGCGCTGGCCCGGTTCCGGGTGGACGTACCCGACAACCGGCACGCCCGGCGGGTACGGACCCAGGTGGTGATGCTGCGCCGACTGACCATCGCGGTGATCGTCATCCTGACCGTGGGCGTGATGCTGATGACGTTCCCCAGCGTGCGGGGCATCGGCGCCGGTGTGCTCACCTCGGCCGGTGTGGTCGGTGTGGTGGCCGCGCTCGCCGCGCAGAGCCTGCTCGGCAACGTCTTCGCCGGCCTCCAACTCGCCTTCAGCGACGCCGTCCGGCTCGACGACGTCGTCGTTGTCGAAGGGGAGTGGGGTCGCATCGAGGAGCTGACACTCAGCTACGTCGTGGTGCAGATCTGGGACGACCGCCGGTTGATCCTGCCCACCTCGTACTTCACCAGCAAACCGTTCCAGAACTGGACCCGGACGGAGGCGGCGGTGCTCGGCACCGCCGAATTCGACGTCGACTGGGCGGTGCCCGTGCAGACCATGCGCGAGGAGCTGCGCCGCCTCGTCGAGGGCACCGAACTGTGGGACGGGCGGGTCTGCGTCCTGCAGGTCACCGACGCCACCGGCGGGACGGTCCGGTTGCGCGCCCTGGTCAGCGCCGCCGACGCGGGCAGCCTGTGGGACCTGCGCTGCCTCGTCCGGGAGCACCTGGTCGCCTGGATCCGGGACAACCGCCCGACCGCGATGCCCCGGCTGCGCACCGAGCTGGGCGACTCCACCAGCAACCTGTCCTGGCAGTGGGTGCAGCCGAGGCGGCCGGCCCGCCGCCCGTCCGACACCGAGGCGCCCGACGACGCCCGGGTCTTCGGCGGCAGCGACGACGGCGACGCCCGCAGCGAAGCCTTCGTAGGCCCCGAAGAAACCCGCCCCTAACCCGCCCCGCCCCCACTGCCGCCCGCCCCTGCCCCGCACCAGGCCGCGCCGGCCCGGCCCCGCGCTCGCGCTCGCCCCGCGCCGCCGCGCCCCCGCAAGATCGTGCAATTTCCTGGTTGTAGTGGCCTGCATCCCCGCCGAGGCCACTACAACCAGGATCGAGCGCGATCTTGCGCGCGCCGCCCGCCCCGGCGGTCATGCACCGGCCGGGCAGGCCCACCCGGCATCGCCTGCCCCACACCTCCCTCAGCGGGTTGATCAAGAGGTTTCGGTCACCCACCCCGGCGTTTCCTGACCGAATCCTCTTGATCACGCGCGGGGAGGGCGGGAGAGGGATGCGGGAGGGCGGGAGAGGGCTGCGGGAGGGCGGGGGAGGGATGCGGGAGGGCGGGGGGAGGGGGTCCGTTGGGGGAGGTTTGGCCAGGCTTGGGTGGGGGATGTGCTGCCGGACGTCTCTGGCGTGATCGCGGCGGCTGGCCGTGGATCGGCGGCGCGGCGTCCGGACAACGGGGACGGTGAGCTGCTTGGCGCGCTTTAGGATTGACGAGCGGCGACTTCGGGCATACAGCGCGGTGATGAGGAAAGGAGGACAGCATGGCTGACGTGGCGAAAGCCCGCACATCCCAGAACGGGAGCGAGCCCTCCACCGCCGAGTTGGTGCAGCGGGCCACCGAGCAGATCTCCCGCCTCGTACGGGACGAACTGACGCTGGCTCGAGCGGAGTTGACCCAGAAGGGTAAGCACGCGGGCATCGGGATCGGCCTGTTCGGCGGCGGTGGCGCGCTCGCGTTCTTTGGTCTGGGTGCGCTGGTCGCCACGGCGATCCTGCTGCTCGACCTGGTGTTGCCCGCCTGGGCCGCGGCGCTGATCGTGGCGGTGGCCTGCTTCCTGGTGGCCGGCATCCTCGCCCTGGTGGGCAAGAAGCAGGTCAGCCGTGCCGTCCCGCCGGTGCCGGCGGCCACGGTCCGTAGCCTCCGGGCAGACATGGACACTGTCACCGCCGCGGTGAAGGACAGGGGGCGGCAATGACCGGTAACGGGACCGGCGACACGGAGGCCCTCCGCGAGGAGATCCGTCGCACCCGGGTCGAGTTGGGCGAGACGATGGAGGCGTTGGCCGCCAAGGCCGACGTCAAGGCGCGTTTGAAGGAGTCCGCCGAGCAGGCCAAGGAGCGGATGCGGGAGCAGGCGGCGCAGACCGTCGCTCGGGTCCGCGGCCAGGCCGCGCGTGGCGCCGGGATGGCGCGGGCGCAGGCGTACGAAAAGGGCGAGTTGGTACGCGCACAGGCGTACGACAAGGGCGAGTTGGTGCGCCGCAACCCGGTGCCGTGGGCGGCCATCGCGGCCGGCGCGGTGGCCACAGTGGTGGTGCTGATGATCGTGCGGGGGAGGCGTAGGTGAGTAAGAGCATCGGCAGGGCCGCGTACCGGCCGGTCGGCGTGTTGATGGGTTTCGCCGCCGGAGCGGTGGCCGGGGCGATCTTCCGGCAGGTCTGGAAGGTCACCGCGGGCGACGGTGAGGCGCCCAACGCGACCGACGAGGATCGCGGCTGGGGCGAGATCCTGGCCGCCGCGGCGTTGCAGGGCGCCATCTTCGCTGTCGTCCGGGCCGCCGTGGACCGGGGCGGCGCGGTCGGCGTACGCCGGATGACCGGCAGCTGGCCGGATTGACCAGCAGCGACTTCAGCCCCCTTTCCGCATCGATGGGAAGGGGGCTTTCGCATGGCATCGCACGCCGCCCAGCGCACCTGAGGCATCCGTCAGGTCACATGTCGGAGAAATTCGTCGGAGAGGTCGTGACAGACTTTTTACCTCCGTGATTTGCTGGTCCCCGCTGTTGCGAGATGGCGTGGGTTGAGAGAAGTCTCCTTCGTGGGGCCGCCTCAGGCACCGCTGCTCAAAAACGGCCAATCGGCCGGACGGCGTGCACGGCCGCCAGTTTTTAGAGGGAGAAACACATGGCTCAGGGAACCGTGAAGTGGTTCAACGCTGACAAGGGCTTCGGCTTCATCACCGTCGATGGTGGGGGTGCTGACGTGTTCGTCCACTTCTCGGCCATCCAGACCAGCGGCTACCGCTCGCTGGAGGAGAACCAGCGGGTGGAGTTCGAGATCGCTCAGGGTCAGAAGGGCCCGCAGGCTGAGCAGGTCCGTCCCATCTGAGTAGGACGGCCGGCCCCCGCCGGCCAGTGGGACGATCCGGTTCAAGGGTCACGGTGAAGCCCCGCATCCCGGTTGGGATGCGGGGCTTTCGCCTGCTCGGGATCGTCGGTGCGGCGAGCGGTCAGCGTCGACGCGAGCGCAGGCCGAGCCAGAGCACCACCAGCCCGGCCGCCGTCACGAGCGGGCCGATCACCGCCCAGATCTTCTCGTCGGTCATCACGCTGCCGCTGACGTAGCCGAGGCCCTGGACCGTCCACACCGCACCGATCACCACGGCCAGCAGGCCGAGGGTGAGCGGAAGCCAACCTCTCATCGCGTCCCCTCTCCGCCGCCCGGGGCGGCGCGCCGCCGTCCAGCATCGCCGGCCGGGTGGTGCGACGCGAGCACCCCGGGCGCGCGGGTCACCACCGGTCGTGCACCTGCGGGCGGATCAGCTCGTCGTAGGTCTCGCGGACGGCTGCCAACTGCTCGTCGGTGAGCGGGGACAGGGTCGCCGCGGCGGCGTTGCGTCGGGCCTGGTCGGCGTCGCGGGCACCGGGGATGACCACTGTGACGCCCGCCTGATCCAACACCCAGCGCAGTGCGAACTGCGCCATGGTGCGGTCCGCGTCGACGAGCGGGGCGAGCCGGCGTACGGCGGCCAGACCTCGATCGAAGTCGACTCCGGAGAACGTCTCCCCGACGTCGAAGGCCGCGCCGTGCCGGTTGTAGTTGCGGTGGTCGTCGGCGGGGAACTCGGTGTGCTCGTCGTAGCGGCCGGAGAGCAGGCCACTGGCGAGCGGCACGCGGGCGATGATGCCGACACCGGCCGCCGCCGCGGCCGGCAGCACCCGCTCCAGGGGCTTGTGGCGGACCGCGTTGAGGATGATCTGGACGCTCGCCACCCCCGGTCGGGCGATCGCGGTGAGGGCCTGGTCGCAGGTCTCGACGCTGACCCCGTACCCGGCGATGGCCTTCTCGGCGACCAGGGTGTCCAGGCCGTCGAAGACCTCGTCGGAGGAGAAGACGGCGGTGGGCGGGCAGTGCAACTGGACCAGGTCCAGGGTGTCCATCCCCAGGTTGGCCCGGGAGCGGTCGGTCCACTGCCGGAAGTTGGCCAGGGTGTACGCCTCCGGCTGCTGCTCGACGCGGCGGCCCATCTTGGTGGCGACGGTCAGCCCGGCGTCGGGTCGGGTGCGCAGGAAGCGGCCGATCAGCTGCTCGCTGCGGCCGTCGCCGTACACGTCGGCGGTGTCGAGGAAGGTGACCCCGGCGTCCACGGCGGCGGCGAGCACCGCCATCGCGTCGTCCTCGCTGACGGTGCCCCAGTCGGCGCCGAGTTGCCACGCGCCCAGGCCGACCGCGCCAACGGTCCGGCCGAGCCGGTTGAAGCTGCGCTGTTCCATGCCCCGAGCCTAGTGATCGGGTTGCCGCAGTGCCACGCGAGCCGTACCGTAAGCAGTACGGACGTACGGTTTGGGAGGCGACCATGTGGGACCCGACGACCTACCTGCGCTTCGGCGACGAGCGATCCCGGCCGTTCCACGACCTCCTGGCCCGGATCCCGGCCGAGCGACCCCGGGCGGTGGTCGACCTCGGCTGCGGCCCCGGCCAGCTCACCGCCGTCCTCGCCGAACGGTGGCCGACCAGCCGGGTGCGCGCCCTCGACGCCTCACCCGAGATGATCGAGCGGGCCGAGGCCCTCGGCGCGCCTGTCGACTTCGCGGTCGCCGACCTGCGCGACTGGGTCCCGGCCGGCGACGAGGACGTGGTGGTCAGCAACGCGGCGCTGCAGTGGGTGCCCGGCCACCAGGAGCTGCTGCGCCGGTGGGCCGCCCAGCTGCCCGCCGGGGCGTGGCTCGCCGTGCAGGTCCCCGGCAACTTCGACGCCGACTCGCACCGCGCCCTGCGGGAGGTCGCCAACCGGCCGACCTGGCGGGCCGACATCGCCCCGCTACTGCGCGCGGACCCGGTGGACGACCCGGCCGACTACGCGGCGCTGCTGACCGCCGCCGGCTGCGCGGTGGACGCCTGGGAGACTACCTACGTGCACCTGCTGCCGGCTCGACCCGCCGCCGAGCACCCGGTGCTGGCCTGGATGGAGGGCACCGCGCTGCGCCCGGTCCGGGCCGCGCTGGACGCCGCCGGCTGGTCCGCCTTCCGGGCCGAGCTGGGAGTACGGCTCACCGCGGCGTACCCGGTGCGGCAGGGTCAGGTGTACTTCCCGTTCCGCCGCGTCTTCGTCGTCGCCCGCACCGGCGACCATGCCCAGGAGAACAAGTGACCGACCTGTCCACCTTCATCGCCGGCCTGCCCAAGGTGGAGCTGCACGTGCACCACGTCGGCTCGGCCCTGCCCCGGATCGTCGCCGAGTTGGCGGCGCGCCACGAGGGGCGCACCCCCGTTCCGGCCGACCCGGACGCGCTCGCCAGCTACTTCGAGTTCCGCGACTTCGCGCACTTCATCGAGGTCTACCTGAGCGTCGTGGATCTCATCCGCGACCCGGAGGACGTCTGGATCCTCACCCACGAGGTGGCCCGCGAGCTGGCCCGCCAACAGGTCCGCTACGCGGAGCTGACCATCACCCCGTACTCGCACGTCCGGCGGGGCATTCCCGCGCCGGCGTTCTGCGAGGCCATCGAGGACGCCCGCAAGCGCGCCCTGGCCGACTTCGGCATCGAGCTGCGCTGGTGCTTCGACATCCCCGGCGAGGCGGGCCTGCCGGCTGCCGAGGAGACGCTGCGCATCGCGCTCGACGAACGCCCGGACGGGCTGGTCAGTTTCGGTCTGGGCGGCCCGGAGATCGGCGTACCCCGGCCGCAGTTCCGGCCCTACTTCGATCAGGCCCGCGCCGCCGGCCTGCGCTCGGTGCCGCACGCGGGGGAGACCACCGGGCCGCAGACCGTCTGGGACGCGCTGAACGAGTTGGGTGCCGAGCGGATCGGGCACGGCATCTCCGCCGCGCAGGACCCGCAGCTGCTCGCGTACCTGGCCGAGCGGCAGATCGGGATGGAGATCTGCCCGACGTCCAACGTCCGTACCCGGGCGGTGGCCACCCTCGACGAGCACCCGCTGCCCCGGCTGGTCGAGGCCGGGCTGCTGGTCACCATCAACTCCGACGACCCGCCGATGTTCGGCACCACCCTCAACGACGAGTACGCGGTGGCCGCCCGCCTGCTCGGTGTCGGCGCCGAAGGGTTGGCCGGGCTGGCCCGCAACGCGGTGACCGCGTCCTTCCTGGACGCCGCCGGCCAGCAGCGGATCCTCGCCGAGATCGACGCGTACCTCGCCACCGCCGGCTGACCCGGTCGGCCGCTCGGGTGCCGGCCGGGCCGGTTGGTTGAGCTGGGCCGGTTGGTTGAGCTGGGCCGGTTGGTTGAGCAGGGCGCGCGGCGGGAGCGTGGGTGTGGGGGGACCTGTGGCTCCCGCCGCGCGCGCGGCTCCACCGGCCGGGGGTGCGTGGTGCGCTCGGCCGGTGGAACTGGTGGGTTCGTGCTGTGATCCTGTCAGCCCGCAGCCGATCCGACGCCGTCGTTAACCGCGATCTAAGGAAGACTTGCGCCGGCGCACAGCCCCGGGTCCGGCCGGGTCAGTCGTCGGTGGGGCGCTGGCGGGGCCAGCGACGTCCGGTGGCCTTCGTGTCCCGCGCGTCACGGGCCATCCGACCGACCAGACCGAAGCGGCTGACCTGCCGGGGCGTCGCCTCCGGGTCGGCGAGCAGCATCACCACACTGGCCCCGCCCAGCCGGGCGCGGTCGATGCTCACCGAGCCGTTGGCCTGCAACGCGACCCGCTTGGCGATGTCCAGCCCGAGCCCGGTCGAGCCCTGGTCACTGGCGCCCCGGCGCAGCGCCCGGTCCGGGTTGGCGATGCCGGGGCCGGCGTCGTCGATCCGGATCGCCACGTAACCGTCGCGCCGGGACACCGCCACCTCGAACGCGGTGCCCTGCGGCGTGTAGCGGAAGACGTTGCCGATCACCGCGTCCAGCGCGGCGGCCAGTTCGGCCCGCGGCACCGGCGCCGGGATACGCAGCTGGGCGCCGTTGACCCGGTGCGGCCGGTTCTGGTCGCCGGCCAACGCCGCCCAGAACACCATCCGGTCCCGGACCACCTCGCTGACGTCGCACATCGCCGGCCCGGCCTCGAGCGCCACCGTCTTACGGGTGGTCTTGATCAGCACGTCGATCTCACCCTCCAGGGTGACGATCGCCTGCCGGATCCGCCGGATCCCGCGCAGCCGGTCCAACTCCGCCGGGCTGAACGAACCCACGCTGGTGTCGTCGGACTCCAACGCCTCCGCGTCCAACCGCAGCACCGTCAACGGGGTACGCAGACGATGAGACAGGTCGGCGACCAACTCCCGCTCGTCGGTGCGGGCCGCGTCCAGGCGGTCCGCCATCCGGTTGAAGGCGTACCCGGCCTCGGCCAGCTCGCGCGGACCGGTCGGCTCGACGCGTACGCCGAGGTCGCCGTCGCCGATGGAGAGCGCGGCCTTGACCAGACCGCGGGTGGAGTCCACCGCGCGGGCAGCGACCCGGTCGACCACCAGCACCGCCGCGCCGGCCATCGCCGCGCCGACGGCGAACAGCAGCAACCAGGTGCCGCCGGCGCCCTCGCCCAGCGTCGACTCCGGTAGGAACACCTCGACCACCGCCGTGCGGTCACCGAGGACGACCGGATCGAGCCGGGCCGCGCCCCCGTCGACGTCGACCACCAACGACTGACGCTCGGAGCGGGCCCGGTCCAGGTCGCTGCCGCTGGCCCGACCAGCGGATTCGTCCAATCCCAACCCGTGCACCACGGGCCGGGTGGGGGCACCTTCGGCGCTGGCCACCACGGCACGCTCGACGACCGCCGGGTCGGTGCTCACCGCCAGCGCACCCGTCACCAGCGCGCTGCGCCGCGCCGCGTCGGCGATCGCCTCGTCCCGACTCTGCTCGCGCAGGCTGAGACCGAGCGGGATCAGGAACGCGAGCGCCACGAGACTGCACATGCCGGCCGTGAGCAGGGCCAGCGCCGTCCTCAGTCCGGTGCCACCAGCCGGAATCCGACCCCCCGCACGGTGCGCAGGTAGCGCGGCTTCGCCGCGGACTCGCCCATCTTTCTGCGGAGCCAGTACAGGTGAACGTCGATGGTCTGATCCTCGCCGACCGATGGCTGCCGCCATACCTCCTCCAAGAGCTCCCGGCGGGACACTACCCGCCCAGGTCGTGCGGCGAGATACGCCAACAGGTCGAATTCCTTGCGGGTCAGCGCCAGCGGCTCCCCGTCGAGCTGGGCGCTGCGCTCGCCCACGTCCACCCGCAGCCCGCCGACGCTGTGCACAGCCGGCTGCACGGACCGACTGGCCCGGCCGGCCCGGCGCAGCACTGTGGTGATCCGGGCGTCCAGGTGCGCCCCGGTGAACGGTTTGACCATGTAGTCGTCGGCGCCGGCGCGCAGCAGCTTGACCACCGACTGCTCGTCGTCGCGGGCGGTGGCGATGATGATCGGAACGTCGGTGATGCCGCGCAACATCCGCAGCGCGTCCGAGCCGTCCAGGTCGGGTAGGCCGAGGTCGAGCACCACCAGGTCGGGTGTCTCCGCGGCGACCCGACGCAGGGCGTCCAACGCCGTACCCACGGCGTGCACGGCGTGCCCCCGGTCGGTGAGGGACCGCAGCATCGCGCCGCGTACGACGTGATCGTCTTCGACCAGGAGCACGGAGGCCACGACAAGACCGTACTTGGCCTGGCAAGTTGATCGCGTTGCGGCGTGCCTGGCGAGCGGGCAAGCTGGTACGACGATGTCGTTCACCCTGTTCGCCGATGCCCGCCTGGCGCTCGCCCGGGACAGCCTCGCCGGTCTCTCCACCGGCGACGCGCTCGGCGCGCAGTACTTCCTGCCGGGGCCGGCGCCAGTGGATCTCGCCGCCGACGCGCTGCCGCCAGCGCCCTGGGAATGGACCGACGACACCGAGATGGCCTGCTCGGTCCTCGCTGAGTTGGCCGACTCCGGCGGCATCGACCGGGACCGGCTGGCCCTCTCCTTCGCCGGGCGATGCACTGAGCGCCGAGGCTACGGCGCTGGCGCGATGCTCATCCTGGGGCTGATCCGCGCCGGCACCCCGTGGCCGCTGGCCGCCGTCTCCGCCTTCGACGGGCAGGGCTCCTGCGGCAACGGCGCGGCGATGCGGGTCGGCCCGCTGGGCGCGTATTTCGCCGACTCGACAGCGCGCGCCGCGGCACAGGCGCGCGCCTCCGCCGAGGTGACGCACGCGCACCCCGAGGGCGTCGCCGGCGCGGTCGCGGTCGCCGTGGCCGCCGCGCTGGCCGCCCGAGCCCGCCTCGACGGGCACCGGCCGTCCCCGGAGCGGCTGCTCGCCGGGATCGCCGCCGCGCTCGACCCGGGCACCGAGGTGCATCGGGGCGTATCCCGGGCTGCCGGGCTGCTCGGCCGGCCGTTGCCCGGGGTGGTGGCGGCGCTCGGCAACGGCTCCCGGGTGACCGCCCAGGACACCGTCGGTTTCACTCTCTGGGTGGCCGCCACGCACCTGGACGACTACCCGGCGGCCATCCAGACGTGCGTACGGGCCGGCGGGGACGTGGACACCACTGCCGCCATCGTCGGCGCCGTGGTGGCGGCGCACACCGGCGTCGGCACCCCGGGCGGGGTGCCCGAGAGGTGGCTGGCCTCCCGCGAGCCGCTACCTACCTGGCTTCCCTGACCCCGGGGGGCTGCCCTGGTCCACCGGGCTGCCCGGCGCGGGCTGCCGTGGGCGGGCTGCCCAGCGCGGGCTGCCTCACGATCAACTCGGCTTTCTGCATATCGGGTCGTCCGGGCGGCGGGGATGCCGCGGTTTCCTGGACGCCGAGTGGATCACCGTGATGCTGCCGGAACAGCCGGCTGCGGTTCGGCGGGCGTCGGGTCGGCGGGCTGCGGGTCGGCGGATCGCGGGTCGGCGGGCGTCGGGTCTGGCGTTGCGGTGCCGGCTGCGCGGCCGGTTATCTCGGCCAGCGTCGCGGCCTCGTCCGGGTCGCCGGTCACCTCGGCGAGCGCGGTGGCCTCGTCAGGGTCGCGTCGGCGCCACCGGCTGACCAGCCAGCCGATCGCCGCGCCGCCGCCCAGCCCGGCCAGCAGGCCGGCGGCCAGCATCCCGTCGGCGCTGCCCTCGTCGGCACCGTCCGCCCGGGCCGGCGGTGCGGCGTCCACACCGTCGTCCGCCGCGGCCGGTGCGCCGGCCGCCGGGCCGGCGTGCCCGCCGTGTGCGGCCGGACCCGCGGCGCCGGGCACCGCCGGCAGCAGGGCGAGCGTCGGAGCCCGGTGCGGGCCGGCGGCGTCCGCCCACCGGACCACAGTGCCATCGGCGTACGTCTGGACGACCTCGAAGGTGAGCCGCTCGGCCTGCGGCATCGGCCCCATGGAGAGCGCCAGCCGAGCCGGCCCGGGATCACTCGCACCGACCCGGACCCAGGTCACCGCGGTCGTCACAGTGCTCACCCCGGAGGAGTGGATACCTGCCATCGGCTTGTCCAGGGTGCGGGAGCTGATCCGGGGCGCCCAGCCGTTCACCGACATGGGGTAGACCTCGGCGATCGGCGCGTCGGCCGGCAGCCGTACCTCGATCTGGTTGGTCTTCGTGCCGGCCCGTTCCTCCGGAACGCTGAACTCCAGCCGTACCGCCTCGCCCTGCCGGGCCTCGCTCGGGGTAGTCGTCACGTCCGCCGCGTACGCCGTGCCAGGCCAGAGCAGCAGCCCAGCGGCGGTCACCGCGGTCGCCGCCACGATCCGCCGCCGACGGCCACCGCCGTACGTGCTCGCCATCTCGTGCCCCCATCCGTGTCGACGCGGCCGGCACCGGTTTCCGGCCACACCTTCTAGTTCGGCTGCGAAGCGCGAAAGGTTCAACGTCGGCGGTAGGGAGGTGCCGTTCCCGGTCGGGGGCGGGGCGACCGATAGCATCGGCAGGAGCCGAGGATCGGCACCGTTTCGTACCACTTGGAGGAGTCACCGTGTCCGCACCCCGTACCCCCGCCGTGGCCGACCCCGTCGTCGTCGCCGCCGGGACCACGGCGGCCGACGCGGTGGCCGCGGCCGGACTGCCCGCGAACGGCCCCAAGGCGATCGTGGTGGTCCGCGACCCGCAGGGCCAGCTGCGCGACCTGGACTGGGCGCCGGCCGAGGAGACCGTCGTCGAGCCGGTCAGCCTGGATTCGCCCGACGGGCTCACCGTGCTGCGCCACTCCACCGCGCACGTCCTCGCCCAGGCCGTACAGGACATCTTCCCCGAGGCCAAGCTGGGCATCGGCCCGCCCATCGAGAACGGCTTCTACTACGACTTCGACGTCGCCAAGCCGTTCCAGCCCGATGACCTCAGCAAGCTCGAGAAGCGCATGCAGGAGATCATCAAGTCCGGGCAGCGGTTCCGCCGCCGCCGTTTCGGCAGCCTGGACGAGGCGCGCTCCGAGCTGGCCGACGAGCCGTTCAAGCTGGAGTTGATCGAGGTCAAGGGTGAGGGCCTGGACACCGACGAGGTGATGGAGGTGGGCGGCGAGCTGACCATCTACGACAACCTCGACGCCAAGGAGGACAAGGTCTGCTGGTCGGACCTGTGCCGGGGTCCGCACCTGCCGACCACCCGCCTGATCGGCGCGTTCAAGCTCATGCGCTCCGCCGCCGCGTACTGGCGGGGGTCGGAGAAGAACCCCCAACTACAGCGGGTGTACGGCACCGCGTGGCCGACCCGTGACGAGCTCAAGGCGTACCTGAAGCTGTTGGAGGAGGCCGCCCGGCGCGACCACCGCAAGCTCGGCGCGGACCTCGACCTGTTCAGCTTCCCCGACGAGATCGGCTCCGGCCTGGCGGTCTTCCACCCCAAGGGCGGCATCATCCGCCGCGAGATGGAGCACTACTCGCGGCGGCGGCACGAGGAGGCGGGGTACGAGTTCGTCAACACCCCGCACATCACCAAGGCGCAGCTGTTCCAGACCTCCGGTCACCTGCCGTACTACGCGGACACCATGTTCCCGCCCATGCAGTTGGAGGGCGCGGACTACTACCTCAAGGCGATGAACTGCCCGATGCACAACCTGATCTTCAGGTCGCGCGGGCGGTCGTACCGGGAGCTGCCGCTGCGGATGTTCGAGTTCGGCACCGTCTACCGGTACGAGAAGTCCGGCGTCGTGCACGGCCTCACCCGGGTCCGTGGCCTGACCCAGGACGACTCGCACATCTACTGCACCCGCGAGCAGATGGCCGGTGAGCTGTCCACGCTGCTCAGCTTCGTGCTCGACCTGCTGCGCGACTACGGCCTGGACGACTTCTACCTGGAGCTGTCGACCCGGGACGACTCACCGAAGTTCATCGGGGCGGACGAGGACTGGGCCGAGGCCACCGAGGCGCTGCGCACTGCCGCCGCGACCTCCGGCCTGGACCTGGTTCCCGACCCGGGCGGCGCGGCGTTCTACGGGCCGAAGATCTCCGTGCAGGCCCGTGACGCCATCGGCCGGACCTGGCAGATGTCCACCATCCAGGTCGACTTCAACCAGCCGGAGCGGTTCGCGTTGGAGTACCAGGCCGCCGACGGCAGTCGCCAGCGGCCCGTGATGATCCACCGTGCGCTGTTCGGGTCGATCGAGCGGTTCTTCGGGGTGCTCACCGAGCACTACGCGGGCGCCTTCCCGGCCTGGCTGGCACCGGTGCAGGTGGTGGGCATCCCGATCCGCGAGGACCACACCGACTACCTGCACGGCTTCGTCGCGGCACTGCGCGCCGAGGGCATCCGCGCCCAGGTGGACGCTGGTGACGACCGGATGCAGAAGAAGATCCGGACGGCGCAGCAGCAGAAGATCCCGTTCATGGTGATCGCCGGTGACGACGACGTGGCCGCCGGCACGGTCTCCTTCCGCTATCGCGACGGCTCCCAGCGCAACGGGGTACCGGTCGCCGAGGCGGTGACCCACGTGCTGGACGTGGTCAGCTCGCGGACCAACATCGGCCCGTCCGCCGCCGCGGAGTAAACGGCACCACCGCGCGCCGCCAGCGCGCCGCCCGCACCCCGCCTGCGGCTCGCCCGTAACCCGCTCGACCGGGCTGGCGCGCGGCTCGCTCGCGGCCCGCGCGGCGCTCGCGCCCTGCATGATCGCGCTCGATCCAGGAAGTAGTGGCCTCCCCGGTGGGGGAAGCCACTACTTCCATGTTCGAGCGCGATCTTCGCCAGGAACGAGGTGGCGCGAGAGCGCGGCGTCCGGAGGCAGCGCCGGGAGCGCTGCGCCGGGAGGTGGCGCGGGAGCGCTGCGCCCGGGAGCGGTGGCGGGTGTCAGATGCCGCAGTTCGGCGCTGACCAGCCTCCGACCGCTGCCACGTGGGTGTGGTCGTTGTGATCGGGGTAGCCGGGGCCGAGGATCTGCCCGAAGCCGTGGTTGCGGGCCTGCTGCGCCAGCCGGCAGAACGACGGGGAGCCGACCAGGTCCACCCCGTCGCCGTACAGGTGCCTGCTGTTTGACGCGCCGCCGACGGCGCTGTTGCAGGCGTAGCTGCGGAAGCTGCTGCTGATCGCGATGCTCACGTCACCGAGGGCGTGGCGCATGGCCTGGAGTTTCCACATCGAGACGAGCGCGTTGAACCGGGCGGTGCTCGCCGAGACCGCGCCGCCGGACCAGTCGCTGTTGCACTTGTTCAGTTCGGGGTAGCTGAAGTTGGCCGGGGTGCAGTCGTCGTCCTGGAGGGCGTAGAGCCGGTTGAACGTCTGTGGGCCGGCGATGCCGTCGGCGGGCAGCCCGTACGCCTGCTGGAAGCGGATCACCGCCGATCGGGTGGCTGGGCCGTACGCGCCGTCGAGGGTGAGCACCGCGCCGTAGCCGGGGTAGCCGGCGACCCGGATCTGGAGTTGCCGGACGTCCTCGCCGGATGCCCCCTGGGACAGGGTGCGTCCCCAGGTGTAGCAGCCGTCCGCCTGGGCCGCGCCGGCGGTGACTGTGACGCCGGCCACTGTGGTGGCGGCGGTCAACGCCAGTGCCGCGAGGAACCTGCCGAGCCGTCGGAACATGAAGCCCTCCATCAATGCATGGAAGTACGTGGATGCATGGAAGTTTCATGCCTGGACTTTGATCCGTCAAGAACTTGCAGTCCCGGGTTTATCGAAGGCGCGTGTCGCGGCCTGCCCGCGGGGCTCCGTAGGATCGGCTCGTGACAGGGGCGGAACGGCACACGGACAGTGACGGCATGGCGGACGGCCTGGAGCGGCTCTGGACGCCGCACCGGATGACCTACATCTCCGGCGAGGACCGCCCGGCCGAGGGCTACGAGAAGCCCACCGGCTGCCCCTTCTGCCGAGGGCCGCAGCTGCCTCCGGAGGAGAGCCTGGTGGTGGCCCGGGGCGAGCACGTCTTCGTGGTGCTCAACCTCTACCCGTACAACCCGGGGCACCTGCTGGTCTGCCCCTACCGGCACGTCGCCGACTACACCGACCTGGACGTGCCGGAGACCACCGAGCTGGCGTCGTACACCCAGACCGCCATGCGGGTGATCCGCAAGGTCAGCAACGCCCACGGCTTCAACCTGGGCATGAACCAGGGCGGGGTGGCCGGCGCCGGCATCGCCGCGCACCTGCACCAGCACGTGGTGCCGCGCTGGGGCGGCGACGCGAACTTCATGCCGGTCATCGGCCGCACCAAGGTCCTGCCGCAGTTGCTCGGCGACACCCGCGACCTGCTCGCCCGCGCCTGGCCGTCCTGACCGCCGCCGGCCGCGCCGCGCCGGCCGCGCGACCCGCGCACCGCTCCGGCTAGGCGGCGCGCAACAGCGGCAGCAGCTCCGACCAGCTCTCCACCCGGCGTACGCGGGGCAGCAGCGCGGCGTGTGCGGCGACCTCGGCCGTTCGGGGCCGGAACAGGAAGCGGTGCGGCACCGAGTCGAGATAGCCGAGCACCTCAAGCTTGTCGTCCACGAAGTGGGTCAGGTCGAGGCGGCTGGCGATCGGCGCCTTGTCCGCCCGGGTGCGGCAGAAGTGCACCCGCTGCACCGGGACGCCGGTGCGCGCCGGAAAATCGTGGTGGGCCAGCCACTGCCTGGTACGCCGCTCGGTGGCCTCCCCGCACTTGGACACCAGGTGCACCTCGTCGAACGCCGGGCCGAGCGCCGCGAGCGCGTCGAACGCCCCGACGACGGCCGGGGTACGCAGGTAGTGCGCGCCGAAGAACGAGGTGTCCGCGTCGTCGTCGGCCGGCTCGATGATCACTCCGCCGATGTCCACTCCGAGCCGTCGCATAGCGTTGATCATGCCGCACCGTTACCGTCTCCGTGCACCCGCGTGTCCGCCAGCGGATCTGCTACGCCCCGGCCCGTCGAAGGTGGCACGATCGGCCGATGGCAGTCACGACGCGGGTGTTGGGGCGCAGCGGCATCGAGGTCAGCGCCCTCGGCATGGGGTGCTGGGCGATCGGCGGGCCCTGGGCGCAGGGCACTCAACCGCTGGGCTGGGGCGCTGTCGACGACGACGAGTCGGTGCGGGCGGTACGCCGGGCACTCGATCTGGGGATCACCCTCTTCGACACCGCCGACACGTACGGGGCCGGGCACGGTGAGCGGGTGCTCGGTCGGGCGCTCGCCGGCCGCCGCGACGACGCCGTGATCGCCACCAAGTGGGGTTACACCTTCGACGAGGCGAGCCGGCAGGCCACCGGCGAGGACGCGTCGCCCGGGTACCTGCGCAGTGCCGTGACCGCCTCCCTGCGCCGGTTGAACACCGACCGGATCGACCTCTATCAGCTGCACCTGGCCGACCTGTCGGTGCCGAGGGCGCAGGCGCTGATCGGGACCGCCGAGGACCTGGTGGCCGAGGGCCTGATCCGCGCGTACGGGTGGAGCACCGACCGCACCGACCGGGCTGCCGCGTTCGGGCACGCCGCCGCCGGTGCCACCGCCGTGCAGCACGCCCTGTCGGTGCTGCGCGACGCCCCCGAGCTGCTCGCCGTCTGCGACAAGTACGACCTGGCCAGCGTCAACCGGGGTCCACTCGGGATGGGGCTGCTCACCGGCAAGTACACGGCCGGGTCGACGTTGCCCCGCGACGACGTACGCGGGCTGGCCCCGGGCTGGTTGGAGTGGTTCCGGGGTGGCCGGCCGGCACCGGAGTGGCTGCGTCGGGTCGGCGCGGTCCGTGCCGCGCTCACCGCCGACGGGCGCACCCTCGCCCAGGGCGCGTTGGGCTGGATCTGGGCGCGCAGCGGTCGCGCCATCCCGATCCCGGGCTGTCGTACGGTCGCCCAGGTCGAGGAGAACGCCGCCGCGCTGCACCGGGGCCCGCTGCCGGCGGACCAGTTCGTCGAGGTGGAACGCCAGCTCGCCGCCGTCCGCACCGCAGCCCTGCGCGACGCCGACCGCCCCCACTGGCCCCGCCCCACCCACCCCACAGTCCATCCATAGCCCCCCGCCCTTCCCGGGTCGATCATGGAGTTGTGGTGCCCCGCAAAAACGGGCATAGATCGGCATTCCGCCCACCACAACTCCATGATCGACCCCGGAGGGCGGCCCATTCCTCGCCGATCTTGCACTTTCTGCGGGGACTTATGCCGTGAGAGCGACATAAGGACAACAGAAAGTGCAAGATCGCCGGGGTGGGGCGGGGTGGGGCGGGGTGGGGCGGGGCGGGGCGGGGCGGGGCGGGGTTGGGTTGGGTTGGGGGTTAGGGGAGTTGTTGCTTGCGGGTCTGGTCGGCCAGGTGGGCGGGCATGGGGTCGTGGCGGACGAAGTGACGGCGGAAGGTGCCGGTGCCGGCCGTCATGGAGCGCAGCTCGACGGCGTACCGAAGCAGCTCGGTGGCCGGCACTTCGGCGCGGACGAGGGTGCGGCCCTCGGTGTCCTGGTCCGGTTCGGTGCCGAGCACCCGGCCGCGTCGGCCGGACAGGTCGCCCAGCACGGTGCCCACCGAGCCGTCCGGAACCCTGATGGTGACCTCGTCGATCGGCTCCAGCAGGGCCGGCTGGCCACGCTCGGCGGCGTCGCGCAGCGCCAGCGCGCCGGCGGTCTGGAAGGCCGCGTCGGAGGAGTCGACGCTGTGCGACTTGCCGTCGACCAGGGTCACCCGCAGGTCCACCACGGGGTGCCCGGCGACCAGCCCGCGCTCCAGTTGGGCGCGGACGCCCTTCTCCACGGACGGGATGTAGTTGTGCGGCACCGCACCGCCGACCACCCGGTCGACGAACTCGAAGCCACTGCCGCGGGGTAGCGGCTCGACCTCGATGTCGCAGACCGCGTACTGGCCGTGGCCGCCGGATTGCTTGACGTGGCGGCCGTGCCCCTTGGCGGGCACTGTCAGGGTCTCGCGCAGCGACACCTTGACCGGCTCGGTGTCCAGCTCGACACCGCCGGCGCGCAGCCGGTCGAGCACCACGTCCGCGTGTGCCTCGCCCATGCACCAGAGCACCAGTTGGTGGGTCTCCTGGTTGCGGTCCGGCCGCAGCGTGGGGTCGCCGGCGACCAGACGGGCGAGGTTGCGGGCCAGGGCATCCTCGTCGGCGCGGCTACGGGCGGCGATCGCCACCGGCAGCAGCGGCTCCGGCATCTCCCAGGGGGCGATCAGCAGCGGGTCGTCAGTGGTCGAGATGGTGTCGCCGGTCTCGGCGCTGCCCGACTTGGTGATCGCGCAGATGTCACCGGCGACGCAGAGCGACACCTCACGCAGTGTGGCGCCCAGCGGGGTGTAGATGTGCCCGACCCGCTCGTCGGCATCGTGGTCGGGGTGCCCGCGTTCGGCCATGCCGTGCCCGCAGATGTGCACCGTCTGGTCGGGGCGCAGCGTGCCGGAGAAGACCCGGACCAGCGAGACCCGACCGACGTGGCGGTCGACTGTGGTCTTGACGACCTCGGCGACCAGCGGCCCGGCCGGGTCGCAGCTCAGCGGCTGACGCGGCGAGCCGTCCACGCCGGTCACCGCCGGCAGCTCGTGTTCCAGCGGCGACGGGAACGCGGCGGTCAGCACCTCCAGCAGCACATCCAGCCCGACACCGGTCTGGGCGCAGACCGGCACCACCGGGTAGAAGTGTCCCCGGGCGACTGCCTTCTCCAGGTCGTCGATGAGCACCTCGGTGCTGATCTCCTCACCGTCGAGGTAGCGGTCCATGAGGGTCTCGTCCTCGCTCTCGGCGATGATCCCCTCGATCAGCTCGTCGCGGGACTCGTCGATGGCCCGCTGGTGCTCCGGGTCCGGGTCGCGGACGTCGGCGGGGAGCCCGGCGCTGTAGTCGAAGACCCGACGGGTGATCAGGCCGAGCAGCCCCTCGGTGGAGACCCCGTCGTCGCCGAGCATCGGCAGGTAGAGGGGCATCACGTTGTCACCGAAGAGGCGCTGGCAGAGCGCCACCGTCTCGTCGACGTCGGCGCGGGGTTGGTCCAGTCGGGCCACCGCGACAGCGCGGGGCATGTCGACAGCGGCGCACTCCTCCCACAGCGCGACGGTGGCCGCGTCCATGCCGCCCGCCGCGGAGACCACGAAGAGCGCGGCGTCGGCGGCTCGCAGCCCGGCGCGCAGCTCGCCGATGAAGTCGGCGTACCCGGGGGTGTCCAGCAGGTTGACCTTGATGCCGTTGTGCAGCAGCGGCGCGCAGGACAGGCTGACCGAGCGCTGCTGGCGTACGGCGGCGGGGTCGTGGTCGCCGACGGTGGTGCCGTCGACGACGGTGCCGGCGCGGCCGATCGTGCCGGTCGCCGCGAGCAGGGCCTCGACCAGTGTGGTCTTGCCCGCCCCGGAATGCCCGACGAGCACCACGTTGCGAACCCGCTCGGGCTCGGTCACCACTGGCGTGCCGCCGGTGGAACCTTTGTCGTGACTCTTCTGCGCCATGGGGCGCACCTCCCTCAGCCGGTGGTGGTGGCGACCGCCGCGCGACGGGTAGCGGCCCGGGGCGAGTGCGCGGCGATATCCTCCGGTGGTCTGCTGCACAGCGGGAACGGGACGGGTGGACGGGTGAGCTGGCTCACCTTCCGACCCGATCTCACACCCGTTGCCGGGTAGGCACAAGCCTCCCCCGGGCGGGTCGGCGGTACCGTCCGTATCGCCGGAGCTGGGCGGACCGTTATCGTGGGGACCGCCATGGCGAAGATCTTCCAAGTGTCGGCCCGCGCGGGGATGACCCGCGTCGTCGAGCCGATTGCCCGCGCCCTGCTGCGCGCGGGCGTCACCCCCAATGCCGTCACCGTCGCGGGCACCGTTGGTGTGCTCGTCGGCGCGCTCGGCTTCGGTGCCCGCGGCCACCTGGTCGCGGGCGCGTTGATCGTCACCCTGTTCGCGCTCACCGACCTGCTCGACGGGACGATGGCCCGGATGAGCGGCGGCTCCACCAGGTTCGGCGCGTTCCTCGACTCAAGCATGGACCGGGTAGCCGACAGCGCCGTCTTCGGCGCTGTGGCGTACTGGCTGGCCACGCAGGGCGACCACTCCGGGGTGGCCGCCGCGTTGGTCTGCCTGGCCGTCGGTGGCCTCGTCTCCTACGTCAAGGCCCGCGCCGAAGGGCTCGGCATGACCTGCAACGTGGGCATCGCCGAGCGCACCGAACGACTGCTGATCGTCGGGGTCGGCGGCATCCTCACCGGCCTGAACGTGAAGCCGGCCCTGGAGATCGCGCTCTGGCTGCTCGCCGCCGTGTCGATCTTCACGGTGGGGCAGCGGATGGCGCACGTCTACCGCCAGGCCCAGCAGCTCCAGCCGGACGGCCAGGCATGAGTGCCGTGCCGGTGCCCCGGCGTCCGACGACCGGCGGCCGAGTCGCGTGAACCTCACCGAGCTGGGCTACATCGCCGGGTGGCGGGTGGTCCGCGCGCTACCCCGGCCGGTGGTGGCGGCGGCGTTCCAGGCGGGCGCGGACCGCGCCCATCGCCGCCCCAACCGGGGTACGGCCCGACTGCGCGCGAACCTGCGCCGGGTGGTCGGCCCGGAGCTGCCCGACGCCGAGCTGGACGACCTCGTCAAGCGCGGGTTGCGCTCGTACGCCAGGTACTGGATGGAGGCGTTCCGGCTGCCCGGGTTGAGCCGGTCGCAGATCCTGTCCACTTTCCGGCTCGACGGCGCCGAGCTGCTCGCCGCCGACGTGGCCGCCGGCCGGGGCGCGGTGGTGGCGCTGCCGCACGCCGGCAACTGGGACGCCGCGGGCGCCTGGGTGGCGGCCACCGGTTGGCCGATCACCACTGTCATGGAACGGCTCAAACCGGAGGGCGTGTACCGGCGTTTCATGGCCTTCCGCGCTGAGCTGGGCATGGAGATCCTGCCGACCCACGGTGGGCCGCGTCCGGCGTTCGACGTGCTGCTGGACCGGCTGCGGGCCGGCGCGGTGGTGCCGTTGCTGGCCGACCGTGATCTCTCCGCCCGGGGGGTGGAGGTGGACTTCTTCGGCGCGAAGACCCGGATGCCCGCCGGGCCGGCGCTGCTCGCGTTGCACACCGGCGCGCCGCTCTACGTGGCCTCGATGTGGTACGAACCGGACGCCGCCTGTGCGTCGCTGGCTGGCCCGCTGCCGGTGCCCGGCCCCGAGGCGGGGCCACTGGACCAGCGGGTCCGGTCGCTGACCCAGCTGATCGCCGACCGTCTGGCCGCGGGTATCGCCCGGCATCCGGAAGACTGGCACATGTTGCAGCGGATGTGGCTGGACCAGGCGAGGTCGGGGGCGGGCGCGGCGCTGCCCTCGTCGGCCTCCGGCCCGGCCTGAGGAGGTGGGCTGACAGATGCGGATCGGCATCGTGTGCCCGTACTCCTTCGACGTGCCCGGCGGGGTGCAGAACCACGTCATGGACCTCGCCGAGGCGCTGATCGCGCTGGGCCACGAGGTGAGCGTGCTCGCGCCGGCAGACGAGGATTCGCCGCTGCCGGAGTACGTGGTGTCCGCCGGGCGGGCAGTTCCGCTGCCGTACAACGGTTCGGTGGCCCGGATCGCGTTCGGCCCGGTGTCGACCGCCCGGGTACGACGGTGGATCACCAACGGTGACTTCGACGTGCTGCACGTGCACGAGCCGCTCACGCTGAGCCTGTCGCTGCTGGCCGTGCTCTCCGCCCGTGGCCCGGTGGTGGCCACGTTCCACACCGCGATGACCCGTTCGCGGGTCCTCGCCGCCGCGCAGGGTGTGCTCCAGATCGTGTTGGAGCGGATCACGGCCCGGATCGCGGTGAGCGCGCTGGCCCGCAAGGTGCAGGTCGAGCACATGGATGGCGGGGCGGTGGAGATCCCCAACGGGGTGGCGGTGGCCAAGTTCGCCGACGCCGAGCCGTTGCCGGGCTGGCCGGGGGAGTGCGCGGCCGGCACCGGCGGCACGCTCGGCTTCCTGGGCCGGTTCACCGAGGCGCGCAAGGGCTTCCCGGTGCTGCGCGACGCGTTCGTGGCGTTGGCCGCCACCCGGCCCGGTCTGCGGTTGCTCGTCGCCGGCCCGGGTGACCCCGACGACCTGTACGACCAGTTCCCGGCCGAACTGCACGAGCGGATCACGTTCCTCGGCCTGGTCAGCGAAGCGGACAAGGCGCGCATGCTGCGCAGTGTGCACCTCTACGTCGCACCGAACACCGGCGGTGAGTCGTTCGGCATGATCCTCACCGAGGCCCTCGCCGCGGGCACGACTGTCGTCGCCAGTGATCTGGACGCGTTCCGGCGGGTGCTCGACGGTGGGCGTGCCGGTCGGCTCTTCCCCACCGGCGACCCGGTGGGGCTGCGTGCCGTGCTGGCCGAGCTGCTGGACGACCCGGCCGGGCGGGCCACGCTCAGTGCCTGCGGCGATCAGGTGGTCGCGAATTTCGACTGGCCGGTGGTTGCCCGCCGCGTTCTGGAGGTATACGCAGCGGCGATCGAGGCAACCGACGGGCGGGTCATCGACCAGGAATGGGTGGGGCTGGGCTGAGCCGGTGTGACGGATGGTGCGGTGGTGACCGGCGGGACCGGTCCGGCCGCGCCCAATCGGACGAAACGGAGCAGCACTACGATGCCGCACATGTGGTGGGTGGTGGCCGCGAGCGTGGTCGTGGGGCTGGTCGCGGCGTACCTCATCTGGACCGCCGGCCGGGTCGAGCGACTACAGGGCCGCGCGGAGCTGGCGGCCCGGGCCCTCGACGCCCACCTGCTGCGCCGCGCGGCGGCGGCCGCGGTCCTGGCTGAGCGGCGCTTCGGCGTCGAGCTGTACGCGGCGGCCCGGATCGCCCTGGACGCCAGCCCGGACGAGCGGGAGGCCGCGGAGAACGACCTCACCCGGCAGTTGCGCGGCGTCCAGTTGGACTCGGGCGACCCGGACTGCGCGGCGGTCATCGCCGCGAGTCGTCGGCTCGCGTTGTCCCGGCAGGTGCACACCGACCTGGTCCGCGACGCCCGCTCGGCGCGCAGCCGGCCGCTGGTGCGCCTGTTGCGCATGGGGCGGGGCCGGGAGTGGCCGCGCTACTTCGACATCGACGACCCGACCCTCGTCGTGCCGGCGGACGTCCCCGCCGCCTGACCTCCGAGGATCGCCGCCTGCTCCCGGACCGGTCCGGGCGGGCTGGTGACCACTGCCACAGTGCAGGCCACCGGGGGTCTGATTGGCTGTCGGCGCGGTGTTGAACCGCGCGTAGCATTTTCGCTGCCACCCCCAGAGCTTGTCCAAGGAGCGATGACCCGTGCCCGAAAACACCGCGTCGAACACCGGTACCGCCCCCGTCGTCGGCACCGCCCGCGTGAAGCGTGGCATGGCCGAGATGCTCAAGGGCGGCGTGATCATGGATGTCGTCAACGCCGAGCAGGCCAAGATCGCTGAGGACGCCGGCGCCGTCGCGGTGATGGCCCTGGAGCGGGTGCCCGCCGACATCCGCGCGCAGGGCGGAGTGTCCCGGATGAGCGACCCCGACATGATCGACGGGATCATCGAGGCGGTCTCCATCCCGGTGATGGCCAAGGCCCGCATCGGCCACTTCGTCGAGGCGCAGATCCTCCAGTCGCTCGGCGTGGACTACGTCGACGAGTCCGAGGTGCTGACCCCTGCCGACTACGCGAACCACATCGACAAGTGGGCGTTCACAGTGCCCTTCGTCTGTGGCGCGACCAACCTGGGCGAGGCGCTGCGCCGGATCACCGAGGGCGCGGCGATGATCCGCTCCAAGGGCGAGGCGGGCACCGGTGACGTCTCCAACGCCACCACCCACATGCGCAGGATCCGTCAGGAGATCCGTCGGCTGGCCTCGCTGCCGACGGACGAGCTGTACGTCGCGGCCAAGGAGTTGCAGGCCCCGTACGAGCTGGTCAAGGAGGTCGCCGAGAGCGGCAAGCTGCCGGTGGTGCTGTTCACCGCGGGCGGGATCGCCACGCCGGCCGACGCGGCGATGATGATGCAGCTCGGCGCGGAGGGCGTCTTCGTCGGTTCGGGCATCTTCAAGGCGGGCAACCCGGCTCAGCGGGCCGCCGCGATCGTCAAGGCGACCACCTTCCACGACGACCCGGACGTGCTGGCCAAGGTGTCCCGGGGCCTCGGCGAGGCGATGGTCGGCATCAACGTCGACGAGATCCCGCAGCCGCACCGCCTGGCCGAGCGCGGTTGGTGAGCGTTCTTTCCGGACGCCGGACGCCGGACGCGGAGGGGAACGGTGCGACAATGACGGCACCCGTGATCGGTGTGCTCGCGCTCCAGGGCGACGTCCGCGAGCACGTGGCCGCGCTGGCCGCGGCGGGCGCGGACGCCCGCCCGGTCCGCCGTCCGGCGGAGCTGGACGCGGTGGACGGCCTGGTCATCCCCGGCGGCGAGTCCACCACGATGAGCAAGCTCGCCGACATCTTCGAGATGCGCGAGCCGATCGACAAGCGGATCGCCGACGGCATGCCGGTGTACGGCTCCTGCGCCGGGATGATCATGTTGGCGACCGAGGTGCTCGACGGTCGACCCGATCAGCGGGGTTTCGCCGGCATCGACATGACCGTCCGGCGCAACGCCTTCGGCCGGCAGGTCGACTCGTTCGAGGCCCCGGTGACCGTCGTCGGGGTGCCGGGCGAGCCGTTCCACGCGGTGTTCATCCGCGCGCCGTGGGTCGAGCGGGTCGGTGCCGGCGTCGAGGTCATCGGGGTGGTGTCCGACGGCCCGGCCGCCGACCGGATCGTGGCGGTGCGACAGGGCAACCTGGTGGCCACCTCGTTCCACCCGGAGCTCACCGGCGACGTGCGGGTGCACGCGTACTTCGTGGACCTGGTCCGCGCCGTCCGCTGAACGGTGGCCGACCGCGCCGGGCTGTCCATGATGCTCGCCGCGGTGGTGGCTTCGTCCGGGGTTTTTCGTCCCGTCTGCCCTGGTCCGTCGGGGCCGGGCGGTAGTGCCGTGTGCGGTGCATGACAGGGACCGGGGGGACGTCGGTAGGATTGCGGAGATTCGGCAGGGCCATCTGCCCGCCACGGCTTCCACCAGAGCTGACCGGCACCTCCGCGTGCGCCGGCGGGAGCGGGGCGTGAGCGGTGCGGTCGATGCAGACGGCGGGTAGCAACGGAGGTAGAAGATGTCCGGCCACTCAAAGTGGGCGACGACCAAGCACAAGAAGGCCGTCATCGACGCCAAGCGCGGCAAGATGTTCGCCAAGCTGATCAAGAACGTCGAGGTGGCCGCGCGGACCGGCGGCGGTGACCCCTCCGGTAACCCGACGCTCTTCGACGCCATCCAGAAGGCGAAGAAGAGTTCGGTGCCGAACGACAACATCGATCGCGCCGTCAAGCGCGGCTCCGGCCTGGAGGCCGGCGGCGCCGACTGGCAGACGATCATGTATGAGGGGTACGGCCCGAGCGGCGTCGCCATGCTCATCGAGTGCCTCACCGACAACCGCAACCGCGCGGCGACCGAGGTACGGACCGCGCTGACCCGCAACGGCGGCTCGCTCGCCGACGCCGGCTCGGTGTCGTACATGTTCTCCCGCAAGGGCGTGGTGATCGTCCCCAAGGAGGGCACCAGCGAGGACGACGTGATGCTGGCCGTCCTGGACGCCGGCGCCGAAGAGGTCAACGACATCGGCGAGGCGTACGAGGTGGTCTCCGAGCCGACCGACCTGATCCCGGTGCGCACGGCGTTGCAGGACGCCGGCATCGAGTACGAGTCGGCCGAGTCCTCCCTGATCCCCAGCGTCAACGTGCCGCTGGACGAAGAGGGCGCGCGCAAGATCTTCAAACTGATCGACGTCCTTGAGGACTGCGACGACGTCCAGAACGTCTACGCCAACTTCGACGTCAGCGACGACGTGATGGCGGCGGTCGACGCCTGACCCGCACCGCCCCCGCCCCACCCCGCCGCGATCTTGCACTTTCTGACCCGACAGACCGGGTCATCGCACTGCATGTCGTCATCAGAAAGTGCACGATCGCGGCCGGGGGGCGGGGCTGTGGCGGTGAGTGAGGAGGGGCTGGGTGGCGGAGCGGTTTGCGGCTGGGGACACCGTGGTGCGGCGTGAGGTGCTGCGGGGTGAGGTCTGGTTCGGCTGCCCGACGATCTGCGTCGAGGATTCGCCCGACCTGCTCGCCCTCTACCTCCCACCGGGGGCCGAGTTCGGCTTCCCGGACACGGGCGTCTTCCCCTGCGGGCGGCACCCGTGGGAAGTCAACGGGCACCGCTCCTGGTCCGGGCACGGCAAGCTGATGCTGCAACGCCCCGGTGAGGCGCACTCGATCGACGTGTTCTGGACCGGGCCGGGGCGCGACTTCGCCGGCTGGTACTTCAACCTCCAGGACCCGGTGCGGCGTACCCCGATCGGGGTGGACACCCTGGACCACGAGCTGGACCTGTGGTGGGCCGCGGACGCCGACCGCTACGTCTGGAAGGACGTGGAGATGTTCGCCCAGCGCCTCGTCGAGGGGCGCTACCCGGGCATGGCGGACGCCATCCAGGCCGAGGGTGACCGGATCGCCGCCCTGCTCGATGGCGGTGAGCGCTGGTGGGACCCGTCGTGGGCCACCTGGCAGCCCGACCCCGACTGGACGGCGCCCGCGCTGCCCGCCGGCTGGGATCAGGTGCCACCCGCGCGCTGAGCGGCGCCGATGTCAGTTCCCGGCCAGCGCGTTGACCAGGAACACCTGGTCCAGCCCACCGGTGCACGGCTCGACCAGCGCCGCGTCCGCCCCGACGCTGTCGTCGTCGCGCAGGCCGACGCACAACTCGCTGCGGTCGGGCCGGATGCGGTACGCGTCGGGCGTCGCGCCGGTCGGTTCGAAGTGGAACACCTGCTTGGGCCTGTTCGCGCTGCAATCCTTCTCGTTCCAGGGTTCGAGCAGGTTCCGGCCCGGGTCCTCGTCGCGGATGGTGAGGCAACCCTTCCCGAGCACCGGGTGGACCCAGTGGATGAAGAACATTCCGTCGGCCACCGGTTCCAGCGAGGTGTCCGGTGGGGTGGCCTCCGTGCAGGGCCGCTGGACCGCTATCTCCTTGGTGTACTGGCCGGTGCGATCGCGGCCCTCGGTGAGGCACAGGTGCGGGCTGCGGACGGGGCGGATCTGACTGAGCCCCCCACTCGGCGCACGGGCACCGTTCCCCGCCGACGGGGTCGGATCGGTGGTGCGCGCGGCCTTTGCCTGCTCGTCGTCGCGTCGCTCGATCCAGAAGCCCACGCCGAGCGTGGCCAGCAGCGCGACGACGAGCAGCGCCAGCGGCGCGGGCCGCGCGAACCAGCGCGGGCGGGCCGGGACGGAGTGCTCCGGAGCCACTGTCGTGACCGCGTCGAGCGGTGGTGGGTCCGCTGCCGGGGGCGGCGGGGCCAACTGACCTGCCGCGAGGCGGTGCCGGGCCGCTAGCCACGTCTCGACCTGATCTCCCGCGCCGCACGCCCGCACGAACGCGGCCACCACCTCGGGGCGCGGCAGTGTGGACCGGCGCAGGATGTCCGCGGCGGTGCTGCGGGCCAGCACGTCGCCTGTCGACGCGGCACGCTGCTCCAGTTGCCGGTAGGTGAGCCCCGACCGGTCCTTGAGCTGGCGCAGCATCTCGACGAATTCGGCCGGGTCGGACGCGTCGTCCGGGCGTAGCTCCCCCGTGGTCATCGCCCGATTGTCCAGACACTGTGGACGCGGGGGCAAGTCGGGTCCCGACGACTGTCCGACATGGTCGGACAGGATCCGGACATGCTGCCCTGAGCTGCCCGGACAGCCCAGCGCGGCGCGCCGGGCATTGTCCTGGCCGACCGGGATACCTAGCGTCTTTCCTCGATGGCCGCGCCGCTGACCGGGGTACGGCCGACGGCTCGCGCCGGCACGGGTTCGGGCTCGACCACGCGAATGACACGGGGAGATTCGATGGATGACGCTGTCCGGGATCCGGTGCCGCAGGCGGCCACGGCGGGGGAGTACGTGGCGTTGCTCAGGGAGGTGCGGCGGCGTTCCGGTCTGACCTACCGGGAACTCGCCCGACGGGCCTCGGCGGCCGGACACTGGCTGCCGCCGAGCACCCTCGCGACGATGCTGGGGCGGACGACGCTGCCCCGGGAACGCACAGTGGTAGCGCTGCTGGCCGCCTGCGGCACCCCGGCGGTCCAGGTCGACAGGTGGCTGGCGACACGGCGGGACCTGGAGGCTCGTCTCGGCGAGCGCTATCGAGGGGAGAGTGACGCCGAACGGACCCCCGCCGGCCCCTGCACTACCGCCGCGGCGGACATCCGCCCGAGCGTCGGCTCGGTTCCGCCGCGACCCGAGGCGCCCTGGCCGGCCCGCCGCTGGCTTCGGCTGGCGCTGCTGGCGCTGCTCGGCGTCCTGACGGTCGGGGCGACAGTGACGCTGCGACCCCTCGTCCCCGCGGCGATGGACGGCGCCCCGGCCGTCGGCTGCCCGGAGGTGCTGCGCCAGGGCATGTACGGCCCCTGCGTGCTGAACCTCCAGCGGCACCTGGTGGCCGGCGGACTCACAGTGCCGGTCGACGGCTGGTTCGGCCCGGACACCACCAGCCGGGTGATGGTGTTCCAGGCGTTTGGCGGCCTGCCGGTCAGTGGCACAGCGGACGAGCGGTTGTTCGACGAGTTGGCGGGCGATCGCAAGGTTCCCGCGAGCTGGTCGGAGGACCGGATCGGCAAACATCTGCGCCGGACGTTCCCGGAGGACCCGGCCGGTGTGGTGCAGTTGGCGCGCTGCCTGTCGGGCTTGGACCCGTACCGGGTGGAGGTCGTCGAGGACGGATCGCGGCGCTGGGGGTTGTTCCAGTTCAGCGACGTGGAGGTGTCCCGGTTCGGCGTCGACCGTCAGACGGCGCTGGACGCGGCGTGGAACATCAGGACGGCCCGGGAGGTCTGGTCTCGTACCGGCGACTTCGGCCACTGGGACTGCGCCGCGTAGCGGTGACGCGTGACGCTCCCCGCCCGGTCCACGGACCGGACGGGGAGCCCCCCGTCATCCCGACTGACGATTCACTGTCGCAGGCGGTTGGCGAAGACGTACGCGCCAACGGAACGGCCGGTGGCGAGCCCGGCGTCCGCGTCGAACCGATAGTGCACGCCGAGGTAGATCCGGCTCAGGGCGTTCTCCTCGGCGGCATCGTCGAAGCCGGTCATGTGCCGCACCACGCCCACCGCGTGCGGATCGTCAGTGGTGGCGTCGAAGGCGATCGCATCGGTGCCGAAGAACCTCTTCATCACGGCGGACCAGGCCCCCGCGAAGGTGGCGTGCCCGGAGATGTAGGCCGGGAAGGGCGGCGTGTACGGCACCCCCTCGCGGGTCTTCGACAGCGGCTGCCAGCCGGGGCCCTCCGTCGCCTCGATCGCCGTCACCGGACGCCACAGGTCGACGGGCGTCTGGTACTTGGCGTCCCAGGCGGCGATGGCGGCGTCGGCGAGGGCGAGGGCGACCAGCCCGAAGAGCCGGGCGTTGGCCAGGATGCCGAGCTGACGCTGCTCCGACACGATCCGGGTGTGCGAGAAGAGTTGACCCGGCGGCTTGTACGTGCCGCCGAGGTCGTTGGCCCAGAAGAACGCGATCTGCGTCTGCTCGGGGGTCCGCAGCGACGACGTCTGACCGCCGTAGTCGCGGATCTCCTGCACCTGGGTGCGGTACTCCTGCTTGCTGAGCAGGTCGGCGTACCCGGTGGCGCCGGCTGGCAGGCCGGGCCGGAACTGCCGGCCAGAGGTGAGCGCGAACGGGGTGACCAGTCCCCAGTTCGGGCCGACCGCCGCCTTGCCGTTTGTCGGCCGCCACGCGCCGGGCACGTTCTCCTGCACCGGGTACGCCGTGGGGTTGTCGAAGCCGTCGTTGGCGCGCGCCTGGAGGTTGGCGGCGGCCGCCGCCGCACCGACGGTGTCACCACGGGCGACCTCGGCGGCGTTCACCCCTGACGGCCGGAGCGCGACGGCGGTGGCGAGGGCCTGTGAGTAGGACTGGCCCTGACCGCCGTACAGGGCGGTCAGCACGTCGTACGCGGCGCGGTCGATGGCCGCGTGCAGTGACGGCGCGACGACGTTGTCCATGGTGCCCGGGTAGCTGACCGGCACTCGTACCCGGTAGGGGTTGCCGACCCCGGTGACCGAGACGGCGGCGTCGTGCATCGACGCGTGCAGGATGGCGGCTTCGCGGGACGAGGAGGTGGGTGGCAGGTCCAGCGCCTTGTAGGTGGCCAGCAGGACACCGTTCCAGTACAGGATCGGGTCGGTGGCCGGGTTCACCGCCAGCGGGGTGAGCGACACGTTGTCCAACCGGACCGTCGTGGCGGCCTGGCCACCGAAGTGGAACAGCAGCACCGCCTTCGGGTCGCCGAACGGGGACACGAAGTCGAAGGTGTACCGGCTCATCGAGGATGTCAGCGTGACGCTCTGGTCGACGGCGGAGGTGAAGGGCGTGTCCGCCCGGGAGACCGAGACGCGCAGGGAACGGTTGACGTCGGCCGCGGCGTCGAACTGCAACCGGTACGGCTGCGCTGCCGTCACCCCGAACTCGAAGTGACCGACGAGGTCCTCCCAGACGGGTTTGCCCACTGTGGCGCTGGTGCGGACGCGCAGTTGCCCGGCGTTGACGGTGGTGCTGGTCGAGGCGAGCCGGGTCCACCAGGGCTGGGTGCTGCCGTTGTCGAACGTGCCGTTGAGGATGAGGTCGCCCGGGGCGGCGGTGGCCGGCGCGGGGCGGACGAGGGCGGTGAGGGTGCCGGCGAGGGCGACAGCGAGCACGGCGCTGAGCAGACGGCGGAGTTGCCGTGCGTTGATCGGTGGGGACATCGAGAGCCTTTCCGGTCCGGAAACCGGCGACGACCAGGTCGTTGCCGTGAGGATCGGCTCAACGTAGGAGTGTTCGCGCTGTTCAGGGCCACCGAACAGCGCCCGGAACGGTGCCGTACGGCAGCGGGCGCCGGCGTCCGGTCAGGACACCGACGCCCGTGCGGGCGGACCGCTGGCTCAGCCGATCGTCTCCCGCTCCCGCCAGGCGGTACGCAGCGAGGTCCGGCCGTTGGTGCGCAGGAGCGACCCCTCGTACACCCGGGCCCCGGCGAGGAGGAACGCGCCGGCGGCGAGCACCAGGAGGACCAGTGAGACGATCGGCTCCCAGCCGGCCGCGTCGCCGGTGAAAAGCCGCAGCGGCATGGCCGTGGGCGACGAGAACGGCAGGTAGGACAGCACCCGCATCGCTGTGGCGTTGTCGTTCAGGAAGATCACCGCGAAGAACGGCAGCATGACGGCGAGCTGCACCGGCGTCGACACCGCGGCGATGTCCTCCTGCCTGTTGGCCAGCGCGCCGGCCGCGGCCCACATGGCGGCGAGCAGCACGAACCCGATCAGGAAGAACGGCACGAACCAGCCGATCGCCGGGGCGAGCAGGCTGAGCAGACCTCCGCTGTCGCCGATCTGCAGCCCGAGCACCGCCACCAGCGCGATCAGGGCGATCTGCGCGAACGCCAGGATGGCCCCGGCCACCACCTTCCCGGCCAGCAGGGCCCGGACCGGCACGGCGGCGACCAGGATCTCCACGATCCGGGTCTGCTTCTCCTCGATGACGCTCTGCGCGATCTGCACACCGAAGGTCTGCGAGGTGATGAAGAAGACGAACGCGAAGACGAACGGCACCAGGAACGCCACCACCGGATCGACCGCGTCCGGGTCGAGCAGGCGGACGGTCGGCTGGGTGCTCAGGGCCCTCACCACGTCGTCGGGGGCTTCGTCCATGGCCAGGACGGCCGGTCCGGTGACCACCGCGGCGTCCGCGTCGTCGTCGCGGACGGCCTGTTCGGCGGCCCGGTCATCGGAGACGACCCGGACTTCCAGCCCGGCGGCGCGCAGCGGCGCGGCCAGGCTCTCGGTCACCGCCACTGTGGACGGTCCGCCGGCGAACAGCGGCGGCAGGATGGTGCCGGCCGCGGCGATCAACAGGAAGAACAGCGTGCCGAACAGGAAGGTGCGGTCGCGTAGCTTGACCCGGATCTCGCGTTCGGCGACCAGCCGGGTGGCCTGGGTGACGTTCACTGGGTGACCTCTCGGAAGATCTCGGTGAGCGAGGGGCTGACCGGGCGGAAGGCGCGGACCGGGCCGCGCGCCAGGGCGGCCCGCAGCACTGGCTGTTCGTCGGTGCCGGCCGGCAGGTCGAAGAGCACCCGCGCGCCGTCCAACTCGACCACTGTCACCCCGGGGTGGTCGCGTACCCAGCCGGCGTCGTGCTCCACCACCAGCTCGAAGCGGGGCACCGTGTACGAGTCGCGCAGTTGCTGCCGGCTGCCGGCGGCCCGGATCACCCCGTCCCCGATGATCACCAGGTCGTCGCAGAGGCGCTCCACGACGTCGAGCTGGTGACTGGAGAACAGCACCGGCGCGCCGGCCGAAGCCCGTTCCCGCAGCACTGCCACGACGGTCTCCACGGCCAGCGGGTCGAGGCCGGAGAACGGCTCGTCGAGCACCAGCACCTCGGGGTCGTGCACCAGCGCGGCGGCGATCTGGGCGCGCTGCTGGTTGCCCAGCGACAGCGTCTCCAGCAGGTCGTCGCCGCGCTCGCCGAGCCCGACCCGATCCAGCAGCGCGTCGGTGGACCGCCGTGCCGCGGCGGCGTCCAGCCCGTGCAGCCGGCCCAGGTAGGCCACCTGCTCGCGGGTGGTCATCTTGGGGTAGAGGCCCCGCTCCTCAGGCATGTAGCCGAAGCGCCGACGGTCCTGCCGGGTCAGCGGG
This sequence comes from Micromonospora sp. NPDC048986, assembly GCF_040649335.1. Lineage (NCBI taxonomy): Bacteria > Bacillati > Actinomycetota > Actinomycetes > Micromonosporales > Micromonosporaceae > Micromonospora > Micromonospora sp. NPDC048986. Next base: position 117,632 of record NZ_JBEZFJ010000017.1, read on the forward strand.
GCGCCACCCCAGCTCACCTCGCCGGCGTCGGGGGCGAGCACACCCAGGATGATCCGCATGGTGGTGGTCTTGCCGGCGCCGTTGGCGCCCACGAAACCGGTCATCCGGCCGGCGGACACTTCGAAGGACACGTTCCTGAGCACCTGACGGTCGCCGAAGCTGCGGTCGACGCCGTCGAGGCGAAGCGTTCTGGTCACCCACTCACGCTAGATCGATGACGCCGTCGCGCCGTCCGCCCGGCGGGTGAGCGGGCGGTCCACCTCGCGGCGGACGCCATCACCCGCCGGGGCGGACCACACCGTTCTCGTACGCGAACACCACGGCCTGCACCCGGTCGCGCAGGCCGAGTTTGGCCAGCACCCGACTCACGTGCGTCTTCACAGTCGCCTCGCCCAGGTGGATGGCGGAGGCGATCTCCGCGTTGCTCGACCCGGCGGCGAGCAGCATCAGCACCTCCCGTTCGCGCGGGGTCAGCTCGGCCAACGCGGTCTCGGCGGCCGGACCCCGGTGGGCGGTGCCCGACGGGTCGCCGGGTCGGGCGAAGGAGGAGATCACCCGTCGGGTGATCTCCGGGGCCAGCAGGCCGTCGCCCCTGGCCAGCACCCTGATCGCCTCGATCAGCTCCTCCGGCGTGCCGTTCTTGAGCAGGAAGCCGCTGGCCCCGGCCCGTAGCGCGGCGAACAGGTAGTCGTCGCGGTCGAAGGTGGTGAGGATCAGCACCGCGGGCGCCCCGGGGCCGTCGGCGACGATCTGCCGGGTGGCCTCCAGGCCGTCCATCCCGGGCATCTCCACATCCATGAGTACGACGTCGGGGCGGGTGGCCCGGGTCATGGTGACGGCCCGTTCGCCGTCGGCGGCCTCACCGACCACCTCGATGTCGTCCTCCACCTCCAGGATGACCCGGAAGCCGGTACGGACGAGGTGCTGGTCGTCGGCGAGCAGCACCCGGACCGCCGGACCGGTGCCGGGTGCGTGCTGGGCTGCCGCGCTCATGCCGACGGCTCCGCGCCGGCTGCCGCCTGCTGTCTGTCGCTCGGCTCCCGCTGTGGGCCTACCGGTCGGTCCGCCGACGCCGCCAGGGGGAAGCGGGCACGTACCCGCCAGCCGCCGCCGGCCCGTGGCCCGACCTCCAGGTCGCCGTCGTGGGCGGTGACCCGTTCGCGCATGCCGATCAGGCCCAATCCGACGGTGTCGGCCCGCCCGCCGCCCCGCCCGTCGTCGGTCACGTCGACCTCCACCTCCCGGGCCAGGTACCGGACCCGCACGTCGAGCAGGGCCGCCTCGGCGTGCTTCAGGGTGTTGGTCACCGCCTCCTGCGTCACCCGGTAGGCCGTCTGGGAGACCGATTCGGGCAACGCGACAGGGTCGCCGTACACGCCGAGGGTGGCCGTCAGTCCGGCGGCCCGAGCCCGCTCGATGAGTTCGTCGATCCGTTCGACGCCGCCGGCCGGCGGCGTCGCCGCGTCGGTTCCGGCGGAGGTCCGCAGCACGCCGAGCATCCGACGCAGCTCGTCGACGGCGGTGCGGGCGCTCTGCTCGATGGCGGTCAGCGCGGTGCGGGCCTTACCCGGGTCGCGGTCGAACACCCGGCGGCAGGCGGATGCCTGCACGCCCATCACCGAAACGTGGTGGGCGACCACGTCGTGCAGCTCGCGGGCGATCCGGACCCGTTCGCCGAGCACCGCCCGTTCCCGGGCCTCGGCCTGCGACCGACGCAGGTCCTCGGCCTGGGCGCGCAGTTCGTGCTCGCGGCGTGCGGCCACCCACGCGGTCTCGCCGAAGAAGTACGCGAAAGCGAAGACCAGCACGTTGAGCAGGACGCCGGTGACCATGGCGGCGAGCGCCGGTGGCACCGGCCCGACGGCCTCGGAGAAGGAATCCGCCGGAATGTGGTCGATCATCACGGTGTAGTAGATCCCCAGCCAGGCGAACATCGTGGCGATCACGCCGATCCGCAGCCGGCGGGAGAGCTGACGGTCCTGCCCCCACGCCCCCACGGTGTAGAGCGCGCAGAACAGGGCCCAGGAGGAGAACTGGATCTCCGGTGCCGAGCGTGCCTGCGCGGCGATGAACACCACCGAGACGACCAGCAGGGTGGCGGCCGGGCGGCGTCGCCGCCAGATCAGCGGCAGGGTCACCGCGACGGTCCAGAACAGTTGCTCCGCCCCGGACGGCGGTGGGCCCAGCAGGAACGCGCCGGTGCTGCGGGCCAGGGTCAGACTGACCAGCGCCAGGCCGGTCATCCCCAGGCCGATCCAGAGGTCGTTTCGGCGCTGCTCCGCCGTTGGACCCGGACGACGCCATTCGGGTCGCGCTGCCACTGTCATCCGGGAACGATGCCACGCCGCCTCCCGGGCCCTCGAACCGGGCGGGCCGCCGTGCTCAGCACGACGGGCGACGGCCCGGCGCGGGGTGCGCGCCGGGCCGTCGGGTGGAGTGTCGGGTCAGGTGGCGCTCACGCCGTCTGCCGGCGGGTCTTGATCGCGGTGTCGATCAGGTCCCAGATCATGACCGCTGCCGCGCCCACAGCGATGGCCAGGCCGAGGGCGTCCCGGTTTTCTGCCTCCGCCACCCAGCTCAGGCGTTCGGCCAGGGCCGGGTTGAGTAGGCGGTCGGAGAGCGCCAGCCACGCCAGCGGCACCGCGAACGCCAGGTTGAGCACCGCCTTCGTGCCGAACAGAGCCCAGGTCCAGCGGTCCATCCGGTACTTGACGACCTCGAAGATCACGCTGAGCGCCAGCACCCCGATCAGCGCCGGCAGCCAGAACGACCACAGAGCCGGGTCGAGGATCGGGATGTTCTCGCCGTCGGTGCCGCGCACCCAGGAGTGGTAGCGCTGAAGCGGCAGGTACGCGATGGTCAGCACCAGCATGATCACCGATGCGATGGTGTCGGCGAGGGGGATGCCTCGTCGCACCGGTGCGTCGGGCAGTTGGTCGACAGTCCACTCCGGCAGGTCCACGGCCGTCTGGGTGCGTTCGATGATGGCGAAGGTCAGGGTGAGCCAGAAGGTGATCTGCACGGCCACCTGCATGGCCGCGACGATGCCCGGCCCGATGGCGCCGAAGCCCTTTCCTTCGGCCGCCTCGACCACCGTGACGATCGTGCCGACGAGCGCTGGGATGAAGCTGAGCAGCAGCTTCAGCAGTCGCAGCCAGAGCAGGTAGTAGGTAGGGCCGATGAGTTGCAGCCGGCGGTCGGCGTACCGGGCGGCCAGCACGTCGGGGTTGCCCAGCTCGGTGAGCACCTCCCGCTCGGCGCTGCTGGCGTCCTGCCCGCCGTCGGTCCGACCCTCGATCATGTCGTCGATGGAGGCCCGCAGCTCGCTGGCGATCTCGTCGCGGCGCTGGGTGGGCACCGATCGCAGGGTGGCGGCGAGGTAGCGGTCGGTCAGGGTGTTCATCGGTCCACTCCTTGGATCAGCCCGGTGATGGAGGTCTGCACGGCGGCGAGGTCGTCGAGGAGGCGGTTCAGCATCGACTCGCCCTCGTCGCTGGTCCGGTAGAACTTGCGCGGTCGGCTCTCTTCGGTGTTCCACTCGCTGGTCAGCAGCCCCTGGTCCTCCAGGCGGCGCAGCAGCGGGTAGAGGGTGTTGGCGTCGACCGGGAAGCCGTGGTCGCTGAGTCGTTGCAGCAGTGCGTAGCCGTAGTCCGGTCGGCGTAGCGCGACCAGGCTGGCCACCACGACGGTGCCTCGACGCAACTCCTGCAGGTGCGTCCGTAGAACATCCTCGCTAACCATGCGTCACACCATACTGTGTGGCACACAGTGTTGTCCATCCCGACATCATCGTGTCCGTCCACCCTCCGTCCGGGGTGATACGGACTGCGGGGCGCCCGGTGGACACCGGACGCCCCGCACCTGGGCCAGATCAGCAGGATGCGCCCTGCCGGAAGTTCCGCTCGACGAAGCTGGCCAGCCCGACCTGGAAGTAGCCCACCCCCGGCCGGATCGGGTGCCCGGTGAACAGCTCCACCCGCGACCCGACCCGGACCAGGTACGCCTCGGCGTCCCCCGCGTCGTTGCGGATCAGCGAACCCCGCCGGCCGTAGATCGCCTCCAGCTCGTCGAAGGACATGCCGACAGAGGCGCCAGCGGGGGACTGCGGCGGCGCGGTGGCCGTACCGACCTCCACCAGCCGACCGTCACGGAAGGCCAGGATGAGCACGCCAGCCCAGGAACCGGTCGCGCCGGCGTGTACCACCCCGCCGCAGCTCGGCGCGGTCCAGTCGATGTGCCCGTTGGCGGTGAGCGACGCCAGGCTCGCGCCGATGCGGTACACGCCGACGCCGCCGACGCCGAGCACCTGCGGGTGGCTGTGCCCGGCGAGCGTGGCGGCGGCGATCGGGGCGTGCGCCGACGCTGGCGCGCCGCCACCGAGCACCGGGGTTGCCCAGGCCGCACCGGCGTCGACCAGCGGGACGAGCGTGCCGAGCGCCAGCGCGGCGGTGGTGAGGAGGATCGAGGGTCGGTTCATGGTGCGCTCCTTCGGTGATGGGTATCTGCCCTGTTAGTCACCGCGCCCGGCCCAACGGTTCGTCGGCTTTCCGACCGGCCCGGTCTACTGTTCAGAGAGACGCCGACCGCCCGTGCTGGCCGGGGGTGACGCGGTGACGGCTCCGCAACGGATCGGGCCCTACGCCGTCGAGCGACTGCTCGGCGTCGGTTCGTTCGCGACCGTCTGGCTGGGCTACGACCGGGCGCTCGACGCGCACGTGGCGATCAAGGTGCTGGCCGAGAACTGGAGCCACGACCTACGGGTGCGGGAACGCTTCCGCGACGAGGCCCGGCTGCTGCGCCGGCTGGAGCACGAGCGGTTGGTTCGGGTGCACGCCGTCGGTGAGTTGCCCGACGGGCGGCCGTACGCCGTGCTGGCCTGGGCGGACGGCGGCAGCCTGCGCGACCGGCTGGCTCTTGGTGAGATCTCCGTGCCGGCGGCGTTGCGCCTGCTCGGTGAGGTCTGCGCGGGCGTGAGCGTGCTGCACCGGCACGGCGTCGTGCACCGCGACCTCACCCCGGGCAACATTCTGTTCCAGGCCACCGGGGCGGCCTCCGGCGCCGAGCGGGTGCTCATCGCCGACCTCGGTCTCGCCAAGGCGCTCGCCGCCGCCTCCGGCCTCACCGCCCGGGCCGGTACCCCCGGCTACATGGCACCGGAGCAGGACGACCCTGGCGCGGTTATCGACACCCGCGCTGACGTGTACGGACTCGGTCGGCTCGGGATCCGGCTGCTCGCCGCCGAGCCCGGGTCCGACCCGCCCAGCTCGGTCGGCGCCCTGCGACTGCGCGACGGCGTGCCGGCGCGGGTGGCCGCGGTGCTCGTCCGGGCCACCGCCCACCGGCCGGCCGAGCGCTATCCGGACGCCGCCGCGCTGCACGCCGCGCTCGACCGGGCCACCGCCGTCCGGCAGCCGCCGTCATCCGCTCCGGTGGCCCGTCACCCGTACCGGATGCTGTTGGCCGGAGCGGCCGTCGCGGCCGTCGCAGTGGTGGGCCCCGAGCCGGGCCACACCGGGGCCCAACGAAACACCTACACCGCCGGACCGCTCACAGTGACGTTGCCGGACGGCTGGTCGGCCACCGGGGCGACCTGGGCCGGTCAGTACGACGCCGACGGCGAAGCGGAACCGGCGCTGGTGATGTCGCCGCAACCCCGCCGCTGGGCCGCCGACCCCGGGGTGCCCGGCGCATTCGTCGGCGTCTCGGCCAGCACGGCGGCGCGCACCACGCCTGCCGGGTTCCTGGCCGAGCGCACACACGGGGACTGCGCGTCCGCGCCGGCGCGCACCACCCGCCGGGCGGGCGTCGAGTGGACGGTGGTGGCGTACCGCTGCGACCGGGGCCGGCCGCGGATCGTCGAGTCGGCGGGGCGGCATCCGGGCCACGGCGCTCTGGTGTACGTGCAGGTCGTGCCGCCGGTGGACGGCGGGCCCGACTTCGTGGACGCATTGCTCGACGGCGTGCGGGTGCGGTAGCGGGGCCGCCGCGGTGCGGACGAACGTGCCCGGTGCCGCGCCTCGGATGGAAGGCTGGCAGCGTGGCGCAGAAGTGTTGTCGGGCTGCGGTCCCCGCTGGCTGTGCGGGCGGGCGGTCCGTCTTCGGCGGCGACGGATCGAGCGGGTACCGATGACGGACGGTGCGCCTCGACAGCTGACCCGTACGGCGACCGGACCGCAGCGCGCCGACCTGCTGGAGCTGTTCTTCGATCTCGCCTTCATCGCCAGCCTGACCCTGACGTCGCAGGCGATGGCGGCCGAGCAGACCTGGACCGGCATCGCCCAGGCGCTGCTCGCCCTGTCGACACTGTGGGCGGTCTGGGTGACCACCACATTGATCACCGACACGTACAGCCCACGAAAGCGACCGATTCCCCAGCTGATCCTCGGCATCATGTTCGGCATCATGCTGATGTCCGCCGCGCTGCCGACGGCGTTCCACGAGCACGGACTGATCTTCGGTGGCACCTGGGCGGCGATAAACCTGGGCCGAGGGCTGGTGCTCATCCGATCCCTGCGGGGTCGGGAGGGGCAGGAACGCTCCCTTCGCGCGCTGGTCTGGAACCTCGGGTCAGGCACCCTGTGGGTGGTCGGCGGCCTGGTGGCCGACCCCGAGTGGCGACTCGCCGTGTGGCTCGTCGCGCTGGGTGTGGACTACGTCGCGTTCGGGTTCCGTTTCCCCATCCCCGGCCGGGCGCCCCTGCCGCAGTACCGGGTCGCGCCGGAGCACCTCGCCGAGCGGTACCAACAGATCTACATCCTCACCTTGGGGGAACTCGTTCTGGTCAGCGTCCTCAGCCTGAGCCATCAGCCCTTCACCCCCGATCGGATCGCCGCCTTCGCCACCGCGTTCCTGACAGCGGCGGTGCTCTGGTGGAGCTACGCCCAGGGAGCGGGCGCGACGCTCCGCGCCGCCATCGAGGCCTCACCCCACCGGACCCGGCTGGTGCAGACCAACCCGTACGCCCACTGGTTGATGGTGGCCGCAGTGGTGGGCACGGCCGCCGGCGTGGAACGGATCATCGCCCAGCCGTGGGAGCGACCCACCGCACCCATGGCCGCGCTCGTGCTGGGTGGAGCCGGGCTCTTCCTCATCGGTCGGGCGGTCCTGGAACACGAGGTGTACGGGCGGGTGCCGTTGTCTCACGTCGTCGGTGTCGTCGCGACGATCGCCCTGGCGCCGCTCTCGGTGCACCTGCCTGGGCTGGCGCTGGGCCTCGCCGCCGCTCTGGTGCTGCTGGGGGTCGCGGCCGTCGAGTTCCTCCGGGCGCGGCACCGTCGCGCCCCGTCGCCGGCGACACTCTGACTAGCGGACCACCACCGTGATCGTGTGTTCCCGAGCCTCCTTCGGGATCCTGACGTCGACGGTGCCGGGGCGGACGAACCGGATGTCCACCACGCCGGCCTCGTAGTGCTGCGAGACCAGCTCCGGGCGGTCGACGGTGACCAGGCCGGGGCCGATGCCCTGGATCCGCAGCACCGCGCCGGTGGCGAAACAGAGCGACCGCAGCAGCTCAAGCTCGGTCTCGGCCAGCGGCAGGTCGTAGCGCACGGCGCCCTGGCAGCTCGTGGTCGGCGCTGTCGACGTGGTGGCCGGGCGGTGCGGCGTACCCCGGGCAGTGGTTGGTGCGGGCGGTGCCGCGATCGGACGTCCACTGCTCGGCGGCGGTCGGGACGGCGATGCGGTGGGCGCCGGGATCGCCGAGGGGGTCGGCGACGGTCGGGACTCCACTGGTGGCTGTACGGGCAGCGGCGCGACCGGGTCGGCGCCGCAGGCCGCTACCGACACGGCGGCCACGAGGCCGACGCCACCGGCGAGGAGCCGACGGATCGAGCGGCCTCGCGCGGCGGGGCTCATCCGGTGCCGAGTCGTTGCCGGACCTGCCGCCGGGCCAGGTGCAGCCGGGACTTCACGGTGCCCACCGGCACGTCGAGCAGCGCCGCGATCTCGGGGTAGCTCAGCCCGAGGACGTCGCGCAGGGCGATCACCTCGGCGAGGTCGGGGCGGACCGCGTCGAAGGCGTCGAGCAGGTCGAGGCGGGTGCCGGCGACCACGCTGGTCCGTCGGGGGTCGGCCTGGTCGGGCACCGGTACGCCGCCGGCCTCCAACCGGCAGCGGCGGCGCAGCGTGCGGTACGTGGAGCGGGCCCGGTTGGCGGCCAGCCGGTGCAGCCAGGTGCGGAACGAGGAGCGGCCCTCGAAGCGGGTGATTCCGTTGGCCAGCGCCAGCAGGGTGTCCTGGCAGGCCTCCTCGGCGTCCTCCCGGTTGGGCAGGAACCGTGCGCACAGCCGCAGCACCTCCGGGCGTACCGCGACCAGCAGGGCGGTCAGCGCGGCCGGGTCACCGTGCGCCGCGGACCGGGCCAGGGCGTCGATCTCGTCCGCGTCGGGCATGCCGGATGTCCAATGCTCGCCGGTGCCGATCCCTGAGCGTACGACCGGTGTGGCCGCCGCGCCCCGGTACGGTCCGGCATCCGACGCGTCACTCGAAGCGGGCCACGTCCCCGGCTCCCCGGCGCAGGATCTCCGGCTCGGGCCCGGACAGGTCGATCACGGTCGTCGGCTCCTTACCGCAGTCACCGGCGTCGAGCACCGCGTCGAGCTGGTGGTCGAGCCGTTCCTTGATCTCCCAGCCCTGGGTCATCGGCTCCTCGTCGCCGGGCAGAACCAGGGTGCTGGACACCAGTGGCTCGGCCAGTTCGGCCAGCAGCGCCTGGGTGACGGTGTGCCGGGGCACCCGCACGCCGACGGTCCGTTTCTTCGGGTGCAGCATCCGGCGGGGCACCTCACGGGTGGCCGGCAGGATGAACGTGTAGCTGCCCGGGGTGGACGCCTTCACCAGCCGGAAGACCGAGTTGCTGATCTGGACGAACTGGCCGAGCTGCGCGAAGTCCCGGCAGACCAGCGTGAAGTGGTGCCGGTCGTCGAGGTGGCGGATCTGGCGGATCCGGTCCAGCCCATCCTGGTTGCCCAGTTGGATGCCGAGCGCGTAGCAGGAGTCCGTCGGGTAGGCGACCAGCCCACCACCACGGATCAGCTCGGCGACCTGGCCGATGATCCGGGGCTGCGGGTTCTCCGGATGCACGTCGTAGTACCTCGCCATGCTGCTGAGCCTAGGCGCACGCGGGGAGGGTCAGGAGACGAGGGCCACGACCGTCGGCGCGGACGGTGGAGCCGCCGAGATCACCTCGGTAGGGTAGGTCCCGGTCGGCTCCGACCAACAAGATCCACACCGCCGGGGGGCGCCAGGCATGGCCGATTCGTTCGCGCATCTGCACGTGCACACCGAGTACTCGATGCTCGACGGAGCGGCCCGCCTCAAGGACCTGTTCGCCGAGGCCAACCGGCTCGGCATGTCCGCCGTGGCGATCACCGACCACGGCAACATGCACGGCGCGAACGACTTCTACAACCAGGCGATGGCCGCCGGGATCACCCCGATCCTGGGCGTCGAGGCGTACGTGGCGCCGGAGTCGCGCTATCACAAGGCGCGGGTGAAGTGGGGTCGCCCGGAGCAGAAGAGCGACGACATCTCGGGTAACGGCGCGATCACCCACAAGACCATGTGGGCGAAGAACGCGCAGGGCCTGAAGAACCTGTTCACCCTCAACTCGCGCGCCTCGATGGAGGGGCACTACGTCAAGTGGCCCCGGATGGACATGGAGCTGATCGCCGAGCACGCCGAGGGGATCATGGCGACCACCGGCTGCCCGTCCGGCGCGGTGCAGACCCGGCTGCGGCTGGGCCAGTTCGACGAGGCCCTCAAGGTCGCCGCCAGCTACCAGGACATCTTCGGCAAGGACAACTACTTCCTGGAGATCATGGATCACGGCCTCTCCATCGAGAGCCGGGTCCGCGAGGGGCTGACCGAGATCGCCCGCAAACTGGACATCCCGCCGGTGGTCACCAACGACTCGCACTACACCCACGAGGCGCAGGCCACCGCCCACGACGTGCTGCTCTGCGTGCAGACTGGCAGCAACATCGACGACCCGAACCGGTTCCGGTTCGAGGGCGGCGGCTACTTCATCAAGAGCGCCGACCAGATGCGCGCTGTGGACTCGTCCGAGCTGTGGCAGGAGGGCTGCCGCAACACACTGCTGGTGGCCGAGAAGGTCGACCCGAAGGGCATGTTCGAGTTCCACAACCTGATGCCGCGCTTCCCGGTGCCCGAGGGGGAGACCGAGGAGTCCTGGTTCCGCAAGGAGACCTTCGCCGGCCTGGCCCGCCGCTACCCGAACGGCATCCCGGAGGGGCACGTCGTCCAGGCCGAGTACGAGCTGGGCGTCATCAACCAGATGGGCTTCCCGTCCTACTTCCTGGTGGTCGCCGACTTCATCCAGTGGGCGAAGAACCAGGGCATCGCTGTGGGTCCGGGTCGTGGTTCGGCCGCCGGGTCGCTGGTGGCGTACGCGCTGGGCATCACCGACCTGGACCCGATCCAGCACGGCCTCATCTTCGAGCGGTTCCTCAACCCCGAGCGGGTCTCGATGCCGGACGTCGACATCGACTTCGACGAGCGTCGGCGCGGTGAGGTGATCAAGTACGTCACCGACAAGTGGGGCGACGACAAGGTCGCCCAGATCGCCACCTTCGGCACGATCAAGGCGAAGGCCGCGATCAAGGACTCCGCCCGGGTCCTCGGCTTCCCGTACGCGGTCGGCGACCGGATCACCAAGGCCATGCCACCGGCGGTGATGGGCAAGGACATCCCGCTCACCGGCATCTTCGACAACAAGCACCCCCGCTACGCTGAGGCGGGCGAGATCCGCGGCCTGTACGACTCCGACCCGGACGTCCGCAAGGTGATCGACACGGCCAAGGGCATCGAGGGGCTGATCCGTCAGACCGGTGTGCACGCCGCCGGCGTCATCATGTCCGCCGAGCCGATCATCGAGCACATCCCGCTGATGCGCCGCGACGCCGACGGCGCGATCATCACGCAGTTCGACTACCCGACGTGCGAGTCGCTCGGGCTGCTGAAGATGGACTTCCTCGGCCTGCGCAACCTGACGATCATCGACGACGCGGTCAAGAACATCGAGCTGAACCACGGCCGGAAGCTCGACCTGCTGGGCCTGCCGCTGGACGACAAGGCCGCGTACGAGCTGCTGGCCCGCGGTGACACCCTGGGCGTGTTCCAGCTCGACGGCGGGCCGATGCGGTCGCTGCTGCGGTTGATGAAGCCGGACAACTTCGAGGACATCTCCGCCGTCCTGGCCCTGTACCGACCCGGCCCGATGGGCGTCGACTCGCACACCAACTACGCGCTGCGCAAGAACGGCCTCCAGGAGATCACGCCGATCCACCCGGAGCTGGAGGAGCCACTGCGGGAGATCCTGGCGCCCACCCACGGCCTGATCGTCTACCAGGAGCAGGTGCAGCGGGCCGCGCAGATCCTCGCCGGGTACACCCTCGGTCAGGCGGACCTGCTGCGCCGGGCCATGGGTAAGAAGAAGAAGGAGATCCTCGACAAGGAGTTCATCCCGTTCCGGGACGGCTGCCGTGAGCGCGGCTACTCCGACGAGGCGATCCAGGCGGTGTGGGACGTCCTGGTGCCGTTCGCCGGGTACGCCTTCAACAAGGCGCACTCCGCCGCGTACGGCCTGGTCTCCTACTGGACCGCGTACCTGAAGGCGCACTATCCGGCCGAGTACATGGCCGGGTTGCTGACCAGTGTCGGCGACGACAAGGACAAGATGGCGCTCTACCTGGCCGAGTGTCGCCGGATGCGCATCCAGGTGCTGCCGCCGGACGTGAACACCTCGGCCGGGCCGTTCACCCCGGTCGGCAAGGACATCCGCTTCGGCCTCGCCGCCGTCCGCAACGTCGGGGCGAACGTGGTCGCCTCGATCATGCGCTGCCGGGAGGAGAAGGGCGAGTACGCCGACTTCTACGACTTCCTGTCCAAGGTGGATGCTGTTGTCTGCAACAAGAAGACGATCGAATCGCTGATCAAGGCGGGTGCCTTCGACTCCCTCGACCACCCGCGCAAGGGCCTGCTCGCGGTGCACGCCGACGCCATCGACGCGTACGCGGATGTCAAGCGCAAGGAGGCGGTCGGCCAGTATGACCTGTTCGGCGCCGGCTTCGGTGACGCCGACACCGGCAGCACCACAGTGATGCCGACCATCGGCGACAGCGAGTGGGACAAGCGCGACAAGCTGGCCTTCGAGCGGGAGATGCTCGGCCTGTACGTCTCCGACCACCCGCTGTTCGGTCTGGAGCACATCCTCAACGCGGCGGCCGACACCACTATCGCCTCCCTGGCCGAGGAGGGCGGGGTGCCCGACGGGGCGGTCATCACCCTCGCCGGCATCCTCTCCGGAGTGCAGCGCCGGGTCACCAAGCAGGGCCGTGCCTGGGCGTCGGCCACCCTGGAGGACCTGGCCGGTGGGGTGGAGACGCTGTTCTTCCCCAACACCTACGAGGTGATCGGGCAGTACATCGCCGAGGACGCCATCGTGGTGGTCAAGGGGCGGGTGGACCGCCGCGACGACACCCCACGGATCATGGCGATGGACATGTCGATGCCGGACGTCAGCACCAGCGCCACGAACAAGCCGGTCACCCTCACCATCCCTGTGCACCGCTGCACACCACCGCTGGTGGAGAAGCTCAAGGAAACCCTCGTGCTGCACCCCGGTGACACCGAGGTACACGTCAAACTCCAGAACGGCGGGCGCACCACCACCCTGCGGCTGGGTCCGTTCCGGGTGGCGGCCACGACCGCGCTGATGGGTGACCTGAAGAGCGTCCTCGGCCCGGCCAACGTGAGCTGAGACCGCATCGGTCCGGCCGGCCTGCGCCGGCCGGACCGCCGGGCTCAGACCCGCTCGGGGGCGCTGATCTCGCGCAGCTTGCCGTCGGCCAACCGCAACCAACGCTGCACGCCGATCTCGGCGAGGAACCGTTCGTCGTGGCTGACCACCACGAACGCCCCCTGGTACGCCGACAGCGCGCTCTCCAACTGACCCACGCTGACCAGGTCCAGGTTGTTCGTCGGCTCGTCGAGCAGCAGCAGTTGCGGCGCCGGCTCGGCGCAGAGCACACAGGCGAGGGTGGCGCGCAGCCGTTCACCGCCGGAGAGCACCCCGACCGGCAGGTTCACCCGGGCACCCCGGAACAGGAACCGGGCGAGCAGGTTCATCCGCTTGGCGTCCGGCAGGCTCGGCGCGTACGCGGCGAAGTTCTCCGCCACGGTGCGGTCGAGGTCCAGCAGGTCCAGCCGCTGTGACAGGTACGCGATCCGCCCGTCGCCGCGCTTCAGCTCACCGCCGGACGGTTGCAGGTCACCGTTGACCAGGCGCAGCAGCGTCGACTTGCCGACGCCGTTCGCCCCGGTCAGGGCGATCCGCTCCGGCCCCCGGATCACCAGGTCGGCGCCGTCGCCGCCGAACAGCTCCCGGTCGTCGAAGTGGGCCCGCATGCCCTGGCCGGAGAAGACGGTGCGCCCGCCCGGGACTGTGGTGTCGGGCAGCTCCACGACGATGCGGTCCTCGTCGCGTACCGCCCGGCCGGCCTCGTCGAGTCGGGCCTTGGCCTGACCGAGCCGGGAGGAGTGCGTCTCCTGCGCCCTGCCCGCCGACTCCTGCGCGCTGCGCTTGAGCCCACCGGCGACGATCCGGGCCAGGCCGGCGTTCTTCAGATTCTTGGAGGCGTTGCTGGCCCGCCGGTCGGCCCGTTCCCGGGCCTGCTGCATCTCCCGCTTCTCCCGTTTGACCTCCTGCTCGGCGTTGCGCAGGTTGCTCTCGGCCACCTCCCGCGCCGCGTGCACCGCCTCGGTGTACGCGGTGAAGTTGCCCCCATACCAGCGGATCTCGCCCTGGTCCAGCTCGGCGATGCGGTCCATCCGGTCCAGCAGTTCCCGGTCGTGGCTGACCAGCAGCAGGCACCCGGACCACTCGGTGAGGACGTCGTAGAGCTTGTGCCGGGCCTCCAGGTCCAGGTTGTTCGTCGGCTCGTCGAGCAGCAGCACGTCCGGGCGGCGCAGCAGTTGCGCCGCCAGGCCGAGGGAGACCACCTGGCCGCCGCTGAGGGTGTGCAGCCGGCGGTCGAGCGACAGCTCACCCAGGCCGAGCCGGTCCAGCTCCGAGCGGGTGCGCTCCTCGATGTCCCAGTCATCGCCGATGGTGGAGAAGTGCTCTTCGCTGGCGTCGCCGGCTTCGATGGCGTGCAGCGCGGCGATCCGCTCGGCGACGCCCAGCACCTGCGCCACGCTCAGGTCGCCGACCAGCGGCAGTGTCTGCGGGAGGTAGCCGAGCACACCGTCGACGGTGACGCCGCCGCCGCTGGGCCGCAGCTCCCCGGCGATCAGCCGCAGCAGTGTGCTCTTGCCGGCGCCGTTGGGCGCGACCAGGCCGGTGCGTCCGCCCGGGACGGTGAAGGACAGCTCCGAGAAGACCGGGGTGTCGTCCGGCCAGGAGAAGGACAGGTTCGAGCAGACGATGAACGCATCAGACATGCGAGTGACCTCAAAGGGTGGGGTGGGCGCGCCTCAGCCGCCCGACGACAACGGGAACCGGTGAACGACAAATGGCCACGGCGGCTGCGCGGGAGGCGCGCCGAACCGGTGGCCGAACACGTCCGGTCTCACCCGGAGATGTCGTCGTCACCCGCCATGTCTGGTCTCCCTGGTCGTACCGCTAACCCAACGCGCCAAGTCTAACAACGGATCTTCGCCCCGCCACCAGGTTCCGCCCCATGCTGTCGATCATGGAGTTGTGGTGGGCGATAAGCGCCGCGACGTACCTTTCGTCAGGCAGCACAACTGCATGATCGACGGGTTTGGGCGTTCAGCGGGGGCGGTACTCGACCTCGGGGCGGCCGGGGGTGCCGTAGCGGGGGGTGCGGGCGGCCCGGTCGACAGTGACCAGGTACTCCAGGTAGCGGCGGGCGGTCACCCGGGAGATGCCGGTCAGCGCGCTCACCTCGGTCGCGGACAGCCCGACCCCCGCGCGGGTGCCGTCGGTGAGCGCGGCGCGTACCCGGTCGAGGGTCTGCGCGTCGAGCCCCTTGGGCAGGCTGTGCCCGGCGGCGCCGCGCAGAGTGGCGAACATCTGGTCCACCTCGTGCTGGGCGGCGACCTCGCCGTCGGCGAGCGCCTGGGCGCGGTAGTCGGCGTAGCGCTCCAGCTTGTCGCGGAACGCGGCGAACGTGAACGGTTTGAGCAGGTAGTGCGTCACCCCGAGGGACACCGCGGTGCGCACCACCGCCAGGTCCCGTGCGGAGGTCACCGCGAGCACGTCGACGCTGCTGCCGGCCGCGCGCAGCGCCCGGCAGACGTCCAGGCCGTGCAGGTCGGGCAGCCGAAAATCAAGGAGTACGAGGTCCACGTCGCCGCCGCCGCCCGCGCGCAGGGCCGCCATCGCCGCCCGCGCGGTGTGCGCCACCCCGACCACCACGAAACCCCGAACCCGTTCGGTGTACGCGCTGTGCGCCTCGGCCAGCAGCGGCTCGTCCTCGACGACCAGCACCCGGATGGCGGTCATGCCCCCTCGATCCGGCCCGGCAACCGGACGGTGAACAGGCTGCCGCCGTCGTCCGAGCGAGCCACCTCGGCGCTGCCGCCGTGTCGGCGGACCACCTGCCCGACCAGCGCCAGGCCGAGGCCCCGGCCGGTGCTCTTGGTGGACCAACCGCGTCGGAACGCGTCGGCGACCCGCTCCGGGGCCAGCCCGGGGCCGTTGTCGGCGACCCGGATCACCAGCTCGTCGTCGGTCGCGCCGACGAAGACCCGCACCCGGCGCGGCGCCGGCGTACCGGCCACCGCCTCCAGGGCGTTGTCGACCAGATTGCCGACCACTGTGAGCAGGTCACCGGTCGGCAGTGGACTGTCGTCGAGGCGGCAGTCCGGCTCGATGACCAGATCCACCCCGCGCTCGCCGGCCTGCGCGGACTTGCCGAGCAGCAGCGCGGCCAACGCCGGCTCGGTCACCGCGCCGACCACCCGGTCGGTCAGCTGTTGGGCGAGGGCCAGGTCCCGGGTGCCGAGCCGGACGGCCTCGTCGGCGCGGCCCAGCTCCACCAGGGTCAGCACCGTGTGCAGCCGGTTGGCCGACTCGTGGGTCTGCGCCTGCAACGCCTCGGTCAACGCGCGCACCGAATCCAGCTCGCTGGCCAGGGTGCGCAGCTCGGTCTGGTCGCGCAGGGTCAGCACGGTGCCGAGCACCGCACCTTCGAAGCGGGTGGTCCGCTGGTTGGCGACGAGCACCCGGTCACCGGCGACGATCGGCTCGTCGCGGGCGTCGCGGCCGGAGCCGAGCAGCTCGGCCGCCACGGGCGGCAGGTCGATCCCGGCCACCGGCTGGTCGATCACCGGCGCGTCCGCGTCGAGCCCCAACAGCCGGCGGCCCTCGTCGTTCACGAGCGCCACCCGACGATCGGTGGTCAGCACGACGAGACCCTCCCGTACCGAGTGCAGAACGGCGTCGTAGTACTCGTACATCCGGGTCATCTGGGCCGGCCCCAGGCCGTGCGTCTGGCGACGGAGCCGGCGGCTGAGCAGCCAGGAACCGGTCGCGGCGAGCGCCAGAGCCGGCGTGACCACACCGAACAGCACAGGCAACTGGCCGAGCAGCTTCTTGTCGATCTCACGGGTGGTGATGCCCACCGAGACCAGACCGACGAGGCGTCGCCGCTCGTCGTAGACCGGAACGACAGCGCGTACCGACTCGCCGAGCGTCCCGACGTTTGTGGTGGTGAACGCGCGGCCCGCCAGAGCGGGCCCGATCTCACCGACGAACGGCTCGCCGATCCGGTCCCGCGTCGGGTGCGAGAAACGGGTGCGGTCGGGGGCCATCACCACCACGAAGTCGGTGCCCGTTGCCTGCCGGGTCGACTCGGCGTACGGCTGGAGGACCCGCGCGGGATCGACGGTGGTGAGGGCCGCGCGGACGTCGGGGGAGCCGGCCACTGTCTGCGCCACGGCGAGCACCTCGTCCTGTGCGGCCTGGCGGGAGTCGCTGCGGGCCAGCCAGACGGCGCCCGCCGCCCCGGCCAGCACGAGCAGCGTCACCACCATCGCCTGGAGTGCGAAGAGTTGCCCCGCGATGCTCCACTGGCGTCGGGCCACCTGCACCACCTCCTCGTCGCGCCACCGTTCGCGCCACCGCGGTGAACAGAATGACCGCAAGGCTGTCAACGGGTGAGACGCGCTTCACATTGTCGACATGGACACCACCGCATCCGCCACCACCCCGGCACCGGCGGTCCGCCGGGACCGTACCCGTTACCTGTATCTGGCCGTCATCGTGGCCGTCGTCGCCGGCATCGTGGTCGGCCTGGTCGCCCCCGATTTCGGCAAGGAACTCAAGCCGATCGGCACCGGCTTCGTCAACCTGATCAAGATGATGATCAGCCCGGTCATCTTCTGCACCATCGTGCTCGGCGTCGGCTCCGTCCGGCAGGCCGCGAAGGTCGGCAAGGTCGGCGGCCTGGCCCTCGGCTACTTCCTGACCATGTCGACAGTCGCGCTCGCCATCGGCCTGGTCGTCGGCAACGTCATCCACCCCGGCTCCGGCCTGAACCTCGGCCCGGACCTCGCCGGCTCCGGCAAGGCCGCCGCCGGTGACGAGGCCGCCGGTACCGCTGACTTCCTGCTCGGGATCATCCCGACGACGCTGCTCTCCTCGCTCACCGAGGGCAAGGTGCTCCAGACGCTGCTGGTCGCCCTGCTGGTCGGCTTCGCCGTGCAGGCCATGGGTCGGCGGGGTGAGCCGGTACTCAGCGCCATCACCGTCATCCAGCGGGTCGTCTTCAAGGTTCTTGCCATGATCATGTGGCTGGCACCGATCGGTGCGTTCGGCGCGATGGCCGCAGTGGTCGGCGCGACCGGCGTGGACGCCCTCAAGAGCCTCGCCCAGATCATGGTGGGCTTCTACGCCACCTGTCTGATCTTCGTGCTGGTGTTCCTGGGCGCGCTGCTGTGGTTCGTGGCCCGGATCTCGATCTTCTCGTTGCTGCGTTACCTGGGCCGTGAGTTCCTGCTGATCCTGTCGACCTCGTCGTCGGAGTCGGCGCTGCCGCGGCTGATCGCCAAGATGGAGCACTTCGGTGTGAGCAAGCCGGTCGTCGGCATCACGGTGCCGACCGGCTACTCGTTCAACCTGGACGGTACGGCGATCTACCTGACCATGGCGTCGCTGTTCATCGCCGACGCGTTGGGCAAGCCGCTGGCCGTCGGCGAACAGATCTCGCTGCTGCTGTTCATGATCATCGCGTCGAAGGGTGCCGCCGGGGTCACCGGTGCCGGGCTGGCCACACTGGCCGGCGGCCTCCAGTCGCACCGGCCGGACCTCGTCGACGGGGTCGGACTGATCGTCGGCATCGACCGGTTCATGTCGGAGGCGCGGGCGCTGACCAACTTCGCCGGCAACGCGGTGGCGACCGTACTGGTGGGAACCTGGACCGGCGAGTTCGACAGGGAGCGGGCGGCCGGTGTGCTGAGCGGCAATGACCCGTTCGACGAGGCCACGATGGTCGACGAGCACGACGACGACGAGGCGGCGTCAGGCCCCGACGAGAGGAAGGCCACGCCGGCCGGAGCCCCGGCCTGAGCCCTGGCCGGAGCCGGGGCCTGAGTCACGGCGTGGACCGGGGTCGCGGCGGCGCAACACCGCGACCCCCTCCGGCGCTGATCCACTCCGTTTCCTGAAAAGTCGGGGCATCCGAGCCGCCCGGACACAGCGACGTCCTGAAGATCGAGTTGAGCAGGGGGCGGTGGCCACCGCACCGTGGTGCCGTGTCTGCGTCCAGGCCGCGCCGGCCGCGACCGCTGCGGCGGCCACTTCGAGCAGGTCGAGGTCGGTCAGCCCCGGCCCTCGACGCCGCCCGGGCCACTCCGGGTATCTCCACCACGAGCATGCTTACCGACCATCGGGTCGCCGGCGCCCGATTCGACAGCGATCGTTGGGCGTACCAGGCTCGTTGGGCCCCGAGACGGCCGGTCAGGTACGCGGCGCGGCGTTCATCGAGGAAGCCGGCCGGCAGTGTCCGCATTCCTTTCGCGATCTGTTGCCCAGCAACCGCTGGGGCCGCCGACGAAGCGGCCGACATGTCTCGGGTCAGGCCCAACAGTCGCTTGGTGAATTCCGCGGCGCTGTCGGAGTCGCTCCGGGTGCGGGAAATGGGTCGGCCGCGATGGTGAATCGCCACGTGTGCGACGTGATGGATTCGCAGAGGGCTCTGCCGACGTACCACAGGGCTAGGACGCGGTGGTCTTGTCGCAGGGGACGCCGATGCCGAGGTCGACGCTGTCGTTCTGGCCGTTCGACGTCACGATGAGCGGTACGCAGGCGGCCTGGGTGACCCAGGTGCCGCCGACGAAGGCCATCCACTGAGCCTGCCCACCCTCGGGTGGGCAGGCGTGCACCGTGACGGCCGCCGCGGGCGTGCCGGTGCCGCCCCAGCCGAGCCGGGCCCTGTCCTGCCAGCCCGGCGCCACCCGCAGGTCGACGACTGTGCCGGCGCGGACGATGAGCCCCCATTTGGCGAACAGTCGTGCCGCCGGATCGGTCTGCCCGGAGTCTTCCGCCGACATCACGGGGGCGTCGGGCACCGCCACGTCTTCGCCCACCAACCGGTAGCCCGCCGGCGGCGCTGGCAGCGTGTCGACAGATGGTGTGCACGGCGGCCCACCGATGCTCGTGCCGGTCGTCGGCGCCGCGGGGTTGGCCGGCGGCGTGGCGTGCTGGCGCGGGTCACCCGGCGGTGTGCAGGCGGCCAGGAGCACCGTCAGGCACAGGATGCCCCACCCGGCTGTGGCCCGGCCGCTCCGGCGTTCGGCGGAATTCGAATTCATTCGATATTAATAGCAGGTTACCGATATACGCGTCGGTAACGTTGCGGTGGGCGACAGTGCTCGTGCCGATGGTGCAGTTATGTCTCAATGAACGATCGGTCAGCAGTCGATCTTGCTTGTGACATATCCGACTACCGCTTTTTCAGCCCTCACAGGAATTGGGCACGTAAACCTCGACGGGTACCTTCCTTCCGTGCCAGACGCCTCTCGACAATTGATTGCCGACCGCTATCGGCTGGTCCGTCCGCTCGGCCAGGGCGGGATGGGCCGCGTGTGGCAGGCCCGCGACGAGATGCTCCAGCGCGACGTCGCCATCAAGGAGTTGGTGGCGCCGCCCGGCCTGCGTGACGACGAACGCCGCGAGATGCGCGAACGGTCAATGCGCGAGGCGCGGGCCGTCGCCCGCCTGGGCCACCCCAATGTGGTGCGCGTCTTCGACGTGCTGCACGCGGGCGGCGACCCCTGGATCGTGATGGAACTCGTGCCGTCCCGGTCCCTGCAACAGGTGCTCGAAGCCGAAGGGTCGATGCCGGCGGACCGCGCCGCGCGGATCGGACTCGGCATCCTGGGCGCGCTGCGCGCCGCGCACCGCGCTGGCGTGCTGCACCGGGACGTCAAGCCGGCCAACGTGCTGCTCGGCGACGACGGCCGGGTGGTGCTGACCGACTTCGGTCTGGCCACCCTCCCCGGCGACCCACGGATGACCCAGACCGGGATGGTGCTCGGCTCGCCGGCCTTCCTCGCGCCCGAGCGGGCCACCGACGGCGACGTGGGACCGGCGGCCGACCTGTGGTCGCTCGGCGCCACCCTCTACGCGGCGGTCGAGGGACGCACCCCGTACCACCGCTCGTCGCCGATCGCCACGCTGGCAGCCCTCGCCACCGAGCCGCCACCGCCGGCACAACGAGCAGGTCGGCTGACCCCGCTGCTGGCAGGACTGCTGCGCCGTGAGCCGGATCAGCGGATCAGCGCCGACGAGGCGGATCGTCTCCTGCGGGAGGCCACCGCCCCGGACGTGCCAGCCGCCGAGGTGAGCACCACCGGTGGCGGGCCGTTGACCCGGGTCACCGCCACCGCCGACGATGGGCCCCGTCCGACGATCGTGCCCGAGTTCGTCACCGCCGAGCCCGGTCCCCCCGCCGCGCCGGCCGTCACCGTCGCACTGGGGTCCGGGTCGGGGCGTAAGCGTCGGGCCCGGCTGATCGGGTCGGTCGGGGCCGCCGCGCTGCTGGTCGTCCTGCTGGTCACCGCGTCCCTGCTGAACGGCGGGCTTTTCGGTGGCGCGGGTGACGGCAAAGTGGCGGCACCGGCAGTGAACCCGTCGCCGATCGCCGAGACGCCGGTGTCCAGGGTGCTGCCACCGCCGCCCGCCGGTTGGCGCTACTACCGTGACGATCCCCGCTTCCTCGTACCGGTGCCCGACGGCTGGCAGGCGCGGCGCGACGGTGAGCGCGCCGCGTTCCGCGAGCCGGACGGCAGCCGCGTGCTCGTCGTCGACGAGCTCCGGTCCATCCCAGCGGACCTGGTCGCCGAGTTGCGGGAGCGGGAGGGGGCGCAACGCGGGCGGTACGCCGACTACCGGCAGGTGCGGCTCGGCGCGCTGCGTTACCAGCTGCGGGCCGCCGAATGGGAGTGGGCGTACACCGACGAGGACGGCACAGCGATGCACACGTTGAGCCGTGCCTTCGTCGGCCACAACGGGCACGCGTACTCGATCGACTGGACCACCTCCGCCGCCGAATGGTCCGCGAGCGCGGCCGTCCTGGCGCTGATCACCGATGGTTTCCAGGGCCTGCCGGTCGCCGGTGTCCCGCCGTCGCGACCCGCCGGACCGCCACCGTCGGCGAGCGTTGGGCCGCCGTCGCCCGGGACGGGCAGCGGCACGACGACCGGCCCGGGTGATCCGACGCAACAACCGGCTGCCCCGCCACCGCCGTCCCCCACGCAGGGCAGTACGCCCGCCGGGAAGCAGATCTCCAGTTTCGCCAGTGACCGTTGCATCGACATCCCGGACGGCAACGCCGTCGCCGGTGCGCGGCTGCAGATCTGGGACTGTCGACGGACCGCGAAGCAGCTGTGGACCTTCCCGGCGGACGGCACTGTCCGTTCGATGGGCAAGTGCCTGGATGTCGCAGGCCACTCCACAGCGGACGGCGCTGCCGTCCAACTCGCCGAGTGTTCCGGCGCGGCGTCGCAGAGGTTCACCCTCAACAAGGCGTACGACCTGGTGAACACCAGGGCGGACAGGTGCGTCGACGTGCTCGACTCGAACCCCGACAACGGTGCCCGGCTACAAATCTGGCAGTGCAGCGGCAACGCCAACCAGAAGTGGCGTGCCAACTGAGCGCTGACGGCAGGAGCTGAGGTGGTTACGGTCGTGGATGCCGAGGTTCCCGACCGTTCGAGGAGTGATCGCATGCCCCCCTCTCCGTCCCGGCTCTTCGCCGAGATAGCGACGGCCGAACCGCCCGCCGAGACCGACGTGGTCATGCGACGGGCGGTGGTGCTCGGTGGCAGCATGGCCGGGTTGCTGGCGGCTCGGGTGTTGAGCGACCACGCCGAGGAAGTGCTGATCGTCGAACGGGATCCGTCCGATGTCGAAGCCGGTCCACGGCCGGGCGTGCCCCAGGGCAGCCAGGTGCACGCGCTGCTGCCCGCCGGTCAGGTCCAGTTGGAGCGCTGGTTTCCCGGCATCGCCGTCGAGGCGCTGGCGCTCGGCGCCCCGCCGCCACCGCGTGACCCGGGCACGGCGAAGGTGTTCGTGAACGGCATGTTGGGTCTGCCGCCCGCGGCGACCGGCACCGGGCCGGCGCTGATCACCACGCGTCCGTTCCTGGAGGCGCTGGTCCGCCGACGCACCCTCGCCATCGACAACATCCGCATGGTGTACGGCCGGGCGGAGGGTCTGCTCTTCGACCAGCGGCGGGTCAATGGCGCCCGGTACGTGCCCGAGGGTGGCACCGAACCCGTCGTCGAGGCGGCGGACCTGGTGGTCGACGCGATGGGGCGGTCCAGCCGGTTGAGCGACTGGCTGGCCGAACACGGGTGGCCGCGCCCGCCGCTGCACCGCATGCCGATCAAGCTGAACTACGCCACGGCGCTCTTCACGCGCGACGAGAAGGTCAGCGACGCCTGGGTGGCGGTGTTCCACACCATGGCGGGCAAGGGGCGTACCGCCCGGATCGGTGGGATCAACTCGGTCGAGGGGGACCGCTGGATCATGCTGGTGGCCGGCTACGACGGGGACCGGCCCAGCCGCGACGTCGCCGACTTCACCGCCCGTTGCCGGGAGCACTATCCGCAGATGTTCGGCGACATCGCCGAACACGGGGAGATGCTCGGCGGGGTGGTCACGTACCACCAGGCCGACAGCCGACGCCGTGACTTCCACAAGCTCGACCGCCTGCCCGCCGGGTTGGTCGCCGCCGGCGACGCCGTCGCTTCCTTCAACCCGGTGTACGGCCAGGGCATGACCTCCGCGGCACTGCACGCCTCCTGCCTGTCGAAGTACCTGCGCTCCGGTCCGAAGCCGCACGACGAGCCCGCGCACGCGTACTTCGACCAGGTGCGCGTGGTGGTCGACGCCGCCTGGCAGATCTCCACCACCGCCGACATCGAGCTGCCGCACGTCGACGGGCCGTACCCGCCCGGCTACAGGGTCACCAAGTGGTTCGGAAACCTGCTCTTCCGGGCGTCGCTGACCGACCCGGTGCTCAACGCCCGACTGGGTCGGGTCACCACAATGCTCGACCACCCGGCCGCCCTGAGCCGCCCCGGCACCCTGTTCCGGGCCATCCGGCTCGGCCTGCTCGGCGGCTCCCGGCGGTGATTCGTCGGCAAACCCGCCGCTCACCGCGGGGCACGGTGGAGAATGGTGGGCCGGGGAGGGGTGCTGCGACGAACCGGGGGAGCGGTAGTGCTCGGAACCAGCCTCCTTGGCCGGCTTCGCCGCCGTGACCCGGGTGACGCCATCCTGCGACGCGCGGCCCGGCTGACACTCGTCGCGTCAGTCGTCTTCTACGGCTGCCAGTACGGCGCGGGCAGCCCGACGCTCGCCACGTACGCGTTGTTCGGCACCATCGCCGCCGGGTCGTTCGCTCAGCTACCCGGTCCGGCGCCGCAACGGGCGCGGATCCTCGTGCTGTCGCTGCCGGTGGTGTGGGCGCTGATCGCGGTGGGCTCGCTGTTGGCCTGGAGCACCTGGGCGGCGACCGGCGGCATGCTGGTCGTCGGGTTCGTGGTGGCGTTCGCCGGGGTCGGCAACCCGCGCCTGGTGGGGTTGGCCAGCGCGTTCCAGCTCTTCTACATCCTGGCGTCGTTCCCGCCGTACCAGCCGGGCACCCTACCGGAGCGACTCGGTGGGGTGACCCTCGCCGTCGTGCTGCTCGCCGCGGCCGAGGTGTTCCTCTGGCCCGACCCGGTGCCGGTCTCCTACCGGCAGCGCCTGGCCGAGGCGGCGCACGGCGTCGCCGCCTTCCTCGACGTCGCCGCCGAGCGGTTGACCGCCCCGCACACCGCTGGGGGTGATCGGGACGCGCGGCGCGAGCGGGCGTACGACGTGGTGGCGTCGATCGAGCTGAACCGCAGCCCGCCGGCGTGGGCGCCCACCGCGGCGGGCGCTCAGGACCGGGCGTTGCGGATCTGCGCGGCCGCGTTACGGGAGGTGCTCGCCGAGGCGGACCGGTTGGCGGCGGACGCCCCGCCGGAGCCGATCCCGGACCTGGCGGCGGCGCGTCTGCTGCGCTCCTGCGCGAACACCACCCGCGCGGCCGGCCGGAGCCTGTCGCCGGGTGCCCCGGCGGTGACCCCGGCCGACCTGGACGTGGCGGTCGGACGAGCCGAGGCGGCGTACCCGGTGGGATCCGGCCAGGTCAGCGACGCGCCGGACGTACCCCGGTTGTGCCGGGACGCGACAGCGCTGGCCCTCGCGGACCAGGTGCGGGTCTTCGTCGTCGGTTCCCGGGTGGCGACCGGTGCGCGCCTCGGCGGCGGCGACGCCTCCTCGGAGCTGTTCGCCTACGCCCGGCGCAGTCCGTGGACGCTGTACTGGTGGCAGTTCCGCTCCCACCTGGCACCGCGCTCGGCCCACCTGCACAGCTCGCTTCGGCTGGCCGTGGCGCTCGCCATCGCCCGGGTGGCCGCCGGGGTGTTGCAGTTGACCCACGGCTTCTGGGTGCTGCTGGCCACCCTCACGGTTCTGCGCACGTCCGCCGCCGACACCCGCACGGCGCTGCGGCCGGCCGTGCTGGGCACCATCGTCGGCGCGATCGTCAGCGGCGGGGTGATGCTCGTCGTCGACGAGCCGATCGTGTACGCCGTCGTCCTGCCTGTCACCCTGCTGCTGGCCTTCGGTGTCGGCCGGCTGCTCGGTCCGGTGTGGCAGCAGGCGCTGTTCACACTGCTGCTGACAGTCGTCTTCGCCCAACTCAGCCCGGAAGGGTGGCGGCTCGCCGAGGCCCGCCTCGTCGACGTGCTGCTCGGCGCGGTGATCGGCGTGCTCGCCGGGGTGGCGATCTGGCCGCGCGGCGCGGGCCACGACCTGCGGCACAATGCCACCCGCTACCTGGCGGCCAGCGCGGACGCCGTCGAACAGACTGTCCAGTCGATACTCGGTGATGCTCCGCCACCAGCGGGAGCCCTCAGCCGGGTACGTCGCCGGATGGTCCTGATCGACTCGTCGTACTGCCAGTACCACTCCGAGCGGCACGATCCGCACCGTCAACAGGTGAACTGGGACGCCGTGCTGAGCGCCGGGCACCATGTCGTGCCCGGAGCGGAGTCGCTGCTGCGCCGCAACCCGCCCGGCTGCCTCGCCGGTTGGCCCGGGGCGGCGGCGCTGCTGCGGGACTCCACCGGGCGTCTGCGGTCGGCGTACGACGCCCTCGCCGACGAGGTCGCCCACGGCCGGACACCGCAGCGGGCGCCGGTCCCGACCAGCTGCGTCGACCAGTTGGACCGGATCCGCCCGCTCCTCGGCGAGGCGGACCATCGGTCGGTCCGGCACCTGGTGGAGGTCGACAGGTGGCTCGCCGGACTCGCCGACAGCCTCGCCCGGATCCCGGTGCCCGCTGCCGACGAGTCGGTCGGGCGCCGACGGCAGCCGTGACGCCGGTGCCGCCGGCGTCGATGTGACCGATCCGGTGCCCCAACCAGTCTTGACCTGTGGAAGCCCACCGGGGCCACGGGAGGAAACATGGATCAGAACCTACGGGTGCTCTTCGACCGCGCCGTCGCCGACGAGCCGGCACTACCCCTGGTCGACCTGGTCGGTGACGCGGTGGCCGCCGGCACCGGCCTGCGTCGACGGCGGCAACGGCTGGTGGCGACAGGTGTTGCCGCCGTGATCGCCGTGGCGGCGGTGGGGGCGGTGAACGTGGCGACACCGCCGCAACGGTCGGCGCCGCCACCGACGACGGTGCCGGCGGCGTTCGGCATGCTCGTGAACCGGGCGTGCCAGGCCCCCGCTGACGAGACCGCGACCGACGCCGCGGTCTACCTCGCTCCCGAGATCACCGACCAGCAGCGCAGCGCGATCAACAGCGCGCTGGACGCGGACCCGGCGGTCGGGACAGTGGCGTATGAGAGCCGCGAAGAGGCGCTGAGGAAGTTCAAGAAGCTGTACGCGGACGCTCCCGAACTCGTCGACAACATCGTGGCCAGCCAACTGCCGGAGTCATTCCGGATAACGCTCGTCGTGCGGTCGAGGTATGCGGAGCTGGCCGCACGGTTCGAACGTCTGCCTGGTGTCGAGGAGATCATCGGCATTGACTGCCCGGCGGGCACCAACGCGTCGGCGGTCGACTGATGGCGGCTGCCCGCTGGGGCGCGGCTCGACGGCGTGAGCAGACCGCCCAGCAGGCGGAGTTCACCGCGTTCGTCGAGACCACCGCACCGAGGCTGCGGCGTACCGCCTACCTGATGTGTCGTGACTGGCACCTCGCCCAGGACCTGACCCAGACGACCTTCGCGAAGATGTACGCGAACTGGGGCCGGATCCGGCACACCGCGAGCCTCGAGGCGTACAGCCGTCGGGTCCTCATGAACGCCGTCTTCGATCAGAACAAGCGGCGCGCCACCGCCGAGGTCGTGCTCGCCGAGCTGCCCGAGGGGTCGCCGCAACTGCCCGACGACACCACAGAGCTGCACGTCGTCCTGCTCCAGGCGTTGGCTACCTTACCGATCCGCGATCAGGCCATCGTGGTGCTCCGGCACTGGGAGGATCAGAGTGTCGAGGCGGTCGCCAGCACCCTCGACGTCTCCGTGTCGGTGGTCAAGATGCGGAACGCCCGCGCGTTGACCAGGCTGCGGGCGTTGCTCGGTCAGGACTTCGTCAGCATCTGACAGGCCGCCGATCGCCGATTGGCAGTGCCCGTCGCGCGTCGTTCGGCCTAGCGTCGACGCCATGGAGATCGAGCAGGCGCAGAAGCTCTGGCAGCCGGAGCCTGGCTGGTTGAACACCGCCAGCTACGGGTTGCCGCCGGAGCCGGCGTGGGCGGCGTTGCAGGAGGCTCTCGCGGCCTGGCGGGTTGGTAGTACGTCGTGGGAGGGCTGGGGCGAGTCGACGAGCCGGGCTCGTGTCACCTTCGCCGGCCTCATCGGGGTGCCGGTCGGTGACGTGGCGGTCGGCGCGGCGGTGTCCCAGCTCTTCGCGCCGGTCGCGGCGGCGCTGCCCGCCGGTGCCACTGTGGTGGTCCCCGAGGTCGAGTTCACCTCGAATCTCTTCCCGTGGCTGGTTCAGCAGGAGCGTGGCGTCACGGTCCGCACCGTGCCGCTGGAGTCGCTGGTCGACGCCATCGACGCCGACACCGACCTGGTGGCGTTCAGCCTGGTGCAGTCGGCCGACGGGGCGGTGGCGGCGTACGACGAGATCATCGCCGCGGCCCGCGCCCACGACGCGCTGGTGGCGGTGGACGCGACCCAGGCGTGCGGCTGGCTGCCGTTCGACGGCAGCCGGGCCGACGCGGTGGCGGTGGGCGGCTACAAGTGGCTGATGAATCCGCGCGGGACCGCGTACGCCTATCTGGCCCCCGGGTTGCGCGAGCGGCTGCGCCCCGACGCGGCCGGCTGGTACGCGGGCCGCGACCCGCACGCCTCCTACTACGGTCCGCCGCTGCGGTTGGCCGACGACGCCCGGCGGTTCGACATCTCACCGGCCTGGTTCAGCTGGGTCGGTGCGGCACCCGCCCTGGAGGTGGTCGCCGAGATCGGCGTGCCGGCGATCGGGGCGCACAACGTGGCGTTGGCCAACCGGTTCCTGACCGGGCTGGGCCGGGCACCGGGGGAGAGCGCCATCGTCAGCGTGGACGTGCCGGACGCGGAGCAGCGCCTCGCGGCGGCCGGCATCCGGGCGGCGGTGCGCGCCGGACGGGTCCGGGCCTCGTTCCACATCTACTCCACGGAGGCCGACGTGGACGCCGCGCTGACGGCGTTGACCGGCTGACCCGTCGCCGATGACGGCCGGCGCGCGGCCGGCCGTCATCGGCGGCATCAGGAGCAGACGCTGAAGCTCGCCGCTGTGTACGAGAGGGTTCGCCACTCCAGGTCGACCCCGAGGCTCATGTCCCACGTGCCGTCGGCGAGGCGACCGAAGTGAAGGATGTTGGTGCCGGCCCCGTCGTAGTAGAACCAGCCCTCGCCCTCGTACCCGGCGAGTCGGGTCGCCGCCCTGGCCAGCGTCCGGGGGCCGACGACGCCGTCGCCGACGAGGCCCCGGGCGGTCTGCCACTTCTTCGTGGCGGCGGTCGTCCCCGGCCCGAACCGGCAGTCGACGCCCGAGCGGGCGAGGTAACCATCCGCCCAGAGGATCAACTGCCACATCGCGACGACGTTGTTGTACGAGCGGGTCGTCGCCGAGATCGGGCCCTCGTCGTTCCAGTCGTCAGTCCAGGTGCCTGAGCCCATCACGTACCCCTGGCTGACGTTGGCCGATGCCGGCGCGGCCGGGACGGCGGCGCCGACCGTGGCGACGACGATCGCCGTCGCCACGGCCCTGATTCGTAGGTGCATGGAACATCCCCCTCTGGCTGAGTGGCAGCTGTCATGGGGGTAGATGGCCGGCGGGCCTACTTTGTTCACGCGGGGCGGACACGATGTCAGGCCAGGTGGCCACCGATCTTCGTGTAGCCGCGCAGCAGGTCCCGCGAGATGATCAGCCGTTGCATCTCGTCGGTGCCCTCGAAGATCCGGTAGAGCCGGACCTGCCGGTACCAGCGTTCGATGGGCAGCTCTCGGGTGTAGCCCATGCCGCCGTGGATCTGGAGCACCCGGTCGACCACCCTGTTGACCATGCCCGCGCCGTAGAGCTTGCCCATGGACGAGGCGTGCCGGGGGTCCAGGCCCGCGTCGACGGTCCACGCCGAGCGCAGCACCAGCCAGCGGGCCGCCTCCAGCTCCGTCTCGGAGTCGGCGATCATCCACTGGATGGCCTGGTTGGTGCCGATCTTCGTGCCGAAGGTCTCCCGGGTGTTCGCGTACTCGATGGCCATCTGCAACACCCGCTCGGCGATGCCGATGGCGTGCGACGGGATGGTGTAGCGGCCCTTGCCGATCCACTCCATGCCGAGTGTGAAGCCCTGCCCGATCTCACCGAGGATGTTGCGGTGCGGCACGCGTACGCCGTCGAAGATGAGGGACGCGGGCCCGCCCTCGCCCATCGTCTGGATGAACTCCGAGCGCCAGCCCATCGACCGGTCCACCAGGAACGCTGTGGCGCCGCCGTTGCGGGCGCCCTTGTCCCGGTCGGTCACGGCGACCACGATGGCGAAGTCGGCGTCGTGACCGCCGGTGATGAAGGTCTTCTCGCCGTCGAGGATCCAGTCGTCGCCGTCACGGCGGGCGGACAGCCTGATGTTGGCGGCGTCGGATCCGGCTCCCGGCTCGGTGATCGCGAAGCAGGAGCGTCGCTCACCCTCGATGGTCGGGATGAGGAACTCCCGCTTCTGCTCCTCGGTGGCGTGGAACAGGATGTTGTCCGCCTCGCCACCGAAGCGGAACGGCACGAAGGTGCGGCCCAGCTCGGTCCAGATCAACGACTGGAGTACGGCTGGCAGGTTCATCCCGCCGTACTCCTCCGGGGTGGCCAGGCCCCAGAAGCCGAACTTGCGCGCCTTGAGTTGCAGTTCGCGCACCTCGGAGTGGTCGAGGCCCGGCTGGTGCGCCCGTTCCCGGCGGAGCACCTCGGCTTCCAGGGGCATCACCTCGCGGGTGATGAACGCGCGCACGGTGTCCCGGACGGCGCGTTCCTCGTCGGACAGTGCGAAGTCCACGGTTCCCCCTCGGTCGGCGTGGTGGTGCGCCGCCACGGGCCGCAGCGGTCCCCCATAAACTAGCGGTGTAAGTTTTCATTCGTCCAGACCCCTTCTCCGGCCGACGTGGTGACGCCTGCCCGCGGACGGTCCCGGATAGGGTGCGTGAACAGGTGGTTCCCACGGGGAGGGACACCGCAGACCGAGGAGTTCCGACGTGCCCCGACCTCGACGGCCTCTGCTCACCCGCGACCGGATCGTCGAGACGGCGCTCGCGCTGATCGACGCCGACGGGCTCGGCGCGCTCTCCACCCGCCGACTCGCCGCCGCGCTCGGCGTGCAGGGTCCCTCGCTCTACAACCACTTCGCCACCAAGGACGAGATCCTCGACGCGGTCGCCGACACCGTCACCGGTGCTGTCGACACCAGCGGCTTCGCCAGCCGGGACTGGCTCGCCGCGCTGCGGGACTGGGCCTGGTCGTACCGGCGGGCGCTCACCGCGCACCCGAACATCGTGCCGTACCTGGCGCAGGGGCCGGGTCGTCGACCGGCCGCCCTGGCCATGGCCGACGCGGTCTACGGCGGTCTGGTCCGGGCCGGTTGGCCGCCGGCCCGCGCCACCCACATCGGCGCGGCGCTGCGCTACTTCGTGGCCGGCTCGGCGCTCGGCTCGTTCGCCAGGGGTTTCGTCGAGGACCCGGAGCTGTACGCGGCGCACTACCCACACCTGCGCCAGGCCCACCGGCTCGCCGAACACCAGCAGAGCGTGGACGAGGGCGCTTTCGCCCTCGGCCTGGACGCGCTGCTGCACGGTCTGGCCGCCGAGTACACCCACACCGTCGAGACGGTGGAGTCCGCCGGGTCCAACGGGTAGCGTCCAAACTCCCAGCGCTAGTTTGATCGCCCGTCGCGACCCCCGTCGCCATCACCATCGCCCATCGCCCACCCTCGAAGGGACGACATGGACCTCGCCGCCCCGCCGTCGCTGCTGCCCGACCCCCTGCGCCTGCGGCGCCACCTGCACGTCGGCGGGGAGTGGACGCCTCCCGCCGACACCGGTCTCATCGACGTGGAGAACCCGAGCACCGGGGAGCTGATCGGGCAGGTGCCGGCCGGCACCCCGGCCGACGTGGATCGCGCTGTGGCCGCGGCCCGGACCGCGTTTCCCGGCTGGTCGGCCGCGACCCCGGCCGAGCGCTCCGCCCACCTCGACCGGCTGCACGCGGCGCTCACCGCTCGCGCCGACGACCTCGCCCGCACCATCGCCGTGGAGCTGGGCGCGCCGCTCAAACTCGCCACCCGGGTGCAGGTCGGGCTGCCGCTGACAGTGCTGCGCGATCACGTCGCGCTCGCCGCCCGCGCGCCGGTCGAGGAGAGCATCGGCAACTCCCTCGTCGTCCGCGAGCCGATCGGCGTGGTCGGCGCGATCACCCCGTGGAACTACCCACTGCACCAGGTGATGGCGAAGCTGGCACCCGCCCTGGCCGCCGGCTGCACCGTGGTGCTCAAACCCAGCGAGCTGACCCCGTTGACCGCGTACCTGCTCTTCGACGCGGTCACCGAAGCCGCCCTGCCGCCGGGCGTGCTCAACCTGGTCCCCGGCACCGGGCCGGTGGTCGGTGAGGCCCTCGCCGGGCACCCGGACGTCGACCTGGTCTCCTTCACCGGCTCCACCGCCACCGGCGCGCGAATCATGCGGCTCGCCGCCGACCGGATCGCCCGGGTCGCGCTGGAGCTGGGCGGCAAGTCCGCCAACGTGATCCTCCCCGACGCCGACCTGGCCACCGCCGTCAAGGTGGGCGTCGGCAACGCCCTGCTCAACTCCGGGCAGACCTGTACCGCCTGGACCCGGATGCTGGTGCACAACGATCGGTACGACGAAGCCCTGCACCTGATCGCCGAGGCGGTGGCCGGCTACCGCCTCGGCGACCCGTTCGACTCAGGCACCCGGCTCGGCCCGCTGGTCTCCGCCGCGCAGGCCGAGCGGGTGCGTGGCCACATCGCCAGGGCCCTCGCCGACGGCGCCCGGCTGGTCGCCGGCGGGCCGGAGGCCCCGGTGCCGACCCGGGGGCACTTCGTCGCACCGACCGTCTTCGCCGACGTGCACCCCGACAGCGCGCTCGCCCAGCAGGAGGTCTTCGGTCCGGTGCTCGCCGTCATCCCGTTCGCGGACACCGACGAGGCGGTCGCCATCGCCAACAACTCGAAGTACGGGCTGGCCGGCGCGGTCTGGTCCGCCGACACCGACGCGGCGCTCGCGGTGGCCCGGCGACTGCGTACCGGCGCGGTCGACATCAACGGCGCCCCGTTCAACCCGCTCGCCCCGTTCGGCGGCTACAAGCAGTCCGGCCTGGGTCGGGAGTTGGGCGTACACGGGCTGGCCGAGTTCTGCGAGCTGAAGGCGATCCAGCGATGACCGACCCCGAGCTGTCCCCGGCCGCGCCGGGCCACCCCGAGTTGTCCCCGGTGACGCCGGCGGGCCACGCCGAGCCGTCCCCGGCCGCGCCGGGCGGCGGCACCGAGCCGGTCATTGTTCGCGCGCTGGTCGCGCGCGGCTCCGGCGCCGAGCTGCGGGTCGAGCGGGTACGCCTGCCCGCGCCCGGCCCCGGCGAGGTGCGGGTGACGATCAGGGCGGCCGGTGTCTGCCACTCCGACCTGTCCATGGTCAACGGCACCCTCGCCGCGAGGTTCCCGCTGGTGCTCGGGCACGAGGCGACCGGCGTGGTGGCCGAGGTCGGGCCGGGCAGTCAGCTGACCGTCGGCACACCGGTGGTGCTCAACTGGGCGCCGGCCTGCCGGGCCTGCTGGTGGTGCCGGCGCGGCGAGCCGTGGCTCTGCGCGGACACCACGGCACCGACAGTGCCGCGCGGTGAGACCGACGACGGGGTCCCGCTGCACCTGACCCTCGGCCTCGGTGCGCTCGCCGAGGCGGTGGTGGTGCCCGAGCGTGCCGTCATCCCGATCCCCGCCGGGCTGCCGCCCGAGCAGGCCGCACTGCTCGGCTGCGCGGTGCTCACCGGCGTCGGCGCGGTCCGGAACACCGCCCGGGTGACACCTGGCGAGTCGGTCGCTGTCGTCGGGCTCGGTGGGGTCGGGCTCGCCGTGCTCAGCGCGGCCCGCCGGGCCGGTGCGACGACGATCCTGGCCATCGACGTCGCCGAGGCGAAGCGGGACCTGGCGCTCGCCGCCGGGGCAACCGACTTCCTGCTCTCCGACGACCGGCTCTCCAAGGAGGTACGGGCGCGCACCGAGAGCCGGGGCGTCGACCACGCCTTCGAGTGCGTCGGTCGGGCCGCCACCATCCGCGCCGCCTGGCGGCTGACCAGGCGCGGGGGAGCGGTGACGGTGGTCGGCATGGGTGCGAAGGACGACATGGTCAGCCTCGGCGCGCTGGACATCTTCCACTCCGCGCGCACCCTGCGCTCCTCGGTGTACGGCTCGTCCGACCCGGACCGGGAGGTGCCGGTGCTGGCCGCCGAGTTGGCCGACGGCACATTGGATCTGGGTGTGCTGGTCAGCGGGACGGTTCCGTTGGATGAGGCGCCGGCGGCGTTCGACCGGTTGGCCCGGGGCGAGGGCGCCCGCTGGGTGGTCACCCTGGACTGACGCTGGTCACCGCCGGGCTCGCAGCGCCGGGTGCCCGGGGTCGACCCGGGAAGGGCCAACCCTGGGCACCCGGGCGACTGGTCAGAAGGGTGGGGCGTCCTCGCCCATCAGCGCCAGCACGACGCCGCCCTTGCCGCTCTTGAGACCCTGCACCACTACCTTGCCGGTGCTGCCGTCGGGCAGCTCCAGGGTGAAGGTCTTTCCGACCGCGTTCTTGGGGCCGTTGCCGGCGCTGTTGGCGGGCCGGAAGTCGCCTGCCCAGGGCGGAATTCCGCCCCTACGGGCCGGCTCGGCGAAGAGCGCGGCGGTGCCGGGGGTCCTGGTGCCGTCTGAGGATAGGAGCACTGAGGCGCTGCGAAAGGTAGCCATATGCGCCAAGGCTAACCCGGAATTGCCCGATCGCGGCACCACAGTTGCCCGTGACGGCGATTCGGCCGGCGTCTTGCTCCCGGCCGTTGCGCCGGCAGCTATACCTAGCAGTACTATGCATCTTACTTCTAGGTTTAGGGGCGGGAGGTTACGTGAAGGTCGCCAAGGATCTGGTCGCCGCCTCGGCGACGCCGATGGTGCTCGGCATCCTGGCCGAGGGCGAGAGCTACGGCTACGCCATCCTCCGGCGGATCAACGAGCTGTCCGGGGGTGAGCTGGACTGGACCGAAGGGCTGCTCTACCCGTTGCTGCACCGGCTCGAGCGCCTCGGTCACCTGGAGTCGAGCTGGCAGGCGGTCGCCGGCGAGCGGAAGCGCAAGTACTACCGCATCACCGACCGGGGTCTGGCCGAGCTGGCCGAGCAGCGCCGCCAGTGGGACACAGTGGTCGGCGCGCTCAAGGAGATCTGGCACGACCGCGCGCCGCTGACGGTGCGTCCGTTGGAGGGCCCGGCATGACGGCGCACGAGGGGCCGCAGGGATTGGAAGCACAGTTCGAGCAGTGGCGTCAGTACGTGCTGCGTCGCCGGGAGCTGCAACCTGTGGACGCCGACGAGCTGGAGGACCACCTTCGTGGTTCCGTCGACGAGCTCGTCGGCGCCGGCCTGAGCCCGGACGAGGCGTTCCTGGTGGCGGTGAAACGGATGGGCAGCCTCGACGACCTCTCCCGCGAGTTCGCCCGGGAACATTCCGAACGGTTGTGGAAGCAGCTGGTGCTGACCGGCGACTCCGGCAGTCCGGTCGGCGGCACGCGATCGGTCCGGGACCTGTGGGTCATGCTCGGCTGTGCGACGGGTGCCGTGGTGTCCGTGAAGGCGCCGGCGTTGTTCGGGCTGAGCTTCGCCGACGACGGCCCGTTCTACGCGCGGAACTTCACACTGTTCGCGTTGCCCTGGCTGGCGGCGTACCTGGCCTGGCGTCGGGGAGCCCGACGGACGGTGATCGCGGCACTGGCGGCGCTCTTCGTCCTCGGCGCCGTGGCCGCCAACGCCTACCCCCTGGCGGACGACTCGCAGTCAGTGGTCGTCACCAGCATCCACCTGCCCATCGCCCTGTGGTTGGTGGTCGGCCTGGCCTATGTCGCCGACGACTGGCGCTCCTCCCGTCGACGCATGGACTTCATCCGGTTCACCGGCGAGTGGTTCATCTACCTGGTGCTGATGGCCCTCGGCGGCGGTGTGCTCGCCGCGTTCCTGTTCAACACCTTCGCTGCCATCGGGATCGTCCCGGAGGCGTTCATCTCGCAGTGGCTGCTGCCCGGTGGCGCCGCGGCGGCGGTGGTGGTGGCCGGGTGGCTGGTCGAGGCCAAGCAGAGTGTCGTCGAGAACATCGCGCCGGTCCTCACCAGGCTGTTCACCCCGCTCTTCACCGCCGCCCTGCTCGCCTTCCTGGTCGCTGTCGTCTGGACCAGCCACGGCATCGACGTCGAGCGGGAGGCGCTGCTCCTCTTCGACCTCCTGCTGGTCGTGGTGCTGGGGCTGCTGCTCTACTCACTCTCGGCCCGTGACCCGCTGGCCCCGCCCGGCCCGTTCGACAAACTCCAACTCGCGCTCGTGGTCAGTGCGTTGGCCATCGACGTGCTGGTGCTGCTGGAGATCACCGGGCGCATCACCGACGAGTACGGCGGTACGCCGAACCGGGCGGCGGCGCTCGGTGAGAACGTGATCCTGCTGGTCAACCTCGCCTGGTCGGCGTGGCTGTTGCTGTCCTTCATCCGTCGGCGCGCCCCGTTCGCGGCGCTGGAGCGGTGGCAGACCGGCTACCTGCCGGTGTACGCCGCGTGGGCCTGGATCGTGGTCCTCGTGTTCCCGCCGCTGTTCAGCTTCGCCTAGGCGGCGCGATCGACCCGTCGCGCGGTGGCGGGCGGTGCGCCGCTCGGCGGTGCCGCCCCGGCCGCACCGATGTCGGCGCACACCGGCCAGGCGGGCCGTGACGTGCGAGCCGGCCCACCCGTGGCGGGTGGGCCGGCTGGTTGTCACTTGCCGGTGACGATGCCCGGGTTGATGCAGAGTCCCGGGTTCGCGCCGTTCTTCTCCGCGATCTCCAGGCAACGGGTCACCTTGTCGACTGTCGCGTTGGTCTCGGTGATCTGCTTGGAGATCTCG
This sequence comes from Micromonospora sp. NPDC048986, assembly GCF_040649335.1. NCBI lineage: Bacteria > Bacillati > Actinomycetota > Actinomycetes > Micromonosporales > Micromonosporaceae > Micromonospora > Micromonospora sp. NPDC048986. Next base: position 153,812 of record NZ_JBEZFJ010000017.1, read on the forward strand.
GCGTTCTTGCGGTCCTGCTCCAGGTTGCGGGTCTGCGCCAGCTTGTCCTGGAACGCCTTGATGTTGCCCTCGGTCTTGTCGTCGTGGTTCACCCGGGTGATGGTCACCGAGAGGATGTCCACGTCGGTGGTGAGGCGGGTCTCCGCGCTGGTCTTGATGTTCGCGGCGAACGGCTTCAGGTCGACGTTGAGGTCGCCGGTCTTGGCGTCGATCTTCTCCAGCGGGTTGTACGCGGCGAAGGCGTCGTTGACCGCGCTGTCGAGCTGCACACCGACCCGCTGACCCCGGAAGCTGCCGAAGTCGCCCTTGTAGTCCATGAACTGCTTCGGCGCGTTCTCCGGCTTGACCTGCCATTCGACCAGCACCTCGACGCAGGCGTCGGCGAGGGTGCCGGTGCGCACGCGTACGCAGTTGTCGCCGCCGATGTGGTCGTACTTCTGGCGGCCCGCGTCCCACTCGCCGACCTTCTGCCAGGGCGCCACCCACTTCAGGCCCGAGCCGGTCACCTCGCCGGTGGGCTTGCCGAAGCTGGTGACGATGCCGACCGAGCGGATGGGCACCGAGTGGGCGCTGGAGGCGATGCCGACGACCAGCGTGAGGGCGAGAAAGCCGAGCGCCGCGAGGGCGGCCATCCGCTTGAGCGGCCGTGCGGGAGCGACGAGTGCGACGACGGCGCTGACCGCCAGGGCGACGGCGAAGACGATCGCCATGGTGAAGCCGACGGGCATGGGGTGGGGACCTTCCGATGGGCTGTGTGGATCATCAACCTAGGGGGTCCGGTCAAGTCGACGGCGCGGGGGAGTGGAGTTCACGCACGTCAACAGCGGGTCGAAACTAGGCCCCATCGACATGGTTCGAATCCGGTGGCCCGCCGTAGGCCCTCGTCCACGCGATGATCGGCCCGGTGACCGGTGGCATCGTCGTCGTGGTGCTGTTCCGGGGCGGCGTCCCGTGCCGGCCCACCGGCTGGCGGCCCGCCGCCGCTGAAAATTCACCCGACGGCGCATCCGCCACGCGCCCTCCGAGCGAACCCCCCAGTAGAGAACGTCTACCCGGGGGTACGTCTGGTGCTGACCGATCCGATGCCGGCGGAGGCCGTGGAGATCGCGCACAAGCAGGTGTCGCTGGCGGCCGAGGACCTGGACGCCAACGGCGTCGCGACGCTGGTGCTGGACCTGGTCGAGGCGTGGGGCGTGCCGGCGCTCTGGGAGCAGGTCTGCCGTCCGCTGCTGGCCCGGCTGTCCGGGCGCACCGCCGCCGAGATCGTCATCGAGCATTCCCTCTTCGAGGGCGTCCGGGTCGGGTTGGACGCGTACCGCCGGGAGCCGGGCCGTTCACTGCCCACCGGCGGGGTGCTGCTGGCCGGCGCGGAGAAGGAGGCGCACAGCCTGGGTCTGCTGGCGCTCGCCGCCGCGCTGCGCGAGCAGGGCCGTGGCTGTCTGAACCTCGGCCCCGCGCTGCCCTGGTCCGCGCTCGCCAGCGCGGTGCACCGGGCCCGCCCGCGCACCGTCGTGCTCTGGTCGCAGACGCCGCTCACCGGCCGCGCGTACCGCCTGGTGCGCTTCGCCCGGGACTTTCCGCTCCTTCGGGTGTACGGCGCGGGGCCGGGCTGGATCGAGCCGCTCGGCGGTCCGGCGGTCCGTCTCGGCACGTTGACCGAGGCCGTCGACGCCTGCCTGGCGATCACGTCCGGGCGTGATGCCCACCACATACGATACGGATCGGTGCCGTATCGTTAATACGCGTCGTAGGCTGACCCGCGTTACGAGTCTGACCCGTATCGTATTTCGTCGCGGGTGATCAGCGTGGGGGGAAAGCCAGGCATGGAGCTGCACAACAACACCGGACACCCGAGGCGGTGGGCGATCCTGGGGGTGCTGGTGATCAGCCTCCTCGTGGTCGTCCTCGACAACACGATCCTCAACGTCGCCCTGCGCACCCTGGCCGACCCGGTGCACGGTCTCGGCGCCAGCCAGGGCGAACTGGAGTGGTCCATCAACTCCTACACGCTCGTCTTCGCCGGGCTGCTGTTCACCTTCGGGGTGCTCGGTGACCGCGCCGGCCGCAAGCGCTTCCTGATGATCGGTCTGGTGCTGTTCGGCCTGGCGTCGCTGCTCTCCGCGTACGCCCAGAGCCCCGGACAGCTCATCGCGGCCCGCGCCCTGATGGGGGTCGGCGGCGCGGCCATCATGCCGGTTACCTTGTCGATCATCTCCAACGTCTTCGACCCGCGCGAGCGTGGCCGGGCCATCGGAGTCTGGGCCGGCGCTGTCGGTCTCGCCGTGGCGATCGGCCCGATCCTCGGCGGCGCGCTGCTGGAGCACTTCTGGTGGGGCTCGGTCTTCCTGATCAACGTGCCGGTGGTCGTCGCCGGGGTGATCCTGGTGGCGCTGCTGGTCCCCGAGTCGCGCGACCCGCGGCCCGGCCGGATCGACGTGCTCGGCGTGCTGCTCTCCGTGGTCGGCCTGGTCGCCCTCTCGTACGGCATCATCGACGGCGGCGAGCACGGCTTCGACCGCCCGATGGCCTGGGGCTCGATCCTGGTCGGCATCGCGGTGCTGGCCTGGTTCGTCCAGCACGAGCGGCGCAGCGACCACCCGTCGCTGGACGTCCGACTGTTCAAGGTGCCCCGATTCGCCGCGCCGGTCGCCATCGTCGGCCTGGTCTTCTTCGCCGCGATGGGCTCGATGTTCTTCGGCTCGTTCTACCTGCAACTCGTGCGCGACTACAGCCCGTTGCAGACCGGTCTGCTCTTCCTGCCCTTCGCCGGCGCCCAACTGGTCTTCGCGCCGCGCAGCGCCGCGATGGTCCGTCGCTACGGCGGTAAGGCCGTCGCCACCGTCGGGTTGGCGCTGACGGTGGTGTCACTCGGCGCGTTCGTCTTCATCGGCGCCGCCACCCCGATCTGGATCGTGCTGCTCGTCTTCCTCATCCAGGGCGCCGGGATGGCCAACATCATGCCGCCGGCCACCGAGTCGATCATGTCGGCGCTGCCCCGGGAGAAGGCCGGCGTGGGCTCCGCGGTCAGCAACACCATCCGCCAGGTGGCCGGCGCGCTCGGCGTGGCAGTCCTCGGCTCGGTGCTCTCCGCTGTCTACCGCAGCGACATCGGTGACGCGCTGACCGGTCTGCCCACCCAGGCCCAGGACGCGGCCAACGAGTCGATCTCCGGTGCGTACGCGGCGGCGGGCCAGCTCGGCCCGGCGGCGCCAGGGCTGATCTCGGCGGCCAACGACGCCTTCGTCACCGCCATGCACTGGGCGGCCGGGCTCTCCGCGGTGATCGCCGCACTCGGGATCATCGTGGTGCTGCGCTGGATGCCGGGCAAGGAGGACACCAGCCTCGCCCCGGCGGCGCCGGTCGCCGAGCCCGAGCTGGCCGGTACGGCATAGGTTCGGGGAGAATGACGGACATGACGTCCACTGCTGATGCTCCGCGGTCGCCCGGTCGACCGCGGAGCATCCGCGCCGACGAGGCGATCATCGAGGCCACCCTCGACCTGCTCGCCGAGGGCAGCACCATCGAGGCGCTCTCGATCGAGGCGATCGCCACCCGCGCCGGGGTCGGCAAGGCCACCATCTACCGCCGCTGGGCGGGCAAGGACGCGTTGCTGCTGGACGCGTTGCGCCGCCTCAAGGGCGTCCTGGCCCAGCCGGCGGGCCACTCCGTCCGCGACGACCTGGTGCTCCTGGTCGGCGCGATCGGCAAGAACGTCGACCCGCGAGCGGCCAAGATCATGCCCTGCCTGGCACCCGCCGTGAACCGCAGCGCCGACCAGTTCCAGCTCTACCAGAACATCATCTCGCCCCGGCGGCAGCTGATGCGCGAGGTGCTGCGGCGCGGCATCGACGAAGGGGTGCTGCGCGCCGACATCGACGTCGAGGTGACAATGGCGCTGCTCACCGGGCCGATGCTGATCCAGCGGGTGCTCCAGTGGAACCCGGACCTGGACGAGCAGTCCCTGCCCGAACGGGTCGTCGACGCCGTGCTGGAGGGCATCCGGGCCCGCTGACCGGTATCGGTCAGCCGGCCGGCGCGCGCAGTCGGTGCAGGCGCAGCGCGAGCTGCACCTCCAGCGCCCGCTCGGGCCGCTGCCAGTCGACGCCGAGCAACTGCCCGACCCGCTCCAACCGCTGCGTCACCGTGTTGACGTGCACGTGCAGTTGCTCGGCGGCCCTGGCCAGGCTGCCGCCCACCCCGAAGTACGCCTCCAGCGTCTTCACCAGAGCCGTGCCTCGCCGGGCGTCGTAGTCGAGCACCGGCCCGACTGTCGCGCCGAGGAACTCGGTCACGTCCTTCTCACCCCGGTCACCGACAGTGCCCAGCAACAACCCGACGAAGCCCAACTCCACTGTGCTCGCGCCCTGCCCGGCGCGGCCCAACGCACCCAGCGCCGTCAGGCACCGGTCCGCCTCCTGGAACGTCCCGGCCAGCGCCCCCGGCGTGTTCGACGGGCCGCTCGCCCCGGCGGTCACCGGCCGACCGGTCACCCGGGACAGGTCCCGGGCCACCGCGCGGGCGCTGCCGCCCGCGTCCAACCCCGGCAGCATCAGCACCACCCGGCCGTCACGCGCCGCGGCCAGCCCGCCGCGCGCCGAGGCGTACGTGGTGGCCCAGGAGAGCACCCGCTGCCGAGCCGAGCCGGTAGCCGCGATCGCGTCGTCGCCCACCGCCACCAGCACGTGCGGCGCGTCCAGGTCCACCCCGAGCCGACGGGCCCGACTGCGCAGCGCGTCGGTGTCGCGCAGCGGGCGGGCGATCAGGTCGTCCAGCAACTCGCCACGCACCCGCCCCTCCGCCTCCGCGACAGTCCGGCGGAACAGCAGCAGCAGCGCGGTCACCAACGCCGCCCGCTCCAGGATGCGCTGGTCGGCGTCGACCAACTCGTCGTCCGGGCGCAGCACCAGGGCGCCCAGGTTCTCCGCGCCCGCCACCACCGCCGCGTACCAGAGGGGACCCCGACGTACGCTGCGCCCCTCGGTCCGCGACGCGGCCACCGCCTCGACGATGTCCGCGCGGTCCGGCTCCTCGATCTCACCCACCCGGGCCAGCAGGCGGCCCTCGGCGTCCAGCGCCAGCAGCGCGCCGCCCAGCACCTCGGTCACCGCAGCCGCCACGTCCTCCACGCCGCCGCCGCGCAGCACCAGCGCGGTCATCCGGTCGTGTGCCGCCGCGGCCCGCTCCACCGAGCTGCTGTGCGCCCGGATGGTGGTGTTCGCCGCCGACAACTCGGCCAACGCCGAACGGGTCTCGGTCAGCAGCCGGGCGGTGTCGATCGCCACCGCGGCGTGCGCGGCCAGCGACACCAGCAGCGCCACCTCCTCCCGGACGAACGGTCGCGCCGAACGGTTGGCCGCGTAGAGCACCCCGATCGAGGTCGAACCGAGCCGCAGCGGCACCCCCAGGATCGCCACCAGACCCTCCTCGCCCACCCCGGCGTCGATCTCGCCGGTGTGGTGGAAGCGCGCGTCCTCGCCGTAGTTGGCGGTCACGTACGGGGCGCCGGACTGGGCCACCAGGCCACCGAGACCAGCGCCCATCGGCAGACGCAGCCGCTGGAAACGGGCCGAGACCGACCCGTCGGTCACCCGCATGTAGGTGTCGCCACGTTCGTCGTCGTTGAGCGTCATGTACGCCACGTCAGCGCCGAGCAGATGACGGGCCCGGTGCACGATCGCCCGCAACACGTCGTCCAGATCGCGCAGCCCGGCCAGGTCGCTGACCGTGTCGTACAGGCCGGACAGCTCGCTCTCCCGGCGGCGGCGACGCTCCAGCAGCGCGCGGACCCGCAACGCCACCGACTTGGCCTGCTCCAGCTCGGCCAGCCGGTCCGGCGACAGCCCGGCAGCCCGAGCGGCCACCAGCGGTCCCTCGAACTCGACCGCCGCTGCCTCTCGGGCGAGCAACTCAAGGAACTCCACCGGCGAAGACATGGTCGACATTGTGCTCAGCCCCACTAGTTGGCCGTCCAGCCCCCGTCGAGGGCTATCGACGCCCCGGTGATGAACGCCGCCGGCGGCGAGCAGAGGTACGCCAGCAGCTCGGCCACCTCCTCCGGCTCGATCAGCCGTTTGATCGCGGCCCGGGCCAGCATGATCTTCTCGATCACCTCGGCCTCGTCGATACCGTGACTGGCCGCCTGGTCGGCGATCTGGCTCTCCACCAGCGCGGTACGCACGTACGCCGGGTTGATGCAGTTGGCGGTGACACCGTGCGCGGCGCCCTCCAACGCGACCACCTTTGACAGCCCCTCCAGGGCGTGCTTGGCCGAGACGTACGCCGCCTTGTACGGCGAGGCACGCAACCCGTGCACCGAAGAGATGTTGACGATCCGCCCCCAACCCCGGGCGTACATGTGCGGCAACGCCCGGCGGATCAGCAGGAACGGCGCCTCCACCATCACCCGCTGGATGTACTCGAAACGCTCAACGGGAAAGTCCTGCAACGGTGCGACGTGCTGGAGCCCGGCGTTGTTCACCACGATGTCCACGTCCACGTCGAGCGAATCCACCGCCGCGGCGTCGGACAGATCCACGCCCTCGGCCCGCCCACCGGCCTCGGCGGCCACCGCCTTGGCTGCCTCCAGGTTGCGGTCCACCACGAGCACCTTGGCGCCGGCCGCGCCCAGCCGCAGGGCACACGCCCGCCCGATGCCGCCGCCGCCCCCGGTCACCAGGGCGGTCCGACCGGAAAGGTCGACCTGTACGACGTGGGGGACCACCACGGGTTCTGCCGTCATGGCGCAAGAAGTTACGAGCTGTGTGCTCCCCGGCACATGGGCCAGCGACACATACTCCGTACCAAAGCTGTGTGGCCCCACCCGCCCCTGCGCCCGCTCCCACCCCACCGGGGGTCCTCCCGCGCGCCCCGCCGCCGCCCCCGGGCTGCCGTCCGCTCCCGCTCCCGGGTTGCCGTCCGCTCCCGTTCCCGGGTTGCCGTCCGCTCCCGTTCCCGGGCTGCCGCCGGCACCCGCCCGCCCGCCCGCACCCGCCGCGCGCCGCGCCGTGCCTTGCGCGGCAAGATCGCGCAACATCCTGGTTGTAGTGGCTTCCCGGTGTCTCGTGGCCACTACATCCTGGTTCGAGCGCGATCTTGGCGTGGGGCGTGGGGCGCGGGCGTGGGGCGCGGGGCGTGGGGCGTGGGGCGTGGGGCGTGGGGCGTGGGGCGTGGGGCGTGGGGCGTGGGGCGTGGGCGTGGGGCGTGGGGCGTGGGCGTGGGGGGGGGGGGGGGGGTGGGGGGTGCCCGG
>NZ_JBEZFJ010000018.1:0-128358 GCF_040649335.1 Micromonospora sp. NPDC048986
GGGCCTCCGCGCGGTCCGGGCCTCCGCGCGGTCCGGGCCTCCGCGCGGTCCGGGCCTCCGCGCGGTCCGGGCCTCCGCGCGGTCCGGGCCTCCGCCCGGCCCCGGCCGTGGTGGGCGGTGGGGGCAGGGGACCGGGGGTCGGCTGGGGCGGGGTCAGGGCAGGCGGGTGGCGCCGGGGGAGGGGAGGACCGTCACGGTGCCGGGGGCGGTGAAACCTCGTTGCGCGTACGCGTCGGTCACGGCGGCGGCTACCGCGTCGGCACGGTCGGCCTCGATCAGCGCGAGCACGCAGCCGCCGAAGCCGCCGCCGGTCATCCGGGCGCCCAGCGCGCCGGCCGCCAACGCTGCCTCGACCGCGGTGTCGATCTCCGGAACGGTGATCTCGAAGTCGTCGCGCATCGAGACGTGGGAGGCGGTCAGCAGCGGGCCGATGTCGCGGACCCGGCCGGCGCGGAGCAGCGCCACAGTGTCCAGCACGCGCTGGTCCTCGGTCACCACGTGCCGGACCCGGCGCCGGGTCTCCTCGTCGTCGAGCCGGGCAAGTGCGGCGTCGAGTTGGTCGACGCCCACGTCCCGCAGCGCGCTGACACCGAGCGCGCTGGCCCCGGCCTCGCAGGAGCGGCGGCGGGCCGCGTACTCCCCGTCGGCGTGGCGGTGCGGCGCCCGGCTGTCGATGACCAGCACAGCCAGCCCGTCGGCGTCCAGGTCGAACGGGATGTGCTCGACCGACTCGTCGCGACAGTCCAGGAAGAGGGCGTGCCCTGCGCGGCAACGGATCGCCGCGGACTGGTCCATGATGCCGGTCGGCGCGCCCACGTAGACGTTCTCCGCCCGCTGCGCCAGCCGGGGCTGAAGTTCCGGGGCGAGCTCCAGCCCGCCGAGGTCGAGCAGGGCAGCCAGCACGGCCGACTCCAGCGCGGCCGAGGAGGAGAGCCCGGCGCCCAGCGGCACGTCGGAGGCGATCGCCAGCCGGGCGCCTGGCACCTGGTGGCCGGCCTCGCGCAGCGCCCAGACCACACCCGCTACGTACGCGCCCCAGCCGGTGACCCGACGGGGCTCGGCGACGTCGTCCGCGCCGAAGGTGATCGCCTCGCCGGACAGCTCGGACCAGGCCGTCCAGTGCTCCCCGTCCTGCCGGTCGGCCGCGACGACGGTGCGCATCGGCAGCGCGAACGGCAGCACGAAGCCTTCGTTGTAGTCGGTGTGCTCACCGATCAGGTTGACCCGGCCCGGGGCTGCCCAGCGGCCGGCAGCCTCGGTGCCGAACTGCGCGGAGAAGCCGGCCGCGGCCCGCTCGACGACATCACCGCTCGGGTTGGTCATGACTGCCCCAGGATGTGCGTGCGGTAGAACGCCCAGGCATCGCCGACCATGTCGTGCAGTGTCGGCTTCTGCGGCACCCAGCCCAACTCGTCGCGGGCCAGTGCGGACGATGCCACCAACTCTGCCGGGTCGCCCTCGCGGCGCGGCGCGACCTCGACGGGCAGCTGGTGCCCGGTGACCTCGCGGACCACGTCGACCACCTGCCGGTTGGTGAAGCCGTTGCCGTTGCCCAGGTTGTAGATCCGGTGCTGGCCGCCGGTGGCCGCGTCCAACGCCAGCAGATGCGCGCGGGCCAGGTCGGCGACGTGGATGTAGTCGCGGACGCAGGTGCCGTCCACTGTGGGGTAGTCGTCCCCGAAGAGCTGGAGCTTCTCCCGCCGGCCGGCGGCGACGTCCAGCGCTATCGGGATCAGGTGTGTCTCCGGGTCGTGCCGCTCGCCGAGCGCGATGTCGCCGTCGAGGTGCGCGCCGGCCACGTTGAAGTAGCGCAGCGACACGGCGGCCAGCCCGTGCGCGATCGCCTCGGAGGTGAGTGCCATGTCGACGGCGAGTTTGGTGGCGCCGTACGTGTTGGTGGGTGCCTTGACCGCGTTTTCGGTGATGGGCAGCTCGGTGGGGTTGCCGTAGACGGCGGCGGTGGAGGAGAAGACCATCCGGGGCACCCCGGCGGCCCGGACCGCGTCGATCAGGGCGAGCGTGCCGATGGTGTTGTTCTGCCAGTACAGCTCCGGCTTGACCATCGACTCGCCGGCGGCGATCAGGGCGGCGAAGTGCAGCACCCCGTCGAAACCAGCGTCCGCGGTGATGACCTGGGCGGCGTCGTGGATGGACGCCTCCACGTGGGTGGCATCCGGGGCGAGCGCCTCGCGGTGGCCGGTACGCAGGTCGTCCAGGATGACCACCTGGTGGCCCGCGTCGAGCAGCATCCGGGTCACCACGCTCCCGATGAAGCCGGCGCCCCCGGTGACGAGCAGTTTCACGTCGTTGCCTCCTGCCTGGCCCGCCCGGGACGTGGCCCTTCAATGATCACACTAGGGCGGTGGCCGGCGCTCTCGCCGTCGCCACCGTCAACCCCATTCCATCATAATCTCTCATGATTAAACAGAGCCGAACATCTCTCCGTGGCTCCACCTGATCCCCGGCGTGGTGGGCCCACGGTGTCTACCATCTCTGTCATGCGGGAAGCGGCCCGTACCGGGCTCCGGCGACACGCGCGGGCACATCCCCGCCGCGACAGTGGCCCGCTCGCCCGGGCTGTTGCCCGGGTGGTGGTACGCGCCGCAGATGGAGCGACCCGACTCGTCACCGATCTGCTCGGGACCGGACCGACGGCCGGCCGGGAGCACATCTCCGAGGCCGATCTGCGGGACCTGGTCGCGGCGAACACGGTGCTCGACCCGGACGAGCGGCGGATCATCGACGAGGTCCTGGTGGCCGGCGCCAGTCTGATCCGCGAGGTGATGATGCCGCGCACCGAGGTGGTCTTCCTCCCGGCGCGGCTGACCATCGTCGAAGCCGCCCGACTGGTCCGCGCCGAGACGCACACCCGTTACCCGGTCACCGACGGCACGCACGACGACGTGGTCGGCTTCGTGCACCTGCGTGACGTACTGCTGCGCCCGGACGCCGACCCGTGCGTCACCGTCGGCGAGTTGGCCCGGGAGGTGAAGCGGCTCCCGGGCAGCAAACGGGTGCTCGCCGCGCTGACCGAGATGCGCCGGGAGGGTCAGCACCTCGCGGTGGTCGTCGACGAGTACGGCGGCACCGCCGGGATCGTCACCCTGGAGGACCTCATCGAGGAGTTGATCGGCGAGATCCACGACGAGTACGACGCCACCCCGGACCCGGTGTACGCAGGCCTGCCCGCGGTGGTGGACGGCCGCCTCAACCTCGCTGACTTCGCCGAGCGGACCGGGGTGGCCCTACCCGCCGGACCGTACGAGACGGTGGGCGGGTTCGTCATGGCCGCGCTGGGCCGACTCCCGGTGACCGGCGACGAGGTGCCGGTGCCGGGTGAGCCCGCCGAGGTCGGCGTACCCGATCCGGCCGGGCTGCCGGCCGGCTGGTTGCTGCGGGTGCTCACGTTGGACGGCCGCCGGGTGGCCCGACTCGCCGTCTCCGCCGCCCGCACCGAGCAGCGCCGCGAGCAGAGCACCGAGCAGCACCGCGAGTACGACGTTGCGTCGGCCGCGGCGGGCGACCCCGAGCCGGCCCGGGAGGCGGTGGCGGGGCAGCACCGCCGGGTCACGGTCGGGCCGACGCGCCGGGTCGGCGCGGGCGAAGCGGGCGAGGTCAGCACCCCGGCGCCGGCGGGCCGGAGCCGACCCGCCGGCCCGTCATGACGGACCGGGTTGCTTGCTGACAGAATTATCGCCATGTCCGACGTTCCCGCCCGGCCCCGCGTCTTCTCCGGCATCCAGCCGACAGCCGACTCGTTCCACCTCGGCAACTATCTCGGCGCGGTGCGGCACTGGGTGGCGCTACAGGACACCCACGACGCGTTCTACTGCGTGGTGGACCTGCACGCCATCACCGCGGGCCATGATCCGGCGCTGCTGCGCCAGCGGACCCGGGTGGCGGCGGCGCAGCTCTTCGCGGTCGGGCTCGACCCGGAACGCAGCACCCTGTTCGTTCAGTCGCAGGTGCCCGAGCACCCGCAGCTGGCCTGGGTGCTCGGCTGCATCACCGGCTTCGGCGAGGCCAGCCGGATGACCCAGTTCAAGGACAAGTCGCAGAAGCAGGGTAACGAGCGGGCCAGCGTCGGGCTGTTCACCTATCCGGTCCTCCAGGCCGCCGACATCCTGCTCTACCAGGCCAACGCGGTCCCGGTCGGCGAGGACCAGCGCCAGCACCTGGAACTCTCCCGGGATCTGGCCCAGCGCTTCAACTCGCTGTTCGGCGCGACTTTCACGGTGCCCGCGCCGCACATCGTCAAGGACACTGCCAAGATCACCGACCTGCAGGACCCGACCGCGAAGATGTCGAAGTCGTCGTCCTCGCCGGCCGGCATCATCGACCTGCTCGACGATCCGGCCCGGTCCGCGAAGAAGATCCGTTCGGCGGTGACCGACACCGGTCGGGAGATCGTCTTCGACGCCGAGACCAAGCCGGGTGTGTCCAACCTGTTGACCATCTACTCGGCGCTCAGCGGTCGCAGCATCGACGAGTTGGTGGCCGCTTACGCGGGCCGCGGCTACGGCGATCTGAAGAAGGAGCTGGCCGAGGTGGTGACGGACTTCGTCCGGCCGATCCAGGAGCGTACCCGCGCCTACCTCGACGATCCGGCGCAGTTGGACAAGCTGCTCGCGGCCGGCGCGGAGAAGGCCCGCGCGGTGGCCGCGACGACCCTGCGGTCCGCGTACGAGCGGGTGGGGTTCTTCCCGCCCGTGCGCGGCGAGTAACTCCGCGGTAGAGGTGGACGGCTCGGTGGTCGGAGGGGCGGCGCGAAGCGTGGATCGCAGTGGCGGGGTGCCGCCGACCGGCGACACCATCCAGATCGGCATCGCGGTGGACATCCCCGAGCCGTGGGGCGCCCTGCTCACCCGGCGGCGGGTCGAGGCCGGTGATCCGCTGGCGGTGCCCGCGCACGTGACGTTGCTCGGGCCCACCGAGATCCGGACGGCCAACCTGCCGGCGATCGAGCGGCACCTGGCCGCCGTCGCCGCCGCGCACCTGCCGTTCACGCTGCATTTGAGGGGCACCGGCACGTTTCGTCCGGTCACCCAGGTGGTGTTCGTCGCGGTGGCCGCGGGGATCAGCGAGTGCGAGCTGCTGGCCGCGGCCATCGCCGCCGCGCCGGGCCTGCACCGCGAGCTTCGCTTCCCGTACCATCCGCACGTCACGGTGGCTCAGGAAGTGGCACCGGAGGCCCTGGACAAGGTGTACGAGGATCTGGCCGACTTCTCCGCGATGTTCGAGGTCGACGGGTTCACCCTCTTCTCGCACAGCGGGCAGGCCAGGTGGCAGCCGCGTCGGGACTTCTGCCTCGGCACCCGAAGCGCCAGCAACTGAAACGCCGGCAATCGAGCCGTCGGCACCTGAATCATCGGCGACGCGCCGGCCGGCGAGCATCGGGAGCCGGTTGCCACCACAGCGCTGGGAGATCGGCGAGGATGATCGCGTGAACGTGATCGGCCGGATCGAGGCGGGCATCGACCGCTGGGTGAGCGCCGCGCGCCACCGGTCGGGGCTCTTCGATCATGTGTGGCGGGCCGGTGTGCTGTACGGCGAGGTGCTGGCCGGCCGACTGGCCGCAGCCATCGCCTACTACGGCTTCTTCGCCGTGTTCGCCCTTGCCCTTGTCGCGTTCTCGATCTTCGGGGCGATCCTGGAGGACAACGACGAGGTCAGCGCGGCGGCGGCCGACTTCCTCAAGGAAAATCTGCCGTTCCTGGACGCCGAGCAGATCGCCAACTCCAGCGGCACTGTCGGTGTGGTCGGCCTTGTCATCCTTGTCTTCACCGGGATCGGTTGGGTCGAGGCCATCCGGTCCTCGCAACGGCTGATGTACCAGCTCAACCAGCAGCCGGGCAATCTGGTGGTGCGGCGGCTCGTCGACCTGGGCGTGATGATCGGCGTCTTCGTGCTGCTCGGCGTCTCGGTCGCGGCGGTGGACGCGTTGGAGTCGCTGCTGCGTTTCCTGCTGCGCAGCACCGGGTCGGTGGGTCTGACCACCATCAGTGCGGTGCTCAGCGTGCTGGTCAACACGGTGCTCGCCACCGCGTTGCTGCTGGCCGTGCCCCGGCTGCGGATGAGCCGGTCGCGGCTGCGCCCGGTGGTGGTGCTGGTGGCTGTCGGCATCACGTTGCTGAACACCGTCGGGCGGTACTACGTGGTGCGGACCGAGCGGAACCCGGCGTACACGGTGGTGGCCGGCGCCGTCGGTCTGCTGCTGTACCTCTACCTGCTCAACCAGTTGGTGCTGTTCGGCGCGGCGCTCCTGGCGACCAGCACCAACGGTCGAGTGGTGGATCTGGCGGAGACCCCCGCCCCACCGAAGGTTGCCGACGAGGGCATCGACCCGGGTACGCCGGGCGGTGCGGGCTGATGACGGAAGGCGCGCAGGTGCTGATCTCGGTCGACCCGGATTCGTCGGTGCCCCCGTACGAGCAGGTGCGTGTGCAACTCGCCGAGCTGATCGGCGATGGCCGGTTGCCGGTGGGCAGCCGACTGCCCACGGTGCGGCAGCTCGCCGCCGACCTGCGGTTGGCAGCGAACACCGTGGCCCGCGCCTACCGGGAGTTGGAGGCGGCCGGGCTGCTGGAGACGCGGGGGCGCAACGGCACCTTCGTCGCCCCCGGGCGGGACGACGCCGTCGACCGGTTGCAGCGGGCGGCGGCCGGCTACGCGGCGGAGGCGGCCCGGCTCGGCGTGCCGCCGGCCACCGCGCTCGCTCTGGTTCGCGCCGCCCTGGACGCGGTCCGCCCCGGCTGACCGGCCGCCGATCGACAGTCGGACGGGCGATAACTGAGAAGAACGGCGTCGGCGCTCGCGTTCGCGGACCATGATGAGCCGGTGGGCGCACTCATGACACTGGACCTGCCGGCGGACTCACCGCTCCTCGGCCTGCCGTGGATCATCACTTTCGGTCCGCTCGGTGATCTTGACGAGTGGGAGCCGGTGGTCTGCGGGCCGTACGAGCGACCGCACGCGTTGGCCCTGGCTGAGGCGGTGGTGGCCGAGGAGCAGTTGATGGCAGTGGTCGAGCCGCTGCTGCCGGCGCTGTCCGCTGACGAGATCCGCAGCGAGATCGCCGCCGCGCAGGTCGCCGCCGAGGACGAGGCCCGGCAGGTGGAGGGGGCCGACCTGTACGGGGACTTCGAGGACGTGATCGACGAGGAGTTGGACGCGGCAGCCGACGAGGCCGGCCACGGTGAGCCCGCCGAAGCGCCGGACGAGGCCGAGGTACGCGCCGGCTTCACCCGGATCGCGGCGTTGCTCACCGCGAAGTGAGACGTCAGCGAGTCGGCGCGCGGTCCAGCACGCAGAACTCGTTGCCCTCGGGGTCGGCGAGCACGGTGAACTGTTCGGCCCCGGTCTGCCCGACGTCGACCTGCCGCGCGCCGAGGCTCAGCAGCCGCCGCACCTCGGACCGGGGGTCCGTGTCCGCGACCAGGTCGAGGTGCAGCCGGTTCTTGCCCCGCTTGGCGGTGCCCGAGCCCTGCAACCAGACGGTTGGCGCGGCGGCGGACGGTTGCCCCGGCGGCCAGAGCTTGGCGCTGCCGTCGTCACCCTGCTCGACCTGATAGCCGAGCGCAGCGGACCAGAACGCGACCATCAGGTCCAGGTCCTCGACGTCGAGCGTGCACTGGGCGATCCGTACCGCCATGGGGGTCACCTCCGTCGTGATGGTGCCCCATTCGGTACCCCCGCCAGCCGCGGATTCAACCACCGGCGGCATACGGACACCGGCGCCACACGGAGCGGACTCCGCGCGGCGCCGGTGGCACCTCACCCCCCACCACAAGGGGCCGGTAGCCCAGTCGCCCGCCGGCGCGGGGCACGACGAACGACCAGGTCGAGAACGGGTTACCCGTTCAGCGGCGTTCCAACCAGACTGCCGCGTCAATTGGCAGCAGCTGACCGGTGCCCTGCTCGGTGAGCTGGTCGCTGGCGACGAGGGGCTGACCGTACCCGTCGATCAGGACCGGCGCGCCGCTGAAGTTGACCACGCAGGTCAGCACTGTCGCGCCGGCGGAGCGGGAGAAGGCCAGCACGCCCGGTTCGCTCTCCCGCCAGGTGACCCCGTCGGCGTCGAGGGCGAGCGCGGGATGGACGTGGCGGATCCGCAGCGCGGTCCGGTACAGCTCCAGTGTCGAGCCGGGCACGTCGGTCTGCGCCGTGACGGACAGCGCCTGCCAGAGCGCCGGGGCGGGTAGCCAGCTCAGCTCACTGCCGGCCGGCCCGAAGCCGTACGGGGCCAGCTCGCCGCTCCACGGGATGGGCACCCGGCAGCCGTCGCGGCTCTCGCCGGTGCGCAGGAACGCCGGATCCTGGCGCAGCTCGTCGGGGAGGTCGAGGACCTCCGGCAGGCCCAGTTCCTCACCCTGGTAGAGGTAGGCGCAGCCGGGCAGGGCGAGCATCAGCAGGCTGCCGGCCCGGGCTCGGCGCAACCCTTCGACGCCGTCGCCGTACCGGGTGACGTGCCGCTGCTTGTCGTGGTTGGACAGCACCCAGGTGGTGGGCGCTCCGACGACGGTAGCCTCTGCCAGCGCGGTGTCGATCACCTTGCGGAACGAGTCGGCCGACCAGGTGGCGTCGAGGAAGTCGAAGCTGAACGCCTGGTGCAGCTCGTCCGGGCCGATGTAGCGGGCCAGGCGCTGTGGGGTCTCGGCCCACGCCTCGGCGACAGCCATCCGACCGCCCGGGTAGCTGTCCAGGATGGGCCGCCAGGCCCGGTAGATCTCGTGCACCTCGTCCTGGTCGAAGTACGGCAGCCGGCCCTTGCCGAGCAGTTCGACCTGGCGCTGGCCGGTGGTCGCCGAGCTGAAGCCGACGTCCGGCAGCCCTTCCGCCTTGATCATGCCGTGCGCCACGTCGACGCGGAATCCGTCGACGCCCCGGTCCAGCCAGAACCGCAGCACGTCCTCGAACTCGGCGCGGACCTCCGGGTGCCGCCAGTTCAGGTCCGGCTGGGAACTGTCGAACAGGTGCAGATACCACTGTCCGTCAGGGGTGCGGGTCCAGGCGGGGCCGCCGAAGATGCTCTCCCAGTCGTTCGGGGGCAACTCGCCGTGCGTGCCCTGACCGTCGGCGAAGAGGTAGCGGGCCCGCTCCGGTGAGCCGGGGCCGGCGGCGAGCGCCGCGGTGAACCAGTGGTGCGCGCTGGAGGTGTGGTTGGGCACCAGGTCGACGATGATCCGCAGGCCGTGGGCGTGCGCGTCGGTGATCATCGCGTCGAAGTCGGCGAGGGTGCCGAACATCGGGTCGACGTTCCGGTAGTCCGCCACGTCGTACCCGCCGTCGATCATCGGCGAGGTGTAGAAGGGGGTCAGCCACAGCGCGTCCACCCCGAGGTCGCGCAGGTACGGCAGGCGCTGCCTGATGCCCTGGAGGTCGCCGGTGCCGTCGCCGTCGCTGTCGGCGAAGCTGCGGACGTACACCTGGTAGACGACCGCGGAGCGCCACCAGTCGTCGTCGGTGGCGTGCGGCGGGGTGGCGGTGCTGATCATTCGAGCAATATGCCGGCCCGTTGCTGCAAGAGTCAAGCAGATCTTGCGTAAGAAAGGCGCGCGGACGTCGGCGCGACAGCTGTGGAGCCGCGCACCACCAGCTCCGGGCGGAACAGGTACTCCGAGTTCGGGGCCCCGTGCCCGTTGATCTCGTCCACCAGCGCGCGGACGGCGGCCACCGCCATCGCGGTGACTGGTTGCCGCATCGTGGTCAGCGGCGGATCGGTGAAGGCCATCAGCGGGGAGTCGTCGTAGCCGACCACTGATAGGCCCTCGGGGACGTTGAGGCCGCGTTGGCGGGCGGCCCGGACCGCGCCGAGCGCCATCAGGTCCGAGCCGCAGACCACGCCTGTGACGCCGCGGTCCAACAGGCGGCCGGCCGCCGCCTCGCCACCCTCCACTCCGAACAGTGACAGCTCAGCGAGGGGGCCCAGGTCGGCTTCGGCGACGCCGGCCAGCCGGGTCATCGCGGAACGCCAGCCGGCCACCTTGCGCTGCACCGGCACGAACCGGTCCGGGCCGGTGATCAGGCCGATCCGTCGGTGTCCGAGGGCGACCAGGTGGGCGACCGCCAGCTCGGCCGCCTCCCGGTCGTCGCAGGAGACGAAGGGCGCGCCGATGCCGGGCACGTATCCGTTGATCATGACGACCGGCAGCGGCCGGGCGAGCAGGGCCCGGTAGCGGTCGTGGTTGGCGGCCGTGTCGGCGTGCAGACCGGAAACGAAGACGATCCCGGAGACCTGCCGGTCCAGCAGCATCTCCACGTACTCGTCCTCGGTCACGCCGCCGGCGGTCTGGGTGCAGAGCACCGGGGTGAAACCGCTCTGCGCCAGGGTGGACTCGATGACCTGGGCGAAGGCGGGGAAGATCGGGTTGTCCAGCTCCGGCACCACCAGGCCGACCAGGCCGGCGCTGCGCTTGCGCAGCCGGGCCGGACGCTCGTAGCCGAGCACGTCGAGGGCGGTGAGGACGGCCTGCCGGGTCTCCGGGGCCACGCCGGGGCGGTCGTTGAGCACCCGCGACACCGTGGCCTCGCTGACTTCGGCCTGCTGGGCGATGTCGGACAGTCGAGCGCGCATGGCGGCACTTTAGCCCACCGGCAAGTTCTTGCGGGGCGCTCTGCAAGCCCTTCCATTACTTGCAACGTCTTGCTAACGTCCCCGCAACATGCGAGAGCAGCGGCGCAGGATCAATGCGCCGGATGGCAAGAACTTCCAGAGGTTCCCACTGGCGGGCCGCCCTTCCCCCGGCGACCCGCCACGACGACAGGAGCACCGATGCGCATCCGTACCGCGGGTGTGGTCGCCCTCTTCGCCCTGGCGCTCGCCGCCTCAGGCTGCGGTGGCGACAGCGACGAGCCGGCCGCGAAGGACACCCCCAAGGCCGCCGGCGGCAAACTGGTGATCTGGGCGGACGACAAGCGGACCGCCGCCCTCAAGCCGTTCGCCGAGAAGTTCGGCCAGGAGAACGGCGTCAGCGTCGAGGTCCAGGCCGTCCCGAACGAGGACCTCCAGAACAACTTCGTGACCGTATCGAGCCAGGGCGGCGGCCCGGACGTGGTGATCGGCGCGCACGACTGGATCGGCAACCTGGTCCAGAACGGTGCCATCGACCCGGTGCAGCTGTCCGACGAGCAGAAGGCCGCCTTCAACGAGACCGCCGTCAAGGCCGTCACGTTCAACGGCCAGCTCTACGGCGTGCCCTACGCCCAGGAGAACCTGGCGCTGATCCGCAACACCGAACTGGCCCCCGAGGCACCGAAGACGATCGAGGACCTGATCGCCACCGGCAAGCAGCTCAAGGCGCAGAAGAAGGTCACCGAGACGCTCTGCCTCCAGGTCGGCCAGAAGGGCGACGCCTACCACATCTACCCGCTGTACACCTCGGCCGGCGGCTACCTCTTCGGCACCACAGCGAACGGCGACTACGACCCGAAGGACCTGGGCGTGGGCAAGCCGGAGTCGATCGCCGCGTTCAAGAAGATCGCCGCGCTCGGCGAGAAGGGCGAGGGCGTGCTGAAGCGCTCGATCGCCGACACCAACTCGACAGCCACCTTCACCGGCAAGAAGTGCGCCTTCCTGGTCTCCGGGCCATGGGCCACCGCCGACGTGAAGAAGGCCGGCATCAAGTACGACGTCTCCGCCGTTCCCGGCTTCGCCGGCGGCAAGGCGGCCGCGCCATTCGTTGGCGTCCAGTCCTTCTACGTGGCGGCCAAGGGCAAGAACAAGGCTCTCGCCCAGGAGTTCGTCGCCAACCACGTCACCACGCCGGACCTGGCTGTGGCGCTCTACCAGGCCGACCCGCGTCCGCCGGCGCTGACCGCGGCGCTGGACCAGGTCAAGAGCACCGACCCGGACCTGGCCAAGTTCATCGAGGCCGGCAAGAACGGCCAGGTGCTCCCGGCCATCCCGGCGATGGCCGCGATCTGGGACCCGTTCGGCAAGGCCGAGGCGGCCGTCATCGGCGGCGCCGACCCGACCAGCACGGTTACCGCGGCCGGCAAGACGATCGCCGGTTCGATCAAGTAATGAGCACACCGCTGTCCGGCCCGGGGTCTGCCCAGCAGGCCCCGGGCCGGGGGCCCGTCCGCACCGGGTCCCCGCGCACCTCCCGTACCGCGCGGAACCACGCGCCGATCACCGCGGCCGGCCTCGCCGCGAAGGTGATCCTGCTCGGCCTGGTGGCCGGGATCGCGATCTGGGCGGCCTTCCCGCTCGTGGCGGCCGAGAAGTGGGTCGGGCTGGCGGTGCTGGCACTGACCACCGCCGCACTGTTCTATCTGTACCTGGGCCGCCGGCACGTCCCGGCGAAGTACCTCATCCCCGGCACGCTCTTCCTGATCGCCTTCCAGGTCGTACCGGTGCTCTACACCGCGAGCACGGCCTTCACCAACTTCGGCGACGGCCACCGCGGCAGCAAGGACGACGCGATCGTCGCGATCCAGAGCTCCTCGGTCAAGCAGGTCCCGGGGTCCACCCAGTACCCGTTGTCGGTCGCCACCACTGGCGACCCGGCCACCGGCGCCCTGGTCTTCCTGATCACCAAGCCAGGAACCGGCACGGTCTCCGTCGGCGACGCCGAAGGCCTGCGTCCGCTCGATCCCGGCGCGGCCACCGTCGGCCGCGGCGGAAAGGTCACCGCGGCCGACGGCTACACCGTGCTGAACTTCGGCCAGGCCAGCGCCCGCAGCAAGGACATCACGGACCTGGTGGTGCCGACCGCCGGAGGCGCGCTGCGCTCGTCCGGCCTGTCCCGGGCGTACGAGGGCAAGGCCGTCCGGGCGTACGACGCCGCTTGCGACTGCGTCAAGGACAGCGACAGTGGCAAGACCTGGACCGCGGACGGCGAGGTCGGCGCGTTCGTCGCCGCCGACGGCGAGCGGCTGGCCCAGGGTTGGAAGGTGAACGTCGGGCTGTCCAACTTCACCCGGGTGCTCACCGACGAGCGGATCTCCGGGCCGTTCCTCGGCACGCTGATCTGGAACTTCGCCTTCGCCATCGGCTCCACCGGCGGCACGTTCATCCTCGGCATGTTGATCGCCCTGGCGCTGCACTCGCCCCGGGTGCGGGGCACCAACCTCTACCGGATGTTGCTGATCCTGCCGTACGCGATGCCGTCCTTCGCGATGCTGTTGGTCTGGCGGGACATGTTCAACACCGACTTCGGGCTGATCAACAATCTGTTCGGGCTCGACGTCGACTGGTTCGGGCAGGACTGGTCTGCCCGCGCCGCGGTGATCCTGGTGCAGCTCTGGCTCGGCTACCCGTACATGTTCCTGGTGGCCACCGGCGCGCTACAGGCCATCCCACGGGAGTTGACGGAGGCCACCTCGGTCGACGGGGCGTCGCGCTGGCAGTCGTTCCGGGCGGTCACCCTGCCGCTGCTGCTGGTCGCGCTCTCGCCGCTACTGATCTCGTCCTTCGCGTTCAACTTCAACAACTTCAACGCGATCTACCTGACCACCGAGGGCGCGCCGTTCCCGGCGGACAACCCCAGCAACGGTGCCACCGACCTGCTGATCACCTACACCTACCGGCTGGCGTTCGGTGGCCAGGCCGCACAGTTCGGCTTCGCCGCTGCCATCTCGCTGTTCATCTTCGCCATCGTCGCGGTGGTGTCGGCGGTCAGCTTCCGGCGGACCCGCCAACAGGAGGAGGTGTACGCATGACCATGCTCACCGGCACCGCCGTCACGGGCGGCGCGAACGGCCCGGCGGCGGTCAACCGTAACGCGGGCGAGCGGAGGAAGCGATGGTTCGCCGAGGTCGGCTGGCGGCACCTGGTCGGCCTGCTCGGCGTGCTGTTCAGTCTCTTTCCGCTCGTGTTCGTCGTCTCGGCGGCGCTCAATCCGCTCGGCACCCTGTCGTCGACCGAGTTGGTGCCGACCGGCGGGGTGTCGGTGGAGAACTTCGGGAATCTGTTCGCGCGCACCGAGTTCGCTGACTGGTTCCTTAACTCGCTGCTCATCGCCGGCGGGGCCGCGTTCGCCTCGGTCTTTCTCTCCGCGCTCGCGGCGTACGCCTTCTCCCGGATGCGGTTCCAGGGGCGACGGGTGGGGTTGCTGTCACTGCTGTTGATCCAGATGTTCCCGCAGTTCCTGGCGATCGTTGCGATCTTCCTGATCTTCGGCACGATCACCGACCTGTGGCCGGCCATCGGCTTCAACACCCCGTGGGGTCTGTTGCTGCTCTACCTGGGTGGCGCGCTGGGCGTGAACACCTGGCTGATGAAGGGCTTCTTCGACACCCTGCCCCGCGAGCTGGACGAGTCGGCCACCGTGGACGGCGCCTCACACGCCCAGGTCTTCTTCCGGATCATGCTGCCGTTGGTGGCGCCGATCCTCGCGGTGACCGGGCTGCTCGCCTTCATCAACACCATCAACGAGTTCCTGATGGCGAGCGTGTTCCTCACCGACACGGACGCCAAGACCCTCGCGGTCGGCATGCGGGGCATGTTGCAGGGCGGCGAGCGGAACACCAACTTCGGCATCTTCGCGGCCGGCACCCTGTTGACAGCGATCCCGACGGTGCTGGTGTTCCAGTTCCTCCAGCGGTACATCGTCTCCGGGCTGACCTCGGGAGCCGTCAAGGGTTGAGGCGAATCGGCCGGTCAGCGGCCGAGTGATCGACTGATCCCGGTTCGTCGGCGGTTCCCTCTACTACGATCCGTCGTTCATAGGGAAGTATGGCGAGCGTGGAAGCTCTCAGACTCATCCTTCTCTACGTCCATCTGATCGGGTTCGCCCTGCTGCTCGGTGGCTCGATCGCCCAGTACGCCAGCGGTCGGCTGCGGATCAACCCGGCCATGCTGTGGGGCGCGGTCATCCAGCTGCTGACCGGGCTGGGCCTCTCCGCGCCGCTGCGCGACGGCGACGAGCCGGCACCGGCGAAACTTGTGACGAAGTTGGTGATCGCGCTGCTGATCTTCGTCATGGTCTTCTTCTCCCGGAAGCGGGACGTGGTCAACCGCGGTCATTTCCTCGCGATCGTCGGTCTGACCCTGGTCAACGCGGCGGTCGCGGTCTTTTGGCGGTAACGTCCGAGGAGGAAAACGCCTCCAGAAAACGGACGTTGCGGACGCCATGGCGCTCGGTTACCAGCACGAAGAGTGACTTGCCCCACGCAAGGGTTACACCCGGGTAACAGGCGCTCAACAGTCGTGCACGATTGTCGGCCGGTGGGTGGACGCGGGCGTACGCTCCCGTCCGTAACGTGGGACAGCCGGCGGCACACCCGCAGGTCGGCTGATGGGCTGCCACCGCACAAGGCGCGGTGTGCAATGGGAAGGAGACGTCTTGCGCTCGGTGCGTGGGATGCGGATCGCCTCGATCTTCGCGGTGGGTGGGCTCGCGCTCACCGCCGCCGCTTGTGGCGAGGCGCCCAAGGATGACAACAACGCCGGCAGTGGCGCCAAGAAGTTCAGCGCCTGCATGGTGACCGACGTTGGCGGCATCGACGACAAGTCGTTCAACGCTTCGGCCTGGAAGGGCCTGCAGGAGGCCAAGGCCGCCAACGACAACATCGACATCAAGTACGTCGCGTCGAAGGCCGAGGCCGACTACGAGCCGAACCTGACGCAGTTCGTCAACCAGAAGTGCGACTTCATCCTGGCGGTCGGTGGCCTGATGGCCAACGCCACCTCGAAGATCGCCAAGGCGAACCCGAACCAGGAGTTCGGCATCGTCGACGCGAACCCGGGTGACGCCAACGTCTACCCGATGCAGTTCGACACCGCCCAGGCCGCGTTCCAGGCCGGCTACCTGGCCGCCGGGATGAGCAAGAGCGGCAAGGTCGGCACCTACGGTGCTGTGCCGATCCCGCCGGTGACCATCTTCATGGACGGCTTCGTCGACGGTGTGAAGTACTTCAACACCACCAAGGGCAAGAACGTCCAGGCGCTGGGTTGGAACAAGGAGACCCAGAAGGGCTCCTTCTCCAACGCCTTCGACAAGCAGGACGAGGGTAAGAAGGTCTCCGACGCGCTGGTCGCCCAGGGCGCGGACATCATCATGCCGGTCGCCGGCGGCTCCGGCCTCGGCACCACCGCCGCGGCCAAGGCCTCGGGTGGCAAGTACAGCACCATCTGGGTGGACGTCGACGGCTGCGAGAGCACCCCGGACTGCGCGGCGATCATCACCACCGTGGTCAAGAACATCCCGGAGGCCGTCAAGGAGGCCGTGGTCAAGGCCGCCGCCGGTGACAAGCTGCCGGCCAACCCGGGCTTCGTCGGCACCCTGGCCAACAACGGTGTCTCGATCGCTCCGTACCACGACTTCGACAGCAAGGTTCCGGCCGAGCTGAAGGCCGAGGTCGACAAGATCAAGGCGGACATCGCCGCCGGCACCATCACCGTCACCTCGAAGGCCCAGCCGACCAAGTGACAACCGGCCAGCCGCTCCGGTGAGATCATCGGGAGGGCCGGCGGGGGACAGGTACGACCGATCGGCCGCTCCGGCTCTGCGGACACCCCGCGGGGTCGGAGCGGCCGATCGCGCACCACGGCGGCCGGTCCGGTCCGGCCGGTACGACGGCAGCTAGGCTGCACCATCGCTCGCACTCCAGGAGGTTGCGCTGAGACTCGAACTGCGCGGCATCACCAAGCGGTTCGGTGATCTGGTCGCCAACGATCACATCGACCTGACGGTGGAGCCTGGAGAGATTCACGCCCTCCTCGGCGAGAACGGCGCGGGCAAGTCGACACTGATGAACGTGCTCTACGGGCTCTACCAGCCCGACGAGGGCGAGATCCTTGTCGACGGCAAGCCGCTGAAGCTGAAGGGCCCGTCCGACGCGATCGGGGCCGGGATCGGGATGGTGCACCAGCACTTCATGCTGGTGCCGGTCTTCACCGTCACCGAGAACATCATGCTCGGCGCCGAGCAGATCAGGGGCGGCATCGCCGGCTTCCTGGACCGGCGGCGGGCCCGGCGCGAGGTCACCGAGGTGTCCGAGCGCTACAACCTGCGGGTCGACCCGGACGCGGTGATCGAGGACCTGCCGGTCGGCATCCAGCAACGCGTCGAGATCGTCAAGGCGCTCACCCGCGACGTCGACCTGCTCATCCTGGACGAGCCGACAGCGGTGCTCACCCCTCAGGAGACCGAGGAGCTGCTGACGGTCATGCGGTCGCTCAAGGCGGCCGGCAAGTCGATCGTCTTCATCACCCACAAGCTTGGCGAGGTCAAGGCCATCGCCGACCGGATCACCGTGATCCGACGCGGAAAGACCGTCGGCACCGCCTCGCCGGAGGCCAGCCGGGATGAGCTGGCCGCGTTGATGGTCGGGCGCAACGTCCGGCTCACAGTGGACAAGACCCCGGCCACGCCGGGCGACCCGGTGCTGGAGGTGGCCGGGCTGGTCGTCGACGACGACCGGCAGATCCGCGCGGTCGACGGCGTCGACCTGACAGTGCGCGCGGGCGAGGTGCTCGGCGTTGCGGGCGTACAGGGCAACGGTCAGACCGAGCTGATCGAGGCGATCATGGGCCTGCGCCCGGCGCTCGCCGGCACGATCAGCCTGACCGGTGACCGGATCAACGGCTGGAAGCCCAAGAGGGTGCTCCGGGCGGGCGTCGGTTACGTACCCGAGGACCGCAGCGTGGACGGCCTGATCAAGGAGTTCAGCGTCGCGGAGAACCTGGTGCTGGACATCTACGACCGGCCGCCGTTCGGTGCCGGGCTCGCGCTGAAGCCGGACGCGATCGCCGCCTCCGCCAAGGAGCGGATCGAGCAGTTCGACGTTCGTACCTCATCTGCCGACGCGGCGGTGGGCACCCTGTCCGGCGGCAACCAGCAGAAGGTGATCGTGGCCCGGGAGCTGTCCCGGCCGCTGAAGCTGCTCATCGCCGCCCAGCCGACCCGTGGTGTCGACGTCGGGTCGATCGAGTTCATCCACAGTCAGGTCATCCGTGAACGAGACATCGGCACCGCCGTTCTGGTGGTCTCCAGTGAACTCGACGAGGTGATCGGGTTGGCCGACCGGATCGCTGTGATGTACCGCGGCCGGATCATCGGCATCGTCGACCCGGACACCCCGCGTGAGGAGATCGGCCTGCTGATGGCCGGCATCAGCCCGGACGCGGCCCACGACGCCATCGCAGCACCCGCCGCCGACGAGCCTGGAGCGGCACCCGCCGCCGACCGCCCCGGCGTGGCAGATGGGAGCCCGGCGAACGACGCAGGCTCCGCGAGCGAGGACGAGGCATGACCAACCCCAACCCGCAGTCGGGCTCCCCGGACAAGGAGCCGGCGAGCGAGGCGCAGGCCGCGCAGAACGCGCTCGGCAACACCGAACGCGCCGAGGTGGCGACCGAGCCGGACCGCTCGGCGGCGAAGCCGGGCCCGGAGTCTGAGCCGAAGCCGAGCCTGGGCCGGTTGTTCCTGGACAACCTCTGGGCGGCCAACACGTTCACTGTGACGCTGTTGTCGTTGGTGCTGGCGATCGTGGTCGGCGCGGTGCTGATGATCATCTCTGATCCCGACGTGCTCTCGACCTACTCGTACATCACCTCGCGCCCGTCCGACGCGATCAACTCCAGCTGGACGCTCGTCAGCGAGGCGTACGCGAACCTGTTCAAGGGCTCGATCTTCGACCCCGAGGCGTTCTCCGGCTGGTTGGACGGCGCGAACGGCTGGCAGGCGGTGCTCGCGCCGATCTCGGAGACGCTGACCTACGCGGCGCCGCTGGTCTTCACCGGCCTGTCGGTGGCGCTGGCCTTCCGGGGCGGCCTGTTCAACATCGGCGCGCAGGGCCAGGCCACCATCGGTGTGATCATGGCGGCGCTGGCCGGCTTCCTGCTGCCCCTGCCACCCGGCCTGCACCTGCTGGTGGCGGTGCTGGCCGGCGCGCTGGGCGGAGCGATCTGGGGCTTCATCCCCGGCATCCTCAAGGCCCGTGCCGGCGCGCACGAGGTGATCAACACGATCATGCTCAACTACGTCGCCACGTACTTCCTCACCTGGTTGATCGTGCAGAACGGCGTGCAGGACCCGAACCGCACCGACGCGATCAGCAAGGCGGTCGACACCTCCGCCCAGCTGCCCCGACTGCTCGGCGACAACCTGCGGGTGCACGCCGGCATCCTGCTCGCCGTGCTGGCCACCTGGGCGGTCGCCTGGCTGCTCAACCGTTCCACGCTCGGCTTCGAGCTGCGCGCGGTCGGCGCGAACCCGGACGCCGCCCGGACCGCAGGCATCAGCGTCACCCGGACGTACATCCTGATCATGGTCTTCGCCGGAATCCTGGCCGGCCTCGGCGGCTCGAACATGGTGCTCGGCTCCACCGCCAGCGCGTTGACCCCGCTGGTGGTCGCGCAGATCGGCTTCGACGGCATCCTGGTTGCGCTGCTCGGGCGGGTGAAGCCCTGGGGGGTGCTGCTGGCCGCGCTGTTGTTCGGCGCGCTTCAGGCCGGTGGTAACCGGATGCAGTCGTACTCCGGGATCTCGCTGGAGCTGGTGACGGTGCTCCAGGCGTTGATCGTCATCTTCATCGCCGCACCGGCCCTGGTGAAGGCGATCTTCCAGCTCCGGGCCGCGCGCGCCGCCCGGTTGCAGACGAGCCTGGCGAAGGGCTGGTAACTCATGTCCACCATGGCTGTCCCCGACATCGCTGTCGCCCCGGTCGACGAGGGCTTCTGGACCCGCAGCCGGAAGGTCGGTCTCACGCTGCTGGCGCTCGGCCTGCTGTCAGCGGTGCTCTTCGGCGCGCTCGCCACCGACCAGAAGGCCCGGTTCACGCTCAGCGACGACGCGGCCGGCGCCGCACTGGAGATCAACGGCACGATCGGGGCGATCCTGTTCGGGATCATCACGGTCGCCGCCGGCGCGGCGCTGCTCGCCGGGGTGCCGAAGCGGTGGTTCCTTCCCGTGCTCGGCGTCGGGCTGGTCGCCTTCGTGCTGTCGTTCCTCTGCTGGCAGGTCTCCGCCGCCCCGACCGGGCAGAACTTCATGCCGTTGGTCAACATCATCCGGGGCACGTTCATCCTGGCCCTGCCGCTGATCTTCGGCGCGCTCGCCGGGGTGCTCTGCGAGCGGTCCGGCGTGGTCAACGTGGCCATCGAGGGCCAACTGCTGATGGGTGCGTTCAGCGGCGCGCTGTTCGGCAGCATCTCCGGCAGCGTCTGGGTGGGCCTGGTCGCCGCGGCTATCGGTGGGGCGTTCATCTCGCTGCTGCTGGCCGTCTTCGCCATCCGCTACCTGGTCGACCAGGTCGTCATGGGCATCGTGCTGAACCTGCTGGCCGTCGGCGTCACCGGCTTCCTCTACGAGCGGCTGATGCAGACCGACGCCGCGAAGTACAACAGCGCGCCCCGCTTCAGCAACTGGGAGATCCCGCTGCTGAAGGACATCCCGGTGCTCGGGCCGGCGTTGTTCCGCGGCAACATCTTCCTCTACCTCGGGCTGCTCCTGGTCCTGGTGATCCACATCGGGCTGTTCCGCACCCGGTGGGGGCTGCGGACCCGCTCGGTCGGCGAGCACCCGATCGCCGCGGACACGCTCGGCGTCAAGGTGCTGCGGGTCCGCTACCGCAACGTGCTGCTGGCCGGTGTGGTCGCCGGCATCGGCGGCGCGTCCTACACGCTGGCGCTCTACTCGTTCACCAAGAACATGATCGGCGGTAAGGGCTTCATCGCCCTGGCCGCGCTGATCTTCGGCCGGTGGAACCCGACCGGCGCGCTGCTCGCCGCGCTCTTCTTCGGCTTCGCCGACCAGCTCGCCACCTACCTGGGGGCGATCAACAGCGTCATCCCCAGCCAGTTCCTGGCCATGCTGCCGTACCTGGCGACAATCCTGGCGGTCGCCGGGCTGGTCGGCCGGGTCCGGGCACCGGCCGCCGACGGCAAGCCGTACATCAAGGGCTGACGACCATCACCACAGACCGCTGCGCGCCGGGCCGGGGAGCGGCCCTGCCCGCCTCTGACCTGGGCTACTTCGGCAGAATGATGGCATGACCAACATTGACTGGGCGCAGTTGCGCGCCGCCGCCACCGACGCGATGAGGCACGCGTATGCGCCGTACTCGACGTTCCCGGTCGGCGCGGCCGCGCTGGTCGACGACGGCCGTGTGGTGGTCGGCTGCAACGTCGAGAACGCCGCGTACGGGGTGACGCTCTGCGCCGAGTGCGGGGTCGTGTCCAGCCTGCACGCCACCGGTGGGGGCCGGATCGTCGCGCTCTCCTGCGTCGACGCGACCGGCGAGCCGTTGATGCCGTGCGGCCGCTGCCGGCAGCTGCTCTGGGAGCACGGCGGGCCGGAGTGCCTGATCGAGAGCAAGACCCGGCCACTGCGGATGGCCGAGCTGCTGCCGCACGCCTTCGGCGTGGAGGACCTGGAAGCCGTCACCGGTGAGACACCGGTGCCGGTGGTCCCGGAGCGGCTCGCCGCCTGGCGCGGGCGCGGCACCGTCTTCGTGCACCCGGACATCTCCGCTGGTCAGCAGGTCTGGACGGCGTACTGGGAGCGGTCGGCCGGCGACGACGTCGGCGCCGAAACCGGGGTGCTGGAGGAGGCGCCGAGCTGGGACGACCCGGCCGAGGCGATCACCTGGGGCCTGGCCCGGACGCCCCGGGTGGTAGTGGTGGACGCCACCGGCACCATCTTCTGGGCTGGTGAGGGTGAGCCGCCTGCGGAGATCCCGGTGCGCTGGTCTTGAGTGGCCCCGGCCCTGACGTGGTCACGGGCCGTGGAACGGGATCTGCAACAGACGAGGGAAGATCTTCTGATGAGTTTTGCTGCTGTTGACGTTATTCGGGTGAAGCGGGACGGCGGGGTGCTGTCGGACGCGCAGATCGACTGGGTGGTCGACGCGTACACCCGGGGGGTTGTCGCCGACGAGCAGATGTCCGCCCTGGCGATGGCGATCCTGCTCAACGGCATGACCGGGCCGGAGATCGCCCGGTGGACCGCCGCGATGATCGCCAGCGGTGAGCGGTTGGACCTGTCGGCGGTGCGCCGGCCGACTGTCGACAAGCACTCGACCGGCGGCGTCGGCGACAAGATCACTCTGCCGCTCACCCCGCTGGTGGCGGCGTGTGGCGCGGCCGTGCCGCAGCTCAGCGGCCGGGGTCTCGGGCACACCGGCGGCACGCTTGACAAGTTGGAGTCCATCCCGGGCTGGCGGGCCACTGTGAGCAATGACGAGTTCATCGCCCAACTGGACGAGGTCGGTGCGGTGATCTGCGCGGCCGGCACCGGGCTCGCCCCCGCCGACCGCAAGCTGTACGCGTTGCGCGACGTGACCGGCACTGTGGAGGCGATCCCGCTGATCGCCAGCTCGATCATGAGCAAGAAGATCGCCGAGGGCACCGGGGCGCTGGTCCTCGACGTCAAGGTCGGCTCGGGCGCCTTCATGAAGTCTGTCGAGCAGGCCCGTGAGTTGGCGCGCACCATGGTCGAGCTGGGCGGTGCACACGGGGTGCGGACGGTCGCCCTGCTCACCGACATGTCCACCCCGCTCGGCCTGGCGATCGGCAACGCGGTCGAAGTGACCGAGTCGGTCGAGGTGCTGGCCGGTGGTGGACCTGCCGACGTGGTGGAGCTGACCCTCGCACTGGCCCGGGAGATGCTCGACGCCGCCGGTCTGCCGGACGCCGATCCGGCTGCCGCGCTGCGCGACGGGCGGGCCATGGACTCCTGGGGGGCGATGATCCGGGCGCAGGGCGGCGACCCGGACGCGCCGATGCCAACGGCCGCCGAGGTGGAGGTGGTCCGCGCCGAGCGGGACGGTTACGTCGCGGCCGTCGACGCGTACGCGATGGGGGTTGCGGCGTGGCGGCTCGGCGCGGGTCGGGCGCGCAAGGAGGACCCGGTCAGCGTGCCGGCCGGCGTGGTGTTGCACAAACGGCCGGGTGACGAGGTGCGGGCCGGTGACGCGCTCTACGAGCTGCGTGCCGACGACGCGACGCGGATTCCGGCCGCGCGGACCGAGGCCGCCACCGCGGTGCGGATCGCGCCGACGGCCCCGGCGGCGACGTCGTTGGTCATCGAACGCATCGGCTGACCGATCCAGCGTCGCCCTGGCGTGGTGCCGGTCACCTGGGAGCGCTATTGTCGCAGGCCAAGGGGGGACAACCGGCCTTGCGCCGGCGCGAGCAGACAGGAAGATCCGCCGTGACCGTTGCTGCCCCCGACCCACGTGAGGTGCGCGAGGCGAGCCTGGACGAGCTGTCCCGGCTCGGCCTGCCGTTACCGCCGGCCCAGTTCCCCCTCGTCTGGGAGCCGGGTGATCAGATCGACCTGCGTCCGACAGGGGAGATCGAGGCGCGGATCGCGGTGCTGCACCTGATCCTGGCCCGCTGTTTCGGGATGCCACCGCAGGCGGCGATGAGCTGGCTGCTCGGCTCGCACCTGGTCGACATGGTCACCCCACCGGAGTGGCAGTTCGTGATGGGCGGCAAGGGCGACCACCGGTCGTTCGTGCTGCACCACGACGCGCTCTTCGCGCTGGCCTGGGTGCTCGGGCTGAGCAAACAGCTCGACCCGACGCTGGCCGTCGACGAACGGCTGGTCGAGCGGCTGCCGCACATCGCCGAGGGGGAGACCTTCCCGCACTGGCGCTCCCGGATCCTCACGGCGCCGCAGCACCCGGCGGACGCGGCCGCCCTGCTCGACCTGCACTACTGCCTCGACTGGGCGTACCTGGAGACCGAGCGTGGTGGCCGGCGGGCACCAGGCCTTGTCGACGCGAACGCGATCGGGCAGCGGCGTTGGGCGTTGGAGTGGGCGGTGATCCTGCGCGGGCCGTACCACGACGAGCCGCCCGGCTGGGAAGAGGTCGACCTCTCCACCTGAGCTCAGCGAGGTCGCAGGACGTCGAGCCGGACCGCCACGGTGACCCGGACCGGTTCGGGCAGCGCGGCCAGCCGGGTGGTGAGCGCGGCCGGGTCGGTGTGCCAGGCGCTGGGGCCCATCCCGACCAGTGTGGCGACCTCCGGCCGGGTCAGTGCCAGCTCGGCCCGGTGCACTGCCGAGCTGACGAGCGTGAATTGCCCGCCCAGGCTGGCGGCCACCCGGTCGGCCTTGTCCGGGTCCACCCGCAGCAGGTCGAGGGCGTCCACCAACTCGGCGAGGTGGTCGGTGTCGGGCGTGACCACCAGCAACGCGCCGGCCGGGTCGAGCACCCGGTGGAACTCCGGGCCGTTGCGCGGGGCGAAGACGTTCAGCAGCACGTCGGTCGAGGCGTCGGCGAGCGGCAGTCGCTGCCAGGTGTCGGCGAGCGCGGCGGCGGCCCGGGGATGCGCGCGGGCCGCGCGGCGCAGCGCCGGCTTGGACACGTCCAGGGCCAGACCCACGGCGTCCGGCAGCGCGGCCAGCACCGCGCCGAGGTACCGGCCGGTGCCGGCGCCGGCATCCACCACCAGGGGGTACGCCCCGAAGTCGGGTGTCGGCGGCTCGACCCGTACCTCTGCTGTTGTGTCCTTTGCTCTGCACCCCTCGAGGCGACGGCTCGGCCGGGAGCCCGTCGCCTCGGCGGGTGCAGAGCAAAGGGTGGGCGGAGTAGGTGCTGGGTGCGGGGCGTTAGTCGCGCCGAGACGGCCGACAGCGTCCGTCGCGGCGGCGGCGAGGGCGGCCGAGATGACGTCGTAGTGCCCGGCGGCGAGGAAGTCCGCCCGGGCGGCCACCATCTCGGCGGTGTCGCCGGAGTGCGGGGCGCGGCCGGCGAGCAGGTTGACGTACCCCTGGCGGGCGATGTCGAAGCTGTGCCGGCGCGGGCAGCGCAGTGCCCTGGCGGTGCCGGCTGTCGCCTCGGCGAGTGGCTCGGCGCAGACCGGGCAGCGCAGTCGGTAGAGGATGCGGGAGTCCACGTCAGACCTCCGGGTCGTGCCGTGGCTGGGGCGCCCGCCCGCCGAGGCGGTCGACGACCCGGTGGGTGAGAGCGCCGAGGGCGTCGACCTCTGCGGGGGTGAGCAGGTCGATCAGGTGCCGGCGGACGGCGGCCACGTGACCGGGGGCGGCGGACTCGATGGCCTGCCGCCCGGCCGGGCTGAGGACGACGACCGACCCCCGGGCGTCGTCGGCGCACTCCTCGCGGGTCACCAGGCCGCGCTGCTGCATCCGGGTCAGGTGGTGGGAGAGCCGGCTGCGCGACCAGAGCATGCGGTCTGCCAACTCCCGCAGGCGCAGCCGCCCCTGCGGTGTCTCGGAGAGGTCGGACAGCACGTCGTAGTCGGCCTCGGAGAGGCCGGCGTCCTGGGTCAGCTCCCGGGCCAGCTCCAGGTCGAGCAGGAGACGCATCCGGCGGTAGCCGCGCCAGGCGCGCTCCTCCCGTTCGTCGAGCCACCGGGGTGCTTCCACAGGTCGAGTCTAGCGCTTTCGTTGACATGTCATCGACTTGCCCCTAGATTCGATGACATGTCAACCAATTCTCTCCAGCGGCGGAGCGCGCCGACCGCCGCGGCGGCGGACCGACTGTGGGAGCTTTTCGGTCAGCGGGGGCGCGGGGTGCTTGTCACAGTGCGCCGGGACGGGCGGCCCCAGCTGTCCAACCTCGACTACCTGGCCGAGCCGGGGTTGCTCCGCTGCTCCACCACCGGCAACCGGGCGAAGGTGCGCAACCTGCGCCGCGATCCCCGGGCCAGCTTCCACGTCACCACGCCGGACGGCGGCGCGTACGCGGTAGCGGAGGGGGCCGTGACGCTCAGCGAGCCGGCCATGGCCACCACCGACCAGACGGTCGACGAACTGGTCGAGGTCTACCGCCGGATTCGCGGCGACCACCCGGACTGGGCGGACTACCGGGCCGCCATGGTCGCTGACGGACGGCTCGTGATCCGCCTCGACGTGCACCGGGTGTACGGCTGGCGACCGTGACGCCCGGCCGGTCCCGTACCGGTCCGCCCAGGCCGCTGACTAGGGTCTGAGCATGGTCGCAACTATCCGGTACGAGGACATCGTCAAGGTCCCGAAGGCGCTGCTGCACGACCACCTCGACGGCGGGCTGCGGCCGGCGACGATCGTCGACCTGGCCGCCGAGGTGGGCCACGAGCTGCCCACCACCGACCCGGAGGCGCTCGGACGCTGGTTCGCTGACGCGGCGGACTCCGGTTCCCTGGAGCGCTACCTCGAAACGTTCGCGCACACCGTGGCGGTCATGCAGACCGCGCCCGCGCTGCGTCGGGTGGCCCGCGAGTGCGCCCTGGACCTGGCCGCCGACGGCGTGGTCTACGCCGAGGTGCGGTTCGCCCCGGAGCAGCACCTGGAACGGGACCTCAGCCTGGACGAGGTGGTCGAGGCGGTGCTGGCCGGGTTCGCCGAGGGCACCGCCCAGGCTGTCGAGGCGGGCCTGACCATCAGGGTGGGCACGCTACTCACCGCGATGCGGCACGCCGCCCGTTCCCAGGAGATCGCCGAGCTGGCCGTCCGGCACCGGGACGCCGGAGTGGTCGGCTTCGACATCGCGGGCGCCGAGGCGGGCTTTCCGCCCACCCGGCACCTGGACGCCTTCGAGTACCTGCAACGGGAGAACTTCCACTTCACCATCCACGCCGGCGAAGCGTTCGGCCTGCCGTCGATCTGGCAGGCGATCCAGTGGTGCGGGGCGGACCGGCTCGGCCACGGGGTGCGGATCGTCGACGACATCGCACCCGACGGCTCGCTCGGCCGGCTGGCCGCGTACGTCCGGGACAAGCGGATCCCCCTGGAACTGTGCCCCTCGTCGAACGTGCAGACCGGTGCGGTGGGCTCCATCGCGGACCACCCGATCGGCCTGCTGCGGGACCTGCGTTTCCGGGTGACGGTCAACACCGACAACCGGCTGATGAGCGGCACCTCGATGTCGCGGGAGATGTCGCTGCTGGTGGAGACGTTCGGCTACGGCTGGAAAGAGTTGCAGTGGTTCACCATCAACGCGATGAAGAGCGCCTTCATCCCGTTCGACGAGCGGCTGCGGATCATCGACGACGTGATCAAGCCGGCGTACGCGAAGTTGCTGGCCTGAGCTCAGCCATGCGGGTGGCCGGCGAGCAGACCGGCCACCCGGCGCAGTACCTCCCGGGCCCGGGCCGCCTCCGCGCCGAGGCCCATCTGCCGGCGCAGCACCGCGGGCTCGGCACGGAGCAGCGCCACCCCGCGCCGAATCAGCACCCGCGGGGCCTTGCGCTGCTCGGACAGGTCGCGGGCGAGCCGGCGCAGGAAGGTGGCCCCGCGCGGGCGGCGCAGCGCGTACGCCCCGGCGAGCAGGCCGCGGCGACGGCACTCCTCGACGATCTCGGCGGCGAAGATCCCTTCGGCCACGAAAAGTGGCGATCCGGCGACATCAAATGGCCGGGTGGCTACCCGCCGATCAGCGCCGATCGCATAAACCGGCACATCGGCTCGGCCCTCGCGGGCAAGTTGGGCAATGATTTCCACCGCAGTGAGGGCATCCCAGGAGTGCGGCGATTCCCAATCCACCTGGCCGTTTCGTCTCGGCAACGTAGGGTCATCGCCGTCTTTGTAGAAGTCGTCCAAGCACAGCACCGGCAAGCCGGTTTGCTGCGCTATGTACGACTTTCCGGACCCCGATGGGCCGGCCAGTAGGACAACGCGGTGCGGATGTTCCATTACCTTCAGTTACTCCGGCCAGACAGACTGCTATCAAATCGCATCAACATCTCATCACACCTTCGGTCGGGGACAACCTGGGCTTTCTTCTTGTCGACCGGCGTGATGGAATCTCGGGGGTCCGACCCGCCGGGTCGGTCGCTGGGCGTTGCCCGGGGCAACGCGTTCAAGCTGTAATCGCGAGGGCGGTGACGTGAGCAAACGGCCAAAGACGGCGGGCTCCTTCCTGTCGCGGCTGCGCCGGCCGGCCAGCCGGCTCCGGGACATGCCGATCTGGTCCAAGCTCGGTCTCATCATGATCGTGCCGACCATCGCCACGGTCGTGGTGGGCACCAGTGGTCTCATCGACCACGTGGAGACGCTCAACAATGCCAACCGAGCTGGCGACCTGGCGAATCTGTCGAGCTATTCAGGTGACCTGGTCGACAGCCTGCAGGACGAGCGGACCGCCGCCGTGCTGCTGCTGGGCGCGGACGGGACGCAGCCGACGGCGCAGTACCAGGAGGCCTACAACCGGGTGAACTCCCGGGTGGATCAGGATGCGATCCCCTACCGGCAGCAGCGGACCGAGATCGAGGACCTGCCGGGCAGCCTGGAGAGTCTGCTCGACGGCATCGACCAGAACCTGCAGGACCTGTCGGGCGTCCGCAGCCAGGTGTTCAACGGAAAGCTCGCGCTGACCGAGACCGTGCAGGCGTACGAGGGTCTGATCAGTGACCTGCTCGCCATCCGCGACTCGTCCACGCAGCTCGCCGGTGACAACCAACTCAGCGACCGGATGCGCGCCGCCGCGGCGGTCGCCCGGGAGAAGGAGTTCCTCGCCGTACGCCGGGTCGTGGTGCACCGCGCGTTGGGTGTGAAGGGCGGACAGCGCCTGACCCCCGCACTGCGCAGGGACTACGTCGCCAGTGACACAGGCCAGCAGCAGGCACTGCAGAGCTTCAAGGCCGTCGCCACCCCGGACGACGCGAAGTTCCACGACCAGACGGTCGCTGGCGGCGACCGTCGGCAGGCTCAGAACTACACAGGCTGGATCGACGGCAACACCACCGGCAACATGCGCGGCGCGCCGTTCGGCCCGGACCAGTGGGAAGCCGCCATGACGGCCAACGCCAAGCTGATCCGCACCGTCGAGCGGAAGCTCGACAGTGAAGTGGTCGACCAGGCCGACACCCTCCGCTCGGACGTCCAGCGCCAGGTTTTCCTGGAGACCGGCCTGCTGCTCAGCATGCTGCTGCTGGCCATCCTCTTCGCCTACCTGGTAGCCCGCTCGATGGCCCGCTCACTGCGTGAGCTGCGGCAGGGCGCGCTCTCAGTGGCCCAGTACGGCCTGCCACAGGCGGTGGCCCGTCTGCGCGACCCGCAGGTCGTCGGCCAGCTCTCCCCGGTGCAGCTGGCCAACCAGATCGCCGAACCACTGCCGGTGCGCAGCAAGGACGAGTTCGGCCAGGTGACCGAGGCGTTCAACGCCGTCCACCTGGAAGCCGTCCGCACGGCCGCCGAGCAGGCGGCACTGCGTGCCTCCGTCGCGACCATGTTCGTCAACCTGGCCCGTCGTTCCCAGATCCTGGTCGACCGCCTCATCGGGCACCTCGACCGGCTGGAGCGCGGCGAGGAGGACCCGGACCGGCTGGCCGAGCTGTTCCAGCTCGACCACCTGGCCACCCGGATGCGCCGCAACGACGAGAACCTGCTGGTGCTCGCCGGTGCCGACTCCACCCGCGTGCAGCGTGAGCCGGCCGCCCTCATCGACGTGCTGCGCGCCGCGCAGTCCGAGGTCGAGCACTACACCCGGATCGAGTTCGGTGTCATCGACCGCGACATCGAGGTCGCCGCGCACGCGGTCAACGACCTGGTGCACCTCGTCGCGGAGCTGTTCGACAACGCCACGGCGTTCTCCCCGCCCGACTCGCAGGTGATGGTCGAGGCCCGGCGCGTTGGCGACCGCTCCTCGCTGTACGTCGAGGACCGCGGTATCGGCATCAGCGCCGAGCAGTTGCACGACCTCAACGAGCGGCTCGCCACGCCGCCGCAGGTCGACGTGGCCGTGTCCCGGATGATGGGCCTCGTCGTGGTCGCCCGGCTGGCGTCCCGGCACGGTGTCCGGGTCGAGCTGCGCCCCGGCAACGATCGCGGCACTGTCGCCGACGTGACCCTGCCCACCTCGGTGCTGGTGCCCCGGGCGCTCTCCGGCCGGGTGCAGCAGCCTCCGGCGCTGCCGGCGGCCGGTGCTCCCCAGTTCGGTGGTCCGCAGTCCAATGGGCCTGCGCCGGTCTTCGGCGCGCTGCCCGCGTTGGGCAACGGCCCCCGTCCGAGCGAGTCCGGCAACCAGGTCACCCTGGGTGGTCGCCCGTTCGACCCCGCGACGCGCAACGGTGCCGGCGCGCCAGCCAACGGTGGCGCGTACCGGTCGATGCCGGCCTGGTCCGATCTGACCGGCGCGGCCGGGGCGAACGGCGTCAACGGCGGTGACGGGTTCACCCCCCGGTCGGCCAACGGCCAGGGCACCGACCCGCTGCCGCAGCGCCGGGGCGGGGACGAGACTCCGAGCACCGACCAGCAGCCGTCCATCCCGCGTCAGCTGCCGAGCAGCCCCGAGGCGCACCCGTACTCGGCGCCGCCGGTCTCCGCGCAGCCCTACTCCGGTGCGCCGGTCTCCGCCTCGCCGGCCTCCGGCCAGCCGTACTCCGGGCAGCCCTACTCGGGCGCGCCGTACGGTGGCGCGCCGGTGTCCGCGGCTCCGGCCTCCGGGCAGCCGTACGCCGGTCCGCCGGTGTCCGCGTCGCCGGTCTCGGCCTCGCCGGCGTCCGGTCAGCCGTATTCGAACCAGCCCTACTCGGCGCCGCCGGCCTCCAGCCAGTCGTTCAGCGGCTTCGCGCCCCGATCCGCCCCGCCCGCGCAGGCAGCCAACGCTCCGGCGCCGCCGGCCTGGCCGCCAGTGCCGGGTAGCGACCGGGACACGGCCACCCCGCCGGTGCCCGAGCGGCTCGCCGCCGCGCTGGACATGACGACGGAGCTGCCGCGGGTCCCGCGACCCGGCGAGCAGCCGGCCGCAGCCCAGCCTCCGGCTCCTGCGCCGACTCCGGCGGCAACGCCGGCTCCGGCGCCGCAGACTCGGCCAGCGCCGCAGACTCGGCCGACGCCGCAGCAGCCGCAGGCGCAGAACCGCCAGCGGTACGCGGATGAGACGATGGAGCTGCCGATCTTCCGGGAGCTCGAGTCGGCCTGGTTCCGTACCCGTCGTCCGGGCTCCGAGGAGACCGCGGCCGGCGCTCAGCCAGCGACGAACGGCGACTCCGCTACCCAGCAGTTCGCCACGGTCGAGGCCACCGGTCGGGCAGTCCACAAGACACCACCCGGGACGACAGGTAACACACCGATGGCAGACACTCCGACGGTCGGAGGAGCGCCGCGGGACAACGGCTCCACAGCGAACGAGGGCGCCCGCCCCAGCCTCGCCGAGAGCCTGCCGAACCGCCGGCCCCAACCGCAGAGCAACGGCTGGCAGACCGCCGCCGACGACGGCTGGCGTGCCGCCTCCGCGGCGGCCGGCGCGGCGCCGGTGAGCGAGACCACCACTACCGGTCTGCCGAAGCGCAAGCCGATGGCGCAACTGGTACCCGGTGCGGTGGAGAAGCCCACCACCTCGGTCCAGCGGCGCTCCCCGGAGGCGGTTCGTGGCCTGCTCTCCGCCTACCACCGGGGCGTGCAGCGAGGGCGTAGCACCTCGGACAACCCGACCAGCCCGGAGGCAACTCCGGGAGGGCAATCCTCGCAGTCTGGCTCAGGCCCGGTGGCCGGGAGCGGGCAGAAGGAGCAAGAAGGATGACAACTACGCAGGATCTTGGTTGGCTGCTGGCCAACTTCGCCGACCGGGTGCCCGGCGTCGCGCATGCGGTCGCCGTATCGGCGGACGGCCTACTCCTCGCGTCGTCACGGGATC
Source organism: Micromonospora sp. NPDC048986 (assembly GCF_040649335.1). Lineage (NCBI taxonomy): Bacteria > Bacillati > Actinomycetota > Actinomycetes > Micromonosporales > Micromonosporaceae > Micromonospora > Micromonospora sp. NPDC048986. The sequence goes on from NZ_JBEZFJ010000018.1 coordinate 31,474, forward strand.
TGCCGCGCGACCGGGCAGACCAGCTCGCCGCGATCTCCTCGGGTCTGGTCAGCCTGACCCAGGGGGCAGCACGCTGCTTCGAGGGAGGCGCGGTGTTGCAGACCGTCGTGGAGATGGACAATGGCTTCCTGTTCCTGATGTCCATCTCGGACGGCTCGTCCTTCGCCGTGCTGGCAGCCCGCAGCTCCGACGTGGGCCAGGTTGGCTACGAGATGGCGCTGCTGGTCGACCGGGTGGGCGACGCACTGACCCCGCAGCCGCGTGCGGCTGCGGGCATGCTGGGCTGACGTCTCGCCGATCGTGAGGTCGGCACGACTGCAACAACGACAACGACGGGTTTCACCGGTGGGAGCCGGTAACGGGTGCGAAGGAGGTGAGCGGCGAGATGGCCGATCGTGACGAACCAACCGGAGCGTTGGTCCGTCCATACGCCGTGACCCGTGGTCGCACCCGTCCCCGGCTCGACATCGCGCTGGAGGCGCTCGTCGAGACGACGGTGCGCGGCCGGGCCGCTGCCAATGGCAACGGCGGCCAGGGCCGCGAACACCAGTACATCGCCGCGCTGTGTGACGGTCGCGTGCAATCGCTCGCGGAGATCGCGGCGCGGATGCAGCTCCCGCTCGGTGTGGCCCGGGTGCTCATCGCCGACATGGCGACGGACGGCCTGGTCGCGGTCCACGAGCCGACCATTTTGGACGACTCCGACGACGCGGTGGGCACTGAACTGCTGGAGAGGGTGCTGAGTGGACTTCGCAGGCTCTGACATGTCGCACCGCCCGCCGAACCCGAGCGGCCGCGTGACGTCGGCGAAGATCGTTATCGCCGGTGGATTCGGCGTCGGTAAGACGACGCTGGTCGGCTCGGTCTCGGAGATCACGCCGCTGACCACCGAGGCCATCATGACCTCCGCTGGCGTGGGCGTCGACGACACCCGGCAGGTGCCGGGCAAGACGACGACCACGGTGGCCATGGACTTCGGCCGGATCTCGATCGACCGTGACCTGATCCTGTACCTGTTCGGTACGCCGGGTCAGACCCGTTTCTGGTTCATGTGGGACGAACTGGTGCGGGGTGCGATCGGTGCGGTCGTGCTGGTGGACACCCGCCGGCTGGCCGACTGCTTCGCGGCGATCGACTTCTTCGAGCACCGACGCCTGCCGTACCTGGTGGCGATCAACTGCTTCGACGGGATGCAGTACCACGACCCGCAGGACGTCCGGGACGCCTTGGCGATCTCGAGCGACGTGCCGGTGGTGGCCTGCGACGCCCGTAACCGGGAGTCGACGAAGCACGTGCTGATCTCGCTGGTCGAGTACGTGCTGACCATGCGCCGTACGCGCGCCGTCGCCCCGGCCTGATCCGGGACGCTGAACGCCCCGGTGGTGGCTCCGGCCGCCACCGGGCGCTGCCAGCCGCCCCGGTGAGTGTCTTCGCGTCGGCTCGTCACTCAGACGACCCGGCGCGCCGCTGAGCCGCCTCCTGACGACCTGGAAGCTGTCAGCCCCCTCCGGGGGGCACAGGCCACCCACGGTCCTCGCGAGGCGGCTTCTGCGTTCCCGGGGATCGCCCTGCTGACGCAAGAGCGCCCCCAGCCGGCCAGCTGGGGGCGCTTCTGCGTGTGAGAAGGGGTCAGGACTGGTAGCCCGCCGAGCGGTACTCGTACTCCCGGTCGTCGTCGCGGTCCCCGTGGTCGCGGCTGAAGTCCCAACCGCCGGCCGCCTCACGACCCGGCCGACCACCCACCGCGAAACCGCCGATCTCCTGGCCGCGCCGCCAGCCACGGAAGTAGCCGGTGGTGTTCTCCGCGAGGCTCGCCGCATCACGCACTATCCGCAAAGGGCGCTCCTCGCGCAGCGGCGAACCAGGCACCAGGTTGGCCTGCGGCACGCGCTTCGGCAGCCCGGCGTTCGTCTCGGCGCCCACCGCCGGGCGGGCCGCCTGCTCCGCGGCCTGCCAGCCGGTGTCGGCGGTGGTCGACCAGTCCAGGTCGGACTCCTCGGCCTGCCCGACGAACCAGGCCGACTTGGCCTGCGCGAAGATCAGCAGATCACCGTCGCCCTCGTCGGCGACCGGCGGCGGACGGTGTTCCATGGGCGGCGGCCGGTGCTCGACAGGGGGCGACGGCCGGTGCTCGGCGGCGCGCTCGGTGCGGGCGGCCGCCCGACCGTTGCGAGCGGCCTGCTCGCGGTCGACCAGGCGCAGCGGCGGCGTCTCCAGGTGCTGGTCCGCGGGAGGGTTGAGCCCCTCGCGCAGCGCCCGGTCGGCCAGCGGCGGCGGCTCCACCAGCCGCAGCATCGGCGGCTCCGGTGGCAGGTCGTCCGCCAACCACGGCGGGGTGACCCGACCGTCGGACCGACCCGGGTCGGTCGGGGCGTCGACACCGCGGCCGCCGCCGTACGAGTAGGCCACCGGGTTGTTCGGTGAACTGTCGGACGGGTCCTCCGGGTTGTTCACCAGCGGCCAGTTCGCCCGGGAGCCGGGCGGTGCGGCCTCCTGCCCCGGCCGGGGGGTCGGCACCGGAATGCTGAGATCGGTGGCGCTGAACCCGCCGGTGGGTGGCTCGTCGACCGGAGGGCGTTGCAGGTGGCTCGGCCGGGGCTCGCCGTTGGTCTTGGGGCGGGGCGGAATGACCGTCCGCTGCCGCTCGGCCCGCGCGTTGTTGATCGCGGCAGTGGTCAGCGTCGGCCGGAACGGCTCACCGGCCTCGGCCGGCGGCACCATGCCGCGCTGCGCCGGCGCGATCGGGGTGATCCCGGGCGGCGGAGGCGGCGGCGAGGAGACCGGCCGGTTGGTCGGACCGTCGATCCGGCTGGGCAGCGGCTCGCCGCGACTGGGCAGCGTGGACTGCGGCGGGCCAGCCATCGCCGCCGGAGTCATCGGCGCGGGTGCGACCGGCGGCGGCGTGACCGGCGCGGGGGCGACCGGCGGCGGCCCGAGCGGGCGGGGTGACGCCAACGGCGCGTTACCGGGGACCGGCTCGGGACGGCTGCGCCGCCCGACAGCGGGTGCCGGGTCGGCGGCTGGCGGGGTGGGTCGCACCGACCGCAACCCGGCGTTGGTGCCGGCCAGGCCGGTCAACCCGGCGTTGGTGCCGGCCAGGCCGGTCAATTCGCCGACGGACTCGCCGCGGCGCGCCGCGGCCCGGCGGCCGGGTGCCTGGGCAGGCGTGCTGACCCGCGAGCTGAGCGCGCTGACCAGCGCCTCACACCCGGCGTCGCAGGCCCGTACGGAGGCGACGGCCTGACGGACCGTCTCGGCCACAGCGGACGTGAGCGCCCGGTTGACCGATGCACGTCGGGGTGTCTCGGAGATGGCGACCCGCAGGGCGGTGACCGCCTCGTTGATCTCCTCGGCATCGGCGACCCCGTCCGCGGCGAGGTGCGCCGCGATGGCATCCGCCGCTACCGACACCTCGCGGCCCCGGGCCACGGTGCCGCCGAGCATGCCCGGCTCGGGCAGCGCGTCCAGCACGGCCAGGGAGACCGGCTCGGCCGGGTCCGGGTAGGCGCGCAGGGCCGCCGGGTAGAGCTCACGCAGAACCTCGCGCAGCGCCACGGCGGCGGAGTGCCGGCCACTGGCCAGCGCGGCGTGCGCGGAGAGCACCTGCTTGTATCCGGCGAGGTCCCGGGGCGCCGGCAGGGTGACGGCGGAGAGCGCCCCCGCCTGCAACGCGCGAGCGAGGCCGACCGCCCGTCGTTCGGCCGGAGGTGACTGCATCTCCTCAAGGGAGTCGTCGTCGGCGAACCGCTCGGCGAAGTCGTCCACCGAGTCGTCGTCGGCGATCGCCAGGGGTCGCCCCGCCGCGCTCAACAGCGAGGTGACCGTGTGGTCGTCGCTGTCGGCGGCGATGGCCGCACCGCTCGGCCCGCCCGACCGCTCCACGAGCAGCGCGACGAGCTGGGCGTAGCCAGCGGCGTCATCGCTGATCTCGCAGACATGCAGCAGACGGCCTGCGTCGTCGACCACAGCGGACGTCAGCGTCGAACCGGCGGAGGCCGGTCGGTCAGCCGGATCCGCCGAGGCCAGACCGCAGTAAACGCGCACGAGCGCCACGGCGTCGTCCTCCTCCCGGGACAGGTCTTTCCTCTGCCAGCAACTGATGCTCCCCGGTACGGGTCAGTCGCGCCAGTCCACCACCGCAGAGATCTTGCCGACAATGGTGCGCCAACCCAAACTCGCGGTCTGCGCCCCGATCTTCTTCAGCCGTCGCCGAGCCATGAACGCGCCGATCCCACCGTTGGCGGTGCCACGCAGAGCCTCGTCCAGGTCGTCGAGGCTGGAGCCGGCGGAGAGCATGTCGAGTACCGCAGGCAGCCGCAATGCGTACGAGAGGTCACGCGCGGCCTCGCCCGCCTCGATCAGCAGGGTCGAATCCCAGGTGTCGTGCCCGCCGCGCAGGTTCTCCACGACCAGGTCGAGTTCGTAGGTGTCCTCGTCGAGCGGAGCGATATCTGCCGGCTCCACCCGTTCGGACAATTCATTCCAGCTGTCCAGTTGGGACAGATCGTTGGGGGCACCGGATCGGATGAAACTGACAAGCGACTCGGGGGTCTTGAACAGCAGCAGCTTGCCTCGGTTGCTGAGGAAGACCGGCACCTCCTCGTCGTCCGCCTCGTCCGCGACGGCCTCGTCCGACTCGTTGCCGGTCTCGTCGTCGGTGTCGGTGGCGGCGCCGTCGCGGCGGCGCGTCGACTCGTCGTCCTCGTCGGCGAACTCCTGGGCCAGCTCCTCGTCGAGGATGACGACGGTCTCGTCGTCCTCCTCCTCCTCGATGGCCTGGCGGCGGGCGAGGAACGGGTCGTCCTGGTCGCGCTCGGTCACGTCGGTGGGGGTCAGCGAGCTGGCCGGCCGGTACGCCCGAAGCGTGAAGCCGGTGCCGGCGGGCAGGGCGATCTCCACTGGGTCGATGCGCAGCTCGTCCCAGAGTGAGCGGTCGATCGACGCCGACGGGCGGTCGGTCTCGGTCTCGTCTGGCTCGGCCGCGCCGGTGGTGTCGTCGAGCTCGGGCTCGTCGGCGTCGGGCCGTTGGGGCGACTGGCGGGCCACGCTGACCTCCGTGTGCTTCGGGTTGCCCACCCACCGGGGTCTCTGACCGGCGAGTGACTCTGGGCACATACCCTAGTCGGCGGCCCTGGGTGACCGATGCCCGCACCCCGGTGGCCGGTTGGCGCACGGGTCCGACCTGCTGGTCGTCGCCGCTGGCGAAGTGACGGTTCGACAAGTAGCGTAGCTACGTATGAAGGCCCAGGCGCTGCACGGCCATCTCGACGCTCTGCTGCTCGCCGTGCTCGAACAGGGCGCGCTGCACGGCTACGCGATCATCGAGGCGCTGCGCGCCCGCAGTGACGGCAGTCTGGATCTGCCCACCGGCACCATCTATCCGGCGCTCCGTCGCCTGGAACGCGCCGGTCACGTGGCGAGCACCTGGAGCACTGTCAGCGGCCGGGAACGGCGGACGTACCAGCTCACCGACTCCGGCCGGCGGGCACTCGCCGGGGAGCGCGCCGGTTGGCGCGAGTTTCAACTGACAGTCGGCAGGTTCCTCGATCCCGGCAGCCCGCCCACCCCGGCCTGAACCTCCGCCGATCAGTGGGTGGTGGCCAGCAGCCAGCCACGCGCCGCGCGGGTCAGCGAGAAGTAGGCGCCGCCCACCAACACGGCTCCGATGATCATCGGGGGCCAGTGGGCCGCCGCGTCCCAGAGGTTCAGCGACCAGGTGAAGAGGGCACTGCCGGCCACTATGCCGAGGACCAGGACGCCGGTCAGGCCGGTGCCCACCGCACGCTGGGCCAGCGCCAGGCCCGGCCGGGGCGCCCGCGCGCTCGCCCAGACCACCAGCAGACCCGCCGCCGAGAGCACCAGCGCGCTCATCCAGATCCAGTCGACCGAGTTGGAGAGCAGCAGATAACCGGCTGGGGGACGTGGGCCGCCACTCCAGCTCGACCCTCGCCAGGTCAGATCACCGGCGACGACCCCCACCCCGGCGATCGCCAGCATCCGCAGGGAGAGCCCGCGCAGAGCGCCCACCGCCAGCTCGGCCTGCCAGGACGGGAGCACCTGCGCCGGTGAGCCGAACTCGACCACCGCCCGGCGCTGCGCCTCGGTGGGTGGCACCCCGCTCTCGCGGTACGCCTCGACGGCGTCCAGCAACCCGTGCCGGGCCTCGGTCAGCAGGTCGGACTTGAGTCGTGCCGGCCCCTGCAGCCGAGCTGCCAGCTCCCGCAGGTGCTCGTCGACCATCACGTCCTCACCGCGCCCCATGGCACCACAGTGCCACGGACTCCGGCCGGCCGACGTCCGGGAGAACCCTGGTCCGCCCCCGAGGCGGGTCAGGGGGCGAGCGCCAGGTAACCCCGTTCGGCAGCGGCCTGGAGCAGCCACTGGTCCCGGTACCAGCCCGGGGTCGCTACCAACTCGGCGTGCCGACCTCGCTGGATCACCCGGCCGCCGTCCAGGACCACTATCTCGTCCAGCTCGGCCAACCCGCTGAGCCGGTGGCTGATCAGCAGCACCGAGTGCCCGGCGGGGGTGGCGGCGAGGGCGGACGCGAGCACCGCGTCCGCGGCGGCCGGGTCAAGACCTTCGGTGGGCTCGTCGAGCACCAGCACCGGCGGCGCGGCGAGCAGGGCCCGGGCGAGCGCCAGCCGCTGCCGTTGCCCGCCGGAGAGCTGCCCGCCCTCCTCGCCGACCAGCGTGTCCCAGCCGGCCGGCTGGGCGCGGACCCAGTCCAGCAGGCCGGCGGCGGCGGTGGCCGCGGTCAGCTCCTCCTCGCCCGCTCCGGCCCGTCCGAGCAGCAGGTTCTCCCGCACCGTGGCATGGAAGACGTACGCCTCGGCCAGCAGCCCGCCGACAGCGCGCGGCAGCGTTTCCTCGGCGTACGCCGAGAGGTCGTCACCGTTCAGGGTGACCCGGCCGGACGCGGGCCGGACGGTGCCGGTCAGCACGGCGGCCAGTGTGCTCTTTCCGGCGCCGCTCGGGCCGACGACAGCGATCCGGCGTCCCGCCGGCAGGTCCAGGCTGACCCCGTCCAGGGCGGGCGCCGCACCGGCCCGGTACCGCACTGTCACGTCGACGAAGCGCAGCTCGTGCGGGCCGGTCAGGTCCGTTGGACCGGTCGTCGGCGGCGCGGCCGACGGGTCGGCGTCGAGCAGGTCGGCCACCCGGGTCAGGCCGGGCCGAAGCTGCGTCCACTGCCGGGCCGCCGCGACCAACGCCAGCGTCACCTCGACGGCGGCCAGCGTGCCGACGGCCAGGACGCCAACCAGCACCCCCGACACGTCGGCGGCGAGCGCGACCAGCACCACCGCTGCGGCGGTCACGCCGGCGGCCAGCACGCCGAACGCGTCCACCGCGAACCCGGTGGCGGCCAGCCGACGTTCCAGCCGGGCCAGCCGGTGGGCGCGCTGCTCGGCGGCGCGCAGCGTGACGTCGGTCGCCCCGAACGCGGCCAGGTCGGCCGCGCCGTGGGTGAGGTCGATCGCGTCGGTGGCCAGCGCGCCCCGCAGGGGGGCCACCTCGGCCGCGCTGCGGCGGGTGACCGCGGTGGCCAACGCGGGCAGCGCCACCCCGGCGACCAGCAGCCCGACGGCGAGCGCCCCGGCGGCCGGTGGTGAGATCAGCGCCGCCACGGCGACTGCGGACACACCGACCACTGCCGCCGCCGAAGCGGGCACCAGCACCCGCAGCAGCAGGTCCTGGACGGCCTCCACGTCGGAGACCAGCCGGCTCAGCACGTCCCCCGAGCGGTGCGCCGTGCCACGGCGGGCCGCCAGGGTGGCGAAGACCCGGGCCCGGACGTCGGTGATCATGCGGAGCACCGCGTCGTGCCCGGCGAGCCGTTCGGTGTAACGGAACACGCCCCGGCTGATCGCCAGCGCCCGGACCGCGACGATCGCCACGGTGAGGCGGTCCAGTGGAGGCTGACCGGCGGCGCTCATCAGCAGCCAGGTGGCGGTGGCCATCAGGGCCAGGCCGGCGAACTCGGTGGCGGCTGCCAGCAGCCCGGCTCCGACCAGGCGGCCCAGGTACGGCCGGGCCAGTCGCAGCACGGCCCGCTCGGCGGCGGCCCGCTCGGCCACCACCGCCGGCCCGTGTTCGGCGGTCATCGGGCGGCCTTCTGAGTCGGTTCGGGCGTCAACTCGGTGACCCGACCGTCCTCGATGCGCAGGATCCGGTCGGCGTCGGCCAGCAACGCCGGTCGGTGCGCGACAAGCAGCGCCGTCCGCCCGGCGACCAGTCGACGGGTGGCGTCGAGCACCACCGCCTCGGCCGCCGTGTCGAGTCGCGCGGTGGGTTCGTCGAGCAGCACCACCGGGGCGGAGCGCAGGAACGCCCGGGCCAGTGCGACCCGCTGCCGCTGCCCACTGGACAGCCCGTGACCGCGCTCACCGAGCACTGTGTCCAGGCCGTCGGGCAGGCCGGCCACCACGTCGTCCAGGGCGGCGTCGTGCACCGCGGCGCCGAGTACGTCGGCCGGGGTGTCCGGCGCGCCGAGGCGGATGTTGTCGGCCAGCGAGGCGGCGAAGAGGTGGGCCCGCTGCGGCACCCAGGCGAGCTGCCGGCGCCAGGCGTCCGGGTCGGCGGTGGCGAGGTCGACCCCGTCCACGGTGATCCGCCCGCTGGTCGGCGCCACGAAACCCAGCAGCAGGCCGAGCAGCGTGCTCTTGCCGGCGCCGCTGGGCCCGATGATGGCTATCCGCTCACCGGGCCTGATGGTCAGTGTCACGTCGCGCAGCGCGGTGGTCCGCTCGTACGCCACTGTGACCCCCTCGAACCGGATCGTGGCCCGCGCGTCCGGGACGGAGGCGCCCTCGGCGGCCCGGGGCGCTGTGGGTGCGGCGGAGACTGTCAACGCCTCGTCCAGCGCGGCCAGCCCCTCCATGCTGGCGTGGAAGCGGCTGCCGGCGGCCCGCAACGGCAGGTACGCCTCCGGGGTCAGCAGCAGCACCAGCAGCGCGGTCTGCAGGGCCAGCCCGCCGCCGAGCAGGCGGATGCCGACCGGCACCGCCACCAGCGCCACCGAGAGGGTGGCGACCAGTTCGAGGACCAGCGCGGAGAGGAACGCGATCCGCAGCGTCTTCATTGTGGCGACCCGGTGACCGTCGGCCATCCGGCGTACCACGTCGGTCTGCGCCCGGGCGCGTCCGAACGCGCGCAGCGTGGGCAGCCCGGCGACCATGTCCAGGAAGTGCCCGCCGAGCAGCGCGAGCCGCCGCCACTGCCGCTCGGTGGCGGCCTGCGCCTGCCAGCCGAGCAACGCACCGAAGACCGGGATCAGCGGCAGGGTCAGGGCGATGATCACCGCCGAACTCCAGTCGGCGAAGACGACCCGCGCCAGCACCGCGAGGGGCACCGTCACGCTGAGCACCAGTTGCGGCAGGTACCCGGTGAAGTACGCGTCCAACGCGTCCAACCCACGCCCGGCCAGGGTGGCGATCTCACCGGCCCGCTGCCCGGCCACCCACCCGGGCCCGTGCCGGCCCACCGCGCCGAGCAGGTCGGCCCGCAGCGTGGCCTTGACCGTGGCGGCGGCCCGCGCCGAGACAGTGCCCTGCGCCCAGACCAGTGCAGAGCGGGCGGCGACAGCTACCACGAAGCCGGCCAGCGCCGGTCGATCCAGCCGACCGTCGATCGCGGTGGCCAGCAGCGACGCGAGCGCTGTGGCCTGCGCGACGATCAACCCGGCGGCCAGCACCCCCAGGAGCGCGAGCACAGCAAGATCGCCCCGGGCCGCAGGGACCCGGCGCAGCAGACGCCTGTCGAACGGACGGCGGCTCACCAGTACACCGGTGCCCTACCGTCGGTCCGTCCTCGGAAAACCCACCAGCACATCGCCTGGAAGCCTAGTAGGGCCGGAAGTAGCGGCAGCGCCACCCAGCCCAGCAGCCGCAGCGTCGGCGCGCTGGCGGCGGCGTCGGCCACCCGCATTGAGGCGTCCGGGTCGGTCGTGGACACCAGCACGTAGGGCCAGAGGGCGGCTCCGACCAGCAGCACCGGCAGCGCCAGGGCCGCGCCGGTGGCGACCAGAGCCCACCCGGGCCGCCGCCGGGCAAGCGCCGCGCGGGCCGCCAGCAGCGCCGCCACGAGCAGCACCGGCAGGAGTACGGCCACCGCCGGACGTTGCACCGCGTCGCGTACCCGGGCGGAGAGCAGGCCCACGACGGTGGCCAGGGCGACCGCGGTGAGCGCCACCGGCACCAGCCGGCGGGCGGTCCGGCCGACCACGGCGGCGGCCTCGGCGGGCAGGCGCAGCGTGAGGAAGGTCGCCCCGTGCACCGCGACCAGGGCGACCATTGCCAGCCCGGCGGCGGCCGCGAACGGGGTGGCCAGGTGCGTCACCCCGGCGACGTGCCCGTCGGCCTGGAGTGGCACCCCCTGCAACAGCGCGGCGAGCAGCACACCCCAGCCCAGCGCGGCGAGGGCGCTGCCGATCACCACGACGCGGTCCCAGCGGGCCCGGATCCGCTCGTCGTCGGGTCGGCTGCGCAGTTGCACCCCGACGGTGACCAGGATGACGCCGACCAGGGCACCGGCGACGGCCGGATAGCAGCCGGCGAGCAACTCGCCCTCCAGGAGGGGGAACGCGCCGAAGAGGATGCCCATGGCGGCCACCAGCCAGACCTCGTTGCCGAGGAAGAACGGGCCGAGCGCGGTGAGCGCCTCCCGCCGCCCCGCCGGACCGACGCCGCGGGCGAGCAGCAGCCCGACGCCGTAGTCGTAGCCGGCGAGCACGAGGTAGCTGGCGAAGAAGAGGCCGAGCGCTGCGTACCAGGCGAGGTCCACTGTCTACTCCTCAGAGGAGGGCGGGTTCGGGGTGGGCCGGCTCGCTGGACGACGCCGGTGGGCGGCCGAGCGCCGGGTCGGCCGCGCCGCGCCTGGCGTGCCGGGCGAGCAGCACCCAGTTGGTGACGGCGAGAGTGCCCAGCAGCAGGCTGAACCCGATCAGCGAGGCGAGCATCAGCGGTGCGCTGACCGGGGAGACGGCCTGCTCGGTGGGGAGCAGCCCGTACGCCACCCAGGGTTGACGGCCGACCTCCCTGGAGATCCAACCGAGGATCACCGCGATGAACGGCAGCGGCAGGGCGAGCAGGATCAGCCAGAGCGGGAAGCGCAGTCGGATGACCCAATCCCGGAAGAGCAGGGGCAGCAGGAGCCAGACGCAGCCGAGGGTGAAACCGATCAGGATCATGAAGCCCAACCCGACGCTGGCCAGCACCGGCGGGGTGTAGTCGCCGGGGCCGAACCGCGTGGTCCACTCGGTGATCAGCGCCTGGCTCTCCGGGCCGTCGCCGCCGAACTTGGTCGGCTGCACCGCGCCCACCGGGCCGAACTGGGCGAAACCGAAGCCCTGCACCATCGTGATGGCCAGCGCCGCGGTGACCAGGCCGATCCGCAGCGAGGTGCGGAAGAGCGCGAAGTCCGGGGTACGCCGGATCAGGTGCCCGGCGCTGACCGCCGCCATCAGCATCCCGCCGACCAGCAGCGCCGCCGAGACCACGTGCCCGAAGGCCATGCCGAGGCTGGGGTTGGTGAGCAGCGCGCCGAAGTCGGTGAGGTGGGCGATTCCGTCGCGGACCTCGTAGCCGACGGGATTCTGGAGCCAGGAGTTGGCCACCATGATCCAGAACGCCGAGGCGTACGCGGTGATCGCCACGCCCCACAGCAGCGCGAGGTGGACGCCCTTTCCGAGCCGGTGCCAGCCGAAGATCCACATTCCGAGGAACGTGGACTCCAGGAAGAACGCCACAAGTGTCTCGATGGCCAGGGGCGCGCCGAAGACGTTGCCGACGTAGCGCGACAGGCCGCTCCAGTTCAGCCCGAACTGGAACTCCATCACGATTCCGGTGGCGATGCCGAGCACGTAGTTGATCACGTAGAGCTGGCCCCAGTAGCGGGTCAGCCGCTCCCACTTCGGGTTGCCGGTGAGCACCCACGCGGTCTGCATGCCGACCAGCAGGGTGACCAGCCCGAGCGTGACGACCACGAACAGGAAGTGGATCGAGGTGGTGGTGGCGAACTGTAGGCGGGCGAGGAGCAGGGTGTCCATGACCAGCCCTCCATAGCGTTGGCTCCCTTGTCGTAGCCACCCTACACGTAGCATCGCTACGTGTCTGCCTACTACGCCCTGTCGTAGGAAACTTTACTACGCCACGTAGTAGTAGAGCGAGATCGCGCTCGATCCTGGCTCTCACCGCTGTCGCGTCAGGGAGTGCCCGGCCGTCAACCCGGTTCGCCTCGTCGATCAAGGAGTTGTGCTGGGTGACAAAGCCCCCGTCGACGGATCAGACGGGCACCACACCTCCATGATCGACTCGACCGGGCGCCGCCGTCCCGACATGGACCGCAGGCCACGCGGCGACGCTCGCGGTGGGCGTCCGTCAGCTCAGGAAGAGGGTGACCGGGAGAGCGACCAGGGTGGTGGCGACCGCGAGGGCGGTGGCGCCGAGCACCCGCGGCGGCCGGTCGCTGACCAGCAGCCGCTGCACCCGTACGTCGAGATCCCGGTCGCCCATGCCGAGCGCGCCGGCCGGGGTGATCCGGTGCCCGGCGGCGGCGAACCGGCGTAGCGCCCCCGCCAGCGGGGCGTCGGCGTGCAGCTCGCGGGCCTTGTCGTCGGCGCGCATCTCGACCAGCAGGGCGACCCGCTCGTGCGCGTCGCGCACCCAGCCGAACCACGGCAGCGCCCGGCACAGCGCTGTGAACGGCAGCAGCACCAGGTCGTGCCGCTCGTGGGCGTGCGCACGCTCATGGCTGAGCACCGCGGCCAGCTCGGCCCGGTCCAACAGGCTCAGGGTGCCGGCGCTGACCACCACCTGCGGCTTCACGCCCGGCAGGCAGTACGCGGCGGCGCTCGGATGATCCAACACCAGCGCGCCCGGCGCGGCCGGGTCGTTCCGGGCGACCAGGGACAGCAGGTCCCGGTGGCGACGCTGGGCGCGAACGGTGCCGTGGATGCTGCGCACCGTCGTCGTGACCAGCACCGCCCCGATGCCGAAGCCCACGCCGACGCCGGCCAGGTGGAACGTGCCCACCCCGATCGGCAGGGCGCCGTGGGCGAGGTCGTTGGCCAGGGCGAGCAGTGCGCTACCGGTCGGCCGGTCGTACGCGCTCACCCCGAGCGCCATCGGCAGGCCCATCGCCGAGAGGCCCAACGCCAGCCCGACGGCCTGCCAGCAGACGATCGCCACCCGGGGACTGCGCCACGTCCAGGTGGAGCGGGCCAACACCTGGGCGGTCAGATAGCAGGCCAGCATCGTGGCGGCGAAGTGCACGGCGTAGGCCATGGTGCGCGCCCTACCGCTCCGCTGCCTCGCCGGCGGGTCGTCTGCCCGCCGGCCCGTCCACCCGGTCGGTCAGGGCGTCGGCCCCGCCCGTGTCGCCGCCGGTGGAGCCCGGCCCGGTCAGGCCGGCCTCGCTGCCCAGCGCCGCTCGCAGCACCTCGGCCTCGGTGCCGGTCACCGAGCGGGCGAAGCGCACCAGCGCGGCGTCCCGGCTGCCACCCAGGTCGAGGGCGTCGAGCATGAGTTGAGCGATGTGCGCCTCGCGGCTGGCAGCCGGACGGTACCGCCAGGCCCGTCCCTCCCGCTCCCGTTGCACCATGCCCTTGCCGGCGAGCCGGTCCAGCACCGTCATCACAGTGGTGTACGCCAGCTCACGGCCATCGAGCGCGTCGGCCACCTCGCGCACGGTCACCCCGTCCGACGTGCCGGGGACCACGTCCCACAGCACGTCCATCACCGCACGCTCAAGATCGCCCAACCGAGTCACACCGCAATCCTACCCCCGGTAGTAGACCCCCGACCGACCCGACCAGGTCGCTGCCCCGGCCAAGATCCCCCACAACAACGATGTAGTGGCCTCCAGCCACCAGGAAGCCACTACATCAAGGAAATTGCCCGATCTTGAAGCCGGAGCGGCACGGGGAGGGGCAGCAGACTGGCAACCCAACCCAAGGCAGCGCCCGTGAGCTGACCCGACCGACGAACCCGGCCCACGTCAGGTTTTCCGGGGAGCCCCGCCCGCGGAGGGATCAAGCCTGACCGCCCAGAGCGGGCGGGGCTCCCCGGAAAACCCCAAAGGCCGAGAAAAAACGATCACACCCCCTTGGGGTGCCACACCGTCTTCGTCTCCAACAGCGCGGTCATCGGCGCCACCCCCGGATCGGCGGTCCAGTCGTGGTCGGTCGGGGCCGGCCGGAGCACCCGCTTGAGGTTCTCCGCCGCCTTGACCTCGAGGTCGGTGGCGAGCGCGGCGTCGGTGACCCCGGTCAGGTCGATCGCGTTGACGTCCATGTGCGCGGCCAACGTCGGCGCGGTCTCGGTGATCGCGCCGGTGAGGATGTTGACCACACCGCCGGGCAGGTCGGAGGTGGCCAGCACCTCGGCCAGCGTCACCGCCGCCAGCGGCTCACTCGGGGAGGCCGCCACCACCACCGTGTTGCCAGTGACGATCGCCGGGGCGATCACGCTGACCAGGCCGAGCAGCGCCGGGCGCTCCGGGGCGACCACAGCGACCACACCGGTCGGCTCGGGCGCGGAGATGTTGAAGTACGGGCCGGCGACCGGGTTGGCGCCGCCGTACACCTGGGCCAGTTTGTCGGCCCAGCCGGCGTACCAGACCCAGCGGTCGACGGCGGCGTCCACCTCGTCGCCGGGGATGCCCAGGGCGACGAACTGTTCGCGGCGGCCCTCCAGCATCTCGGCGGCCCGGTAGAGGATCTGACCCCGGTTGTACGCTGTCGCGCCGGCCCAGCCCTTGACGGCGGCGCGGGCGGCGACCACCGCGTCCTGGGCGTCCTTGCGGGAGGCCAGTGACACATTCGAGGACTGCACGAGATACGACCGTCCCGACTCGCTGCGCGGGAACTTCCCGCCGATGAAGAGCTTGTACGTCTTGCGTACCGCGACCCGCTCAGACATTGAGGTAGCCCTCCAGCCCGTGCCGGCCGCCCTCGCGACCGTAGCCCGACTCCTTGTAACCACCGAACGGCGAGGTGGGGTCGAACTTGTTGAACGTGTTGGCCCAGACCACGCCGGCGCGCAGCCGGTCGGCCATCCACAGGATCCGGGAACCCTTGTCGGTCCAGATCCCGGCCGACAGCCCGTACGGCGTGTTGTTGGCCTTCTCCACGGCCTCGGCCGGGGTGCGGAAGGTCAGCACCGACAGCACCGGGCCGAAGATCTCCTCGCGGGCGATCCGGTGTGCCTGGGTGACGCCGGTGAAGATGGTCGGCGCGAACCAGAAGCCGCGGTCGGGCAGGTCACACGGCGGTGACCAGCGCTCGGCGCCCTCGGCCGAGCCGGCGTCGGAGAGCTCGCGGATCCGCTCCAACTGGGCGGCCGAGTTGATCGCGCCGACGTCGGTGTTCTTGTCCAGCGGGTCGCCGACCCGCAGCTGGGCCATCCGTCGCTTCAGCGACTCCAGCACCCGGTCGGCCACGTTCTCCTGGACCAGCAGTCGGGAGCCGGCGCAGCAGACGTGCCCCTGGTTGAAGAAGATGCCGTTGACGATGCCCTCGACGGCCTGGTCGATGGGTGCGTCGTCGAAGACGATGTTGGCGGCCTTGCCGCCCAGCTCCAGGGTGAGCTTCTTGCTGGTGCCGGCCACCGACCGGGCGATGGCCCGGCCCACGTCGGTGGAGCCGGTGAAGGCGACCTTGTCCACGCCCTGGTGCTCGACCAGCGTACGGCCGGTGTCGCCGGCGCCGGTGAGGATGTTGACCACACCGGCCGGCAGCTCGGCCTGCTGGCAGATCTCGGCGAAGAGCAGCGCGGTCAGCGAGGTGGTCTCGGCGGGCTTCAGCACCACAGTGTTGCCCGCGGCGAGCGCCGGTGCGATCTTCCAGGCCAGCATGAGCAGCGGGAAGTTCCACGGGATGACCTGCGCGGCCACCCCGATCGGCTGCGGGTTCGGGCCGAATCCCGCATACGGAAGCTTGTCGGCCCAGCCGGCGTAGTAGAAGAAGTGCGCGGCGACCAGCGGCAGGTCGACGTCCCGGGACTCGCGGATCGGCTTGCCGTTGTCGAGGGACTCCAGGACGGCCAACTCGCGGGAGCGCTCCTGGATGAGCCGGGCGATCCGGTACAGGTACTTCGCCCGGTCCCGGCCCGGCATCGGGCCCCAGACCTTGTCGTACGCCTTGCGGGCCGCGCGTACCGCGCGTTCGACGTCCTGGGCGCCGGCCTCGGCGACCTCGGCCAGCACCTCCTCGGAGGCGGGGTTGATCGACTTGAAGCTGCCACCGTCGGTCGGGTCGACGAACTTACCGTCGATGAACAGCCCGTACGAGGGTTTGAGGTCCACCACCGAGCGGGACTCGGGGGCGGGGGCGTATTCGAACATCGGCTATCAGTCCAGGGTGAAGTAGTCGGGACCGGAGTAGACGCCGGTCGTCAGCTTGGTGCGCTGCATCAGCAGGTCGTTGAGCAGGCTGGACGCGCCGAAGCGGAACCAGTCCGGGTCGAGCCAGTCCGGGCCGACGGTCTCGTTGACCATCACCAGGTACTTGATCGCGTCCTTGGTGGTCTTGATGCCACCGGCGGGCTTCACGCCCACCTGCCGCCCGGTCGCTTCGCGGAAGTCGCGGACCGCTTCCAGCATGACCAGGCTCACCGGCATCGTCGCCGCGATCGGGACCTTGCCGGTGGAGGTCTTGATGAAGTCGCCGCCGGCCAGCATGGCCAGCCAGGAGGCTCGCCGCACGTTGTCGTAGGTGGCCAGCTCGCCGGTCTCCAGGATCACCTTGAGGTGGGCATCCCCGGAGGCCTCCTTGGTGGCCACGATCTCGTCGTAGACCTCCTTGTACCGCCCGGCCAGGAACGCACCCCGGTTGATCACCATGTCGATCTCGTCGGCGCCGGCCGCGACGGCGGCCCGGGTGTCGGCCAGCTTGATCTCCAACGGTGCCTGCCCCGACGGGAACGCTGTCGCCACGCTGGCCAGGTGCACGCCGGATCCGCGCAGCACCTCCGCCACGTAGGGGACCATCGCCGGGTAGACGCAGACCGCGCCGACGTGCGGGCAGGACGGGTCGGCCGGGTCCGGACGCAGGGCCTTCGCGGCGAGCGCGCGCACCTTGCCCGGGGTGTCCGCCCCCTCCAGGGTGGTCAGGTCGACCATCCGGATCGCCAGGTCGATCGCCTGGGCCTTGGCGGTGGTCTTGATGGAGCGGGTGCCGAGCTGTGCCGCCCGCTGCTCCGCGCCGACCTGGTCCACGCCGGGCAGGCCGTGCAGGAAGGTCCGCAGAGCGGTCTCGGATCGTCCCAGCTCGGAGAGCTCCGACCGGGCCGACGTCGTTGTCGCCGTCATGCCGAGAAGTCTACGCACGAGACCGCCGAGTGATCTTGCTCACGAGCGCCCGATGACGTGCTGACGTGAGCGGCGTCCCTGGTCCGACCGCACCCGCACCGCCGCGCGGTACGGACCGGTAGGTTGAGCGATCGTGGACGTACACGTCATTGACCACCCGCTGGCCCAGTCCAGGTTGACTGCCATGCGGGACGCGCGCACCGATTCCTCGACGTTCCGGGCGGCGCTGCACGAACTGACCACCATGCTGGTGTACGAGGCGGCGCGCACCTTCCCCGTCGAGCGGTACCCGGTGCAGACGCCGGTCACCGGCACCGAGGGCACCCGGCTGGCCAACCCGCCGCTGCTGGTCCCGGTGCTGCGCGCCGGCCTGGGCATGGCGGACGCCGCGCTGGGCCTGCTGCCCGAGTCGTCGATGGGTTTCGTGGGCCTGGCCCGCGACGAGGTGACCTACGAGCCCCGCGCGTACATGGAGTCGCTGCCACGCGATCTGGCCGGGCTGCCGGTGCTGGTGCTCGACCCGATGCTGGCCACCGGTGGCTCGCTGGAGCACTCCTGCCGGCTGCTGGCCGACCGGGGCTGCACCGACATCACTGTGCTCTGTGTGCTCGCCGCCCCGGTCGGCATCGAGCGGCTGGAGCGCTCCGGCCTGCCGTTGCGCCTGGTTACGGCCTCGATCGACGAGGGGCTCAACGACAGCATGTTCATCGTCCCCGGCCTCGGCGACGCCGGTGACCGCCAGTTCGGTGGCATGCCCCGCTTCTGAGGGGATACCCGGTCGGTGCCGGGTCCGGCGGGTCCGTGCGCGCGGTGCGCGGACCCGCTACCGTCTCCGGCCATGACTGGTGTTGCGCTCGCCGAGGAGTTGCTGCTCCTCGCCTACGACGACACGACCGGCAAGGCGACCATGCCACGGATCAGCCTGGACCTGGGCATGGCCGCCGCGGTGCTGGTCGAGCTGGCTCTGGCCGGCCGGATCGCGTACGCCGACGGGTCCCTGACGGTGATCGACCCGACGCCGACCGGCGAGCCGTTCAGCGACGATGTCCTCAGCCGGATCGCCGCCGACACCCCGCACACCCCGGCGTCCTGGGTGCAGCGTCTACGGCACGGCCTGCGCGACCGGATCCTCGCCGACCTGTGTCGGCAGGGCGTCGTCCGGGACGTCGACGAGACCGAGCTGGGCTTCATCCACGTGCACCGTTACCCGGTCGTGGACACCTCCGTCGAGGCAGAGACCCGACAGCGGCTGGCCGAGGCGTTGACCGGCGCGGCAGCCCCGGACGAGCGGACCGCCGCGCTGGCCACCCTGGTGGTGGTGCTCCGGATGGAGTCCGCGCTCGGGGTGAGCGGCGAGGCCGCCGCCGACGCCCGCCGCCGGCTGACGGAGATCGCCACCGGCGCCGGGTTCTCCGGCGAGGTGAGCACCGACGACTCGGTGGTCCGTCCGTCGGTCGGCCTGGTCGTTGCCGCCCTGGCCAGGGCGGTCGACCAGGCTCTCGGCCCGCGCCGCTGACCCCGCCCGCCGGTCAGAGCCCCAGAGCTGCGGCGATCTCGCCGCGCAGGGCGGCGACCGCCTGCGCCGCCCGGCTGCGGGCCGTCCGCACGTCGCCGTCCCCGACCGGTTCCACCACCTCGAGGTACGCCTTGAGCTTCGGCTCGGTCCCGGACGGGCGGATCACCACCCGGGCCACAGCGGTCCGCAGGATCACCACGTCCGACTCGGGCAGCAGGTCCCGGACGCTGTCCACCGGCTGCCCGAGCAGGGTGGCCGGGGTGGCCGCCCGGATCCGGGCCATCGCGTCGGCGATGACCCGCAGGTCGTCCACCCGGGCGGAGAGCTGGTCGGTGTGGTGCACGCCGAACTCGGCGGCCAACTCGTCCAACCGGTCGGTCAGCGTACGACCCTGCGTCTTCAGGCCGGCGGCCAACTCGGCCACTGTCAGCGCGGCGGTGATCCCGTCCTTGTCCCGGACGTGCTCCGGGGCGACGCAGTAGCCGAGCGCCTCCTCGTAGCCGAAGACCAGCGGCGCGCTTCCGCCGCCGGCCCGCACGATCCACTTGAAGCCGGTCAGCGTCTCGTCGTAGGGCAGGCCCCGGGCCGCGCACATCGCCCGCAGCAGTGACGACGACACGATCGTGGTGGCGTAGAGCCCGGTCACCCTGCGACGCATCAGGTGATCGGCGAGCAGGACGCCCACCTCGTCGCCCCGCAGCATCCGCCAGCCGTCGCGGTCGTCCCGGACGACCACAGCGCACCGGTCGGCGTCCGGGTCGTTGGCGATGGCGATGTCAGCGCCGGTGGAGTCGGCCAGGGCGATCAGCCGGTCCACAGCACCCGGCTCCTCCGGGTTGGGGAACGACACGGTGGGGAACGCCGGGTCCGGCTCGGCCTGGTCGGGCACCACCCCCGGGGTCGGAAAGCCCGCGCTGGCGAAGGCGGCGGTGAGCACCGCCGCGCCCACCCCGTGCAGCGGGGTGTACGCCACCGTCAGGTCCCGTGGGCCGTCCGGGTCGATCACCGCGGTGGCCCGTTCGACGTACGAGGCCACCAGGTCGTCGCCGAGCACCTGACCGGGCTCGCCCAACGGCACCTGGGCCAGCGGCCCGACCGATCGGATGGCGGCCTCGATACCGGCGTCGGCGGGGGGCACGATCTGCGCGCCGGATCCCAGCTCGCCGCCCAGCTCCGCGCCGAGGTAGACCTTGTAGCCGTTGTCCTGCGGCGGGTTGTGGCTGGCCGTGACCATCACGCCGGCGACACCGCCGAGGTGCCGCACGGCGTACGCCAGCACCGGGGTGGGCAGCGGGCGGGGCAGCAGCAGCGCCGGACGGCCAGCGCCGGTGGCCACCTGGGCGGTGCGCTCGGCAAACTGCCGGGAGCCGTGCCGGGCGTCGTACCCGATCACCAGCGGGCCGGTGCCGCCCTGGGCCGCGAGCCAGGTGACCAGGCCGGCAGCGGCCTGGGTGACCACGGCGAGGTTCATGCCGTTCGGGCCGGCTCGCAGCGGGCCGCGTAGGCCCGCCGTGCCGAAGGTCAACGGGCCGGCGAACCGGTCGGCCAGCTCCGGGGCACTCGCCGGAAGCCCGTCGAGCACCGCCGTCAGCTCGTCCCGGCTGGCCGGGTCGGGGTCGTCGGCCAGCCAACGCCGGGCTTGCTCACGAATGTCGTCGATGTCAGTGGTGTCCGCCGCCATGCCCCTTGATAGCACGGCGACGGATCACCCCTGTGCGTTCCCTCCGGCTCAGCCGTTCCCGGTGAGCTGGAACGTCCGTGCCATCTCGTCGAAGATCGGCTTGCTCTCCGCGAACTTGGCGTCGGTGGCGGTGAGGTAGAACGAGTACGCCTTGCCGTCCTGCGCCACGCCCCGCCAGACGCCGTGCCGCATCGCGTCACCCGCGCCGCAGGTGTACTCGAATTCGGCTGCCGGCTTGCTGGCCAGTTCGGCCTCGGTGGAGGAGATCTGGCTGTACGGCTTGACGCAGGAGGTGCTCCGGGTCTTGAGGCCGTTCTCGGCCGTCTCGGCCCACCGGACGGAGCTGCTGGTCCACTTCTCGGTGATGATGCGGACCTTGCGGCCGCTGTCCGCCGGGTCGATGTAGTCGGTGTACGAGCCGCCGGTGGCCTTCTTCCAGCCCTTCGGCACCATGACCTGGATCCCGCGGGCCGTGTGCTCCTGCATCTCGACAGCGGGGGCCGCCGGGGCGGACGTGGTGGGTTGCGCTGCCGGTGCGCTCGGCGGGGCGTCGTCGCCGCCGGAGAGTGCCACGGCGGTGATCAGCAGCACGACGACCAACCCGCCGGCCGCGGCGAGCTGCACCTTGCGCGGCCAGCCCTTGACGGTGGTGACGAGCTGACCACCGGTCGCCCGGACCTTGTCCAGCGCGCTGCCGCCCGAAGCGGCGGGCGTGGTGGCCCAGGGCTGGCCGGTGCCCGGCACCGACCACTGGTTGCCGCCGCCGTAGGTGCCGCCGACGCGCTGGGTGGCCTCCGGTGCGGCGCCGCCGTACCCGACCTGCTGGGTGGCATCGGCCGGGCTGCCGTAGCTGACCCGCTGGGTGGCGTCGGGGTGCCCGCCGGCGTCCACCCGCTGGGTGGCGTCCGCGTTGCCACCGTAGGTGCGCCCGGCCGCGGGTCGGCCGGGACTCGGCATCGCGCCGGTCGGCGTGTGCAGCGGGCCGGCCAGGGCGTCGGCGCTGGTCTCGTCGAGGCCCCCGGTGGTGCCGGCCGCGCGAGCTGCCTGCGGGCGCTCGCCCCGGCGCAGCGAGGCCAGCCGGTCGGTCAGGGACTCACCCGGGGCCAGCATCGCCGGGCCGCCGATCTGGCTGTCCGGCTTCGGCTCCGGCTGGGCCGGCGGGAGGACGGGGATGGGGCGCTGCTGCACCGGCACCACGGCGTACGGGTCGGTGACCGAGTGCACAGCCGTCGCCGTGCTGCCCAGCGGGCCGGCGAGCAGCTCGCGCAGCATCGCCCGGGAGGTGCGCACGTCGAGGCGGCGCGCCGGGTCCTTCTCGAGCAGACCCATCAGCACCCGGGTCAGCGGGCCGCTGCGCTGCGGTGGGGCGGGCGGGTCCTCCACCACCGCGTGCATGGTCTCGATCGGGTCGCCCTTGTCGAACGGGGGCCGCCCCTCGACAGCGGTGTAGAGCGTCACACCCAGCGAGAAGAGGTCACTGGGCGGGCCGAACTCCTGGCCCATGGCCCGCTCGGGGGAGATGAAGTGCGGCGAGCCGAGCACCATGCCGGGGGTGGTGAGCTGCACGTCGGTGGGCATCCGAGCGACCCCGAAGTCGGTCAGCACGCAGCGCCCGTCGCTGCAGATCAGCACGTTCGCGGGTTTGACGTCGCGGTGCAGCACGCCGATCGCGTGCGCTACCTCCAACGCACCGAGCAGCGCGATGCCGATCTTTGCGACGGCGCGGGGCGCGACCGGCCCGTCCTCGATCACCATGTCGGCGAGGCTGCGGGCGTCCAGCAGCTCCATCACGATCCACGGTCGGCCGGCCTCGGTGACCACGTCGTACACCTGCACCACAGCGGGGTGCTGGATGGCGGCGGCGGCGCGGGCCTCGCGCAGGGTGCGTTCGTACATCGCGTCGCGGTCGCTGGGGGCCAGCCCCGGGGGCAGGACGACCTCCTTCACCGCCACGTCACGGCGCAGCAGGGTGTCTGTGGCGCGCCACACCGTGCCCATGCCGCCGTTGCCCACCGAGGACCGCAGCGAGTACCGGCCACCGATGGTGGTGCCGGGCGCCGCTCGTCCGTTGGCGGGACTGACTGGTCCGCCGCTCCACGTCGGGATCTGAGTCACAGAAAAGCCACCGGGGGAAATCGAGGGGGGCTGGGACACAACCCCCCTATCTTGCTGGTTCCGACGCCCGATGCGAAAGCCGACGCGGCGGACGTTTATCGAAGTCAACAGAACGTGCGCTGTCGTTCACCTGGTGTCGACAGGTCGGGACGCACTGTGCGGTATCCCTCACCCGACGACGTGGCCAGGCGTCCTACCATCCGGGGATGAACCAACGGCGGTCAAGTGAGTCCGGTTTCCCGATCAACGGCGTCTACACGGAGGCCGACCTTCCGGAGGAACTGGACTCCCGGCTCGGCAGCCCGGGCGAGTTCCCGTACACCCGGGGTGTCTACCCCACCATGTACACCTCCCGCCCGTGGACCATGCGCCAGTACGCCGGCTTCGGCACCGCCACCGAGTCCAACGCGCGGTACCACCAGTTGTTGCGGGCCGGCACGATGGGCCTGTCGGTCGCGTTCGACCTGCCGACCCAGATGGGCTACGACTCCGACGAGCCGATCGCGCACGGCGAGGTCGGCAAGGTCGGTGTCGCGATCGACTCCATCGAGGACATGCGGCTGCTCTTCGCCGACATCCCACTGGACAAGGTGTCCACCTCGATGACCATCAACGCGCCCGGTTCGGTGCTGCTGCTGCTCTACCAACTCGTCGCCGAGGAGAACGGGGTGCCGGGCACGGCGCTCAACGGCACCATCCAGAACGACATCCTCAAGGAGTACATCGCCCGGGGGACGTACATCTTCCCGCCGAAGCCGTCGCTGCGTCTGGTGGCCGACACGTTCGCGTACTGCCGCAGCGAGGTGCCGAAGTGGAACACCATCTCCATCTCCGGCTACCACATGGCGGAGGCCGGCGCGACGCCAGCGCAGGAGATCGCGTTCACGCTGGCCAACGGGGTGGAGTACGTACGGGCGGCGTTGGCCGCCGGGCTCGCCGTCGACGACTTCGCGCCCCGTCTGTCGTTCTTCTTCGTGGCCCGCACCACGCTGCTGGAGGAGGTGGCGAAGTTCCGCGCCGCCCGGCGGATCTGGGCCCGGCTGATGCGGGACGACTTCGGCGCCAAGGATCCGAAGTCGATGATGCTGCGGTTCCACACCCAGACCGCGGGCGTGCAGCTCACCGCCCAGCAGCCGGAGGTGAACCTGGTTCGGGTGGCGGTGCAGGGCCTGGGTGCGGTGCTCGGCGGCACCCAGTCGTTGCACACCAACAGCTTCGACGAGGCGATCGCGCTGCCCACCGAGAAGGCGGCCCGGCTCGCGCTGCGTACCCAGCAGGTGCTGGCCTACGAGACGGACCTGACCGCCACCGTCGACCCGTTCGCCGGGTCGTACGTGGTGGAGGCGATGACCGCCGAGATCGAGGCCGCCGCCGTCGAGTTGATGGAGCGGGTGGCCGACCACGGCTCCGCGGTGGACGCGATCGAGGCCGGGTTCCAGAAGCGGGAGATCGAGCAGTCCGCGTACCGGATCGCCCAGGAGATCGACTCGGGGGAGCGGGTGGTGGTCGGGCTCAACCGGTTCACCGTGGACGAGGAGGAGCCGTACGAGCCGCTGCGGGTCGACCCGACGATCGAGGCGGCGCAGGCCGACCGGTTGGCCCGGTTGCGCTCCGAGCGGGACGCCGACGCTGTCACTCGGGCGCTCGCCGATCTTCGGGCCGCCGCCGAGGGCACGGAGAACGTGTTGTACCCGATGAAGGAGGCGCTGCGGGCCCGGGCGACGGTGGGTGAGGTCTGCGGGACGTTGCGTGAGGTATGGGGGTTGTACCGGCCGACCGACCGATTCTGAGCGTCTGGACGCCACCGCGGCCTCGGGGCGCGGTGTGTCCGGCGCTCTCAGCGGGTATCCGGTCGGTTGAGCCGGGACGCACACCCTGTGCGCCCACGGTGGATGGGTGCGTGTGAGCGTCCTTATCCGGCTCGTTGCGGTGTGTGGTCGGCTAATTGTCGGAGTGTCAGTTCATCACCCCGACTAATGCGACAATTTGGCAACGGGTCTCCGACTGGCGCCGGGATTCGTGACCGCCGCGATCGGTTACGCGTTGTAGGAGGTGAGGGGCTGATGACGGCGTTCGACCGTGATCTACCTGCTGTCCCCCACCTGGACGAGCGCCCCCAGCAGGGCATACGTGACTCTGCGCGGTCCGATCATTACCGTAACGAGGTTGCGCAGCGTCACCGTCGGAGGTCTAGGCTGTCTGCTGTCCCCGATGATCCATCCATTCCTAGTGATCGAGAATTCGACGTGACGAGTGCGTTGACGCTGCCCACAAGCGGCCAGCTGGCGTCGTCCTGGCCGGAGACGGCACCGGGATCCCAGCCCCTGCCCCGCGAGCTGGATCACCTTCTCGCGCTCCGGGTACCGGGGCTGATCGCTACGCGCCGTCACCTCCACTCGCACCCGGAGCTGTCCGGCAACGAGTTCGAGACGGCCGCGCTGATCGCCCGGGAGCTGTCGCTGGCCGGGCTGAACCCGCGCCTGCTGCCCAAGGGCAACGGCGTGATCTGCGACGTCAACGGCAGGCCGGACGGCCCGGTCGTTGCGCTGCGCGCCGACATCGACGCCCTGCCGTTGGACGATCCCAAGGACGTGCCGTACCGGTCGACGGTGGAGGGCGTCTGCCACGCCTGCGGGCACGACGTGCACACCTCGGTCCTGCTCGGCGTCGGCATGCTGCTGGCCCAGCTCGCCGACCTCGGTGAGCTGGACGGTCGGGTCCGGCTCATCTTCCAGCCGGCCGAGGAGATCCTGCCCTGCGGTTCGCTGGAGGTCATCGAGGCCGGTGGCCTGGACGACGTGGTGCAGATCTTCGCGCTGCACTGCGACCCGAACCTGCCGGTGGGTCAGGTCGGCCTGCGGGTCGGCCCGATCACCGCGGCCGCCGACAACGTGACCGTCCGACTCTCCGGCCCGGGCGGGCACACCGCCCGCCCGCACCTGACCGTCGACATGGTCGACGCCCTCGGACGGCTCATCACCGAGGTGCCGGCCCTGGTCAGTCGCCGGGTGCCGGCCAACAGCGGCCTGCTGCTGGTCTTCGGCCACGCCTCGGCCGGCACCCGCTACAACGTCATCCCGTCCGAGGCGAGCGCCTCCGGCACCCTCCGGGTGATGGACCGCGACACCTGGGAGCAGGCGCCCAAGATCGTCGCTCAGGTGGTGCGGGACGTGATCGCGCCGACCGGTGCCACCGTCGACCTGGAATACCTGCGCGGCCGGCCGCCGGTGTGCAACGACGCCCACGCCATCAAGGTGCTGACCGCCGCCACCGCCGCAGCCCTCGGCCCGGACGGGATCGCCGAGACACCGCAGAGCATGGGCGGCGAGGACTTCTCCTGGTACCTGGAGTACGTCCCCGGCGCCCTCGCCCGGCTCGGCGTGGGTCGCCCCGGCCCCAACGTCGACCTGCACCGGGCGAGCTTCGACGTGGACGAACGGTCCATCGCGGTCGGCGTCCGCGTCATGGTGCAGACCGCGTTGCGGGCACTGGCGGCGGCGCGCTGACCGGCGCGACCAGAGCCGGGGACTTGCGCCGTCGGCGCAGCACGACCAGCAGCGCCACCAGCGGTACGCCGATCGCCACCAGCCAGGGCAGCAACGCGCCCAGCACTGTGAGCAGGACGGTCATCGAGACGACGAACGCCTTCCAGCCGCCCCTGAGCCCGACCAGGAAGCCGGTCTCGGCTTCTTCCTCGGTGTCCTTCGCCGCCGGGCCCGCCAGCGACACGGTGATCGTGGAGAGGGCGGTCAGGTCGGCCAGGCGTCGCTTCTTGGCCTCCAGCGAGGCCAGGTCGGCCTCCCGTCGACCCAACTCGTTCTCCAGCGACACCAGGTCGGTGATCGAGGTGGCCCGGGACAGCAACCGGCGGGCGCTCTCCACCCGGGCCCGCTGACTGGTGATCCGGGCCTCCAGGTCGACGCTCTCCTCGGTGACGTCCTGAGTGTCGATCTGCCGGCTCTGCTGCTGACCGAGCTTCGCGATCTCCTCCACCACACCGGTGAACCTCGCCGCCGGCACCCGCAACTCCAACTCTGCCACCGCGTCAGCGTCGGCGCTGCGCCGCTGGTCGCCGCCGACGAAGCCGCCGGCCTGGGTGGCCACGGCGGTGGCCTCACGGGCGGCAGAGTCCACATCGTCCACCTGCACCCGCATCCTTCCGGTGTAGATGATCGCCCGCTGGTCGACCCGTAGGTCCGGTGCGCCGGCGCCGGCCCCCTCCGGCGCGTCAGCGGCGGCGTCCCGGCCCGCCTCGCCGCCGTTGGCCGGTGGCGCCTCGGCCGCCGAGCCGGCGGTGTCCTGCGCCCCGTCGCCGGCACCGCACCCTGTCAGCGCCAGGGCCGCCGCCAGTGTCGTAGCCGCCAGCAGCGCACCGCGGCGTCGTCCCACCTGTCCGTCCATCCCCGCTCCCATCGTCGTCAACCGGTGTGGCGATAGCTCGGACGCGACGCGCACATCGGCTGGTTCCGGCAGACTGCGCTGAGGACGTCACGATTCGATAATCGAGGAGTCACGATGCGGCTCACCAAGTACGCCCACTCCTGCCTTCGGGTGGAACACGACGGGGGAGTGCTCGTCGTCGACCCCGGGGTGTTCGGCGACGCCTCGGCGGCGCTCGACGGTGCGGACGCGGTGCTGATCACCCACGAACACCCCGACCACCTCGATCTGGCAGCGGTGCGCCTCCAACTCGACCGGCAGCCGTTCCCGATCTACGGCCCCGCCTCACTCGGCGAGACCCTCGGCGACGCGGCCGACGTGCTGCGCCCGGTCAGCGTCGGTGAGTCGTTCACCGCAGCCGGCGTCGCGGTGCGCGCGTACGGGGGGCGGCACGCCGTGATCCACCCCGACATCCCGGTGATCGACAACCTCGGTTACCTGATCAACGACGTGGTCTACCACCCGGGAGACTCGCTGGTGGTGCCCGACGAGACACCCGTCGACACGCTCTTCGCGCCGATCCACGCCCCCTGGTCGAAGTTCTCCGAGGTGGTCGACTTCATCCGCGCGGTGGCACCGCGACGCGCGTACGCAGTGCACGACGCGTCGCTCAACGACAACGGGCTGGGCGTGCTCGACCGGCAGTACACAGCGCTGTCCGGCACCGAATACCAGCGACTGGAGCCCGGTAGCCGGGTGGACGTCTGACCCGATGCCCGGCCTCTCCGCGGAGCTGGTGCAGCAGCTCTACCGCACCCCACCGGACCGGTTCGTGGCCGCCCGGGACGCCGCCGTGGCCGAGGCCCGCCGCGCCGGCGACCCGACCACCGCCCGGCAACTGGCCCGGCTGCGTCGCCCGACGGTGGCCGCCTGGTTGGTGAACCTCCTCGCCATCCGACGCCCGGAACTGGTGGCCGATCTGGTGCAGCTCGCCGACGCCCTGCGGGTCGCCCAGCGGGAGTTGCGCGGGCCCCGCCTGCGGGAGCTGTCCGCGCAGCGCCGGGCGGTGGTCGGCGCGCTGGTCGCCGAGGTTCGCAAGCTCGCCGCAGCCGAGCCGGACGCGCCACCGGCGAGCCGGCTGCCCCTGGCCGAGGTGGAGGCGACGCTGAACGCGGCGTTCTCCGACGTCGAGGTCGCCGAGCAGGTGCGGGCCGGCCGGTTGCTGCGGGCGGCCAGCTACGCCGGCTTCGGCGAGGTGCCCCGGCCCCAACTGCGGCTGGTCACCGACGATGACGAGGAGCGCGAGGAGGAGCGCCCGGCCCGCCGACCCGGCCCCCAACGGGGCCGTCCCGAGGCGGCACCCCGCACGGACCGGGCTGCCGAGCGTGCCGAGCAGGCAGCACAGCGGGCGGCCCGAGCCGAGCGGGCCCGGCGGCGCCGTGCCCTGGACCGGGAGTTGGCGAAGGCCCAGGCCGAGCAGGAGCGGGCCGAGACCGAGCTGACCGAGGCGACCGGGCAGGAACGCGACGGTGTGGCAGTACTCGATCGTCTTGAGGCCGAGCTGGCCGAGCTGGAACGGCGGCGCGCGGTCGCCGAGCAGGACCTCAGCCGGGCCAAGCTCGCCCGGCGTGCCGCCGAGCGGGCGGTCACGGTGGCCCGGCGACGCGCCGGTGAGGTCGAGGCGGCGGTCGAGGCACTGGCGGCCGAAGAGGGGAATGCGGACGAGGGCGGCGGCGCGGCAGACTGACATCGATGGACGACGACGAGTGTGCGGGCGGTACACGGCGAGTGGCCCCGGGTCGGGGCATGGTCGTGGTCGCCGGGTCGGGTTGCCCGAGCCGGGCGGCGCGATGACTCCGGAGCAGGTCGCAGCCGCCAGTAAGCCCGTCGTGCTCGACCTCGGCGACGCCTTCAGTCGGGACCCGACCACGTTGCGCCGGGCCCGACTGCTCGGCATCTCCGGCTGGGCCTTCTACATCAGCGGCCGGGCCGGTGCGCTCGGCGGTGTGCGGGCCGAGACGGCCGCCGCCGCCCTCGGGTTCATCGCCCCGGACGCGGTCGCCGACGGTTGGGACGCCGCCGCCCGGGTCGTCGCGCCGTTCGAGGTGGCCGCCGCGAGCCTCGCCGAGTGCTGCCGGTGGGGGGAGCAGCAGCTCGGCCCCCTGCCCGGCACCGAGCGCCTGTCGGCGCTCGTCGAGCGGGCCGTCGTGGCGGCGGAGGCCAGTGGCATGCCGCTCTTCGCCGCGTGGCGGGCCATGCCGCTCCCGGATCTCTCGCCCGGGGCTCGCAGCGCCGCCGGGCTGCGGCTGCTCCGGGAACACTTCACCGGCGCCTACCTGCTGGCGGTACGCGCCGCGGGGATGACCCCGTTGGAGGCGGTGCTGGCCGGTCCGGAGGGCGAGGCCGGGGCGGTGGCCTGTGGCTGGCCGCCGCCGTACCCGCCGATCGGGCCGTTGGTGCGCCGCCGGCTCTGGGCGGAGGCGGTGACCAACCGGCTGGCCGCGCCGGCGTTCACGGCCCTCGGGCCCGCCGACGGCGCGGAGTTGGTGGAGTTGCTGCACCGCACCCGGGCCGACCTCGGCTGAGCCTGCCGCCGGCCGGAAAAATGGGCGGCGTCGGAGCCGAGCGGCTGCCAGGATGTCCTGCCGTGACCCTTCCCGCTGGTTGGACGACGCGCCGACCCACCCTCGACGACGTGCCGGCGATCCTCGCGGTGGTGCACGCCGCCGACACCTTCGCCATCGGCCATCCCGACTTTGACGCCGAGGACGTCGCGGCGTCGCTGACCGGCCCGCACTTCGACCCGACCCGGGACTCCTGGCTGGCCATCGACCCGGACGACACGGTTGTCGGCTGGGCGACGCTGGACAACCCGACCGGGGTGGGCAGGGAGTTCGTGGAGGTCTACGTCGACCCGGTACGGGCCGCCGCCGTCCGCGCGCCGTTGCTGCTCCGCCAACTGGACCGGGTCGCCGAGCGCGCTGCCGAACGGGGTCTGCCGTCACTCACCGTCCGCTGCGCGGTCTTCGCCCCGGAACGCGACTGGGCACACGCCCTGCGCGGGCTGGGGTTCGCCCTCGTCAAGCGGTACGTCCGGATGAGCCGGCCGTTGATCGACCTGCCCGACGAGCAGGCCGGGCCACCGTCCGTGACGGTGCGACAGGTCCGCCCGGACGACGAGACCGACCTGATGCAGTTCCACCGGATCCATGAGGCCGCCTTCGGCGACACCCCGGACCACGAGCCGCTGTCGTACGAGCGGTGGCGGGCCCGGATCGGCGACCTGACCGCCTGGGACGAGTGGTTCGTCGCCGAGGTGGACGGGGTGCCGGTCGGCGCGTTGCAGTCCTCGGACCAGGCCCTCGACCAGCAGTCGGGTTGGGTGAAGAGTCTGTCGGTGCTGTCCGCGTACCGGCGTAGGGGAGTGGGTGCGGCGTTGCTGCGACGCGCCTTCGCCCGCTACGCCGAGAAGGGACGGCGGTCGGTCGGCCTGGGCGTCGATCTCACCAACCCGACCGCCCCGCTGTCGCTCTACCGGTCGGTGGGCCTGCGGGAAACCCACTGGACCGACATGTACGAGCTTTCCGTTCCGGCGGCCGGTGTGTGATTGACGACCCCGGTCCGGCCCGGCCGGCGCCGCGCTCGACAGCGGGAGCAGACTGGAGGCGTGCGATACGCGCTGCTACGCCGAGGCGGTGCCGGTGGGGCGGGCCCGCAACTCGGTGACGTAGTCGTCCGGGGCGCCCGCCTTCTCGGCGGCGTTCGCGATCTCCGACAGATACCACGAGGTCGGCAGGCCACCCTCGTACCCGTTGAAGACGTAGATCCACGCGGTCACGTCGCCGTCGAGGGTGGAGACCCGCACGTGCAGCTTGCGGTACGTGCCGGCGGTCACCCCCTCGATCTCGTCGAGTTGGCCCGCGTCGTAGGGGTGGATGTCGTAGAGCGCCACGAAGACCCGGTCACCGGGCGACTCGACGAGGGTGCTCACCGCGCCCTCCCAGCCGATCACATCCGCCCCGGCGAAGGTCAGCCGCCAGCCCTCCAGCCAGCCGGTGCCCACCATCGGCGAATGCGGACAGTAGGCACGCATCCGGGCAGGGTCGAGATTTGAGCCGTAGGCGGCGTGATGACGCACGGCGATGACGATAGCCCGGCCGACGGGTGGGGGAGAATACGACAGTGCGTGTCGAATGCGCTCGGGAGAAGAAAGTCACTGTGAGCATGGACGAAGGGCTAACGCTGTGAGCCGGATCGTGATCATCGGCGGGGGGCCGGCCGGGTACGAGGCGGCACTGGTCGCCGCCCAACTGGACGCCGATGTCACAGTGGTGGAGGCCGACGGTGCCGGGGGTGCCTGCGTGCTGTCGGACTGCGTACCGTCGAAGACCTTCATCGCCAGCTCGGGGGTGGTCACCGGCTACCGCGACACCGAGGAGTTCGGGGTGCACTCGGACGGCCTGGAGGCGGTCACCGTCGACGCGCGGGCGGTGCACGGGCGGGTCAAGCGGCTGGCCCTGGCGCAGTCCGCGGACATCCACGCCAAGCTGCTGAAGGCGGGGGTCACCTTCGTGGCCGGCACCGCCCGGCTCGGCGAGGACTCCCTCGGGCACACCCACCGGGTGGTCGTCACCCCCGCCGACGGCGGCGAGGAGTACTCGATCGACGCGTCCACAGTGCTGGTGGCCACCGGTTCGACGCCCCGCCAACTGCCCACCGCCGTACCGGACGGTGAGCGCATCCTGACCTGGCGACAGGTGTACGACCTGCCCGAGCTGCCCGAGCACCTGATCGTGGTCGGGTCCGGCGTGACCGGCGCGGAGTTCGCCAGCGCGTACCTGGCGATGGGGGTCGAGGTGACCCTGGTCTCCAGCCGGGACCGGGTGATGCCGCACGAGGACGCCGACGCCGCCTCCGCCATCGAGCGGGTGTTCCGCAACCGCGGTATGGAGATCCTCAACAACTCCCGGGCCGACGCGGTCCGGCGTACCGCCGACGGCGTCGAGGTCGAACTCTCCGACGGCCGCAAGGTGACCGGCTCACACGCGCTGATCACCGTCGGGTCGATCCCGAACACCGCGAACCTGGGTCTGACCGAGTACGGGGTGGAGCTGGGCCGGGGCGGTTACCTCACTGTCGACAGGGCTTCCCGGACCAACGTGCCAGGCATCTACGCCGCCGGCGACTGCACTGGAGTGCTGTTGCTGGCCAGCGTCGCCGCTATGCAGGGCCGGATCGCCATGTGGCACGCGCTCGGTGAGGCGGTCCGCCCGCTGCGGCTGCGTACCGTCGCGGCGAACGTCTTCACCGACCCGGAGCTGGCCACCGTGGGTGTCTCGCAGGACGAGGTGGACGCGGGCAAGGTGCCGGCCCGGCAGGTGATGCTGCCGCTGTCCGGCAACGCCCGGGCCAAGATGGATGACCTCTCCGACGGTTTCGTGAAGCTGTTCTGCCGTCCCGCCAGCGGTCAGGTGATCGGCGGTGTGGTTGTCGCTCCGAAGGCCAGCGAGCTGATCCTGCCCATCACCATGGCGGTGGAGAACAACCTCACGGTCAACGAGCTGGCCCAGACCATCACCATCTACCCGAGCCTTTCCGGCTCCATCACCGAGGCCGCCCGCCAGCTCATGCTGCACGAGCTGGAGTGACGACCCGACCCTCCTCGTCGATCATGGGCTTGTGGTGGCCGTCTCACACCGCCACACCCCTTTCCTGAGGCACCACAACTCCATGATCGACCCGCGCGGGCCGGGTCAGGGCCGTCGCTACAGTGGCCAGGACCGCCACCTCGGTGAGGATCAGGAGGCGTTCGGCCAGGCCGATGAGCATCCGGTCGCCGGGGTAGGCGGACCAGATCATCGCCGCCGCCAGGGCCAGGCTCAGCAGGACCAGGGCGCGTAGCGTCCGGGCGGCGGGCGTCAGGTCAGGTCGGCGGGCGAGCAGCCAACCGGCCGCGGGCAACGCCAGGAAGGCGATCACCGACGCGTACCGGTGCAGGTAGGCGGCGGTGGTCATGGCGGTGCCCGGTTCGTTCGTCGGCACCACGGCGGCCAGCAACAGCCCACCCACCCATGCGCCGAGCAGCAGCTCGGCAGTTCGCCCGGAGCGGGGTCGGGGTGGGCTGGCGCGGCGCAGTCCGTACAGCAACGCCACTGTGGCGAGCGCGAGCACCACCATGGCGATGTCGATGACGCCGCCGCGGTCGGAGACCGCGAAGTCGCTGATTGTCAACGCCCACGGGTTGAGGTCGTCGTTGACTTCGAGATGGCCGATCACGGTGAGCAGCGCCGCCAGGGCGATTCCGCCCAGGGCCAGCAGGCCGGTACTCCGGGAAACAGGCATGCCCCAGCCTGTCGCCGCTGACACCCCACCCGAATCCGGGACGGCCACCGAAAAAGTTCCCCGGGACCACCCCTAGAGGGCCGCCGCCAACCCGCCGCGATCTTGCACTTCCGGTCGTCCGAATGTGTGGCAAGCACCGATTGTCGGGACAGTAAGTGCAAGATCGCGGAGGCTGGGGCGCGGCACTCAGTCGATGGGGACGTCGACCGCGGCCACCGCGGCGGCGGCGCGGGCGTGGCGGGCGCTGACCATTGTCATCGCCCATCCCGCCGCGGCGAAGCCGGCCGCCGCGGCGGTGGCGATGATGGCCAGCCGCCAGGCCGACTCGGTCAGTGCGGTGCCGCCCAGGTGCCCGACCAGCGCGCCGTAGGTGGCCCAGCCCAGCGCGGCGACGGCCTCGTAGAGCACGAACAGGCGGTACGGGTAGCGGCTGCGCCCGGCCGAGAAACAGGCCGCCATCCGACCGCCGGGCACGAACCGGCAGAGCAGGATGACCAGCGGCCCGGGTTGTCGCAGACCCTGGGTGACCCGGCTGGCCACCCGGCGGGCGCGGCTCAGCTCCGCGTGCCGGGGCTGCCGCCGATCCGGTGCGCTGCGCCCGAGCAGGTAGCAGGCCAGGTCGCCGACGAATACGCCGAGCGCGCCGACGGCGATGGTGACCGGCAGGCTGAGCCCGCCGTAGACGGTGAGCGCACCACTGGTGATCATGACGATCTGGGTGGGGATCACCGGCACGAAGGCGTCCGCCACCAGCAGCGCGAGCAGCACCAGGTACGCCCACGTCGGCGACGCGACGTCAGTCAGAAGTTCGGGCACGCCTGCCACCTCGCCGGATGCGGCCGATTGGGTTTCTTGAGCCTGACGTCGTGTCCGGCGTCACGGTGGACGGCCCCGGCCCGTCGTGACCGTCGACACGACTGGGCCACCCAGCTACAACGAGGAAAATCGCTGCCGGGTGACGGGCCCGGAGGCTGGTCCACCCGTTCGAGGCGGGCGGCAGAACGGCGTTCGTCGGCGTACCGTTGTCGGCGCGGCCATGCCCGTCGGGTCCCCCGTTCCTGACGATTCGGCCGCCAGGGCCGCCGGCGGGTCCCGCGCCGGCGGCCCACCCCTCCGCCGCAAATCCGGGTGCATCCCCGAACGTCGCGCGGGTACTGTCGCCGTATGCGCAGCGCGGTAGTGATGACCACGACGCCGGGTGTCCCCGGCGTGCCGCTCTGACGTAACCACAGTCGACCAGGCCCCGGGGCGATCCGCCCCCGAGGGCAGCGCGCCGTTCGGAGCTCAGGTCGCCTCCGGGTCGTACCCGATCCAGGAGCCCGACATGATCGACCACCGTAGGCTCGGCCGCGAGCTGGACCTCTTCGTCTCCGACCCGCTGGCCGGTGCCGGCCTGCCGATCTGGCTGCCCGCCGGCGCCGCCGCCCGGCACGCCGTCGAGGAGTACGTCAGGGAGTTGGAGCGCCGCTCCGGCCACCAGCACGTCTACTCGCCGCCGCTGGGCAAGCGGGAACTCTTCGAACTCTCCGGCCATCTCGGTTACTTCGCCGACGACATGTTCCCGCCGATGCGGCTGAGCGCCGACGACGAGTTCGTGCTCCGGCCGGCGCTGTGCCCACACCACGCGTTGGTCTTCCGAGCGCGGGGCCGTTCCTACCGGGAGCTGCCGTTGCGGATCGCCGAGCTGGGTGGGATGTACCGCTCGGAGCGCTCCGGTGTGCTCGGCGGGCTGTCCCGGGTCCGCGCCATCTCGCTCAACGACGCGCACACCTTCTGCGCCCCTGAGCAGGTCGGCGCGGAGGTTGTCGAGATCCTCGGGCTGATCCGTGCCGCGCACGCCGCGCTCGGTGTCCGGCCGGCCGGGTTCCGGCTGTCGCTGCGCGGGCCGGGCGAGAAGTACGT
This sequence comes from Micromonospora sp. NPDC048986, assembly GCF_040649335.1. NCBI lineage: Bacteria > Bacillati > Actinomycetota > Actinomycetes > Micromonosporales > Micromonosporaceae > Micromonospora > Micromonospora sp. NPDC048986. Next base: position 66,717 of record NZ_JBEZFJ010000018.1, read on the forward strand.
CGGCGACGACGCGCAGTGGGCCCGCGCCGAGGAGTTGCTCCGGGAGGCGCTGGCCGGGGTGGAGTACGTCGAGGCGCCGGGGGAGGCCGCCTTCTACGGTCCGAAGATCGACATACAGATCGTCGACGCCGCCGGCCGGGAGTCGACCATCTCCACCATCCAGCTGGACTTCGACAAGCCGGAACGGTTCGACCTGTCCTACACCGACTCGGACGGCAGCCGGCGTCGGCCGGTAATGGTGCACCGCAGCCTGGTCGGCAGCATGGAGCGGCTGTTCGCGTACCTCATCGAGGTGCACGAGGGGGCGTTCCCGGCCTGGTACGCGCCCATCCAGTTGGTGTTGCTGCCGGTCGACGACGGTCAGGTCGACGCGGCGGCCGACCTGGCCCGACGGGCCGGCGACGCCGGCCTGCGGGTCGCTGTCGACGCCGCCGGCTCGCTGGGCGCCCGGGTCCGGGACGCGGCCAGCCGCCGCGTCCCGTACCTCGGGGTGTTGGGTGCCCGGGAGGTGGCCGACGGGCACCTCGCGCTGCGCCTGCGCGGCGGCCGCGCCCTGGCGCCGATGCCCGCCGACGAGGCTCTCGCCCTGATCGGCGGGCAGGTCGCCGCCCGCGCGACCGACCTGCTGCCGCAGGGCTGAGTCGCCGGCCGTCCCGGGGCGCTGCCACATGTTCTAGACCGCCGCCGGTTCGGCGGCCGGCTCGTCGTCGACGACCGCGCCGGTGAACTGCGAGCGGTAGAGCCGGTGGTACGCGCCCTGGGCGGCGAGCAACTGCTCGTGGGTGCCCTGCTCGACGATCCGACCGTCCTCCATCATCAGGATCAGGTCGGCGTCGCGGATGGTGGAGAGCCGGTGCGCGATCACGAAGCTGGTCCGGTCCGAGCGCAGCGCGGCCATCGCCCGTTGCAGCAGCACCTCGGTGCGGGTGTCCACCGAGCTGGTGGCCTCGTCGAGGATCAGCAGTGACGGCTCGGCGAGGAACGCCCGGGCGATGGTGATGAGCTGCTTCTCGCCGGCGCTGACGTTGCTGCCCTCCTCGTCGATGACGGTGTCGTAGCCGTCGGGCAGGCTGCGCACGAACCGGTCCACGAAGGTGGCTCGGGCGGCGGCGAGGATCTCCTCCTCGGTCGCGTCCGGCCGCCCGTAGGCGATGTTGTCGCGGATGGTGCCGCCGAACAACCAGGTGTCCTGGAGCACCATGCCGATCCGGCCGCGCAGGTCGTCGCGGCGCATCGTGGTGATGTCCACCCCGTCGAGCGTGATCCGGCCCGCGTCCAGCTCGTAGAACCGCATCACCAGGTTGACCAGGGTGGTCTTGCCGGCGCCGGTCGGGCCGACGATGGCCACAGTGTGTCCGGGCTCGGCGACCAGCGAAAGGTCGTCGATCAGCGGTTTGTCCGGCTCGTAGCGGAACGAGACGTGCTCGAACTCGACCCGACCGTGCGGGTCGGTGACCCGGGCCGGCGCGACCGGGTCGGGGGTCTGCTCGTCCGCGTCGAGCACCGCGAAGACCCGCTCGGTCGACGCCACCCCGGACTGGAGCAGGTTGGCCATCGAGGCGAGTTGGGTGAGCGGCTGGGTGAACTGGCGGGAGTACTGGATGAACGCCTGCACGTCGCCGAGGCTCATCGTGCCGGAGGCGACCCGCAGCCCGCCGACCACGGCGATCGCCACGTAGCTCAGGTTTCCGATGAACATCATCGACGGCATGATGATCCCGGAGATGAACTGTGCCCCGAAGCTGGCCCGGAACAACTCCTCGTTCTTCGCGTGGAACGCGGCCTCGACCTCACGCTGCCGGCCGAAGACCTTCACCAGCTCATGACCGGTGTACGCCTCCTCGATCTGGCCGTTCAACTCGCCGGTGTGCGTCCACTGGGCGATGAACTGCTTCTGCGAGCGCTTGGCGATGCGCTGGGTGACCAGCACCGACAGCGGCACCGCGACCAGGGCCACCAGGGCCAGCACCGGCGAGATCCAGAACATCACGGCCAGCACGCCGACGACTGTCAGCAGCGAGGTGAGCAGCTGGCTGAGGGTCTGCTGGAGGCTGGTGGAGATGTTGTCGATGTCGTTGGTGACCCGGCTGAGCAGCTCACCGCGCGGCTGCCTGTCGAAGTAGGGCAGCGGCAGCCGGTTGAGCTTCTCCTCCACCTCGGCGCGCAGCCGCAGCACTGTGCGCTGGACCACCCCGTTGAGCAGCCAACCCTGCCACCAGGACAGCAGGCTCGCCGCCAGGTAGAGCCCGAGCGCCAGCAGCAGCACCCGACTCAGGGCGCTGAAGTCGATGCCCACCCCCGGCACCACGTCCATCCGGGCCAGCATGTCGGCGAAGCTGTTGTTGCCGCTGGCCCGGGCCGCCGCGACGGCCTGCTCGGCGGTGGTGCCTGCGGGCAGTTGCCGACCGATCACCCCAGTGAAGATCAGGTCGGTGGCGTGGCCGAGGATCTTCGGCCCGGCAACGCTGAATCCGACACTCACCAGGGCCAACGTGATGATCGCGGCCAGGTGCAGTCGGTGCGAGCGCAGCCGGCCGAGCAGCCGCCGGGCCGATGGCCCGAAGTTCATCGACTTCTCGGCGGGCATTCCGGCGCTCATCCATCCCGGGCCGCCGCCCTGGCGGCCGGGCGGCAGCCGCTTCGGCGTCGCCGCGCCACCGCCGGTCTCCGGCGCGGTCTCCCCGCCCGGTTGCTGCGCGGTCTCGTCCGGCGTCCGTCCGTCGCCGGCCGGCTTCTGACTGGGTACGGCCGCGGTGCGCGGCTCGTCACGCTCGCTCATGCCGCCACCTCCGTGGTCTGCTGTGAGGCCACGATCTCGGCGTACGTCGGGCAGGTGTCCAACAACTCCGCATGTCGTCCCACTCCGACGACCCCTCCGTTTTCCAGGACGATGATCTGATCGGCGTCGATGATCGTGGAGACCCGCTGGGCCACGATGACCACAGCCGCCTGCGCGGTGACCGGCCGCAGGGCGGCTCGCAGCCGCGCGTCGGTGCCCAGGTCGAGCGCGGAGAACGAGTCGTCGAAGAGGTAGATCTCCGGTTGCCGGACCAGGGCCCGGGCGATGGCCAGGCGCTGCCGCTGCCCACCGGAGACCGTGGTGCCGCCCTGCGCGATCGGGGCGTCCAGCCCGCCGGGCATCTGGGCCACGAAGTCCCGGGCCTGGGCGATCTCCAGCGCCGTCCACAGCTCCTCGTCGGTGGCGTCCGGGTTGCCGTAGCGCAGGTTGCTGGCGACCGTTCCGGTGAACAGGTACGGCCGCTGCGGCACCAGGCCGATGCGTCGCCACAGCTCGTCCGGCGCCAACTCCCGCACGTCCACCCCGTCGACCAGCACCGCGCCGTCGCTGACGTCGACCAGGCGGGGGATCAGCGACAGCAGCGTCGTCTTGCCCGCGCCGGTGCTGCCGATGATCGCCGTGGTGGTGCCCGGTGTCGCCCGGAAGGAGATGTCGCGCAGCACCGGCTCCACAGCGCCCGGGTACTGGAAGCGCACCCCGCGCAGCTCCAGCTCGGCTCGGGTGGGCAGGTCGGTGACCGGCGCGGCGGCCGGCACCACCGAGGAGTCGGTGTCCAGCACCTCGACGATCCGCTCCGCGCAGACCGCCGCCCTCGGCACCATCATCAGCATGAAGGTGGCCATCATGACCGCCATCAGGATCTGCATCAGGTACTGCAGGAACGCGGTGAGCGCGCCGACCTGGATCGCGCCGGCGTCCACGCGCTGCGCGCCGAACCAGAGCACCGCCACGCTGGAGACGTTCAGCACCAGCATGACCACCGGGAAGATCAACGCCAGCAATCGACCGGTACGCAGCGCGGTCGCTGTCAGGTCGGCGTTGGCGACGGCGAAGCGGTCCGTCTCGTACGGCTCGCGGACGAACGCGCGGACCACCCGGATGCCGGTGATCTGCTCCCGTAGCACCCGGTTGACGGTGTCGATGCGGGTCTGCATCAGCCGGAAGCCCGGCACCATCCGACGGATGATCGCGCCGAGGGCGATGGCCAGCACCGGCACGCTGACCAACATCAGCCAGGAGAGCCCGACGTCCTCACGCAACGCCATGAACACGCCGCCGACGCTCATGATCGGTGCGGCGACGAGCATGGTGCAGCTCATCAGCACGAGCATCTGCACCTGCTGCACGTCGTTGGTGTTGCGGGTGATCAGCGACGGTGCCCCGAACCGGGCCACCTCGCGGGCGGAGAAGCGGTTGACGTGCCCGAACAGTTCGGCGCGTACGTCGCGGCCGAAGCCCATCGCGACCCGGGCGCCCAGGTAGACGGCGGCGATCGAGCAGACGATCTGGATCAGGCTGACCAGCAGCATCCAGCCGCCGGTACGCACGATGTAGTCGGTGTCGCCGCGGGCCACACCCTGGTCGATGATGTCCGCGTTGAGGCTGGGCAGGTAGAGCGAGGCCATGGTGCCCACGAACTGGAGCAGCACGACCGCCAGCAACGGTCTCTGATAGGTGCGCAGTTGGCCGCGCAGGAGTCGGATCAGCACGCCGGGTCCTTCGTTTCGGTGGGGCGTCCGGTCATCCGCGGGTCGTCTCCGCTGCCGATGACCTCAAGCAGGAACTCCCGGATCACCTGGGCTTTCGCCGGGTCGGCGTCGACCGAGGTGAGGGGCCGTCCGGAGTGCATGAGCGCGCCGAGCGCGGCCACCCGTTCCCGCCCGGCGGGTGTGATGGCGAGTCGGATGCTGCGTCGGTCGTTGTCGTCGCGCTGCCGCTCGACCAGACCGTCGCGCTCGAGCGTGTCGACGATGCCGGTCAGGGTCGCCGGGCGGACGAACCCCTTCTCGGCGACCGTCCGATGCGGCAACTCGCCGTGTCGGGCGAGCGTCATCAGGGTGATCATGCCGGCCTGGGTGAGGCCGTGCTCCTCGGCGAGGTAGCGGTTCCACCGCTGCCCGACCAGGTGCCCGGCCACCACCAACAGTCGGCCGAGCGGCACGTCCTGGAGGGTCACGAGTTCCACGAAGGTAGATTAGCCCCCTGATAGTCAGGGGCCAAACAATATTGCCGTGGCGGCGGCCACGAACACGACCTGCATTGCGGTGCGCTGCCCGAGCGGGGTGACCGGTCGGCCGGCGAGGGTCAGCTGCCGGCGGGCGGCCGAGACGTTGGCCGGAAACATGGCGAGCATGAGCAGGCCGAGCCCGGCCGCCGCCACCCGGGCGGTCGCCGGGAGCAGCAGGCCGACCGCGCCGATCAGCTCCAGCACGCCGGTGACGGTGACCAGCAGATCCGGCCGGGGCAGTCGGGGCGGGACCATCGCGATCAATCCGGCGCGGCGCCGTCCTGCGAAGTGCGCGACGGCGGTCAGCGCGAACATCACGGCCAACCCGACGCGCAGCGCGACGATCCAGCCGTCGAGTGCGGAGATGCCGGCCAGGCCGGCGAGTCGTGCCAGTGCGGTGCCGGCGATCAGGGCGATCAGGGGTGCCATCGGAATCCTCCTCCTGTGAACTTGTCAGTGGCAAGATTGCACGGTGGAGTGACATCTTGTCAATGACAAGATTAGGATCGGGGGGTGACCGACCCGCGCACCTACCACCACGGCGACCTACGCCGCGCCCTGCTCGCCGCAGCGCTGGACGCCATCGATGAGGTGGGGCCCGCCGCGTTGAGCCTGCGCGATCTGGCCCGTCGGGCCGGTGTCTCGCACGCCGCGCCCGCACACCATTTCGGCGACAAGGCGGGCCTGCTCACCGCGCTCGCCGCGCAGGGCTTCGATCTGCTGGCCCAGGCGTTGACCGCGGCGGATGGCGACCCGCTGGAGGCTGGCGTCGCCTACGTCGACTTCGCCGTCACGCGCCGCGCGTACTTCGAGGTGATGTTCCGGCCGGAGTTCTACCGGGCCGACGACGCCGAGCTGATCGCCGCCCGAGGTCGGGCCGGTGCCGTACTCCGTGCCGGGGTGGCGGCGCTACCCACCGGCAGTGCGCCCGTCGACCCCGGCCGGGACGCGCTCGCGGCCTGGTCGATCGCGCATGGCTTCGCCACCCTCTGGCTGGCCGGCGTACTGCCCGACCGGGTCGGCGACAACCCTCGCGCCGCCGCCCGCACCGTCCTAACCCGACTAGCGCCCTAACCCCCCCCACTCCACCCCACCCCCTTGCCGGTCGATCATGAAGTTATTGCCACGACACGCCGCTGCGGGAGGCAATAACTTCATGATCAACAGGGGGTGGGGGGTGGGGTTACCAGCTGGTGGGGAGGGGCATGCCTTCGGTGAAGCCGGCGGCGCTCTGCACGCCAACTATGGCCCGCTCGTGGAACTGGGTCAGGTCCCGTGCACCGGCGTAGGTGAAGGCGCTGCGCACCCCCGCGATGATCTCGTCGATCAGGTCCTCGACACCGGGGCGGGCCGGGTCCAGGTGCATCCGGGCCGAGGAGATGCCCTCCTCGAACACCGCCTTGCGGGCCCTGTCGTACGGGCTGTCGTCGGCGGTTCGGGCGCTGACCGCCCGAGCCGAGGCCATTCCGAAGCTCTCCTTGTACCGCCGGCCGTCCGCGTCGGTGTACAGGTCACCGGGGGACTCGTAGGTGCCGGCGAACCAGGAGCCGATCATCACGTTCGACGCGCCGGCGGCGAGCGCGAGCGCGACGTCCCGGGGGTGTCGCACCCCGCCGTCGGCCCACACGTGCCGGCCCAGTTGGCGGGCGGCGGCCGCGCAGTCGAGCACCGCGGAGAACTGCGGTCGACCCACGCCGGTCATCATTCGGGTGGTGCACATCGCCCCCGGGCCGACGCCGACCTTGATGATGTCCGCCCCCGCCTCCACCAGGTCGCGTACGCCCTCGGCGGTGACCACGTTGCCGGCCGCCACCGGCACCCCAGGGTCCAGCTTCCGGACCGCCTGAAGTGCGGAGATCATCCGTGCCTGGTGGCCGTGCGCGGTGTCCACCACCAACGTGTCCACCCCCGCCTCCAGCAGCGCCGAGGCCTTGCCCGTCACGTCCCCGTTGATCCCGACGGCCGCCGCGATCCGCAGCCGACCCCGGTCGTCCACGGCCGGCGTGTAGAGGGTGGCGCGCAACGCGCCCTGTCGGGTCAGCACCCCGACCAGCCGCCCCTCGGCGTCCACCACCGGGGCGAGTCGGCGACGGCCCGCCGAGAGCAGATCGAAACCGGTACGAGGATCCGCGTCCGCCGGGACTGTGTGCAGCTCGGTGGACATCACGTGGCGCAGCTGCGCGAAGCGGTCCACGCCCGTGGTGTCCGCCTCGGTGACCACACCCATCGGCCGGCCGGCGTCGTCGACCACTATCACCGCACCGTGCGAGCGCTTGGGCAGCAGGTGGATGGCATCGCCCACGGTCTCGGTCGGGCCCAGCGTGATGGGCGTGTCGTAGACCAGGTGGCGCTGCTTGACCCAGGCGACGACATTCGCCACCACCTCGATCGGAATGTCCTGCGGAATCACCGCGATGGCACCTCGGCGGGCGACCGTCTCCGCCATCCGCCGTCCGGCGACCGCTGTCATGTTCGACACCACCAACGGAATGGTGGTGCCGGTGCCGTCGCCGGTGGAGAGGTCGACGTCGAGTCGGGAGCCCAGGTCGGAGCGGGCCGGCGCCATGAAGACGTCGGTATAGGTCAGGTCGTGCGCGGGAGCCGCGCCGTGAAGGAACCGCACCGGACAATCATTCCCGCTCACGGCCAGTTCCACCGCCGGTGGTAGTGGAAAACACTCGCATCGTCGTTGGTCCTGGTCCGGTGGCGTCGTCGGTGCTCGCCGGAGGAGCGGGGCAGCACTGCGGAAGATGCCACAGCGAGGCCGGCCGGGTACGAACCGGTCAGCCCAGCAGGAGTGCCACGGCGAGTCCGGCCATGACGACCGCGATGACCGCGTCCAGCACCCGCCAGGCGGCGGCGCGGGCGAGCAGCGGTGCGAGGCGCTGCGCGCCGACGCCGAGCGCGGTGAACCAGACCACACTGGCCAGGGTGGCGCCGGCGCCGAAGATCCACCGGTGCGGGTGCTGTTGGGCCACGCTGCCCAGCAGCAGCACGGTGTCCAGGTAGACGTGCGGGTTCAGGTAGGTGAAGGCGGCGCAGGCGAGCAGCGTCGCTGCCAACGTGGCCGGCGGCCGTTCGGTGGGCAGCAGGGCGCCGGGACGCAGGGCGCGGCGGGCGGCGAGCCCCGCGTAGCAGAGCAGGAAGGCCGCGCCGCCCCAGCGGATCGCCATCAGCAGGCCTGGTCGACCGGTCACCAGCGAACCGACCCCGGCCACTCCCGCCATGATCAGCAGCGCGTCCGAAGCGGCGCAGGTCAGCACCACGGGTACGACGTGCTCGCGGCGCAGGCCCTGTCTCAGTACGAAGGCGTTCTGGGCGCCGATGGCGACGATGAGCGCGATGGAGATGGAGAAGCCGGCGACGGCGGAGGTGAGCACGGAGTCGACGCTAGGACCGTCGACGGCCACCAGTCCAACTAAAGATTCTCACGCAACTTAAGCTCAGCTAATGGATGGTCTCGACTCTGCGCAGCTACGGACACTCGCGGCGGTGGTGGCGGAGGGCAGCTTCGACGCGGCGGCCCGGCTGCTGCACGTCACGCCGTCAGCGGTGAGCCAACGGATCAAGGCGCTGGAGGAGACAGTCGGCCAGGTGCTGGTCCGCCGCGCCCGTCCGTGCGTGGCAACCGACGCCGGCCGTCCGCTGCTGCGCCTGGCCGGCCAGCTCGCGCTGCTCGAACGGGAGGCTCTGGCCGATGCCCGCGGCCCGCTGGCCGGCGGTGGCCGGATCCGGGTCGCCGTGGTGGTCAACGCGGACTCGCTGGCCACCTGGTTTCCCGCCGCGCTGGCCCGGTTGCCGCAGCGGGCCGGGCTCTCGTTCGACCTGCGGCAGGACGACCAGGACCACACCGCCGAGCTGCTCCGCGACGGTTCGGTGACGGCGGCGGTCACCGCCCAGCGGGAGGCCGTGCAGGGCTGCCGGGTGCTGCGGCTCGGGGCCATGCGCTACCGCGCGGTGGCCAACCCGGAATTCGCGGCGTCCCACTTCGCCGGAGGACTCACCGCAGCCGCGCTGGCGAGCACCCCGCTGTTGGTCTTCGACCGGAAGGACCGGGTGCAACACCGGTTCATCCGAGCGGTGGTCGGTCGGCCGCTCGACCCGCCGGTGCACTACGTACCGTCGGTGCCGGCGTTCAGCGAGGCGACCCGGCTCGGGTTGGGCTGGAGTCTGGTGCCGGAACAGCTCGCCCAGGCCGACCTGACCGCCGGTCGTTGCGTCGACCTCGTGCCGGGCCGACACCTCGACGTCCCGCTGTACTGGCAGCACTGGCGGCTGGAGTCGGACGTGCTGAACGCCCTGACCACCGCCGTCCGCACGGTCGCCGCCGAAGCCCTGCGCTGAGCGCCAGCCAGGCGGCTCAGGCGATGGTGCAGATGGGGGCACCGGCAGTGATCACGGCGCCGACCTCGGCGCTGAGGCCGCTGACCGTGCCCGCCTTGTGCGCGTGCAGCGGCTGCTCCATCTTCATCGCCTCCAGCACCACTACCAGGTCACCCTCGGCCACTGTGTCGCCGTCCGCCACCGCGATCTTGACGATGGTGCCCTGCATCGGCGAGGTGAGCGCGTCGCCGCCGACCGGAGCACCGGCCTTGGCGCCGCCGCGCCGGGTCGGCTTACGGGCGGCGGGTGCCGCTGTGGTCGTACTCCCGCCGAAGCCGGCGGGGAGACTGACCTCGATGCGCTTGCCGCCCACCTCGACCACGACGGTGTCGCGTTCGGCCGGCGCCTCGGCGGCGCCGGCGGCGGCGGTGAACGGCGGCACCGTGTTGTGGAACTCGGTCTCGATCCACCGGGTGTGCACTGTGAACGGTTCGGCGGTGAACGCCTCGTCGCGCACCACGAGCCGGTGGAACGGCAGCGCGGTGGCCATCCCGTCGAGGACCATCTCGTCCAACGCGCGGCGGGCGCGCTCCAGCGCCTCGGTCCGCGTCTCACCCGTGATGATCACCTTGGCGAGCAGTGAGTCGAAGTTGCCGCCGATCACGTCGCCGGCCGAGATGCCGGTGTCGACCCGCACACCCGGCCCACTGGGCAGGCGGAGCGCGCTGACAGTGCCGGGGGCCGGCAGGAAGTTGCGGCCCGGATCCTCACCGTTGATCCGAAACTCGATCGCGTGCCCGCGCGGCGTCGGGTCCTCGGTGATCCGCAGCTTCTCGCCGTCGGCGATCCGGAACTGCTCGCGGACCAGGTCGATGCCGGCGGTCTCCTCGGTGACCGGGTGCTCGACCTGGAGTCGGGTGTTGACCTCCAGGAAGGAGATGGTGCCGTCGACGCCGACCAGGTATTCCACGGTGCCGGCGCCGTGGTAGCCGGCTTCGCGGCAGATCGCCTTGGCGCTCTCGTGGATCTGCGCGCGCTGGGCGTCGCTGAGGAACGGCGCGGGCGCCTCCTCGACGAGCTTCTGGTGACGTCGCTGCAACGAGCAGTCCCGGGTGCCCACCACGATCACGTTGCCGTGCTGGTCGGCGAGGACCTGCGCCTCGACGTGCCTGGGCTGGTCGAGGTACCGCTCGACGAAGCACTCGCCCCGACCGAACGCCGCGACCGCCTCCCGGGTGGCCGACTCGAACAGTTGGGGGATCTCCTCCATCGTGCGGGCGACCTTGAGGCCGCGCCCACCGCCACCGAAGGCGGCCTTGATGGCGACCGGCAGGCCGTGGTCGACGGCGAACGCCATCACCTCGTCCGGGCTGGCCACCGGGTCCGGGGTGCCGGGGACCAGCGGTGCGCCGGCCCGCTGGGCGATGTGCCGGGCGGTGACCTTGTCCCCCAGGTCGCGGATGGCCTGCGGGGTGGGGCCGATCCAGGTCAGCTCGGCGTCGATGACGGCCTGGGCGAAGTCGGCGTTCTCACTGAGGAAGCCATAACCCGGGTGTACGGCGTCGGCGCCGGCCCGAGCGGCGACGTCGAGCAGCTTGTCGATGCGCAGGTAGGTCTCGGTAGCGCTGTCCCCGCCGAGCGCGTACGCCTCGTCCGCGAGGGTGGCGTGCAGGGCGTCGCGGTCGGAGTCCGCGTACACGGCGACGCTGCCCAGGCCGGCGTCGCGGCACGCGCGGATCACCCGGACGGCGATCTCGCCGCGGTTGGCGATGAGTACCTTGCGCACCTTCGTGGCTCCTCCCGGGCAGGTTACTGACGGGGAGTGTATCGGCCGCCCACGGCGGCCCTAACGATCGCTCAGTGTGGGATGCCGCACTGCACCCGCCACGGTTTAGTCAAACTTGGCTATTACGCTTATCGGGTGTCTTCGACTCGGATGATGATTCTCGGTCTGGTGCGGTGGATGCAACCCGTGCACGGCTACGACGTGCGCCGTGAGCTGCTGAGCTGGAGCGCCGACAAGTGGGCGAACGTGCAGCCCGGATCGATCTATCACGCCCTGCGCAAGCTCACCGAGGAGGGACTGCTCCGCGCCGTCGCGACCGAGCAGGTGGGCGCCCGTCCGGCGCGGACCACCTACGAGGTGACGGTCAAGGGAGAGGACGAGTTCGAGACGCTGCTGCGCAACTCCTGGTGGACCATCAGCGAGCCCGCCGACCCGTTCGTGGCGGCCTTCTCCTTCCTGCCGGCCATGCCGCGCGCCGAGGCGGCTGCCGCCCTGCGTAACCGTGCCAACCTGCTGCGCGCCGGCGTCGAATCCATGCGCGCCTCCCTGGAGTCCGACTGGGTGCGAAACCGCAAGCCCGTGCACGTGGGCTGGATGTTCGAGCTGTGGTCGGCGCGAGCGGAGGCGGAGATGAGCTGGTGCGAGCGGATCGCCGAGCGGATTGATTCCGGAGTGTCGTACCTGCCTGCTGAGCTGGATGAAGCGCAGGGTTGGTCGGGATGGAGGGACGGCTCGGAGCCGTCCGACACCGACGCGGAATAATCAACGTTGACTAAAAAAGCTATATCGCGTTAGCCTGCTGGCGGCACAGCGGGGGAGTGCGCCGTCCGGCGTCGTCCCACTCGACGGCCGGCCCGACCGGCCCGAACGACCAGGAGCAGAAATGATCGAGACCAGGGGGCTGCGGAAGTCGTTCCGCTCCCGCGCGGGTCGAGAGACGAAGACGGTGGACGCCGTGCGGGGCGTCGACCTTGACGTTGCCACGGGCGAGATCTTCGGCTTCCTCGGCCCGAACGGCGCCGGCAAGACCACCACGCTGCGGATGCTCGCCACGCTGATCGAGCCGGACGGCGGCGACGCCACCATCGCGGGCGCCGACCTGCGCAAGGACCCGGCCGAGGTGCGCCGCCGCATCGGGTACGTCCCGCAGGGCGGCAGCACCTGGGACGAGTCCACCGCCCGCGAGGAACTGGTGCTGCACGCCCGGATGTACGGCATCAGCAAGGCCGACGCGCAGCGGCGCGCCGCCCGCGCGCTGGACGCCTTCCAGCTCACCGAGTACGCCGACCGCAAGTGCAAGACCTACTCCGGCGGCCAGCGTCGCCGGGTGGAGATCGCCCTCGGCATCATCCACGAGCCGAAGATCGTCTTCCTGGACGAGCCGACCACCGGCCTCGACCCGCAGAGCCGCGCCCACATGTGGGACGAGATCCGCCGGCTCCGCGCCGACGGGATGACCGTCTTCATCACCACGCACTACCTGGACGAGGCCGACGCGCTCTGCGACCGGATCGCGATCATGGACAACGGCGAGGTCGTGGCCGAGGGCACCCCAACCGAGCTCAAGCGGGAGATCTCCGGCGACGTGGTGCTGGTCGGGCTCGACCTGGCCGCCACCCCACAGGCCGCCCAGACCCTCGACGGCGAGCCGTACGTCAACAAGCTGGAGACTGTCGACGAGGGCGGCCTGCGCCTCTACGTCGACGAGGGCGCCACAGCCATTCCGCAGGTGCTGCGCCGACTCGACCACGCCGGGCTGGAGCTGCGCTCGATCGAGCTGCACCGACCCAGCCTGGACGACGTCTTCCTCACCAAGACCGGCCGCTCGCTGCGCGAGTCCTGACCACCGGAGACGACTCTCATGAAATTCGCCCGTGACACGTGGCTGATCTTCCAGCGCCAGATCCAACTCCTGCTACGCAACCCGGTCTGGGTCTTCGTCGGCGTGTTCCAGCCGGTCATGTACCTGCTGCTCTTCGCCCCGCTGCTCAAGCCCGCACTGAACGCGCCCACCCAGGCGGCCGCCTACAAGATCTTCGTACCGGGTCTGCTGGTGCTGCTGGCCATCTTCGGTGGCCTGTTCCAGGGCTTCGGCCTGATCGCCGAGCTGCGAGCCGGCGTCATCGAACGCTCCCGGGTCACCCCGATCAGCCGGCTCGCCCTGCTGCTCGGCCGCTCGCTGCGCGACGTGGTCTCGCTCCTGGTGCAGGCGGTCATCATCACGCTCCTGGCGCTCATCTTCGACCTACGGGTGTTCATCGGGGACCTGCTGCTGGCGTACCTGATGCTCGCCCTGATCGCCCTCATGACCTCGGCCGTCTCCTACGGCGTCGCCCTCAAGGTCAAGAGCGAGGATGCACTGGCCCCGCTGATGAACACAGTGGCTCAGCCGGTGCTGCTGCTCTCCGGCATCCTGCTGCCGCTGACCTTCGCACCCGGCTGGTTGCAGGGCATCGCCAACTGGAACCCGTTCTCCTGGGCGGTCGACGGCACCCGGGCGCTGTTCGCCGGTGACCTGGGCAGCGACAAGGTCTGGCAGGGCCTCAGCATCACCGCGGTCCTCGCCGCGCTGGGCGTCTACTGGGCCGCCCGCCAGTTCGCCCGCAGCGTCCGCTGACGCCGGTTTTCGCTGTTCCTTGATGTTGGGGTGTCCCCTGGTGGGGACACCCCAACGCCGTGTTCGGCGGTTGCCGGCGGTCAGCGGTCAGCGGTCAGCGCTTGCCGGCGGTCAGCGGACCCGGGCGAGGGTGAGGCCGTCCGCGATCGGCAGCATCACCGGGTCCACCCGCACGTCCGCGAGGACCTCGTCGTTGAAAGCGGCGATGGCCCGGTCGCCAGCGTCCTGCGGGGCGATCACCCGACCTCCCCGCAACACGTTGTCGACGGCGATCACCCCGCCCGGACGCATCCGGGGCACCAACTCCGCCCAGTAGATCGGGTAGCCGGTCTTGTCCGCGTCAATGAACGCGAAGTCCAGGTGCCGCTCGTGCGGCAACTCCCGCAGCCCGTCCGCTGCCGGGCCGATGCGCAGGTCGATCAGATCCTGCACGCCGGCCCGCGCCCAGTAGCGCCGGGCGATGCCGGTGAACTCCTCGGAGATGTCGAAACAGGTCAGTCGCCCACCCTTGGGCAACCCGCGGGCGATCGCCAGCGACGAGAGCCCGGTGAACGTGCCGACCTCGACGGCCTGCCGCACGTCGAGCAGCCGGGTGAGGAACGTCAGGAACGCGGCCTGCTCCGGGGCCACCTGCATGGCGGCGTGCTCCGGCAACACCGACCGGGTCTCCTCGGCCAGGTCACTGATGATCTCGTCCGGCGGGGAGCCGTGGGCGACCAGATAGGCGTGCAGCTCGTCGGTGAGCGGGATCGACTTGGTGGTCATGACCGGACGTTACCGAGCGGCTCGACCGTCTGGCCGCCCGGCGCGACAATCGTCCACAGGTCGGTGATCCGCAGATCCAACTCGGCGAGGAGCCGGCGCAGCAGCGGCATCGACAACCCCACCACCGTCCCCGGGTCACCCTCGATCCGTTCCACGAACGGCCCACCCAGACCGTCGATCGTGAAAGCGCCAGCCACCGCCAACGGCTCACCAGTGGCAACGTACGCGGCGATCTCGTCGTCACTGATGTCGGCGAAGTGGACAGTGGTCGACGCGACAGCCTCCGCGCGCCGACCCGCAGTAACGTCGACGAGGCAGTGCCCGCTGTGCAGAACGCCGCTGCGTCCCCGCATCCGCAGCCACCGCCGAGTCGCGTCCGTCGCATCCGCCGGCTTGCCGAGAATCTCCCCGTCGAAGGCGAGCACCGAGTCGCAGCCGATCACCAACGTCCGCTGATCGGCGGTCGCGTTCAGCCGGGTCAACACCGCCTGTGCCTTCAGGCGCGCCAACTCCAGGCACAACTCCTCGGCCCGCTCGGTCACCACCAGGGACTCGTCCACCCCACTGACCAGCACCTCCGGCTCGACGCCGGCAGCCTGGAGCAACTTACGACGGGCAGGGCTCGCCGATGCGAGCACGAGGCGGAGCGGCAAAGTCTCAGACACCAGCCCGACGTTACCGCCCAGCCCTCCACCAAGACCGACACCCCGCCCAGCACCCACCGCCCGGTCGCCGCCCGGTCGGCCCGGCGTCGTGCGGCTCGGTGGCCGGGCGGCCTTGATCCACTCGACTTTCAGAAAGACGCGCTATCCCCTCGCCCCGGACACCGCGGTTTCCTGAAAGTCGAGTGGATCACCGCTTCGTTGATCGATCAGCGACTGATTCTGGGCGGCGGATCATCACCACGCCGCCGTCGCCGCGCTATCACGGCCCACCCCACCCCGGCAGCCACGAGCACCCCGAGCGTGGCCAGGCCGCGCACGGTTGCGCTATCGCTCCCATCACCCGGCTGAGCGGCAGCCGTAGTGGTCGGGCCAGCACCGGCCGGAGCGCTCACCGATTCAAACCCGAGCGGCGGTACGTCTGCCGTCAGCGCCGCCACAAGATCTATCACTCCATAGCCGTACTCGTCGTCACGCCCAGGAGGCCCCTTGTCGATGGCGGTAGCAGTGAGCCGGTGCGCCACCTCCCGGGCCGGCAGATACGGGTACTTGGACCTGATCAACGCAGCCGCACCCGCCACGATCGCCGTCGCGTCAGAGGTACCGGTGCCCTTGCGGTACTTGCCGTCGATGCTCGTGCTGTAGATGTCGACCGCTGGCGCAACCACGTCAATCTCCGGCCCAGTCACCGAGAAGGCAGCACGCTTCCCGTCTCGGTCGACTCCGCCGACGGCGATAACTTCCGGGTAGCGTGCGGGATAACCCACCATTTGCGTCCAAGGCGCATTGCCGGCGGCGGCAACAACTATGATGTCAGCTTGCAGGGCCATTCTGACTGCCTGTTGCAGGCGAGCGCTAACCCCGCCGACGATTGAAATGCTGATAACATCAGCGCCGGCGCTGATTGCATACTCTATTGCCGCTGCCAACGATTCCGAATCGCCCTCCTCGCCAGGGGGGGAACAAAATATCGGCAGAATCTTGACTTTCGGTGCGATGCCGAGCGCACCTGAACGTTCGTTGCCGTGGGCCGCGATCAGACCCGCCATTCCCGTGCCGTGACCGTCTTTGTCGGTCAACCCATCACCGCCGCCTCCGGCGATTACGTCCTTGCCAGGAAGCAGGTTGTCGCTTAGGTCAGGATGTTGATCTACGCCACTGTCGGGAAGTGCAACCACTATCCCATCGCCTTGGCTGATCTTTTGCGCATCGGCGACTTTCAGAAAATTAAGATGCCATTGCTCGGTCCGGGCATGATTGACGTGTGCTTGTAATGCGGGCTCTGGAATTCCTCCCGGAAGGCTCAATGCCAACAGAAGAGGCAAGGCGCGATAGAACCTCACCGAGGAAGGCCGAGAGCGGGGCCCGGGTCGATTGGGCCGTCCTCTTCGGGAGGAAGAACCACAGGTGCGACTCCTTGCTCAGTCCTCCACGGATGGTCCGGGTCCCATCGGTTAGACGCGCCGTCGCTGTTAACTTGAGCCCACTGGCCAGGGCGGGTGGGTGAGGCACCCGCGTGCCAATTGGCTCCAGTGCCAGGGGCGCCACCAATGGGCGACATGCCGCCGACGCTCCCGGAAGCGCGCGGAGCGCTTGGTCGCGAGCCTGCCCCTCCCGTTGGTGCTGTCCCAGCGCTACCACCGCCAATGACACCTCCAATTGGATTGACCCGGCGCGGCGCGGCCGGGCCGCTATTGGGTTGACCAATGCCAAGGCCGGGTGCTCCACCGATCAAGCCACTTGGTGGCATTGTTCGAGGCATTGGGGCCGTATTAACTCTGTTGGTTCCCTGTTGCTCCTTGGGCAGTGGCAGCCGCGTCGACCCGTGCTGCTCAGTTGACGGTCGAAGGATCCCTGACGCGTTGGGAATGCCCCCGAGGGTAGGGGGTTGTCCCGTTCCAGGTAGCTGGTTGGCGGGTCCAAGCTGTTGGCCGCGTGGCAGTTCTTGAACTGTAGGGAATGGTATTGCTGTTGCCCCACCAAGTACAGGACCAACTCCCCCTAGAATCGGCGTTCCGCCGCCGGGAGAGTTAATGGATGGGTCAACGGATGACGGAATTCGTGCAGTTGACCGAATAGGAACCGGAGCAATGGGGGGGATAACGGGTGCTGCGGCTGCTGTCGTGGCAGTCCCCTCTTCGTCCACGCGAGGAGCGGGCCGAGGGGGTGGTTTTTGGAGGGTGGCTTGGGCTTGCTGGAGTTCGCCGCTCAGGCTGAACATCATGGATCGGGCCTGCACGTTGAGCCGTTCCAGTTCCCCGTCAGCAACAGGCGGCGTGGTAGCCCGGTTGCCCATCACCGCTTTGGGGTCGGCGACCATCGACTCGTACGCCTGCTTCTGCTGGAATTTGGTCGCGTACTCCTCGTAGATCTTGCGGAGTGCGGCGCGGGTGGTGCCGATGGCCTGGGTTGCGGCGGAGAGTGCGGTGTAGTTCGCAGCGGCGGCGTCGTGGGTGCGCTGCACCTTGTCGATGAGTGCGTCGAGTTCGGCGAGGTAGGTGCGGGAGGCGGCGCTGGTCTCGGGGGGCCATGCCTCGGCGAGTCCGCGTCGGTACTGCTGGAGGCGGCCGAGGTGGGTTTGTGCCAAGTCGCAGACCTTGCGCCAGCCGGCGACCTGCTTCCAGTGGTTGGTGGTGTCGTGGTCCTGGAGGCAGGCCCACATGCTGTTGACGTCCATGAGGTGCCAGTCGGTGAGGCCGGAGGTGCGGCCGGTGCCCCGTTCGATCACGGCAGTACCACCGGCCCTTCGGCGTCGGGACCGGTCGGGTCGGTCAGTATCGACGTGGGGCCGCCAGGCAGCATGTTCAAGGGGTTGGCGAGGGCTCGTTGCACGTCGACCACTCGGGCGGCGGTGAAGGCGTCGCTGTCGGCGTAGTGGGTGGCGACCTGGTCGGCGGCGGCGGCCAGGTGGCCGGTGGCGCCTCGGACGGCGTACACCATGTCGGCGGTGGCCTGCTGCGTCTCGTGGTGCGCGTGCAGGAAGGTGACCAGCTCGATGAAGGCGTCGCAGGGGTTGGGCACCTTCGCTGACATGTCTTCGGCGATGTACGTCAGGTGCGGCGCGTAGTTGCTCTCAACCTCGGCGGCGAGCCGGTCGGCGAACTCTCTGAGCTGGCTGATGTCGGCTTCGATGCCGCCGTAACCGCGTAGCCAGGGTGCTGGCCGGTCCTCTTCGGGGATCATGGATCCTCCCTACCCGTAGCGGCACCGTTTCCCTGAGTGAGGTTAACGGCTCAACGCCACCCTGACAGCCCCCGTACGTGGTGGGTCTCGGGTCAGCGGGGCAGGCCGGCGGCGCGCCAGCCGCGGGAGTCGCCCGGTCGACTGCTGCGCGCCCAGGCGGACGCGGTCGCCGGCACGGGGGTGGCGGCCGGGCGGGTGCGGACGATGATCGCCCCCACCAGAGCGGCCAACTCCTCGGCGGTGGGCACGCCGCGGACGACCCGGAACAGCGGCTCTTCGGCAGACATGGCGCCAGGGTACGCGGCCGAAAGTTACGGGGACCGCACAGTGGCGTGCCGGCGGTGTGAGCGTCAGCGGGTCCGGGTACCGTCTCACCGATGTCGAACGCGCTTCCCCAACTCGTCGCTGACCGATACCGGCTCCTGTCGCCGCTCGGCCAGGGCGGCATGGGCCGGGTGTGGAAGGCGCGCGACGAGGTGCTGCACCGGGACGTCGCCATCAAGGAGTTGGTGCCGCCGCCCGGTCTCACCGACGAGGAACGCCGCGAGATGCGCGAGCGTTCGTTGCGGGAGGCGCGGGCCATCGCCCGGCTCAACCACGCCAACGTCGTCCGCATCTTCGACGTGCTGCGCACCGACGGCGATCCGTGGATCGTCATGGAGTACGTGGCGTCGAAGTCGTTGCAGGACACTCTCGCCGAGGACGGCCCGGTGTCGGTGGCCCGCACTGTGGAGATCGGCCTGGGTGTGCTGGGTGCGCTCAGCGCCGCGCACAAGGCGGGTGTCATGCACCGCGACGTGAAGCCCGGCAACGTGCTGCTCGGCGACGACGGCCGGGTGGTGCTGACCGATTTCGGTCTCGCCACCATCCCCGGTGACCCCAATGTGACCCGCACCGGCATGGTGCTCGGCTCGCCCGCGTACATCTCCCCGGAGCGGGCTCGGGACGGCACGGCCGGGCCGGAGGCCGACCTGTGGTCGCTGGGCGCGACGCTCTACGCGGCTGTCGAGGGCAAGTCGCCGTACGCTCGGCCGTCGGCGATCGGCACCCTGGCCGCGTTGGCCACCGAGCCGATTCCGCCGCCGAAGAACGCCGGCCCGCTCAAGGCTGTGCTCAACGGGCTGCTGCGCAAGGACCCGAACGAGCGGATCACCGCCGAGGTGGCGGAGCGCTTGCTGCGCCGCGCCGGGGGGAAGCGGTCGCGCGGGATCTCCCTGCTTGATGGCGTACGCCGGCCTGGGCCGAACGGTCCGCGCGAGCCGCGCCTGCCGGTGGTGCCGGCCCCGCGACCGGCCGAGAGTGTCGACCGGCCGGTGTCGCCACCGCCGGCCGCCGCCGCGACCTCCTCAGCTGCCACGTCTGCTGCCGCCGCGACCCCAGCCGCCGATGCCACGCCGACGGCCGTCGTTTCCGGTGCGGCCGCCGACCCGACCGCGCTGGTGTCGGGCGAGTCGACAGCGGCGGCGCCGGCCGAGCCGACCGCGACGATCGACCGCCCGTCCGAGGCCGACCCGACCGCTGCCGAGCCGACCGCGAAGGTCACGGCCGCGCCCGACACGAGCGGCGACGGTACGACGAACGTCGACGACGAGCCGACCGTTGTCGACGGTCCGCCGGTGGCTCCGGAGCAGCGCAAACCGACCACGCCGACGTCGCTCATGCCGCCGGTGGGTCCGACCGGCCGCGCGTCGGTGCCGCTCTCGGATGGCACGAAGCCGAACAACACCAGACGTAATCTGCTTATCGGTGCGCTGGTCGCGCTGCTGCTGATCGGTTTGGTGGTGATCGTGCCGATGCTGACCAGCGACGATGGCGACAAGGCCCCGCAGGCCAACCCGACCAGTGCCGCCGCGACCTCGGGGGCCGCGCCGACCTCCGCCGCCGCGCCACCGCCGCCCACCACCGGTGCGCCCACCCCGTCGGCCTCAGCCACCCCCTCGGCCGACCCGAACGCGTTGCCGGCCGGCTGGAAGCTGCACAAGGACCCCGAAGGCTTCTCCCTGCCGATTCCCGATGGTTGGGTGCGCCGCGACGCTGGTCAGAACACTGTCGTCTTCGACGAGTCCAACGGGCCGGGGGAGCTGCTCGTCCAGTGGACCCCCACGCCGAAGAAGGACGCATACGCCGACTGGAAGAGCATTGAGGGCGGCCGCAAGGACGAAGTCACCAACTACCAGTACCTAGACATTGTGCGCTGCAACTTCTGGAAGACCTGTGCGGACTGGGAGTGGCTGGAGACCCGGGACGGGCAGCGGATCCACGTCCGTAACCGCGGGTTCGTGACGGCCAAGAACCGCGGTTACGCCCTGCGGTGGGAGATCGCGGAGAAGGACTGGCAGGCCAAGCTGCCGGACTTCGACCGGATCGCCAAGGGTTTCGTGCCCGACCGTCAGGACTGAAACTCATTCGCATGACCTTGCGTCGTCGTGGGTAGTTGACAGTCGACGACGGAAGGAGGCACGACATGGGTTACCGACGGAGGGACGCTCGGCCCCGACTGGCACTGTGGATGCTCGTGGCGCTCGGCGACGCGATACTGCTGCTGGTCAGCGCGGGGGTTTCGGTGCTCGTCGCACTGCTCGGCGTCGTGATCGTTGCCGGCCTCGGCGTGGCTGCCTGGCGGATGCCCCGCCGGGGTGCCCTGGCTCGTGAGGATGCTGTGGTGCCGGCCCTGAGCCGGCGACGGGCCTGACCCGTTCCCGGTGGTGTGGCGGCAGCCGGACCGATTGTCGACCGTGTGGTGACAGTCGATCCCGCTGCCGCCAACGGCCCGGTCAGGTGTTGTTGGCCAACGCGATCAGGCGGCTCCGGTCGCCGTTCCAGTAGTTGCGGTCCACGTTGCCGCTGATCCCGGAGACCGCGCCGGTGCTTGTGTACTGCCAGAAGCTCCACACCGGCGCGCCGGCCGGCAGGGCGCCGGGGGTGCTCGACCAGCGGGCCAGCCAGAGCGGGTGGTTCGCCCACGGCCCGGTCCAGCTGCCGGTGCACTGGTTCCACCAGCTGGTGGTGGTGTAGATGACCGCGTACCGGCCGGTGCGGGAGCGGTAGGTGTTCAGGAAGTCCTGCACCCAGTTGCGCATCCCGGTGGTGCTGAGCCCGTAGCAGTAGCCGCCGGCGTACGGGTTGCCCTCGATGTCCAGCGCGGCCGGCAGGGTGCGGCTGTCAGCGGACCAGGCTCCGCCGTTGGAGGCCAGGTAGTTGGCCTGGGTGGAGCCGGCGGAGATGTTCGGGCGGGCGAAGTGGTACGCCCCGCGGATCACCCCGGCGTTGTACGCGTTGACGTAGTTGGCGTTGAAGTTCGGGTCCTTGTAGCTGGTGCCCTCGGTTGCCTTGATGAAGGCGAACTGGATGCCCGCGTTGCGGACGCTGGTCCAGTTGATGGTGCCCTGGTAGCGGGAGACGTCGACGCCGGGTGTGGTGGCGGCGGCCGCCGGTCCGGCGGTCGCGACCAGGGCCGCCGCCGCTGTGGCGAGGACGGTGAGGCCGGCCGCGAGCGCGCGGCGCAGCGATGATCGGGTACGGGCCATGAGTGCCTCCAAGGACGTGGCTCTATCGACATCCATCTTTGGAGATAAGTGCCCTAGATCACAAGGGTGACTGAAAAAAGCTTCATCGACGGCCGTTGGTAGTCCCGGTGACGGGAGTGGAACGGGAGATACGAGCCGGTGCCTCGGGAGCGACACGGAACGCCGCCGGTAGGCTCGCGCCCCATGATGTCGATCGACGGTCTGGGAGACCTGTGGGACACGCTGTTCGGCGCGCAGCCGGACCCGCCGGCGCTGCTGGTGCTGATCACCGGGGCGCTGGCGCTGGTGGTGGTCTCCACCCGGCTGCCGTGGCGGATCGCCCGTAACGCCATCACCATCGCCCACGAGGGCGGTCACGCCCTGGTCGCCCTGCTCACCGGCCGTAAGTTGCGCGGCATCCGGTTGCACTCGGACACGTCCGGGCTGACGCTCTCCGCTGGCCGTCCCACCGGACCGGGCATGATCCTCACCCTGCTCGCCGGATACGTCGCGCCGCCGCTGGTCGGGCTGGCCGGCGCCTGGCTGCTCGGCGGCAACCGGATCACACTGCTGCTCTGGGTGGCCGTGGCGCTGCTGCTGGCCATGCTCGTCATGATCCGCAACGTCTTCGGCGTGGTGTCGCTGCTGGTCACCGGCGCGCTGGTGTTCGCCGTCTCGTGGTACGCGACGCCGCAGGTCCAGGCCGCTTTCGCGTACACCGGGGTGTGGTTTCTGCTGCTCGGTGGGGTGCGGCCGGTGGTCGAGCTGCAACGGCTGCGCTCGCGGGGCCGGATGCCCGCCTCGGACGCCGACCAACTCGCCGGCCTCACCCCGTTCCCGGCGTTCTTCTGGGTGAGTGTCTTCGCCCTGGTCAACCTGGCGGCCCTGATCGCCGGCGCGCTCCTGCTCGCCGGCCCGTTCCTCACCAACCCCTGACGGTCCCCGCCCGCCGCCCAGGTCGATGATGGAGTTGTGGTGGGCCACAAAAACCGCGATCACTCTTCGTTCGGGCACCACAACTCCATGATCGACGGCGGGGGCGTGGGGCGGGGTGCGGGGCAGGGGTGGGGGTGGGGAGGGGAGGATTTGGGCATGCGATACGTGATCATCGGGGCGGGTGCGGTCGGCGGGACCATCGGCGTACGGCTGGCCCAGGCCGACCGGGACGTGACAGTGGTGGCCCGGGGCGCCCATTTGGACGCGATCCGCGCGCGGGGTCTGACACTGCGGCAGCCCGACGGTGAGGTCACCGCCCGGCTCGCCGCGGTGGACCGGCCCACTGACCAGCCGCTGCCTGCGGACACAGTGCTGATCCTCACCGTGAAGTCGCAGGACACCGCCGGCGCGTTGGCCGCCTGGGTGGACGCCGCGGTGGTCGGCGGCGGCACGGCGGGCGAACGTCTGCCGCTGGTGACCGCGCAGAACGGGGTGGCCAACGAGCGGGCCGCGCTGCGCCTCTTCGCCGACGTGCACCCGGTCTGCGTCTGGCTGCCGGCCACTCACCTGGACCCGGGCGTGGTGGTCGCCAACGGGTACCCGCATCCCGGGATGCTCCACATCGGGCGGTACCCCGGGGGCGCCGACGACACCGACCGGGGGATCGCCGCGGACCTGACCGCCGCCGGCTTCGTCGCCCCGGTCCGCGCCGACGTGCTGCGCTGGAAGTACGGCAAGCTGCTCAGCAACCTCGGTAACGGCCTCCAGGCGTTGCTCGGCCGGGACATTCCGGACACGCTGGTCGAGCGGGTACGCGCCGAGGGCGTCGCCGCGCTCGCCGCCGCCGGCATCGCGCACACCTCGCCGGAGGAGGAGAAGGCCGAACGCGGCGACCTGGTCGGGCAGCGCCCCGTCGACGGCGAGGCCCGCTCCGGCGGCTCCACCTGGCAGAGTCTGGCCCGGGGCACCGGCTCGACCGAAGTCGACCACCTCAACGGCGAGATCGCGCTGCTCGGCCGGTTGCACGGCGTACCGACGCCGGTCAACGTCGCCGTGCAGCGGGCCGTACGCCGGGCGGTCCGGGAGCGGATCGGGGCCGGCGCGTTCCCGCTCAGCGAGCTGGAAAAGTCGATCGCCTGACCGGGCAACCAACGGCCCTCGCCGGTGCGTGTTCCCAGCGACCGACACGGGGAGGTAGCGGGTGCCGGACGTCGACGGGTTCGACGAGTTCTACCGGGGGAGTCGGCAACGACTCCTCGGGTTCGTCTACGCCCTCACCGGCGATCGGGGTGAGGCGCAGGACGCCGTGCAGGAGGCGTACGTCCGGGCGTGGCAGCGCTGGTCGACAATCAGCGCGTACGACGACCCGGAGGCGTGGGTGCGGGTGGTGGCCAGCCGGATCGCCGTGAGCCGGTGGCGCAGCCTGCGTAGCCGCGCCCGTGCCTACCTGCGACACGGGGCCACCGAGACCGTTCCCGGGCCGGGCACCGACACGGTCGCCGTGGTCGCCGCCCTGCGTCGACTGCCCGAGGAGCAACGCGTCGCCATCGCCCTGTACTACCTGGTAGGCATGCCGGTCGCCGAGGTCGCGCGGGAGACCGCGGCTCCGGTGGGCACCGTCAAGGCCCGTCTCTCCCGGGGGCGTACCGCGCTCGCCGGCCTGCTCGCCGTCTCTGATCTGGAGGAGGCCACCGATGCGTGACGACCCGACGTTCGTCGAACAGATCCAGCGGGACCTGGGGGACGTGCGGTGGCTCGGCCCGGAGGAGATCCGCTCCCGGGCCCGTCGCCGCGGCCAGCGCAGGATCGTGGTGGCCACCGTCGTGCTGGCCCTCGCCGGGGTTTCCGCGGTGGCGGTCGCCGCCCCGAGGAAATCTCCGCCGCCGGTCCCGCCGGCCGCCGCGCCGTCCGCCGCGCCGACCCGGCACGAGATCGCCACCGAGGCCCTGTTGCAACCGGCCGACCTGCCGCAGCAGGTCGATGTGCAGCTCAGCCAATCGGGCCTGGGAGAGCCGGTCCTGCTGGACCACATGCTCGCCGTCTGCCGCAAGAGTCAGGGGCGATCGGCTGGCTGGCAGTATTCGATCCTGTCCCGCTCGCAGACCCTGGTGCCGAGGCGCGCTGCGGCAATCCTCGCCGAGTCCGACGGCCTGGTCACGCAGGATGTCTTCCGGCTGACCCCGGACGCCTCCGTTCAGCTTCTCGCCAATCTGGACGACACTGTCGCCCCGTGTGCCGAATGGACCAGCACCGGCGAATACAAGGTGGGGGGCGCAACGGGCACCGGGTCGGCCACGCACCGCTGGACAGTGGTCGAGCGGGACTTCGCCGGCGACGGGGCTGCGCTGCTGCGGCACACCGGTTCGCAGCCCGTTGACCGGAAGACGGGCGAGCCCATCGGTGCGGCACCTCGGCCGACCACCACCGCCGTGGTCCGGGTGGGCGACCTGATCACCGTGCTCAGTCAGGGACAGACCGGCACCGAGCTGGACCTGCGCCACCTGGCGGAGGTCGCCGCCAGCCGGATGTGCGTCGCCGCCAACCCGGCCTGCTGACCGCTGTTGATCCGCGCAACCCCAGGGTTGGTGCCCGCCGCCCGGCGGCAGCACCTGCCCCGACGTTGCGCGGATCGAGGGAGCGTGATCAGAGCGGGATGTTGCCGTGCTTCTTGGGCGGCAGGGTCTCCCGCTTGGTCCGCAGGACGCGCAGCGCCCGGACGATCTGGGTGCGCGTCTCGTGCGGAGCGATCACCGAGTCGATGTACCCGCGCTCGGCGGCCACGTACGGGTTGGCAAGGGTGTCCTCGTACTCGGCGATCTTCTCGGCCCGGACCGCCGCCGGGTCCTCGGCGCCGGCCAGCTCGGAGCGGTACAGGATGTTCACCGCGCCCTGCGCGCCCATCACCGCGATCTGCGCTGTCGGCCAGGCGAAGTTCAGGTCCGCGCCGAGGTGCTTGGAGCCCATCACGTCGTACGCCCCGCCGTACGCCTTGCGGGTGATCACGGTGACCTTGGGGACGGTCGCCTCGGCGTACGCGTAGATGAGCTTCGCGCCCCGGCGGATGATGCCGTCCCACTCCTGACCGGTGCCGGGCAGGAAGCCGGGCACGTCCACGAAGGTCAGCACCGGAATGTTGAACGCGTCGCAGGTGCGAACGAACCGGGCGGCCTTCTCCGAGGCGGCGATGTCCAGGGTGCCGGCGAAGTGCATCGGCTGGTTGGCCACCACACCGACAGGTCGCCCCTCGACCCGGCCGTAGCCGACCACGATGTTCTGCGCGTAGAGCGGCTGGACCTCCAGGAACTCCCCGTCGTCGACGACGTGCTCGATGACCGTGTGGATGTCGTACGGCTGGTTGGCCGAGTCCGGGATCAGGGTGTCCAACTCCCGGTCCTCGTCATTGACCTCAAGCGAAGCGGGGGCGTCGACGACGACCGGCTCGTCGAGGTTGTTCGACGGCAGGTACGACAGCAGCGCCTTGACGTAGTCGACAGCGTCCTCCTCGTCACTGGCGAGGTAGTGCGCGTTGCCGCTGCGGGAGTTGTGCGTACGGGCGCCGCCCAGCTCCTCCATGCCGACGTCCTCGCCCGTCACCGTCTTGATCACGTCGGGGCCGGTGATGAACATGTGCGAGGTCTGGTCGACCATCACTGTGAAGTCGGTGACCGCCGGGGAGTAGACAGCGCCGCCGGCGCAGGGGCCCATCACCAGCGAGATCTGCGGGATGACGCCGGAGGCCCGCACGTTGCGGAAGAAGATCTCGCCGTAGAGGCCGAGTGAGACGACACCCTCCTGGATGCGCGCGCCGCCGGAGTCGTTGATGCCGACCACCGGGCAGCCGATCTTCATGGCCAGGTCCATCACCTTGACGATCTTCTCGCCGAAGACCTCGCCGAGCGAGCCACCGAAGACCGTGAAGTCCTGCGCGAAGACGCACACCTGCCGGCCGTCCACCGTGCCGTAGCCGGTGACCACACCGTCGCCGTACGGGCGGTTCCGCTCCAGCCCGAAGGCAGTGGACCGGTGCCGGGCCAGCTCGTCGAGTTCGACGAAGGAGCCCTCGTCGAGCAGCATCTCGATCCGCTCCCGGGCGGTCTTCTTGCCGCGCGCGTGCTGCTTCTCCACGGCGCGGGCCGACCCGGCGTGCACCGCCTCGTCGACCCGGCGCTCCAGGTCCGCCAGCTTGCCCGCGGTGCTGTGGATGTTGGTCCCGGTCTCGGTAGTCACCCAGGGAATATAACGATGGTTCAGGTGGGTGCCGCTGTGCAGTACGCCTCAGTGTCGACCGGAGCACCGCCGTAGGCTGGCGGAATGTCGGGCTCCCCGTACACGAATCTGGACCGGCCGCCGCTGTCGGCGGCCCGGCTGCGCCGCGCGTTGACCGCACCGAGCGGGCCGTGGGCCCGGCTGGAGCTGCGTACCGAGACCGGCTCCACGAACGCCGACGTGGCCGAGGCCGCCCGGTCCGACGAGCCCGAGGGCCTGGTCGTGGTCGCCGAGCGGCAGACCGAGGGGCGCGGCCGGCGCGGTCGGGTCTGGCAGTCGCCGGCGCGGGCCGGCATCGCGACGAGCGTCCTGCTGCGGCCCGGCGAGGCGGTGCCGGATCGCGGCTGGCTGCCGGCGGCACCCACCGGGTACGGGTGGCTGCCGTTGTTGGCCGGCGTCGCGCTGGTCGAGGCGGTGGCCCGGCTGGCCGAGCTGGAAGCCACCCTCAAGTGGCCGAACGACCTGCTGATCGACGACGCGAAGTGCGCGGGCGTGCTGGCCGAGGCGGTGCCCGCACGGGCGCCGGACCAACCGCCGGCGATCGTGCTGGGCATCGGGCTCAATGTGACCTTGCGCGCCGACGAGCTGCCGGTGAATCCGACCGGGCTGCCGGCCACCTCGCTCCAGTTGGCCGGCGCGGTGGCCACCGACCGGGATCCGCTGCTGCGGGCGCTGCTGCGGGCGGTCGCCGACTGGTACGACCGTTGGCGTTCGGCGGGCGGCGACGCGGTGGCCAGCGGCCTGCGCGACGCGTACCTGGCGGCCTGCGCGACGATCGGCCGCGAGGTGCGCGTTCTGCTCCCCAACGGCGATTCCCTGACCGGCACCGCCACCGGAGTGGACCCGGACGGCCAACTGATGGTCACCACGTCAACCGGCGCCCGAACCCTGGCCGCCGGCGACGTCCTCCACCTCCGCTAACCCATCCCACCCCACCCCCGCCCCACCCCGTCGATCTTGCGGTTTCGGTCGAGGTGGATCGGGGTGAAAGCCGCGTAACGGCGACGGAAAGTGCAAGATCGCGGGCAGGCGGGGACGGGCCGCGTGGCGGATGTTGTGGGAGGGGTTGGGGGGTTTACCGTCTGCGCGTCTAGAAAATCGCGTTGGAGGTTCCCGTGGCGTTTCCTGAAGACGTGCTCACCGAGGACGAGCACGTCGTGCTGCACCTGCATCCGCACTGGAAGGCGTTGATCCGGCCGATCGCGGTGCTGGTGCTGGCCATCGCCGCGGTGGTGGTCGGCGTGCTCCTGTTGCCCGAGAGTGGCGGCGGTTCGATAGCGCTGGCCGTGATCGGGGCGATCGCCCTGGTCGGGGTGCTCTGGCTGGGCCTGTGGCCGTTCCTGGTCTGGCGCACCACCCACTACCTGTTCACCAACGAGCGAGTCCTGCTTCAGCAGGGCGTGTTCTCCCGGGACCGGCGGGATCTTCCGCTCGCCCGGGTCAACGACCACTCGATGAACCAGCGTTTCGTCGAGCGCCTGCTCGGCTGTGGGACGCTCACCATCGAGTCGGCAGGTGAGCGCGGCCAGTCGGTGCTCGCCGACGTGCCGGACGTCGGAAAGGTGCAGACCACCCTGTACGAGCTGGTGGAGGCACAGCACGACAAGCACTCGCTCGGCGATGGCGAGATGCGCGACATGCTCGCCGACATGCAGGACGGCAAGCCGCTGCGCGACACCACTACCTGAACCGGACGGTGGTGACCCGCCCCTGCCGTGCGGTCGGGGGCGGGTCAGTCGGGTCGTTGGGCCTGGGGTGAGCCGCCGCTCTCCGTCGGGTCGCCGTCGGAGGACCCGACGGTGGACGGATCCGCTGCGGTAGGGCCGCTGTCGGGCTGGTCAACCCCGAGCTGGTCAACGTTTGGCTGGTCAGCGGCGGCGGCTTCGGCCGCATCGGCGGCTTCGGTCTCGGCGGGCTCGGCTTCGACCGGTCGCACCGCGAACCAGCCGCGGAAGCGGGTCCGCAGCACCTCCTGCTCGGGCCGGTCGTCAGGGCCGAGGCGCAGCATGGTGCCGGTGAGGCTGACGGTGCCGAGCCCGGGCCGGGCGGTCGACGGCCGGGCGCCCATCACGTCGACCCGGACCGCGAGCCGGTCGCCGGCGCGCACCGGGGCGAGCCAACGCAGCTCCTCCAGACCGGGGGACGCGTCCGCGGCGGCCCGGGACAGCAGGTGGTCGACGTACGCGCGCATGAACAGGCTGACGGTGTAGAAGCCGCTGGCGATCAGACCACCGTGCCGGCTCGCGGCGGCCAGGTCCGGGTCGACGTGGTACCACTGCGGGTCGAAGCGGCGGGCGAAGGCGACCATCTCGTCGGCGTCCACGGTGACCACGCCAAGGTCGACGGTGAGCCCCGGGACGAGATCCTCGAAGAACAGCTCGGCCGGTCGCCCCGTGCCGGAGCGGGCGTCGGGGGTCGTCACCGGCGGGGCGCGCGACGGGTGCTGACGTGCAGCTCCGCGGCGAGTTCCGCGTCAAGGTCGACGGCGGGGCTGACGCTCAGCCGCGGGGGCCGGCCCTGAGCCGGTGCGCCGGCCGGGGGGTCGAGGCGTTGCGCGGACTCCGCCTCCTCCAGCTCGGACACCGATTCCGCCAACTCGGCGACCGGGTCCATCTCCGCCATGGTGTCCCACTCGTCGCGCGGAATGTCGTGCCAGGTGGAGTCGGTCTTCGCTGCCTCGTCCTCGGCCGGTGCGACGGGTTGGAAGACGAAGGTGCGGTAGGACCAGAACCGGAACAGCGTGGCCAGCAAGACGCCGACGGTCTTGGCCAGATTCAGCGCCAGCAGGCCGTGTACGC
The DNA here is from genome assembly GCF_040649335.1 of Micromonospora sp. NPDC048986. Taxonomy (NCBI): domain Bacteria; kingdom Bacillati; phylum Actinomycetota; class Actinomycetes; order Micromonosporales; family Micromonosporaceae; genus Micromonospora; species Micromonospora sp. NPDC048986. The sequence continues at coordinate 96,586 of NZ_JBEZFJ010000018.1, forward strand.
CGAGTCCGTACTTGGCCGCCGCCACGGCCCCCAGTTCAATGAGCAGACCAGCGCCGTTGAACAGGAAGAAAAGGAGATATTCCCTGCGAAGCGCCGATTTCGGGCGATCGCGGTACGTCCAGTGCCGATTCATGAGGTACGACGTGATGGTGGCGACGATCGTCGCGATCACTGTCGCCTTCAACTGACCATTGACGAAAACGGTCAGTGCAAGGGCATTGAACACCGCGTAATTGATGACGGTGTTGATGCCGCCGACGATGCCGAACTTGAGCGCCTCGTGGATGAACTTCTGCCAGCGCTCAGGCAGCAGGCGGACAAGACGCATGCGAAACACCTTAGGGCAGTCGGTGCGGCCGGCGATCACCGGCCGAACGAGGTGGGCGGCAGGTCACGCCCCGTGGTCTCGATCGGGATTCACCTGCGGAAGGGTCGGGGTTCCCGCTTCGACGAAGACGAACCGCCGGTACGACCAGAATCGAAACAGTGTGGCGAACCCCGTGCCGACGATGTAGCTGGCGAGATTGTCCGCCAGGCGCGTCTGGAACACCGCCGGCCAGATGGCTCCGAGCCCGTAGCGGCTCAGCGCGAGGCAGGCCACCGTGATGCCGAGACCGACAGCGTTGAAGAAGAAGAAGAGCGCGTACTCGCGAGCCGCGTTGTTGCGCTGGCGGTGCCGCCAGGTCCAGAACCGGTTGCCAACGAAGGCGACGGAGGCCGCGATCACTGTGGAGATCGTCTTCGCCGTCAGTTCTTCGACGCCGTGCTTGCTCGTCAGGTAGTTGAAGAGCGCGAAGTCGACGAGGAAGGCGAAACCGCCAACAGTGGCGAACTTGCCCATCTCGCGGATGAGGTGACCGAAGCGGTCGAGGAGTAAGCCGACGAGACCCCGTCGGGTCTGCCGGGGACCCGGTTGTTCCCCGGTCATCGTGGCGGCCACGGAGGGAGCCTACCGGCTGCCGGCCAGTCAGAGGGGCAGCAACGGCAAGCGGGCGTGGTCTCCCGCAGGGCCCCAGCGCCGCGTACGTGACCACTGCACAGAGCGTAGCCAATTGGGAGGACTGAGCCGCCGCGGAACGGGAATCACCGCATCGGTCGGCGGGGCAGGTCCACGGCCCGACCGCAACAAGCGTCCGCCGGGGTGCACAACAAGATTTGCGTGAAACTGCGCGGGAAAGCGGGTATCAGCTCGTGATGCCGCAGCGAGGCCGTAGCTTGTGCAGTTCTTCACAACCTGTCCCACTGACTCGGAAGGCTGCCCGGTTTACGCTGAGGCCAATCCCAGGTTTCCACGAAGGCGACGCATCGCGCCGCTGAGTCTCGTGCATCCCATAGATCGGTCAGCGTCGACCACAAGGAGATGTGTCATGGTTGCTCCGGCTGTTGTGCGGGGTATCGATCAGGCCCCGACGTCCCATCCGAAACTGCTCGCCTGGGTCCGTGAGGTCGCGGAACTGACCACCCCCGACCGTGTCGTCTGGGTGGACGGGTCCGACGAGGAGTGGCGCCGCCTCACCGATGAGCTGGTCGAGGCCGGCACCCTGATCCGGCTCAACCCGGAGAAGAAGCCCAACTCGTTCTACGCGCGCACCGACCCGACGGACGTCGCCCGGGTCGAGGAGCGCACCTACATCTGTTCCGTCGACGAGGCGGACGCCGGCCCCACCAACAACTGGATGGCGCCGGCCGAGATGAAGCGGACGATGACGGACCTGTACCGGGGCTCCATGCGCGGTCGCACCATGTACGTCATCCCGTTCGTCATGGGGCCGGTCGAGGCCGAGTCCCCGATGTTCGGTGTCGAGATCACCGACAGCCCGTACGTGGTCGCCTCGATGCGCATCATGACGCGGATGGGCACCCGGGTCCTCGAGGCCATGGGCGACGACGCGGACTTCGTGCACGCGCTGCACTCGATCGGCGCCCCGCTCGCCCCCGGTCAGCAGGATGTCGCCTGGCCGTGCAACGACACCAAGTACATCTCGCACTTCCCGGAGAGCCGGGAGATCTGGTCGTACGGCTCGGGTTACGGCGGCAACTCGCTGCTCGGCAAGAAGTGCTACTCGCTGCGGATCGCCAGCGTGATGGGCCGGGACGAGGGCTGGCTCGCCGAGCACATGCTGATCCTCAAGATCACTTCGCCGGAGGGCAAGACCTACCACATCGCCGGCGCGTTCCCGTCTGCCTGCGGCAAGACCAATCTGGCCATGGTCGAGCCGACCATCCCGGGTTGGAAGGTCGAGACCATCGGCGACGACATCGCCTGGATGCGGTTCGGCCCGGACGGCCGCCTCTACGCCGTCAACCCCGAGTACGGCCTGTTCGGCGTCGCGCCCGGCACCGACTGGAAGACCAACGCCAACGCCATGCGCACCCTGGACCGGGGCAACTCGGTCTTCACCAACGTCGGCCTGACCGATGACGGCGACGTCTGGTGGGAGGGCATGGGCGAGCCGCCGGCACACCTGATCGACTGGAAGGGCAACGACTGGACGCCGGAGAGCGACAGCCTGTCCTCCCACGCGAACAGCCGGTTCTGCACCCCGATCACCCAGTGCCCCATCCTCGCCGACGAGTACTTCGACCCGAACGGCGTGCCGATCGACGCGATCCTCTTCGGCGGACGCCGCAAGGACACCATCCCGCTGGTGACCGAGGCCCGCGACTGGGTGCACGGCGTCTACATGGGCGCGACGCTCTCCTCGGAGACCACCGCCGCCGCGTCCGGCGCCGTCGGCGTGGTCCGGCGGGACCCGATGGCGATGCTGCCGTTCATCGGCTACCACGCCGGGGACTACTTCCGGCACTGGATCGAGATGGGCAAGGGCGCCGACGGCGACGAGGCGAAGCTGCCGAAGATCTACTACGTCAACTGGTTCCGCAAGGACCCGGACGGCTCGTTCCTCTGGCCGGGCTTCGGGGAGAACTCCCGGGTGCTCAAGTGGGTCGTCGAGCGGATCGAGGGCACCGCCGCCGCTGTCGAGACGCCGGTCGGCATGGTCCCCGCGCCGGACGCCCTGGACGTCGAGGGCCTGGACATGACCCCTGAGGACGTTCGGATCGCGTTGAAGGTCGACCCGGACGAGTGGCGTAACGAGCTGCCGATGATCACCGAGTGGTTCGAGAAGTTCGGTGACAAGCTGCCCGGCGTGCTCTGGGCCGAGTTGGACGCGCTGCGCGCCCGCCTGGACGCCACACAGCCGCAGCGGTAGGTGTGAACGAGACAGTTCGCGGGCACCATCGGATTTCATGAGGACGGCCGCCGAGACCCAGGTCCGGCGGCCGTCCGCCGTCCGGGTGCTCACCACCCTGCTGGCGACGACCGCGGCGGCCACCGTCGTGGTCGAGCTGCTCAACTGGTGGTACGCCCCGGAGCAGGGATTCGGGCTGGCCGTACGGACCGGTTGGGCAATGCTGCGCTCGTTCGGTTTCCTGCTGCTGATCGGGCACGTGCGACGGGGTCGTACGGTGGCCCGCCCGTTCGGGCTGATCCTCGCGGTCACCACGATCTTCGCGGTCGGCCGGCTCATCGTGCCCCGGCAGGGGGTGCCGCCGCTGCCCGGGCTGCTTGGCTTCGCCATTCTCACGGCGCTCTGTGTCGCGGTGGTCTGGTTGCTCTACCGCTCGTCGGCATTGGCCGGGCACCTGGTCCGGCACCGTCCACGCCTCGTCATCGATCGGGACGGCATCTCCTGGCGGGAGAGCCCTCCCCGCCGACCACAGGCCAGTGCCTGGTTGTTGACCAGTCGGGTGGCGGCCTTCACCTACAGCCCGTTGATGCTGGTGCCGGCACTGGTGGCCGGGGGTTCCATCCTGGATGGTCGACTGACCGCGGTGCCGGCCGTGCTGTTCTGGTTCGGCGCGGGCATCACGGCCAGCTACGCGGTGCTGTTCTGCACCGCGTTCCTGATGCGGGGCAAGGACTGGGCGCGGGGCCTGCTGGTCGTCGTCACGGTGGCCGTACTCGCTGTGGATCTGCCGCTGTGCTGGTGGCTGCTGGGCGTGGACGGCCTGATCCGCGACGGCGCCCCCCTGCTGGCCGCCGCCGCCCTCACCCTCTACGGCCTACACCGAGCCACCCGCACCCCAGCCTGACCCCCCCGCCGTCGATCTTGCACTTTGTGTGGCGACAAAAGGTGCATTCCTCGCGGAACGTCGACACAAACTGCAAGATCGCGTGGCGGTGGGCGGCGGCAACGCCGGGCACGGCGAGCGGTACCCGAGGGGTGGGTGGGGGAGGATGGGGATGGCGGCGGTCACCACGGTCGGCGCCGGTGCGGCGTGGGTGGTTGTCGTCGGCGCGGGACCATGTCGCGCCACGTCGGGCTGACGGGAGGCGCGCGGTGGGCGACGAGTTCGACGTGGTGGTGGTGGGGGCGGGGCCGGCCGGGGCGGCAGCCGCGCTGACGGCGCGCCGGGCCGGTGCCAGCGTGCTGCTGCTGGACCGGGCCGATTTTCCCCGGGACAAGGCGTGTGGTGACGGGATCGCCGCGCATTCGGTGGACGTGCTCGCCGAGCTGGGGGTGACCGAGGCGGTGGCGGGTTACGCGCCGCTGCCGGCGTTACGCATGATCTCGCCCGGTGGCGGTGCGGTGGCTCGGGCGTTGCCCCGACCCGCGTACACGGTGCCCCGGGAGGTTTTCGACGCGCGGCTGGTGGCGGCCGCGGTGGCCGCCGGCGCACAGCTTCGCCGGCACACGGTGCGCCAGGTCGAGCCGCGCGCGGACCGGGTGGTGCTCGACGGGCAGGTGTCCGGCCGGGTGGTGATCGGCGCGGACGGCGCCGGCTCGGTGGTACGTCGGGCGCTCGGCCATCCGCAGAACCCCGACCGGCACCTCGCGCTGGCCATCCGGGGGTACGCCCCGGCTCTGCCCGGCCCGTCCGAGCAGCTCATCGTCACGTCGAAGGCGCGTTGGCCGGCGTACGCCTGGTCGTTTCCGATCGGTGACGGACGGGCGAACGTCGGGTACGGGGAGGTTCTGCGCGGTGAGCCGCTGAGCCGCGGGTACCTGCTGGACCGGCTTGCCGCGCTGCTGCCCGCCACCGATCTGGCGACAGTGACCGCGTTGCGCGCGCACCACCTGCCGCTCTCCACTCACCGGCCGTCGCCGGGGCGTGGGCGCACCCTGCTGGCCGGGGACGCCCTGTCGTTGATCAATCCGTTCACCGGGGAGGGGATCTTCTACGCGTTGCTCTCCGGCGCGCTCGCCGGGTCGGCGGCGGCCCGGTCGCCCGAGGGCGCTGCCGGCCGCTACGCCGACGGGTTGCGCTGCCGCCTCGGCACCCACCTGCGGCACAGTTCGGTGGCGGCCTGGCTGGCCAGGCGACGCCGGGTGGTGGACGCGGCGGTGCGGGCCGCGCGTCGCGACGACAGGGTGTTCTACGACGTGGTCGAGTTGGGACTGGGTGACGGACGCCTCACCGCTCGTACGCTCGCACTGATCGGCGCCGGTCTGGGCGGCGGGGATGGGGCTCCGAGGCAGTGAAGTGGCCGAAGGGTCGCTACGCTGCTAGGTGATGACGCTGCGGAACCTTATCTACTCCGTGTACGAGCGCCGGCTCACGGCGAAGCTCGCGGGTAAGCCGGTGCCCCGGCACGTCGGGGTGATGTGCGACGGCAACCGCCGATGGGCCAGGGAGATGGGCTTCGTCGACCCGAACGACGGGCACCGGGTCGGCGCGGCGAAGATCAAGCATGTCCTTGGCTGGTGTGACCAGGCCGGCGTCGGGCACGTGACCCTCTACCTGCTGGCCACCGACAACCTGCGCCGTCCGGCCGCCGAGCTGGACCCGCTCCTCAAGATCATTGAGGACCTGGTGGTGGAGCTCTCCGAGGAGGGCAACCCCTGGCGGCTGCGCATCGTCGGAGCGCTCGACCTGCTGCCGGCGCAGACCGCCGCGGCACTCAAGGGCGCCGAGGAGCGCACCCGCGAGCGCACCGGCGGCGCGGAGGTCAACATCGCGGTGGGCTACGGCGGCCGCCGGGAGATCACCGACGCGGTCCGTTCGCTGCTGCTGGAGCACGCCGCCACCGGGGGCACGATCGAGGAGTTGGCCGAGGTGCTGGACGTCGAGCACATCGCGGAGCACCTCTATACGCGGGGCCAGCCCGACCCGGACCTGGTCATCCGTACCAGCGGCGAGCAGCGGCTGTCAGGTTTCATGCTGTGGCAGTCCGCGCACTCGGAGTTCTACTTCTGCGAGCTCAACTGGCCGGATTTCCGGCACATCGACTTCCTGCGGGCCCTGCGCTCGTACGCCACCAGACAACGCCGCTACGGCGCCTGACCCAGGCGGCGACGCCGTCGGAGTCAGGCCAGGTGGGTCAGCGCCTGGGTGAGGAAGTCACCCAGGGCGGCTGGCGACTCGATGGTCAGGTCAGCGGCGTTTGCCACCTCGTGGCCGGTCTCCGGGTTGGCCACCGCGACGCAGACACCGAGGAAGTCCGGGTCGGCGGCGGCGCGAGCGCGCAGCGCGGCGAAGGCCTTGATGTCGGAGACATCGTCGCCGAAGTACCACGCGCCGGTGGCACCCTTGATCGCCTCGCCGATCACCATGCCCTTGTCCCGGTCGACAGGTGGCTTGAGCTCCAGCACCATCCGCCCGGCCTGCGAGCGCAACCCCAGACGGTCGGCCTGCGCCTGCCCCCACTGCTGCACTGTCGCGCCGAGTTGCGGGGCGGTACGCCAGTGCAGCGCTACCGAGAGCCGCTTGTACTCCACGAGCGTGCCGGGGGGCAGTTCCGTCCGAGCCAGGTCGGCCAGCTCCGCCATCGTCGGCACCCAGGGCAGCGCGGCCGGTTCGGTGACTGTCTCGCCGCCGGAGTGGCTGTGCTCCAGCCCGTAGAGGCCGTAGAGGTCCACGCCGGCGAGCCCGCCGAGCTGATCCCGAAGGAACTCGACGGGTCGGGCGGAGACGATCGCGACCCGCTGCACGACCGGAGCGAGTGCCTCGATCGCTGCCAACGCCTTGGGCGCCGGGCGTACCGCTGTCGGATCGTCGTCGACGGGCGCGAGCGTGCCGTCGAAGTCGAAGAAGAGCACGGTCCCGGCCGCCCGGCTGGCGGTTGTCTGCCAGGCCTGGTCGGCGTTCAACGGGGTCCTCGGCTGCTGATTGCCCAGATTCAACGGCGGCACGCGCGTCAGCGTACCCCGGCGATCCAGGCTCATTCCTGGCCGAGCGAACCCATTGAGCGGTACGCGATCAGCGTTCGGCGGCTCCTCGTCCGCGCCGGCCGAACGGCACCACCGCCGCCTCCTGGCCGTGGCTCAACAGGTAGCCCTCCACGAACCCGGTGTTGCGATCGCCGGTGTGGTTGTCGATCTCGTTGAGCCGTGCCACCAGGAACTCGGTGAGCGCGGTGATTCGGTTGTTCAGACGCTCGTGCAGCTCGGCGACGACGGCCAGGACGACCGCGGTGCCGGCGGTGATGAGCGCAAAGAGGTTGACGAGCAGCGGCAGCTGCCCGCCGTCGACCGCGAGGGTCACCGTGTTGCCGGTCGCCCACAGTGTCACCGACACCGTTGCGACCACGACTGCCAACCACTTCAGGGTCATGGACAGACCCCTCCTTCTGTCCCGCAGGGCTGGGTTCGGCCTTGTCCCGTCCCCCCGCCGATGACGAGCCCAAGCAGTACGAATAGGGACGCTAGCGTGCCCGTTCCAACCCCGGAGGTAAACGAATGAACCTGACCAGGCGTTCTTTCGCTATCTGAGGAACTAGCCTGCCTGATTGCCCCTTTTTCGGACATCGACCGGCAGCGTTGGGCGGTATGCGAGGTATCTGATGGTTTCCCGGATGTGGAACTTCTCCGCGTCCGACACCTGCGGATCGATCAGACGGCGCAGCAGGGCCTCCACGTCGGGGTCCATCGGAGGGGCGGTCTGGCCGGGGCGGGGGCCGGACGCGGCGCGGTCCCAGCCGAGTGCAGCGAAGGCGGCGGCCGGGTTCAACCCCAGGCCCTCGCAGAAGGCGACCACCCGTTCGGCCTCCGGGTCGCTGGCCCAGTCGCCCCGGACCCAGCGGTTGATGGTCTGCCGGGACACGCCGGTGCGTCGGGACACCTCGGTGCCGCTCCAGGCTCGGGTCGCCCGTGCCTCGTCCAGGGCCCGCCGGACGAAGGTGGCGAAGGCGATCTTCCGCGCATTGGCCGTCTCGGTCACTCCGTGACGGTACGGCCAGCCAGCCGCGGGTGCGCGCCCCGGCTCGCCACTGTCACGCGGACGTGACGAAGGGTTCGGATTTCCGGTAAACGAGTCAGTGCCACTGTTGAGGGGTGTCACGCGGGCAGAATAGATGAACGTAGTGGCAAACGTAAGCGGACGAAAAGCTGATACTGTCACGCCCATGGGACAATCTACGGTGTGTCACGTGCATGAGACGATTGGTGCTCACATGCGTCACGCCCCCGGTGCCAGGGGGTCGTGGTGACCGAGCTCGCCACCCGCGCCCAGGCCTTCGGGCTGATCGCCGAGGGGGTCGCCGCAGGGTTGACCGCCCCCTGGCGCCTCTACCTGGCCCGAGGCTGCCGCTACCTGTCGCTGAGCGTCGGTGATCGTGCCGAGTGGAACGCCTGGCGTACCCATCTCGGCTGCCCGGAGCTGAGCGTCCGGGTCTACGACGCCGGGGGCGAGATCCGCCGGTCCTCGGTGGCCGAAGTCGTGCTGGACGGCTGCCGGATCAGCGTCGAGCTGGTCGAGGAGGTCAGCACCGACGACCTGGACCGGCTGCTCGTCGCCGACCCCACCACGATCGAGCCGGAGGAGCGATGACCTGGCGTCCCGGCTGGGCCGGAGCTGCCCGATGAGCCCGTTCCTCGCGGTGTTCCTCGTCCTGGTGCTCGGTGCCACCAGTTACGCGGCCGGCCGGCTGCACGGGCAGCTCAGCTACCGCATCGGCTACCGCTTCGGGTACCGGCAGGGCTACTTCGACGGGGACCGGGGCGCCTGGAACCGGCGTCGTCGGGACGCCCAGGCGGCGATCGCCTCGGCCCTGTCGGTGTCGCCAGCGGGCGTGGTCCGCTCCGCCGGCGCTGTCGAACGCCCCGGCACCACGTACACCGGCTCGTCGTTCAGCGCGCCGGCCGCCCCGATCACCGGGCGGCACCCGACCGGCACGCTCGTCCGACGTACCGGTTGAGGTCGGCCGGCGGGGCTGCCCCGCCGACCGACGCCACGAGCGCGGTGCGTTGTCCGCGGCGGACACGCACCGTCGGGGTCACGTCAGACCGGTGACGGTGGCCCCACCGGCCGGGGTGCGCGCAGGGGGCATGCATCCCGGCCGGTTCCGCCGCGTTCACGACAGCGCGTTTCGGCTGGTGCGGGCGTCGCCGGAGTGCTGTTCACGAGCGCGTCTTGGGAGATCCACGTTCGGCCCCTAGCCGGGAAGGTCCGGCGGGGCTAGCGTCTAGGCATGGCACGGGGTTCTCCCGAGCCAGCCGGTCCGCCCGGATCTGCGACCTCGCGCATGGGGTTCCGCATCCGACCCCGTGTCCCCGGGCACCGGAGGAGGCGGAACACGGGTGGCGGGTGCCCATCCGTCGGAGCAGGCCTGTGACGACTCGCCGTACCATCGCCGGTGCCGACCAGACCCCGGCCGCGACTGCCACGCCCCGCCGAGCCACCAGGAGCCGCCGTTCGGCGGCCGCCGCGCCGGCCGACCCCAAGGAGCCGCGACCAGCCGGCCAGGCCTTTGTCCTGGACACGTCGGTTCTGCTCTCCGATCCGGCGGCGTTCCACCGGTTCGCGGAGCACGAGGTGGTGCTACCTCTGGTGGTCATCACCGAGCTGGAAGGCAAGCGACACCATCCGGAGCTGGGCTGGTTCGCCCGGCAGTCGCTGCGGATGCTCGACGACCTGCGGGTCCGGCACGGCCGACTCGACCGCCCGGTGCCCGCCAACGACGTCGGCGGCACCCTGCGGGTGGAGCTCAACCACACCGACGACGGTGTCCTGCCGCCCGGTTTCCGCACCGAGAGCAACGACGCCCGGATCCTCTCCGTCGCGCTCAACCTCGCCGCCGAGGGCCGGGAGGTGACACTGGTCAGCAAGGACATGCCGTTGCGGGTCAAGGCGGCCTCGGTGGGTCTGCGTGCCGACGAGTACCGCCACGGCCAGGCCAGCGACCCGACCTGGACCGGCATGTCGGAGATGGAGTTGAGCGAGGAGCAGATCGGCCAGCTGTACGCCGGCGAGACGCTCGACCTCGACGAGGCGGCCGGGCTGCCCTGCCACACCGGTCTGGTGCTGCACTCGGGGCGTGGCTCCGCGCTCGGTCGGGTGCTGCCGGACAAGTCGGTGCGTCTGGTCCGGGGCGACCGGGAGGCGTTCGGGCTGCACGGCCGCTCGGCCGAGCAGCGGATCGCTCTCGACCTGCTGTTGGACGAGTCGATCGGGATCGTCTCGCTGGGTGGCCGGGCCGGCACCGGCAAGTCGGCGCTGGCGCTCTGCGCCGGGCTGGAGGCGGTGATGGAGCGCCGCCGACACAAGAAGGTGATCGTGTTCCGCCCGCTGTACGCCGTCGGTGGCCAGGAGTTGGGCTACCTGCCGGGTTCGGAGTCGGAGAAGATGTCGCCGTGGGCCCAGGCGGTCTTCGACACGCTCGGCGCGGTGGTGCACGAGAACGTGCTGGAGGAGGTCACCTCGCGGGGCATCCTGGAGGTGCTGCCGCTGACCCACATCCGTGGGCGCAGCCTGCACGACGCCTACGTGATCGTGGACGAGGCCCAGTCGCTGGAGCGCGGGGTGCTGCTGACCGTGCTGTCCCGGATCGGGCAGGGCTCCCGGGTGGTGCTCACCCATGACGTGGCCCAGCGGGACAATCTGCGGGTCGGCCGGCACGACGGGGTGACGGCCGTCATCGAAGCGCTCAAGGGGCATCCGCTCTTCGCGCACGTGACCCTCAGCCGTTCGGAGCGGTCGCCGATCGCCGCAATGGTCACGGACCTCCTGGAGGACATCCCGATTTAACGGGTGTTATGCGGGCCTTCGTCCGCATTTTCGGTGTGGCGCAGATCACAAACGGTCTGGTTGGTTTCCCATCAGCCTCACTGTGCGCAATCGTGTCCCACGAGCGTCCATGCACCACCGGAATCGTTGGCGATCGTTCGTCACGAGACGGACGACATCGGCGAAGGTCGGTGCGTCGGCGCGGCCGGCAACCGGTCGGGGCGCTCGTGGCACGGCTGAGGGCCCACCTGTGGTCTGCGCCGCGCCACGTCCTTGCTCCCGACGAAGGGACCACTTCGTGAGTCGGCTGTGGAGCCGGTTGGGCGCCCGTACGGCTGCTGTAGCGCTGCTCTCCGTGGGCGTTGCCGGTGGCTTCTACCTGGGCGAAGACCGCGAAACCCAGCAACAGGGTCTGACCGAGCAGGTCAGTCTCGAGGTCGACCGGGCCGACCTCGCGTACCAGCGCGAGCGGCAGGCCGCCCACCAGGTGCAGTTCTCCAAGCAGCGGGCCGCCGAGTACCAGGCCAAGCTGCGGGCGGCGCAGGCCGCCAAGGAAGCCGCCGAGCGTGCTCGCCGTGCCGAGGCCGCCGCGGCGTCCCGTAAGCGCGAGCGCGCCGCCGCCAACGCCGAGGCCAAGCCGTACAACGGGCCGATCCCGGCGTCCTGCGCCGAGTACAGCGGCAACCGCAAGACCGGCTGCGCCCTGATGATCGACGCTGGTTTCGGCATCGCCGAATTCCCCTGCCTGGAGAAGCTCTGGACCAAGGAGAGCGGCTGGAACCACAAGGCCCGCAACTCCTCGTCCGGCGCGTACGGCATCCCCCAGGCGTACCCGGGCAACAAGATGAGCTCCGTCGCGTCCGACTGGCAGACCAACCCGGCCACGCAGATCAAGTGGGGGTTGGGCTACGTCAAGGGCAAGTACAAGACGCCCTGCGGCGCCTGGACCTACTTCCAGAACAACAACCACTACTGACAGCCCGCGAAGGCGGGGCAGGTGGCTCTCCACCCGCCCCGCCTTCGCGCGTACTCCGCACGGGACGTGAGTGGCGGTCGGCCGCTTTTGCTGATAGCAGTTGTGGAGTGACCCTGCACCCGTCAAGCGGCGACCCCTACCAGTTCGGCACCGAGGCGTTCTACGCCGCGCTCGGCCGGGCGTTCGTCGCCATGTGCGCGGTGGTCCCGTTCCTCTTTCTCATCGAGGCCGTCGACCAGGGGCTCGCGTTCGGCCTGGACGCCACCGCCGGCATCATCCCGCAGCGCATCGACGGGCTGGACGGGATCTTCTTCTCCCCGTTCCTGCACCACGGCTTCGATCACCTCTACAGCAACAGCATCCCGCTGATCCTGCTGGGCACCTTCGTCCTCGCCGCCGGCGCCCGCCGGTTCCTCTGGTCGACCCTGGTCATCATCCTGGTCAGCGGGCTCGGCGTGTGGTTCACCGGCTCACCCAACTCGGTGGTGGTCGGCGCCAGCGGGGTCATCTTCGGTTACCTGGGCATCCTGCTCACCCGCGGCATCGTCGAGCGCAGCTGGTGGAACTTCGCGGTCTTCCTCCTGGTCGGTCTGCTCTACGGCTGGCAGCTGGTCGGCATCCTCCCCACCGACGAGCGGATCTCCTGGCAGGGGCACCTCTTCGGCCTGCTCGGCGGGGTGGTGGCGGCGATCCTGTTCCGTCGGCGGCGACCCGCAGTGGGCGGCTCGGACTACTCCGGCTCCCCGCTCAGCCTGCCCTGAGGCGGTCCTCCGGCGCGGCTCTGGGACGAGCTTGCCCGGCCGTCGACGCCCACTTACGGTCGAGATCAGCACGCGTTGATCCGTGAGCGGAAAGCGACGGTACGCCATGCGCGAGGTCGATGTCGCCGTGATCGGGGCCGGTCCGGCCGGCCTCTTCGCCGCGTACTACGCCGGATTCCGGGGGCTCTCGGTGGCGGTGATCGACGCGTTGCCCGAGCCGGGCGGCCAGGTCACCGCCATGTACCCGGAGAAGCTGATCCTCGACGTCGCTGGCTTTCCCGCAGTCAAGGGCCGCGACCTGGTGGCCAACCTGTTGGCCCAGGCAGCCCCGTTCGATCCGCAGTACCTGCTCGGCACCCGGGTGGAGAAGCTGGCGTACGCCGACGGTCGCCCGGTGCTCAGCCTGGCCGGTGGCGAGCAGCTCGAGTGCGGCGCGATCGTGGTCACCGGCGGGCTCGGCAGCTTCAGCCCTCGGCCGTTGCCGTGCGCCGACGACGCCCCCGGCTCGGGGATCGTCCACTTCGTGACCGAGCCGACCGAGCTGACCGATCGGGACGTGCTGATCGTCGGTGGCGGCGACTCCGCCTTCGACTGGGCGCTCACGCTACAACCGCTGGCCCGGTCGGTCACCCTGGTGCACCGCCGGGAGAAGTTCCGGGCCCACGCCTCGACGGTCGCCCGGGTGCTTTCCCTGCCGGTGCGGCTGGTGGTCAACGCCGAGGTCACCAGGCTGCTCGGGGACGTCGCGGTGACCGGTGCCGAGGTGACGGTGCGCGGCGGCGCGACCGAGAGGCTGTCGGTGGACATCGTGGTGGCCGCGCTCGGCTTCACCGCCGACCAGGGCCCGCTCGCCGAGTGGGGGCTACGCCTGGACCGCCGGCGCATCCTGGTCGACAGCGCGATGGCCACCAACCTGCCCCGCGTCTACGCGGCGGGTGACATCACCGAATACCCGGGCAAGGTCCGGCTGATCGCCACCGGCTTCGGCGAGGCGGCGACGGCGGTCAACAACGCGGCCATGACCATCGACCCGAGCGCCCGACCCTTCCCCGGGCACTCCTCCGACGCCGGCTGACAGTCGCCCCGGCCGGGTCCGCGGTGCGAGAGCCGACGTCGTCGTACTCAGCGGCGGGCGGGTGGCGCCAGCGCGGCGATCAGCACCGCCACCATTGTCAACGCCGCCCCGAGCAGGGTGTTCACACCCGGGTGCGAGGCCGCCGTGGGAAGGACCAGGTCCAGCAGGACGGCGCCCACGATCTGCCCGGCGATGGTGGCCAGGCCGAGTAGCAGCACACCGGTGAAGCGGACGATCGCGGCGGCGATCGCGATGAAAACGATGCCGATCGGGCCGCCCAGGTAGAGCCACGGCTCACTCGGCAGGTGACCGCCGGGCCAGCCGCGTACGGCGATGTCGATCGCGAACGCGACGAGCAGGGTGACGGTGCCGACGGCGAAATTGACAAGCGTGGCGGTCAACGCGCTGTCGGCAGCCGCTCGGACCCGACCGTTGACGGCCTGCTGCCAGGCGATACCCACCCCGGCCAGCAGCGGCAGCACTGCCAGCGCCAGCGCGCCCGGGTCGCCGAGACGGTCGCCGACCGCCAGGCCGACCGCCAGCACCGTGAGCACCGCGCCGGCCAGCCGCTGCCGGGTGACCGGCTGCCGGCCGGTAGGGCCGATCCCGGCCCGGTCCACGGCGAGGCTGCTGCCGGTCTGGCCGGCGACCACAGCCACTGTGAAGACCGCCACGCCCAACGTGCCGATGGTGAGGCCCTGGGTGGCCACCAGGAAGGCCCCGCACATCCCACCGAGGCACTGCCAAGGTCGCAGCGTGCCGGTCCGCAGGGCCCGCCGCGTCGCGGCCAGCCCCCGCCGGCCACCGGGGGTGGCGGGCACCAGCACCAGCAGCACCAGCAGGCCGACGCCGAACGAGACGACAGCGGCGGCGAAGCCGTCGTCGAGGCGTACCCCCAACTCGCCGTTGATGCGCGACTGCACCGCCACCGCGACCCCGGAGGCCGACGCCAGCGCGACGCCGGTGATCCGGCGGGCGGCCGACAGGGTCTGCGGGGTCGCCGTGTCGGTGGCTGTCACTCCTGCTCGGCCAGCGGCCGACCGTCAAAGTCGACAGCGGAGTAGAGGGCCAGCTTCTCCAGCCGGTGGTACGAGTCGATGACCCGGATGGTGCCGCTCTTCGAGCGCATCACTATCGACTGGGTGTACGCGCCGCCCGCCCGGTAACGCACCCCGCGCAGCAGGTCACCCGAGGTGACCCCGGTGGCCACGAAGAAGCAGTTGTCGCCGGTGACCAGATCGTCGGTGCCCAGCACCCGGTCCAGGTCGTGCCCGGCGGCGATCGCCTTCTCCCGCTCCTGATCGTCGCGCGGCCACAGCTTGGCCTGCATCGCACCGCCCATGCACTTCAGCGCGCACGCGGAGATGATGCCCTCCGGGGTGCCGCCGATGCCCATCAGGACGTCGACGTCCGACTCGCCCCGGGCCGCCGCGATGGAGCCCGCGATGTCGCCGTCGGAGATGAACCGTATCCCCGCCCCGGTCCGGCGGATCTGCGTGACCAGGTCGTCGTGCCGGCTCCGGTCCAGCACGCAGACCGTCACCTCGGAGACGTCGGTGCCCTTGACCCTGGCGATCCGGCGCAGGTTCTCCGCGACACCGGCGTTGATGTCGATCACGTCGGCGTACGCCGGCCCGACGGCGAGCTTCTCCATGTAGAACACGGCGCTGGGGTCGAACATCGCGCCGCGCTCGGAGACGGCGAGCACCGCCACCGCGTTCGGCATGCCCTTGCTCATCAGGGTGGTGCCGTCCACCGGGTCGACGGCGACGTCCACCTCGGGGCCCGTGCCGTCGCCGACGTGTTCGCCGTTGAAAAGCATCGGGGCGTTGTCCTTCTCGCCCTCGCCGATCACCACCACGCCGCGCATCTGGATCGAGTTGATCAGCTTGCGCATCGCGTCGACAGCGGCCCCGTCGCCGCCCTCCTTGTCGCCCCGACCGACCCACCGACCGGCGGCCATCGCCGCGGCCTCGGTGACCCGGACCAGGTCGAGGGCAAGGTTTCGGTCGAGATCCTGTGGGATCCGCGTCCTGGTGTTCGTCATGACGGCTACTCCTCCTCGCGACGGTGCGGGGACGACCGGCGGCGGGGAGGCCCCCACTGCCGGCTTTGTCGCTGATCCTCACACGATGGCCGACCGGGCATCGGCGCGGGGCGGTGATGGCCCGGATACCGCCGGTCGGGCGGCTGCGAAGATGGACGGGTGGAACCCGCACAGCCAGCCGACCGCGTACCCGCCGACCGCACGCCGCCCGACGGTCAGCCGCCGGCCGACGTCCCCGCCGGCCACGGTGCTGAGCCCGCCGCGACCGACCCGACCCCACCGCCGCCGGCGGTGTCCGGCAAGTCCGAGCGGTCGCCGAAGGACATGGCGATCTCGCTGCTGGTGCTGCTCGTCCCGATCGCGCTGCTGCTGGCGTTCTACCGGGGATTCCTCGGCGGCGACCAGGCCACCACCGTCGATCCGGCGCCCGCCATCGAGCAGGCACGTTCGGCGAACGTCTTTCCGGTGAGCCAACCGCAGGGGCTCGGTGCCGACTGGAAGACGGTCAGCGCCCGCTACCAGACCGTCGAGGACGGTGCGAACCTGCGACTCGGCTACCTCACCCCGGAGGGGCGGGGCGTCCAACTGCTGCAGAGCAGCGTCCCGGCGGACCGTCTGCTCCCCGCCGAGCTGACCGGTCAGGCCCAGCCGCAGGGCCCCACCGAGCTGGCCGGGCGCGCCTGGCAGCTCTACACGGCCCGGGGAAACCAGCAGGCGCTGGTCCTGCTGGAGCCGACCCGCACGGTGATCGTCGTCGGCGACGCCCGGGACAACGAACTCCGCGAACTGGCCGGCTCGCTGCGCTGACCGGACCCGGTGCGATGGCCCCGCTGGCACCGAATCTGGGCAACAGGCCCGAAGGGTGATTGTCCGACGCGTCGACAGGGAACAAGGAGGGAGTGACCCGGGCGCGCTGCTCGGTCCGGGTCGCGCGACGCAGCCGACGGTGCTGCTGCGTCGCCGGAGTTTCCGGCGCCGTCCAGGTCGTCGGGTGACCCCCTTGGGAGACACGTATGACTGTTCGACGACTCGGCGCCGGCCTGGTAGCCGCCGCTCTGATCACGCCCGCACTGGCTGCCTGCGCCAGCGGAACAGGCACGGCCGGATCGACGCCGTCCCCGACGGTGAGTGCGTCCGGCACGGCGAGCGCGTCCGGTGCCCCGGTGGCGGGCGACGCCAAGCAGGCCCTGCTCGACTCCACCAAGGAGATCAGCAACGGGAACTTCCGGTTCAGCCTGGCCGGCGCCGGTTCGACGGCTGAGGGGCTGGTGCACCAGCCGAGCCAGAGCGCGGCGCTGAAGATCGCGATCGGTGGCCCCTCGTCCGACCTGGCGATGAAGCTCGACGTGGTCCACTTCAAGCCGGACAGCTGGGTCAAGCTGGAGCTGACCGGGCCCACCGCCGACAGCCTGCCCGCGATCAAGCAGCTCAACCTCGGCAAGTACCAGCACCTCGACCAGAACCGGATCAAGGGCAACCGCAACCTCGGCTTCGATTTCGAGAAGGTCGACCCGGCCGGTAGCGCGGTGCTCACCCAGGGCATCACCGAGGTCCGCAGCACCGGCACCGGCGCGTACGCCGGCACCATCGACGTCACAAAGGCCGCCGAAGCGGGCTCGTTGAACGCCGCGACGATCGCCGCGCTGGGCACCCAGGCGAAGACCGTCCCGTTCACCGCGAAGGTGGACCCGCAGGGCCGGCTCAGCGAGCTGGTGTTGCAGTTGCCGGCCGCCGGGCAGACCGCCGCCCAGGAGATCAAGATGACCTACTCCGACTACGGTGCGGCCACCGCCGCGCAGAAGCCGCCAGCGGACCAGGTCGTCGAGGCGCCGGCCGAGCTGTACAGCCTGTTCAACTGACGTACCGCTGTGGGGCGGCTCCGGCCGCCCCACCGGCGGTCGGTCAGGAAGCGGGCTCCTGTCGGGCGGCGTCGATCCGCGCCCGCGCACCATCCAGCCAGCGTTGACAGATCACCGCCAGCGCCTCGCCGCGCTCCCAGAGCGCCAGCGACTCCTCCAGGGACGTGCCGCCGGCCTCCAGCCGCTCCACCACCGAGGCCAGCTCGGCGCGGGCCTGCTCGTAACTGAGCCGCTCGTCCGGCCCGGCCTTCGTGTCATCAGTCATCGCGTTCATCTCAGCACATCACTCCCCGCCGCGCCGCGTCGCCACTCAGCCATCGACGGTGGCGGCCAGCTCGCCGTCGGCCAGTCGTACCCGCAGCGGGTCGCCCTTGCCGACCTCCGCCGCCGCGCGGACCACGTGGCCGTCCGCGCGCTGCACGATCGCGTACCCCCGGTCGAGGGTGGCGGCGGGGGAGAGGGCGCGCAGCCGCGCCAGGGTGTGCCGCAGGTCATCCTCCGCGGCCCCGAGCCGGTGCTCCAGGCAGCGGCCGGCCCGCTGACGCAACGCGGTCAGCTCGGTCGCCCGATGCTCCACCATCACCTGGGGCCGGGCCAGCACCGGCCGGGAACGCAGCCCGTCGAGCCGGTGCGTCTCCCGGTCGACCAGGTTGCGCACCGCCCGTTCGAGGCGGTGCCGGGCCTGACCGATGAGACGTACCTCCTCGGTGAGGTCGGGAACGACCCGCTTCGCCGCGTCGGTCGGGGTGGAGGCGCGGACGTCGGCCACGTAATCGATCAGTGGCGCGTCCGTCTCGTGGCCGATCGCGCTGACCACCGGCGTACGACAGCCGAAAACCGCGCGGCAGAGCGCCTCGTCGGAGAAGGGCAGCAGGTCCTCGATGCCGCCGCCACCCCGGGCGATGATGATCACGTCGATGCTCGGGTCGGCGTCCAGCACCTTGAGCGCGTCGATGATCTGTGGCACCGCGGACGGGCCCTGCACGGCCACGTTGACAGTCCGGAACTCCACCGCCGGCCAGCGCCGTCGGGCATTTGTCAGCACGTCCCGCTCCGCCGCCGAGGCGCGACCGGTGATGAGCCCGATCCGGCCGGGCAGGAACGGCAGTCGACGCTTGCGGGCGCGGTCGAAGAGCCCTTCGGCGGCGAGAAGCTTCTTGAGCTTCTCCAGTCGGGCCAGCAGCTCGCCGAGCCCCACCTGGCGGATCTCGTCGGCTCGCAGGCTCAGCGTGCCCCGGGCGGCGTAGAACTCGGGCTTGGCGTGCAGCACCACACGTGCGCCCTCGCGTAGCTCCGGCGCGCCGGAGTCCAGGACGTCCCGGTTGGTGGTGACGGTCAGGCTCAGGTCGGCCGATGGGTCCCGCAGGGTGAGGAAGACGGTGCTGGCCCCGGGGCGGCGGCTGATCTGCGCCACCTGCCCGTCCACCCATACCCAGCCCAGCTTGGCGATCCAGGCCCCCACCTTCTGGCTGACCACCCGTACCGGCCAAGGCTCCTCAGCGCTGCTCGCCCCGCCGCCGCCCCCGCCGCTTCCCACCCGCCCCCCACCCACAGTCACCCGCCCACCCTACGACCCACCCCAACTGGACCGTCGATCATGAAGTTATTGCCCTCGGTGCCGGCGTGTCGGGGCAACAACTTCATGATCAACGCGGAACGGGTGTGGGGTTGTGGGCCGGTGGCGGGGGGAGGAGTGGCACGTACGATGGGGTGGTGACTGAGGCTCAGGCGACTCACCGGACCGGCAAGCGCGTGCTCCTGGCCAAGCCCCGCGGCTACTGCGCTGGTGTCGACCGCGCGGTGCAGACAGTGGAGGAGGCGCTGAAGCTCTACGGCGCCCCGATCTACGTGCGCAAGCAGATCGTGCACAACAAGCACGTGGTGCAGACCCTGGAGGCCCAGGGTGCCATCTTCGTGGAGGAGAACGAGGAGGTGCCCGAGGGCGCCACCGTCATCTTCTCCGCGCACGGGGTGGCGCCGGAGGTCTACGAGCAGGCCAAGGCGCGTTCGTTGAAGGCGATCGACGCGACCTGTCCGCTGGTCACCAAGGTGCACCACGAGGCGCGGCGGTTCGCGGCCGAGGACTACGACATTCTGCTCATCGGCCACGAGGGGCACGAAGAGGTCATCGGCACCGCCGGTGAGGCCCCCGCGCACATCCAGCTGGTGGACGGCCCGGACGACGCCGACAAGATCACCGTACGTGATCCGGAGAAGGTGGTCTGGCTCTCCCAGACCACGCTCTCGGTCGACGAGACGCTGGAGACGGTGGCCCGCCTCAAGCAGCGACTGCCGCTGTTGCAGTCCCCGCCCAGCGACGACATCTGCTACGCCACCTCCAACCGCCAGCACGTGGTCAAGGAGATCGCCGCCGACTGTGACGTGGTGATCGTGGTCGGCTCCACGAACTCCTCCAACTCCGTCCGCCTGGTCGAGGTCGCCCTGGACGCCGGCGCCCGCGCCGGTCACCTTGTCGACTTCGCGCACGAGATCGACGACGCCTGGCTGGAGGGGGCCACCACGGTCGGCCTGACCTCGGGCGCGAGCGTCCCGGACGACCTGGTCCAGGAGGTGCTGGTCCACCTCGCCGCCCGCGGCTTCGCCGACGTCGAGGAGATCACCACCGCCAACGAGCGGCTCACGTTCTCGCTTCCGCAGGAGCTGAGGCGGGACATGAAGGCCGCAGCGGCGCGCGGCTGAAGCGCGGGAACGAACTCGGGTCGGCGTACGTCAGATTCGGCATGAGGACTCTTCGGCTCGCCGTCCCCGCGCTGGCCGTCTGCGTGGCGCTGAGCGCCTGCGGCGGCCAGGGTGTCGGGGGCGGCACACCCAGCCCGACCCCGACGGGAGCGCAGCCGGTGACCAGCCAGCCCACGCCCGACCCGACGCCCTCGCCGGAGACCGGCACCCGGTCCGTGCCGCCCGGGCTGAAAACTCCGAAACCGGGCGGCCCGAGCACGCCGCCGGGCGTCGGGGCCACCACACTGAGCGGCACCGTGCAGGGCGGTGTGGAGCCCGGCTGCGTGCTGCTCGACGGTTACCTGCTGCTGGGCGGCCCGCGCGAGGTGCTGACGCCGGGGGCCCGGGTCGAGGTCACCGGTCGGGTGGAGCCCGGCATGATGACCACCTGCCAGCAGGGCACCCCGTTCGTCGTGACCGCCGCCCACCGGTCCTGACCTCGCACCAGTGACATGCGGGAGCCCGCCCCCGAACGTGGGGACGGGCTCCTGCCGGTGCTACGAGCGGATCAGTTCACGGCACCGATGGACACGTTGCCGCGACCCACGATCGCACCCTCGCTGGTGACGATCGCCAGTTCACCGGAGAGCTGACGTCCGTCGGCCGGGACGGCCACCGCGGTCACCGTGCCGGTGATGGTGGCGGACTCGCCGTGCGTCAGTGGCACCGCGACGGCCGACGCGGTGATCGTGCCCAGCGACGCGGACGCGAACGCGTCGTAGTAGTCGTAGGCAGTGCTGGTCCCCGGCCCGTCAACCCCGTACGGCTCCACCACGACGCGGTAGGTGCCGGCGGCCGGGTTGGTCAGCGTGACCGCCTCCTCCGAGTCGCCGTCCGCGGCCCGGCCGACCTCGGTGGTACCCCGGTAGACGAACAGGTCCAGGTCGGCGCCCGCGCTGGCGGGGTTGCCGATCCGGGCGGTGAACGTCGACGTACCCGCCGGGATCTCGACGGTCCACTCCTGGTTGGGACCGCCCTCGGTGATGGTCGGACGCTCGGTCCGCACACCGGTCAGCGCGCCACTGCGGCCGCTGACCGAGACCGGACCGAAGGCGTTGGTGACCTTCCAGCTCACCGGGGTCGGCTCGCCGGCCTCGACACTGGGCAGCTCGACCAGCGCCGGCTCGACAGTCAGGCCCTGCACCCGCGCCTGGAGCTTGAACGGGTTGTTCAGCGCCGGGGACGTCCGCCGCGACTCCACCTCGATCTCCCAGACCCCGGGAAGCGGGTTCTGGTAGTCACGCTCCTGCGGCTTGCAGACGTTGACGTCGGAGAAGTTGGTGTAGCAGACGGTGCTGGTGGTGGCCTCCACCGGCACACCCAACGGGTTGATCGCGATGAACCGGGTCTGTGAACCGGTGGCGATCCCGGAGAGGTTCACCTGGAGTGCCTTGGCGCCCTCCGGCACCGTCACGAAGTACGACGTGAAGCCGTTGCGGTCGACCGAGCCCTCGTTGGCGTACGAGAAGTTGGGCTTCTTCACGTCGTTCGAGGCGACCACCACTGTGGACACCTCGAAGTCGACCACGTTGGTGGTCGGGTCGTCGATCCGCACGATCGCGCCGTGCGCGCCCTCGGTGGCCGGCTTGGCGGTGACGCTGATGGTGACGGGCTTGTTGAGCGGCAGCGCGACGCTCTTCGGCGCCTTGAAGGTGCCGTCGTCGCCCTGGAGCGTGATGGTGTGCTTGATGGTGCCGGCCGGGCCGCTGGTGCGGGTGAGCTTGACCGGGTACGTCTTGCTCTGGCCGACCTTGTGGCCGCCCTCGGACGAGGTGCAGCGGTTGTAGACGCCGGTTCCCCGACCCGGGTTCGGCACGAACTTCACACCGTTCCAGATGGTCAACTGCTCCGCCAGGGGGCTGCAGACCGGCGCGTCGGAGACGTACGACCGGGTTTCGACGCCCTGGCGCAGCAGCTGCCACGCGCCCGGAACGTTGACCATGCCGTAGCCCTGCGCGTACGTCGGCACGTCCGCGATCGGCTTGGCGGAGCTGAACAGCGCCCGCCGCAGTGCCGCCGGGCTGACGCCCCGGTCGGTGGCCTTGGCGGCCGACAGCAGCAACGCGCCGGCGCCGGCGGTCTGCGGTGACGCCATCGAGGTGCCGTTCAGCATCGCGTAGCCCGGGGGCAGCGCGTATCCGGCCTCGGGGACCGGGGCTCCGAGCTGCCAGGTCGGTGCGGTGGAGATGGCCGAGCCGGGGGCGGCGATGTTCGGCTTGAAGCCGCCGTCCTCGCGCGGGCCACGGGAGGAGAAGTTGAACAGGGCGTTCTTCTTCTTGACGACCGAGCCGTAGTTGGCCAGCCAGGTGTCCTTGCTGATGTTGGCGGCAACGCTGATCACGTTGCTGGCCACCGACGGGTCGCCGACGGTGTTGAGACCCGGGCCGGAGTTGCCGGCCGAGATGACCAACTGCACGCCGTACGTCTCGATCAGCTCGTTGTAGAGGTTCGTCCGCGCGTTGTTGCCGTCGTTCAGGCCCGGAAGACCACCGATCGACATGTTGACGATGTCGACGCCGCGGTTGGCCACCAGGTCGATCATGCCGGTGGTGAGGGCCGCCGCGCTGCAGCCGCCGCCCCAGGAGCAGGCGCGGGCGGAGACCAGCTTCGCGCCGGGCGCGGCGCCGTCGAAGGCTCCGTTGCCGAGCATGTCGTTGGCGGCGGTGATGCCGGCGACGTGGGTGCCATGGGTGCTCTCGACGATGCCGATGTTGACGTAGTCGTAGGTGCCGGGCAGCCCGATCGGCGTGGTGTCCACGTTCTTGCGGAACTCGACCACGAACGGCTGCCGCTCGGCGACCGGGGTCGCCGGGTTGTCGGTACCGAAGTAGCCGATGTCGTACTTCTCCTTGTACGGCCGCATGACCGGGTCATCGGTGAAGTTGAGGTTCTGGTTGGCGTCCACCCGGATGTTGTTGGTGGCCGGGTCGAAGAGCACACCCCAGGTGTCGGTCGTGTCGCCGTCGCGGTTGACGTCGCCCCGGGCGTCGCTCGCGGTGGTGACCGACTCGCTGAACAGGTTGAACCGGTACGTGCCGGCCGGTGCCGTCCAGGTGCCGCCGGCGATGGTGAACGACGGGCCGGCGACCTCGGCCTGCATCCGCCGCCACGAGCCGTCCTCCAGCGGATCGGTAGCGGTGACCCAGTCGACGATCTTGCGCTCGCCGGTGGTGGTCTGCTGCAACGCCGGGTGGGCCAGGTCCACGCCGGAGTCCATGATGCCGATCGTGACGCCCCGGCCGTCCCACTCGGGGTGGGCCGCGGTGAACGCCACAGCGCCGGTCTCGTTCGTCGGCATGTAGGGGTTGTCAGCCGGGGTGGTCTCTCCCGGCGCCCCGACGGTGGCCTGCCGCGCGCCGGCGGTGCCGGTGGCGGTGCGCTCCGGGGCCGGGTCCGGCAGTTGGATGACCTCGTCCAGGTCGACGGCCGAGACGCCGGGCAGCCGCGCCGCCTTGAGGACCCGGTCGGTCGGGACCTTGGCCAGCACGAAGCCGACCCGGTCCTGCCGCTGGCTGACGGTGCCGCCGAGCTTGCTGAGGCTGTCGGCGACGTCCCCCGCCTCACCCTTCTCGGTGGCGACGATCAACGTGACAGTCGGGGCCTTCTTGGCGCGGGCCTCGCTGAGCAGTTTGGCGTCGTGGGCGCCCAGCGTCTCGGCGGCGGTGGCCGGGGAAGCGTCCGGTGTGGCGGCGGGAGCGGCGGCCGCTGTGGCGGCACCACCCATTGTCGTCATGGCGCTCGCCGCCAGGACCGACGCGAAGAGCGCGGCTGAGGTGCGCCGGCTCAGGTTTCGGAGTCTGCTCACGTTCTCTTTACCTCCAGAGAACAGGGCCCATCAGAGAAGGGCGCTGTGGTGAGCAGAATCTTTCGTGCTACCGCCGATCACTGTCACTACTGGCCAGTCCCTTGTGACCAGTTCGTGACATGCGGGTATACGCACTGTCACATGATTGGCGAGCGGGTGGAGACCTCGTCGGCTGCCGGATCGGCCAGCTCGGGGGCCTGCGGCTGCCGGGGCGCCAACTCGACCTGCGCCGGCGTGGCCAACTCGTCGTCAGAGACACCCAACTCGGCGAGCTTGCGGGCGCTGACCAGCACCCGGGCCTCCAGCGAGCCGACCGCCCGGTTGTAGGCGGTCACCGCACCGGCCAGCGAGGACCCGAGCTTGCCCACATGGTCGCCCAGTGTGGAGAGCCGGCCGTACAGCTCCCGGGCGAGGGTGTGCACGGCGAGCGCGTTGCGGGCCAGCGCCTCCTGCCGCCAGGAATAGGCAACAGTGCGGAGCAGGGCGACCAGCGTGGCCGGCGTGGCCAGCACCACGTTGCGGGTGAAGGCGTGCTCCAGCAGCGTCGGGTCTCGCTGGAGCGCGACGTCGAGGAACGGGTCGGCCGGCACGAACAGCACCACGAACTCGGGTGAGTTGTCGAACGCCGACCAGTACGACTTGGCGGCCAGGGCGTCGACGTGCCCCCGCAGATGCCGCGCGTGCGCGTCGAGGTGGGTGTCCCGGCCGCGCTCGTCGCGGGCCTCCATGGCTGTCAGGTACGCGTCGAACGGGGCCTTGGCGTCCACCACCACCGAGCGACCACCGTGCAGGCGAACCACCAGATCCGGTCGGACGACCTGCTGGTCGGTGGCGGCGGTGACCTGCTCGGAGAAGTCGCAGTGCTCCAGCATGCCGGCAGCCTCGACGATCCGGCGCAACTGGTGCTCGCCCCAGCGGCCCCGCACCTGCGGTGCGCGCAGCGCCGCCACCAACTGCTTGGTCTCGGTGCGCAGCTCACCGGAGACCGCGTTCATCGAGCGGACCTGCTCGCGCAGCTCGGCGTACGCGTCGACGCGGTCGTGCTCCAGCTCGGCCACCCGCTGCTCGTAACGGCGCAGGGTGTCGTGCAGCGGCGCGACCGCCCGGGCCACCGCCTCCTGGGACTGTGCGGTGGCCTCGTAGCTCAACGCCCGCATGGACTGCTCCAGCCGACCCTCGCCCTCCCGGGTGGCGGCCAGTGTGGCATCCAGGCGGGCGATGTCGGCGGCCGACCGGGACCGGGCCGCGAGCCAGCCCACCGCCCCGCCCGCGCCGAGGCACACGATCACCAGGAGCAGCGTCGAGACGTCCATCACCGGAGCTTGCCAGACGGATACGACGTGCGACCCGGGGGTACGTTCGATGACATGGAACTTGTGCTCTGCCTCGCCGTTGTGCTGGTCGGCGCGTTGGGCGCCGCCGCGCTCGTCCGCGCTCAGGCCGGTGCCCGTCGGCGCACCGAGCTCGGCGACGCCCGCGCGGAGGCGCAGCGGTGGTACGAGCGCCTCGGTGGCCAGTTGATGAACCTGCACGGCGACGACCCGGCGGTACGCCAGGCGCTGGCCGACGCCGGTGAGCGGTACAACGCGGCGGGCTCCCAGCTGGAGCAGGCGTCCACGCCGCACCAGTTCGGGCTGGCCCGGGAGACCGCGCTGGAGGGTCTGGCGTACATCCGGGCGGCGCGCACGGCGTTGGGCATCGATCCGGGCCCCGAGGTGCCCACCCTGGCCGCGGCCCGCGGCGTGGGGCAGCTCACCAAGGAACGTGAGGTCGATGTGCAGGGGCAGACCTTCCGGGCCGGGCCGCAACCCGGCCGGGAAACGCCCTACTACTACCCCGGTGGGCGTTATCAGGGTCGACCGGTGCCCGCCGGCTGGTATTCGACGCCCTGGTGGAAGACGGCACTGGGTGCCGGCGCCGGTGTGCTCGGCGGCATCCTGATCGCCGACGCGCTCTTCTCGCCCGCCTTCGCCGACCCCGGGTACGGCTACGACGCCGGCTACCAGGAGGGCTTCGGTGACGGTGTCGACCAGGGCGACGGCGGCGACCAGGGCGGCGACTTCGGCGGCGGCGACCAGGGTGGGGACTACGGCGGCGGCGACTACGCCGGTGGGGACTACGCCGGCGGCGACTTCGGTGGCGGCGGCTTCGGCGGCGGCGATTTCGGTGGTGGCGATTTCGGCGGCGGCGACTTCTGACAGTCGTTCAGAGCCACGGAAACGGGCCCCGGTCGCAGCGACCGGGGCCCGTTTTCCGTACCTGTCGATCAGCCGGTGTTGCGCATCCCGGCCGCGATGCCGTTCACGGTGGTGAGCAGCGCGCGTTCCAGGGCGGTGCCGTCGCTCGGCGCGCGACGGCCGCCCGGTGCGGTGGCGATCGCCCGCCCGGCCGCGCCCGACTCCCGGTACTGCCGCAGCAGCGCCACCTGGAGATGGTGCAGCGGCTCCAGGTAGGTGTCGCGGACGGCCAGGGTGCGCTGGAGCACCGGCGAGTTCTCCAGCAGGGCCGGTGAGGCGGTCACCGCCAGCACCTCCCGCTTGGTCAGCTCGTACTCCTGCTCGATCTGCTCGAAGATCGGGTGCAGCTTCTTCGGCACCAGCGTCTCGACGTACCGGCGGGCGATGCTCAGGTCGGTCTTGGTCAACATCATCTCGACGTTCGACAGGAACGTGCGGAAGAAGTGCCAGTTGCGGTGCATCTCGGCCAGCACGTCCGCCAGACCGGCCTCGCGGGCGGCGGCCAGCCCGGAGCCGACGCCGAACCAACCCGGCACGATCTGCCGGGTCTGCGTCCAGCCGAACACCCACGGGATGGCCCGCAGCCCGGACAGCCCGGCGCCGGTGTTCGGGCGCTTCGCCGGCCGGGAGCCGATGTTCAGCGCGCCGAGCAGTTCGGTGGGGGTGGACGCCCAGAAGTACGCGGGCAGGTCCGGGTCCTCGACCAGCGACCGGTAGGACCGGAACGCCGACTCGGAGACCACGTCCATCGTCGCGTCCCAGCGCTCCAACATCTCGGCCGGCTGCCGGGGTGCGGTGTGCAGCAGGGTCGCCTGGAGCACCGCGGCGAGGGTGAGCTCCAGGTTCTCCCGGGCCAGCGAGGGCAGTGTGTACTTGTCGGAGATCACCTCGCCCTGCTCGGTCACCTTGATCGCGCCGTCCATGGTGCCGTACGGCTGCGCCAGGATCGCCTCGTGCGTCGGCCCGCCGCCGCGCCCGACCGTGCCGCCCCGGCCGTGGAAGAGCCGCAGGTGCACACCGTGCCGGGCGGCCACGTCGCGCAGCGCGCGCTGCGCCCGGTGGATCGACCACTGGCTGGTGGTGATCCCGGCCTCCTTGTTCGAGTCGGAGTAGCCGAGCATGACCTCCTGCACGTCACCCCGGGCGGTCACCAGCGCCCGGTACGCGGGCAGCGACAGCAGCTCGTCGAGGAGTTCGCCGCCGGCGTTCAACTCGGCCGGGGTCTCCAGCAGTGGCACGAACCCGATCCGGGCCCGCCCGCTGTGCACGTCCACCAGGCCGGCCTCGCGGGCCAGCACCACGGCGGCCAGCACGTCGTCGACACCCAGGGTCATCGAGATGATGTACGACTCGATCACCTCGGCACCGAACCGGTCCTGTGCCTCCCGAATGGTGCTGAACACGTCGAACGTCTTGCGGGCCGGCTCGGACAGCGAGGTGTCCACAGTCGACAGCGGACGGCGACCGGTCAGCTCGTCGGCGAGCAGCTTGGTGCGTTCCAGCCGGGTCAGCGCCGGGTAGTCGGAAACCTCGCCGACCGCCTCGTAGAGCTGCGCGAGCACCGCGTGGTGCGCCTCGGCGTGCTCCCGGACGTCCATGGTGGCCAGGTGCAGGCCGAACGCGGAGACCGTACGGATGGTGGAGGCCAGCCGGCCGACCGCTGTGAGCTGCCCGGAGTTGCGGGCCAGCGAGGCGCGCAGCAGGTCCAGGTCGGCGATCAGCTCGGCGGAGCCCTGGTAGTCCCGGCCCGGTACGTGCGCGGTGCCCTGGCGCAACCTCAGCCGGGTGTTGGCGAGCTTCGCCTTCACGCAGCGTGCCTTGAGCCGGTACGGCTCCTCCGCGTTGACCCGGCGGAAGCGCTGCGCCACCTCGGGCAGCGCGTCCAGGTCGGCGGCGAGGCTGGCGGAGAGGTCCAGGGAGACCCCGCGGAGTCGGCGGGACACCGAGACCTCGTTGATCAGGTGGTCCATCGCCTTCTCGGTGGCCGCGATGCCGTGCTCGTGCTGGATGGTCAGCACCTCACGGGTGACCGCCGGGGTGACGAACGGGTTGCCGTCGCGGTCGCCGCCGATCCAGGTGCCGAAGCTCAGCGGCCGGGCCGTCGGTGAGGTCTCCACACCGAGGGTGCGCAACGTGTCGGCCAGGTCGTCGAGCACCTGCGGGGCGGCCTCGGCGTACAGGTCGCGCAGGTAGTAGATGGCGTTGCGGGCCTCGTCGGTCGGGTCCGGCCGGTCGAGCCGCAGCTCGTCGGTCTGCCACATCAGGTCCAGCAACTCGGCCAGCCGGCGGTTGGCCGGGCCCTCGTCGCTGGCGCCGTAGAGGATCGCGTTGGCGGTCTCGGTGTCCAACTCGTCGGCGATCGCCCGCAACTTGGACAGGATCGAGCGACGAGCCGCCTCGGTCGGGTGCGCGGTGAAGACCGGTCGCACCGCCAGCCGGCGAGCCGCGTTCGCGATCTCCTCGGCCGGCACCCCGCGCTCGGCGATCATCTTGGCGGCCTGGTCCAGCCAGCCGCCCTGCACCGCGCGGCGGCGGCGCAGATCCCGCGCCCGGTGCACCTGCTCGGTGATGTTGGCCAGGTGGAAGTAGGTGGAGAAGGCGCGAGCCAGCTTGGTGCCGGTGGTCACGTCGAGCCCGCCGAGACGCTGGGCGGCCGCCGGGGCGTCGGAGCGGACCTGGGCGCGGATCTCCTCGACGAGGTCGAGCAGCGGGCGACCCTCCTGGCGGGCCAGGGTCTGGCCGAGGAGGGTGCCGAGTCGGCGAATGTCGGCGCGCAGTGCGGCGTCCGGGCCGTCGTGGTCGTGCTGGTCGGTCACGATGCGCTCCCTTACGTGGATACGAAGGACAGCGCTGTCCGACTTACTGGATGGTATCCGCGCGCAGGGGATGTCTGGAGGGCCCCCTGGTGATCCACTGCCCTCAGGAGGGTGTTTTCCGGGGTGATCTCAGCCACCGTCGCGGTCCGGCGTGGGGCCCGAGCGGGTCGTTGCGGTGTCTGAGAGGGCGGCCCGGCGACCCCGGACCAGGCTCGCGCTGACCAGTCCGAGCCCTCCGAGCAGCGCCCAGATCCCGAGGGCGGAAGCCGGCCAGCCGGCCGACCGCCAGTCGAAGTACACAGCGGCCTTGGTCAGGTCGTTGGCGAGCCCGGGGATGTTCCAGCGGTGCATGCCGCGCAGCACCCCGGGCAGGAACTCGGGCGCGTAGATGCCACCGGAGCCCGGGTTGCCGAGCACCACCAACAGCAGGATGACCAGCGCGGTGCCCGCGACGCCGAGCCAACCCTGGATGGCGCTGGCGAACATGGCTGCGGCGAAGACGGCCAGCGCCCCGATGGCGGCGATCGTCGGTACGTCGTGGTGCCAGATGTCCAGTACGGGTCCGACCACCACCGCGCCGGCGATGCCGAGCAGCACGCTGTAGACCGCCAGGGCGGCGACGCGCAGTCCGGCCCGTCGCGCCGTACGGGGGGTGGTGCCGGCGGATATCCCGAGCACCGTCGAGGCGAGGTAGCCGCCGAGCACGTACCCGACATTCAGGTAGAAGGGCACCACCCCGCGCGTGTCGGCCGGGGTGACCGGAACCTCGTCGACGATCCGGAGCGGGGTCCCGGTGCGGGTGGTGGCGGTACCCAGGACCTCCTTGATCGCGCTGGTGGCGGAGGGGCCGGAGGCGCTCGCCACGGTGAGGAGCAGGCCGTTGTCTTCTCCGGTGCTGAGTACTGCGTACACCGCGCGGCTGAGCAGCCCGTCCTCGGCGGCGGTCGGGTCGTCGTACCCGATGGGTTTGAGGATGGTGGTCTGGCCGCGCACGGCGTCGAGCGTCGCCTGGGCGCGTTGGTCGTCGGAGACGACGCCGATCGGAAGGTCGCGGGGTGTGGGCTGGTGCAACGCGCCAACGTAGGCCGCGATGAACGCCGTGGCCAGTACGAGGGTGCCGAGGAGCAGTCCGAT
Source organism: Micromonospora sp. NPDC048986 (assembly GCF_040649335.1). Taxonomy (NCBI): domain Bacteria; kingdom Bacillati; phylum Actinomycetota; class Actinomycetes; order Micromonosporales; family Micromonosporaceae; genus Micromonospora; species Micromonospora sp. NPDC048986. Next base: position 126,982 of record NZ_JBEZFJ010000018.1, read on the forward strand.
GCTGCGCGGCGCCCAGTCGCGAGCTGTGCCGTGCGATTCTTTGTCCACGTTGTCAGCCTATGGCTGGTTTTATGGCCAGCCGGGCGGAACCGGTTGCCCGGCGGCTGACCCGTCGCCACGGAGACCGGTCCGGCCGCTGGGCGTGCGTCGACGGCGTCGCGGGTGGCGTCAGAGGCGGGTGGCGTCAGGGGTTGACGACGGCGAAGGCGCGGACCGGAAAGGTGCCCATGCCGGCCACCATCGGCGGGGCCGCGGTGAACCGGAACCCGCTCGGCGGCAACGCGCCCAGGCCGGTCAGGTGCTCCACGATCGGGACGCCGGCGGCGAGCAGCGTGCTGTGCGCGGGGCGGACGCCGGCGGCCGTCGGGCTCATGTCGTCGATGTTGATCGAGTCGATGCCGACCAGGGCCGCCCCCGCGTCGACCAGCGCCTGGGCCGCGTCCCCGGTCAGGTACGGCGCCTCCGGCGCGCCGTACCGCTCGGTGCCGAAGTGCGCATCCCAGCCGGTGTGCAGCAACACCGCACGGCCGGAGACCTCGTACGGTGCCAGCATGAGCCGGGTCACCGCTCGCGTGCCGGCCGGCACCCGGACCACCACCCCCGGTAGGTCGGCGAGACGCTCCAGTGACACCCCGGTCAGGTCGTCGCGGCCGGCCCAGCGGTGGGCGGGCGTGTCAAGGTACGTGCCGGTGTTGGCGATCATGTCGATTCGGGCCACGTGGAACTCGGTGCCCTGGGCGTACCGCTCGCGGGATGCCGCGAAGGTCAGCCAGTCGGTGATCCGGGGACCCGGCCAACCCGGCAGAGTAGTCATCCCATCGCTGATCACGTGGCTCAGCTCAACCAGCCGACGATCGGCGCCGGAGCCGTCGACGGCGACACCCCGGCCGCCCTTGTGCGGCTCCTCGATGATCGTCTTGGCGCTGATCCGGACGTCGGCGACCATCAGCAGCCCGAGATGCCGGACGAACAACGCCGCCAGGTCGTCGTCGGTGATCTCCCGAGCGGGAATGTCCAGCCGGAACCCTTCGGTACGCAGCCCGCCGCCGTTGGCGAAGCTCACCTCCGCGTCGAACTGTGCCCGCCACTGCTCACCCATCCCGAAACCCGACCACGCCAGCGGGCGGGGGTCAAGATCCCTGGCGGCGGCCGGCGTCTGACCTGGGCAAGATCGCGCAACATCCAGGATGTAGTGGCATCGGTGTGCCGCTGAGGCCACTAAATCCTGGTTCGAGCACGATCTTGGCGCGGGGCGCGGGGCGCGGGGCGCGGGGCGCGGGGCGCGGGGCGCTGCGCAAGAGCCTCGGCGACAAACCGCTCTACGTGTCGAGCGGGTTCCGCAGTCGCGCCTGCAACAACCAGGTCGGCGGCGCGTCC
>NZ_JBEZFJ010000019.1:0-125952 GCF_040649335.1 Micromonospora sp. NPDC048986
AGCGGATCACCAGGTCGTCGGCGCGGGTGTTGGCGTACATGCCACCCGCCTTGCCGAACGGGGTGCGGACGCCGTCGACCCACGCCGCCCGCCCGCGCCGCCCGCGCCGCCCGCGCTGCCCGCGCCGCCCAAGATCGCGCTTTAACCAGGAAATAGTGGCCTCCGACGACGCGGAGACCACTATTTCCATGATGTTGCGCGATCTTGAGGGCGGGGCGGGGCGCGGCCGGCGCCGCGGCGCGGCGCGGCATGCGTCAGGCGGTGTGGTCGATGACGACCTTGCCGAAGGCGTCCCCGGAGTGCAGTCGAGCGAAGGCGTCCTCGACCCGGCTGAACGGGATGACGCTGTCCACCACCGGGCGCACCTCGTTGTCGGAGCAGAACGCCAGCAGCTCGTACAGCTCGCCGGGCGTGCCCATCGAGGTGCCCAGGATCTCCAGTTGCATGGCGAAGACCCGGCGCAGGTTGACAGATGGCTCGTGCCCGGCGGTCGCGCCGGAGACCACGATCCGGGCCATCGGCGCTGCCGACTTCAGCGAGTGGTCGAAGGTGGCCGCGCCGACCGTCTCGATCACCACGTCCACCCGCTCCGGCAGCCGGGCACCGGGCTCCACGGCGATGGCGCCGAGGGCCGAGATCCGGTCCCGCTTGACGGCGTCGCGGCTGGTCGCGTACACCCGCTTGCCCATCGCGACGGCGAGCGCGACGGCCGCGGTGGCCACGCCGCCGCCAGCGCCCTGGACCAGCACGCTGTCGGCGTCCGCGACGCGGCCCTTCGTGGTCAGCATCCGCCACGCGGTCAGCCAGGCCGTGGGCAGGCAGGCCGCGTCGGTCGCCGCCATGCCGTCGGGCAGCGGAATCAGATTCGATCGGGGTACGGCCACCCGCTCGGCGAGCGTCCCGGCGAAGTGCTCGGAGAGGATGGAAACCCCGCGCGGGTCACCCGGTGTGACGACCACCGGGTACACGACCACCGGGCGGCCCTCCGGGTCCAACCCGACCGCGTCGCAGCCGAGGATCATCGGCAGCTGGGCCTCGGTGAGACCCACCCCGCGCAGCGACCAGAGGTCGTGGTGGTTGAGCGAGGTGGCCCGCAACTGCACGGTCACCCAGTCGTCGGCCGGAGGGGTCGGCTCGGGCCGCTCGCCGACGGTGAGCGCGGCGAGCGGGTCGGCGTCGTCGAAACGGGAGGCAAAGGCAGCACGCATGATCGGCACGGTAACAAGCTGAGCGCTCGTTAAGAAGCTGTGCGCGCAGGCCGGCGGGCGCACACCGCGCCGGATCGCCCCCAGCCCACCCGTGCGCTCACCGGCGCCGCCGGTGCGCCCCGGTCGACGGGTGCGCCTACCGGCGGGCGACGGGTGCGCCTACCGGCGGGCGACGCCGTCGCGGCGGGCGGCTTCGGCGACCGCCTCGGCCACGGCCGGCGCGACGCGCGGGTCGAGCGGGGACGGGACGATCGCGTCGGCGGTCAGGGACTCCGCCACCACACCGGCGATGGCGTCCGCGGCGGCGACCTTCATCGCCTCGGTGATCCGGGTGGCACCGGCATCCAGCGCGCCGCGGAACACCCCGGGGAAGGCCAACACGTTGTTGATCTGGTTGGGGTAGTCGCTGCGCCCGGTGGCGACCACCGCGACGTGCCGGGCGGCCACCTCCGGGTGCACCTCGGGGGTCGGGTTCGCCAGCGCGAACACGATCCCGCCGGGTGCCATCCCGGCCACCGCGGCCTCGGGGATCTGCCCGCCGGAGACCCCGACCAGCACGTCCGCGTCGCGCAACGCCTCGGTGATGTCGCCGTGGCGGCCGTCGGCGTTCGTGCTCGCCGCCAGCTCGGCCTTGGTGCCGGTCAGCTCGGTGCGGTGCCGGCCGATGATCCCCTTGGAGTCGCAGACCACCACCTGGTCGGGGTTGACGCCCCCGGCGATCAGCATCTTCGTCACGGCCACGCCGGCCGCGCCCGCGCCACTCACCGCCACCCGCAGGTCGCCGAGCTTGCGGTCGAGCAACATCGCGGCGTTGCGCAGCGCGGCCAGCACCACTATCGCAGTGCCGTGCTGGTCGTCGTGGAAGACCGGGATGTCCAGCGCCTCGTCGAGCCGACGCTCGATCTCGAAGCAACGCGGCGCGCTGATGTCCTCCAGGTTGATCCCACCGAACGAGGGGGCCAGCGCCCGCACCACCGCGACGATCTCGTCCACGTCCTGGGTGTCCAGGCAGACCGGCACCGCGTCCACCCCGGCGAACTGCTTGAACAGCACCGCCTTGCCCTCCATCACCGGCAGCGCGGCCCGGGGACCGATGTTGCCCAGCCCGAGCACCGCCGAGCCGTCGGTGACCACCGCGACCGTGTGCGACACCCAGGTGTACTCGTCGACCAGGGCGGGGTCGGCGGCGATCGCCTCACACACCCGGGCCACCCCCGGGGTGTACGCCAGGGAGAGGTCCTCCCGGCTGGTGAGCGGCACTGTCGAGGTGACGGCCATCTTGCCGCCCCGGTGCAGCAGGAAGACGGGATCAGCGGGGTCCACGGTGGACGAAGACATGGTGGTGACTCCAGGATCTGTCGAGCAGATGTGAGGCGGCCGGCCCCGCCGCGAGGTGGGCGGCGAGCTGTGGCACGCGGTGCGGGGGGTCACCCGGGCACTTTCCGAGCATAGTGTCGGCACCACCCCCCGGATGTGAGCAGGGTCATAACTGACGACGAGGTACCCGTCCGGGGCGCGGCCAGTAGCGGGCCACCACCCGTCCGCGTACGTCGGCCACCCCGTACGCCCGGGAGTCATCGGTGATCAGGTCGTTGTCGCCGCGCAGCCACCAGCCGCCGTCCTGCGGCCGGACCGCACGCTTCACCACCAGCAGATCGGGCCGGGTCCGGAAGACCGCGACCACCACGTCGCCGGCTCGGATCGGACGGCCGCCGGGACGGACCAACACCGCGTCGCCGTGTCGCAGGGTCGGGGCCATGGACGGGCCGGTCACCAGCACGGCGGTCAGCGGCCTCCGCAACCGGGGCACCTCAGCCGGGTGATCGGCGACCACTGGTTTCACCTCCAGCCGGTTCGGGGAGCATCCCCAGGAGTAATGTCGCCTTTGATCATCGCAAACTTCCCATGGAGGATCCCGATGCGACTTCCGCGCATCCTTGCGCCCCGCGTCACCGCGAGCGCTCACTGCGACCTGCCGTGCGGTGTCTACGACCCGGCTCAGGCCCGGATCGAGGCCGAGTCGGTCAAAATGATCTGCGAGAAGTACCAGTCGAACACCGACCCGGAGTTCCGCACCCGCGCCATCATCATCAAGGAGCAGCGCGCCGAGCTGGTCAAGCACCACCTCTGGGTGCTGTGGACCGACTACTTCAAGCCGCCGCACTTCGAGAAGTACCCGAACCTGCACAGCCTGTTCAACGAGGCCACCAAGCTCGCCGGCGCCGGTGGCGTCAAGGGCAGCCTCGACCCGGCCACCGCCGACAAGCTGCTCGCGAAGATCGACGAGATCTCGAAGATCTTCTGGGAGACCAAGAAGGCGTGACCTCTGCGGTCATCCCGACGATCCGGCCGGCACGTCCCGAGGACGTGCCGGCCGTCGTCGCCATGGTGCACGAGTTGGCCGAGTACGAGCGCGCCCCGGAGCAGTGCCACCTCACCACCGAGCAGTTGACCTCGGCCCTGTTCGCTACTGCTCCCCCAGGTCGCGGCGTGCCGCCAGACGCGCCGAGCCGGAGCGGTGGTACGTCCGCTCCGGCGCTCTTCGGGCACGTCGCGGTCGACGAGCACGACGAGCCGGTCGGCTTCGCGCTGTGGTTCCTCAACTTCTCCACCTGGGCCGGCGTGCACGGCATCCACCTGGAGGACCTCTACGTCCGGCCGGCCGCGCGGGGCACCGGCGCCGGTCGACTGTTGCTCGCCGCGCTGGCCGACATCTGCGTACGACGCGGCTACCAGCGGCTCGAGTGGTCGATGATCGACTGGAATCCGGCCGCCGGCTTCTACGCCTCGGTCGGCGCCGAACAGATGAGCGAGTGGGTTCCCTACCGGCTCAGCGACGCCGCGCTCCGCGAGCTGGCCGAGCACGCCGCCACCGCCGGCACGCGTATGGGCGACTGACCGGGTAGAGTCCCCGACCGGGGGGATGAGGCGTGACTCAACTGACTGGCCAGGCAGCGACCGACGACGACGTGGTGCACCTCACTGTGCCTGCCGACGGCGGTTACCTCGGCGTGCTCCGCACCGCCACCGCCGGTCTCGCGGCCCGGTTGCAGTTCGCGCTCGACGAGATCGAGGATCTTCGGATCGCTGTCGACGAGGCGTGCGCCATGCTGCTCGCCATCGCCACCCGCGACGCCGAGTTGGAGTGCCGCTTCGCGGTCACCGAGGACGCGCTGACAGTCGAGGTGACGGTGCCGACAGTGCGCGGTGCCACGCTGCCCGCCGAGTCGTCCTTCGCCTGGAAGGTGCTCACCGCGCTGACCACCTCGGCGTCCGCGACCTCCGCCGGCGATCGGGCCACGATCGCGCTGCTCACCCGCCGCTCCGGCGGCTACTGACCGAGCCGGCCCACCGGCGCTGTCACTCGAAGCCGAGGGCGCGGGTCGTCGGAGGGCAGATCAGCAGCCAGGCCACGCCCAGGCCGAGCGCCATCAGCGGCACGCCCAGCCAGCCCAGGCCGGCCTGGATCATGAACCATCCGATCGGCAGCAGCATCAGCTGGAGCACTATCGCGGGGGCCCGTGCGCCCGCCTGACGGCGTAGCAGCGCGCGACCCAGGGCCCAGAGCGCGACGGCCGCCCCGATGGCGAACACGGTCACCAGCAATGCCGCCAGCAGGTCGGTGCGGGTGGCAGTGAGGTCGGCCCAGACCAGCCAGACGGCGATCAGCCCGACGACGGCCGCCTCCGCCCACAGCAGCCGGACCGCCCAGCGGAGCGTGACGGGGATCGGGTCCGAGTCGATGGTCACGCGCGCCACGATACCCGGGCTGCCGGAAGGTACAGTGCCGCCCATGCGGGCCGTCCTGGTGGTCAATCCGAAGGCCACCACCACCAGCGAACGCAGCCGGGACGTGCTCGTCCGGGCGCTGCGCAGCGAAGTCGATCTCAGTGTGCGCTACACCCGTCGCCGTGGACACGCAGTGGCGCTGGCCCGGGAGGCAGCCGCTGAGGGCGTCGACCTGGTCGTCACCCTGGGTGGCGACGGCACTGTGAACGAGGTGGTGAACGGCCTTATGACTGCCGAACCGCCGACTCGCGCCGGCGACGCGCCGATGGCCGAGCGACTGCCCGCGTTGGCGACCGTCCCCGGTGGCTCGACGAACGTGTTCGCCCGTGCTGTGGGTCTGCCCCGGGAGTGGCCGGAGGCGACCAGCATGATCCTGGAGGGGCTGCGGCTGGGCCGGAGCCGGACGGTGGGGCTGGGCCTCGCCGACGACCGCTACTTCACCTTCTGCGCCGGCTTCGGCCTGGACGCCGCGGTGATCCACCGGGTGGAGCAGGCCCGGCGGAAGGGTCGGGTCTCCACGCCGTCGCTCTATCTGCGTTCGATCATGAATCAGTACTTCTTCGCCTCGGACCGGCGGCACCCGGCGATCGTCCTGGAGCGCCCGGGTGAGCCGGCGGAGGCCGAGCTGGCCACCGTCATCATCCAGAACACGGCACCGTGGACGTACCTGGGCGACCGGGAGGTCAACCCGAACCCGGCGGCGTCGTTCGATCTCGGGCTGGATGTGCTGGCGTTGCGTCAGCTCCGGGTGGCTAGCACAACACGGACAGTGACGCAGTTCCTGTCCCGGCAACCGGATCCACGCGGCCGGCAGGTGTTACGACTCCATGACACGGCGGAGTTCACGCTGGTCTCCAGCCGTCCGCAGGCGTTCCAGCTCGACGGGGACTATCTCGGCGAGCGGGAGAAAGTCAGATTCACCTCCGTTCCGGCCGCACTGAGAGTAATCTGCTAGGTCTCGGGTACTGCCCTTGGTCGAAGCGGTGGCCACAACCGGCCGACACGGTCGCCGCCACACCGAAGACAGGTGCCGGAAATGTCAGCAATGTCACGCGGACTGTACTATATTGATCCTCGACTGTGGCACGGCGGGTAACCAGGAAAGCACTGGTATCCGGACAAATGGGTTGTGGTCTTGCTCACCGCCCGGAGTTTTTCCGAGCGTCACCCTTGACATCACGACTGTTCGTGAAAGTATTCACAAGCGAACTTGAGTTACCGGGACAGTGCCTGGATATGCTCGGCAGGTTGAGCTGTTCCAGCAGGTCCCCGGGCGCTAACTGCCTGCTCACGCACTGCCGAATGGACGGACGCTAACTGTCACCATCGGCACGCGGATGCATATAGGAAAAGCACGACCAAGCAATTGTTGCCACCCATCCAGAATGAGGAGTGTTGCCGCCATGGACTGGCGTCACCATAGTGTCTGCCGTGACGAGGACCCGGAGCTGTTCTTCCCGATCGGGACGTCCGGTCCGGCTCTCCTGCAGGTCGAGCAGGCCAAGGCCGTCTGCAGGCGCTGCTCCGTGACCGACCAGTGCCTGCAGTGGGCACTCGAGTCAGGTCAGGACGCTGGCGTCTGGGGCGGAATGAGCGAAGAGGAGCGGCGCGCCGTCAAGCGGCGCGGCGGTCTCCGGGTGTTGCGCGCTCACTCCGCCTGATTCCCAACACACAGCCGTACGCCCCGGTGGGTCCGCCCGCCGGGGCGTGCTGCTGTCCGGCACCGGAACACACAGTGCCGGCACGGGTCAGCCGGTGGACGCCAGCACCGGCCGGTCATCGACCCGACGCAACACCAACTCGACCAACTCCGGCGCGTCGGTCAACGGCGCGGCGATCGCCACCGCACCCGCCGCCCCGGCCGCCTCGGTCACCGCGTCGTGGAACAACCCCGGCGCCAGGAAGTACGCGGACACCGCCACCCGGCGCGCGCCGGACGCCCGCAACCGGGACACCGCCACACCGGCAGCCGGTGGAGCCGCCGACGCGTACGCCACCCGGCAGGGCACCCCGAACTCCACACCGAGCGCGTCGGCGACCCGGCCCACCGATCGCCGCGCCCGCGCGTCCCGGGTGCCCGCGGCGGCCAGCACCAACGCGTCGAAACGACCCGGACGCGTCTCACCCAGCCGTCGGCACAGCCCGGCCAGCAGCCCCGGATCGGGCGTGTCGTCCGCCGGGCCGAGCACATCGGTCACCCGTACCGACAGCTGTGGCCCGGACCGCGCCGCCGCGGCGACCGCCGCCGGAATGTCCACCCGATGGTGGTACGCGGCGGTCAGCAGCAACGGCACGAGCACCGCCCGGCGGTGACCGGCCACGGCCAGGTCGCGCAGCACCTCGGTCGGCCCCGGCTCGGTGTGGTCCAGCCAACTCGCCCACACCGGTGTGCCCGGCCGGGCCGCCGACACCGCCCGAGCCAGCGCCCGGGTGGCATCGGCCGCCCGCGGGTCACGGCTGCCGTGCGCGACCAGGACCACCGGGTCCGCCCCGCCAGCCGCACCGAGGCCGGTCAGGGGCGTCGCCGGGGAGGTCAGACGTGCAGCCCGCACTCGGTCTTCTCGAACATGGCCCACCGGCCGGCCCGCGCGTCCTCGCCGGCCTTCGTACGGCGGGTGCACGGCCAGCAGCCGATCGACCCGTAACCCTGCTTGAACAGCTCGTTGACGGGCACGTTGAACCGGGCGATGTAGGAGTCCACGTCCTTCTGCGACCAGGCCGCTATCGGGTTGACCTTGACCTTGCCCCGACGCGCGTCGAAGGTCACCACAGGTGTGTTGGCCCGGCTCGGCGACTCGTCCCGGCGCAGCCCGGCAGCCCAGGCGTCGTACCCGGTCAGCGCCCGCTCCAACGGCTCCACCTTGCGCAACTGGCAGCAGTCGTCCGGCGACTTGTTGAACAGCCGGGGGCCGTACTGGCCGTCCTGCTGGCCGACGGTGAGCCGGGGCCGGATGGACCGGACGTTCACCGGCAGCGTCCGGGCGACCTCGTCGCGTACCCGCAGCGTCTCGGGGAAGTGCAGGCCGGTGTCGAGGAAGACCACGTCCACCCCGGGGGCCACCCGGGAGACCAGGTGCGCCAGCACGGCGTCGGCCATCGAGCTGGTCACGCAGAACCGCTCACCGAAGGTCTGCGCCGCCCAGCGGGCGATCTCCAGTGCCGGTGCGCCTTCCAGGTCCCGAGCGGCCTGCTCGGCCAGGGCCCGTAGCTCGTCCGGGTCGCGCCGGGCCGGGTCGGCCGGCGTCGAGCCGCCCGGGCCCACCAGGCGCAGGCTGGCGGCCGAGACGAGACTCATGAGATCACCGCCCGACTCAGCAACCCGGTGAACTTCACCGAGAAGACCCGGGTGCAGGCGTGGCACTCCCACGCGCCGTGACCCGCCTCGTGCGGCCGCAGGTCCTCCTCGCCGCAGTACGGGCAGTACAGAGGTGCCGCTCGGTTCTCGCTGCTCACCGCAGTTCCTCCTCGTCGACTCTGATCACCCAGTTGGCGAACGTCTCGCCCTCGCTCCGACCGGCCAGGTAGCGACGGGCCAGCCCTTCCACGTACTCCGGAAGTTCGTCGGCGGTGGTCTTCAGGCCGCGAAGCTTGCGGCCGAAACCGGCGGTCTGCCCCTGGGCCATGCCCAGCCCGCCGCCCAGGTGCACCTGGAAGCCCTCGACCTGTTGGCCGTCCGGTCCGACCACCAGTTGACCCTTGAGCCCGATGTCGGCCACCTGGGTGCGTGCGCACGCGTTCGGGCAGCCGTTGATGTGGATCGAGATGTCCGCGTCGAAGTCGCGCAGCCGCTGCTCCAGCCGGGCCACCAACTCCTCGCCGCGGGCTTTCGTCTCGACGATGGCGAGCTTGCAGTACTCGATGCCGGTGCACGCCATCGTGCCGCGCCGCCAGGCCGACGGCCGGGCCTCCAGACCGATCCCGCGTAGCGCGTCGATCAGCGACTCCGTCCGCTCCGACGGCACGTCGAGCACCAGCAGCTTCTGGTACGGGGTGAGCCGCACCCGGTCGCTGCCGTGCGCCTCGACCACGTCGGCCAACTGGCTGAGCTGCGCGCCGGAGACCCGCCCGACCACCGGAGCGGCGCCCACGTAGTGCCGCCCGTCGGCCTGCTCGTGCACGCCCACGTGGTCGACCGGCTTCGACGGCAGGATCGGCGCCGGGCCGTCGAGCAGCGTCCGACCGAGGTAGTCCTTCTCCAGGACCTCGCGGAAGCGCTCCACACCCCAGTCGGCCACCAGGAACTTCAACCGGGCCCGGTTGCGCAGTCGGCGGTAGCCGTAGTCGCGGAAGATCCCGACCACCCCGGCCCACACGTCCGGCACCTCGGCCAGCGGCACCCAGACGCCGAGCCGCTTGGCGAGCATCGGGTTGGTGGACAGGCCCCCGCCGACCCAGACGTCGAAGCCGGGCCCGTGCTCCGGGTGGTCGACACCGAGGAAGGCGATGTCGTTCGACTCGTACGGGGTGTCCACCAGCCAGGAGATCGACGTCTTGAACTTGCGGGGCAGGTTGGAGAACTGCTTGTCGCCGACGTACCGGGAGACGATCTCGTCGATCGCGGGAGTCGGGTCGAGCAGCTCGTCGCGGGCCACCCCGGCGACCGGGCTGCCCAGCACGATCCGTGGGCAGTCGCCGCACGCCTCGGTGGTCTGCAGACCGACGGACTCCAGCCGACGCCAGATCTCCGGCATGTCCTCGACCCGGATCCAGTGGTACTGGATGTTCTGCCGGTCGGTGATGTCGGCGGTGTCCCGCGCGAACTCCCGGGAGATGTCCGCGATCACCCGCAGCTGGGCCAGGCTGAGCTGCCCGCCGTCGATGCGGACCCGGAGCATGAAGAACTCGTCCTCCAGCTCGTGCGGCTCCAGCACGGCGGTGCGCCCGCCGTCGATGCCCGCCTTGCGCTGGGTGTAGAGGCCCCACCAGCGGAACCGGCCCCGCAGGTCCTGCGGGTCGATGGAGGCGAAGCCGCGGTGCGCGTAGATGGTCTCGATGCGGGCCCGGACGTTGAGCGGGTCGTCGTCCTTCTTGATCCGCTCGTTGGGGTTGAGCGGCTCGCGGTGGCCGAGCGCCCACTGACCCTCACCCCGTGGCCGGCGCGGCGCTCGGGTCGGGCGAGCCGTCGGGTCCTCGGAACGGGCCGGGATGCTGCTGACCGCCATCGCGGCGTCCTCCGTTGTCTGCTGTGCCTCGGGACACGCGGGGCGCGGCGGCCGGCCCGGCTAAGCGGGCGGGACAACGGTGTCTGAGACAGCCGGCGCGGAGCGCGCCCGAGACGGATTGGTCGGGCGTCGTCAGTAGGCCGGACAGATCGCGCTGCGCACGCGGCCGTAATCGACGTGGCGACGTGCCACGAAGCGGCGGACGACTGCGGCGGTCATGGGCCCATGCTGCCACACCCCAAGGGGGCCGGCCAATGTCCACGTGCTGGATCCCACATCACGGGCCGAGGCTCAGCCGACCAGCTGGTCACCGAGGATAGTTCGGGCATAACGCACCACCCGCCCCTGTCGTACGCCGGCGATCAGGCCGTTGTCCCGCAACGTGGTGAGGTGGTGCGACGCCGTCGCCGGTGCGAGACCCAGCATCGCGGCCACCTCGCCGGTGCTCAGCGGCGAGTCCAGCAGGGACAGCGCCGCCGCCCGGGTACCGCCGAGCAGCGCGCCCAGCGCCGCGCTGGGCGGGGGCGAATCCCACAGCCCGCCCAGTCCGGTGGGCGGATAGCAGAGGGCGGGCCCGGCGTCGCCCTCCATGATCGCGTGCACAGTCGGCCCGGAGAACGCGGTGGGCAGCAGCGTCCACGGACGCCCGTCCAGGTCGGCCGGCACTGTCGTGCCGACGGCGACCCGCAGCGCCGCGCCGTCCCAGCGGATCAACGGGTGCACCTCGCGCAGCAGGGTACGACCGCCCTGCTCGGCGGCGAGCAGCGTGCGCCGCCGGATGTCGGCCAGCGCGAGCGCCCGCAGCCGGGGCCAGTCCGGTGCGATCAGCACTGTGAAGTACCTGTGGAGTTGGGCGACCAACTCGTCCGGGGCCAGCCGGGGTGCGCCGGCCCGCTCCAGTTGCCGGCGCATCCGGGACGGGTCGGTGCCGGCGACCGCCCGCAGCTCGGCGGCCAGGTTCGGTGCCACTCCGATCGGGGTGAGGAAATCCGGCACGTAACCGTTGGACGACCTGAGCACCGCCAACAGCGGTTCCAGGCCGGCGTCCGGCAGCAGCCGCTCCGCGCGTTGCCGCCACGGACGGTGCATCCAGTACTTCTCCGGCTTGCGTAACGCCCAGGAGCTGGCCACCAGCTCGGCCAGGGGCGAGTGCACGAACCGGACCCGGCTCAGATCGTCAGGCGAGAACCGAACCTCGATCACCCACGGATTCGACCACGTTCGAACGGTTCGGCGACAGCGCGGGGCGGCCCGACGATTCTCGTCATGGAGTACAGGCAACTGGGCCGGTCGGGCCTGCGCGTCAGCGCGGTCGCGTACGGCAACTGGGTCACCCACGGCAACCAGCTCGACGACGACGCGGCGGCCGCGTGCGTGGCCGCCGCCCTGGATGCGGGCATCACCACGTTCGACACCGCCGACCGGTACGCCCAGGGTCGGGCCGAGGAGGCGTTGGGCAAGGCGCTGAGCGGCGTCCGGCGCAGCTCGATCGAGCTGTGCACGAAGGTGTGCCTGCCGGTCGGGCCGGGAGCCAACGACGCCGGGCTGTCCCGCAAGCACGTCATCGAGGGCTGCCACGCCTCGCTGAGCCGGCTGGGCACCGACTACCTCGACCTCTACCAGGCACACCGGCACGACGACAGCGTGCCGCTGGAGGAGACGATGCTCGCCTTCGCCGACCTGGTCCGCCAGGGCAAGGTGCTCTACGTCGGCGCCTCCGAGTGGACCGCCCCGCAGCTGCGCGCGGGCCTGCGACTCGCCGCCGAGCTGCACATCCCGTTCATCGCCAACCAGCCGCAGTACTCCATGCTGTGGCGGGTCGTGGAGGCCGAGGTGTCGCCCGCCTGCGCCGACCTCGGCCTGGGCCAGCTCGCCTGGTCGCCGCTCGCGATGGGCGTGCTGACCGGTCGGTACGAGCCGGGCCGACGTCCACCCGCCGGCTCCCGGGCCACCGACGGTTTCGGTGGCCCGTTCATCGCCCGCTACTCCTCGAATCTGCTGCTCTCCCGGGTACGCCAGCTCCGGCCGGTCGCCGAGGCCGCCGGCTGCACGATGGCCCAGTTGGCGGTGGCCTGGGTGCTGCGCCGGCCGACGGTGGCCGGCGCGATCGTCGGCGCGTCCCGGCCCGAGCAGCTCATCGAGACGGCCAAGGCCGCCACGGTACGGCTCGACGACGAGCTGATGGCCCGGATCGACGCCGTGCTCGACGAACTGGTGGAGCGTGATCCGGCGAAGACCGCCCGCCCGAACGACGTGATGCCCGCCTGGCGCCCACCACCTGCGGCCGGCTGACGCCCGCGCGGGGGGTGGCCGTGGCAGGCTCGGACCGTGGGGCAATTGTCCGAGAGGTCGGCCGGGGCGGCGTGGGAGCACCTGCGCCGCCTGCCGGTCTGGCTCCCCCCGGCGCTGTTGACAGTGGCGGTGACAGTGACCGGGCTGGGCTCCGCCCAGCTCTGGCGCGACGAGCTGGCGACGTGGAGCGCGGCCACCCGCTCGCCCGGCGACCTGCTCCGGCTGGCCGGCACCATCGACGCCGCCACCGGGCCGTACTACCTGCTGATGCACGTCTGGACCAGGGTCTTCGGCGACTCCACGATCGCCCTGCGCGTGCCGGCGGTGCTGGCGATGACAGTGGCCGCCGGGCTGCTCGCCGTGCTCGGGGCACGGCTCGTCGACCGGCGCGGCGGTCTCTTCGCCGGGCTGCTGTTCGCGGTGCTCCCCGGCACCTCCCGCTACGGGCAGGAGGCCCGCCCGTACGCGCTGGCCACCATGCTCACCGTGCTCGCCACACTGCTGCTGGTGACCGCGCTGCGTCGACCGAGCTGGGCCCGGTGGGCCGGTTACGCCGTCGCCGTCGTCGCCCTCGGGCTCATTCACCTGATCGCACTCACACTGCTCGCCGCCCACGCGCTGGTCGTCCTCATCGCCTGGTGGCGCGGCCCAGCCGCGGCCGGCGTCGCCACCCGGGACCACCCCATTGCCAGCCGAGACCACCCCACCGCCAGCCGAGACCACCCCACTGTCGAGCGGGACCGACGGGTGTGGCGATGGCTGGTCGCCGTGGTGCCGGTCGCGCTGCTGGTCGGCCCGCTGCTGGTCAAGGCCCGGACCCAGCAGTCCCGGCAGTTGGACTGGGTCCACCTGGCCCGGCTGGACGACCTGACCGCGCTGCCCGGCGGCGTCACCCAGAGCAGTGTGGTCGGTGGCCTGCTGCTCGGGGTCGCGGCGCTCGGCGCGGCCCGGCTCGGGCGACGCGCCCTGCTGCCGGTCGGCGCGGTGCTGCTGCCCGTGCTGCTGCTCTTCGCCGCGGGCACTGTCGTACCGCTGTGGGTGCCCCGGTACCTGGTCTTCGTGGTGCCCTTCGCCTGCCTGCTGGCCGGCGCGGCGCTGGCCGCCGTTGCCGCACCGGCCGCGCTCGTCGTGGTGGTGCTGGCCGGGCTGCTCGGCCTACCCGACCAGGCCGCGCTGCGGCGGACCCACGAGTGGCCGCGCAGCGCGCCGGTGGACTACGCGGGGGCGGCGCGGGTGATCGCCGACGGCCAACGCCCGGGGGACGCGGTGGTCTACGCGCCCCGGCACAGCTGGCTCTTCCTCGACCTTGGTATCGAGTACCACCTCGGCGACCCGCCACGTGACGTGCTGGTCACCGAGGACGAGGTGCGCCGCGGTGACCTGTGGGCCGCCGAGTGCCCCCAACCGGCGCGGTGCCTGGCCGGCACGCCTCGGGTCTGGCTCGTCGTCTCCGGCCGGCACCCCGAGCCGCTGGCCGCCGTGTCCGGCGCCAAGGGCGACGCGCTGCGCACGGACTTCACAGTCGCCCAGGTCTGGCAGCGCCCCGGCCTCACCGTCGCCCTGCTGACCAGCCGCCCCGACCGCTGACACATCCCGGTTGCCACCTCGGCAGAACGCCGGAGGCTACGACCGGCGACCCCGTGAGACGGCGAACGCGCCGCCACGCCGGACGACGCGCGCGGCGGTCAGGGCTGCGAGCGGCCGTCGTGGGTGTTGCGGGCCAGCGGGACGACCAGCATGGCCTCGGTGCCGCCATTGGCGCCGGCGCGCAGTTCGATGGTGCCGCGCAGCTCCCCGGTGATCAGGGCCCGGACGATCTGGAGGCCGAGCCGGCTGCCGCGTTCGGCGTCGAAGTCCGGCGGCAGGCCACGCCCGTTGTCGGTCACCGAGACGTGCAGCATCTTGCGGAACCGGTGCGCGGAGACCACCACCTCGGGCCGCAGCGACGGGTCCACCTCGGGGGCGGCGACCGGCACCATGCCGGAGGCGGAGGCCACCGGGGCCTGCTCCGTCTCGTCGGACGGCGGGAAGCCGTGCTCGACGGCGTTGAGCAGCAACTCGTTGAGGACCATCACCAACGAGGTGGCGATCTCCGCCGGCAGTACGCCGAAGCTGCCCCGCCGGCGCATGCCGACGCTCACCTCGGTCGCCGCGACCTCGGTCGCCGCGCTGGCCACCCGGTCGACGATGCCGTCGAACTCCACCGCCTCGTCGCTGGACATCGAGAGTGTCTCGTGCACCAGGGCGATCGAGGCGACCCGACGGACCGATTCCTCAAGGGCGACCCGGGCCTCCGGCATCGCCACCCGGCGGGCCTGCAACCGCAGCAGCGCGGCCACCGTCTGGAGATTGTTCTTCACCCGGTGGTGGATCTCCCGGATGGTGGCGTCCTTGGTGATCAGTGCCCGGTCCCGGCGACGGACCTCGGTGATGTCCCGGACCAGCACCAACGCTCCGATCGGCACCCCGGCCGGCATCAGCGGCAGCGCCCGGGTGAGCATCGTGGCGCCTCGTGCGTCGATCTCCCGGCGAGGTGGCGCCTCACCGCGCAGCGCGGCCAGGATGCCGTTCGAGGCCTCGGTGCCGTCCAGCGGGTCACCGGCCAACCGGCGGTGCAACGCGGCCAGGTCCTCCCCCACCAGGTGCGAGGCGTAGCCCAGCCGGCGGTACGCGGACTGCGCGTTCGGGCTGGCGTAGGTGACCTTGCCGCCGGCGTCGAGCCGGACCAGGCCGTCGCCGACCCGGGGGGCGGAGGTGGTCTCGCCCGGATGCCGCGGCGGTGGGAAGGTGCCGTCGGCGATCATCTGCGCCAGGTCGTCGGCGGTGGTGAGGTAGTTGAGCTCCAGTTGGCTGGGCGTACGCGCGGTGGAGAGGTTGGTGTCCCGCCCGACCACGGCGATCACCTCGCCGGCCTCCCCCTCGACGGTGCGCAGCCGGACCGGGATCGCCTCGTGTCGGGCCGGCACGTCGCCGTACCAGACCGGGTCGCCCTCGCGCCAGATCCGACCCTGGGAGTACGCCACCCCCAGGTGGGCCACCTCCGGCCCGCCGACGATCCGACCCACCTGGTCGTCCTGGTAGGCGGTCGGTGCGGTGGTCGGGCGCACCTGGGCGACACAGAGGAACGTGCCGTCGGCGTCGACCGGCACCCAGAGCAGCAGGTCAGCGAAGGACAGATCGGAGAGCAGTTGCCAGTCGCCGGCGATCCGGTGCAGGTGGTCGATGTCGGCCGGTCGGAGATGGGTGTGCTCCTCGGCGAGGTCGCGCAGCGTGGACACGGTGACCAGGGTGCCACGCCGCGCCTCACATCGTCGCGGTGACCTTCTTCAACCCGCGCGGCGCGTCCGGGTCCTCGCCTCGGGTCAGCGCCAGGGCCAGGGCCAACCGTTGCATCGGCAGGATGTCCAGCAGCGGGGCGTACCGCTCGTCGACCTCGGGAACGGCCAGCCGGGTGGCGCCCGGCACGTCGGCGGAGCCGACCACCACGACGTCGGCGCGGCGTTCGCCGAGGCGGGGCAGCACCTCACCCATCGACCGGCCGCCGGGGCCGGAACCGACAACGGCGAGCACCGGGACCTCCGGGTCGGTCATCGCGAGCGGGCCGTGCAGCAGGTCGGCGCCGGAGAAGGCGAGCGCCGGCAGGTACGAGGTCTCCATCAGCTTCAGCGCTGCCTCCCGGGCGGTGGGGTAGGCGTAGCCCCGGCCGGTGGTGACCAGCTGACGGGCGAACCGGTAGCGCGGGGCGAGCTGGGCCGGGGTGCCGTCGGCCAGGGTGCGGGCGGCCAGTTCGGGCAGTGCGTCGAGCGCGTCCCGTTCGGCCTTCGGAAGCACGCCGTCGCCGGCCCGGATCCCCTCCACCAGCATCAGCAGGGCCAGCAGCTCGGCGGTGTACGTCTTGGTGGCGGCCACCGCCCGCTCGTGCCCGGCGGCGATGTCGACGCTCAGCTCAGCCACGTCGACAAGCGGCGAGTCGGGGGCGTTGGTCACCGCGAGGGTCAGCGCGCCGGAGGCTCGGGCTGCGCGCAGCACCTCGGCCAGGTCGGGCGAGCCGCCGCTCTGGCTGACCCCGACGACGAGCGCGTCGGAGAGGTCGGGGCGGGCCCCGAACAGGGTGACGGCGCTGGGCGAGGCCAGCCCGGCGGGCAGGCCGAGCCGGATCTCGGTCAGGTAGGCCCCGTAGAGCGCCGCGTGATCGGAGGTGCCCCGTGCGGTGAAGACCACGTGCCGTGGCCGACGCTCCGCGATGACCGCCGCCACCCGGGCGATCTCGGCGGCGTTGGCGGCGGAGAGCAGGCGTGCGTAGCCAGCCGGCTGCTCGTCGATGTCGGCGGCCATTCCAGCCCCTGCACGTGTCACGGAAACCCCTCCCCTGCGCGATTGCCGCGCGATTTTTGCTCAGTCTTGCACTTTTGAGCGTATCTCAGCAATTGAACGAGCAGGACTGCGCAGATGATCACCAGTTGATGTCAATATCAACTAAGCTTTACCCGTTGCACCCGGTCTAACTGCCACGAGAGGACGACGTGCCCGAGGGAACGGATGATCCCGCGCTCTCCGCGACGGAGGAGCTGGCGCTGGCCCGGCTGGCACTCGACGAGGGCGACCTGCACCACGCCGCCGGCCACCTCGCCGGCGCGTTGGCGCAGGCCCCCACCCTGCCGGAGGTGCACGAGACGCTGGCCCGGCTCGCCGCGACGAGCGGCGGCGGCCTCGACCTCTTCCCGATCAACCACCACACCTTCGTCGGTGCTGTCGTCGCCCGCGCCCACCTCCTCGCCACCGCCGGACGCCCCGCCGAAGGGCTGGAGCTGCTGGCCGCTGCGACGTCGTACGCGCCCGGCACCGAGTGGGCCGGCGTGCCCTGGGTCACCGCGCCCGAGCTGGCCGAACGACTGGAACCGGAGCACATCGCCCGCGTCCTCATGCAGGTCTGCGCCGCACTGCCCGACCCGGTGCCGCGGATCGGGCGGGCCCCGCTGACCCCGTACCTCACGCTCGCCCGCAACGCCGCCACCGTGCACCCCGAACACGGCCTGCTGCTGGGCGCGGCGTCCGCGCTGGCCCGGCGTCTCGGCGAGGTCGAGCTGGCGGTCCGCTGGGCCACCCGAGGGGTACGCGCACAGCCCTCGAAGATGGGCGAGGTGTGGCTCGGGTACGCGTACCGCAGCTCGGGCCGGACCCGCGACGGCCTCGCGGCCCTCGGTCGGGCCGTCGAGCTGGACCCCGACGACCTGGCGATCTACGCGGACATCGCCGGCACCCTGGCCGAGATCGGCCGGCTGGACGAGGCGTTGGAGTGGACCGAGCGGGCGCTGGCGCGCGATCCGTCGTTCGACTGCGCGGTGCACACCGCCCACCGCCTACGGCACCTGCGCGACGGCGACCTCGCCCACCTTGTCGCGCTCGCCGACTTCGTGCGGGACCACCCGGACGACAGCCACGAGCACGGCGACCTGGCCCAGTGCTGCCGAGGTCGACCCTGGCTCGGCCAACTCACCCCGGCCGGTGGTCCCCTTGTCGACGCGATGCGCCAGGCGGTGGCCGATGACGACAATGGTCTCGGCGGTGCCGTACGCCTACCGGCCGCCGCCCCGCCGAGCGCGGTCGGAACGGCGATCTCCACCGCCCCCGGGCTGCGGATCGAGGTCGTCGGCGCACCGGAACCCGACCCGCGCGAGCCCCGGCGGGAGTCCGCTCAGCGGTTGTGGCACTACGCGGACACGGTCCCGACGCCCGCACTGGCGGCGCCCTCGGCGACGGCTGTCGAACGGATCGGGCAGATAGCCCACCCGGCGTGGGCACACCCACCGGCGGCGTACGACGCGGCGGTGGGTCTGGCCGGCCTCGAGCTTGGCGACCTGCTCGGCCTGCTGGTGCATCCGCCGGCGGCGCCGGCCAACGCGGTGGGTCGGCTGCTGGCGGCCCACGACCCGTCGGTCTGGGTCCGTGGAGTGCAGGTGTGGGCCTGCCTGGGGCTGCTGCACCACCGCACCGACGAGCCGTGGGAGGGCAGTACCCGGCGGCGGGTGCTGCTCGACCTGATCTGGGGCGTCGAGGACTGGGTCACCGAGGCGGCGCTGTTCGCCCTGGTCACCGCCGCCTGGGTGGACCCCTCGGTGCGGTCGGACGTGGCTCGGGTGGTGGCGGAGCGGTTGGCCGACGCGGCTGCCGTGGCGCGGAGCCGACCGGTCCCGATCGCTGCCTCGCTGGCTCACCTGGCACTCGCCGCCCCGCAGTTGGATCCGGCGACAGCGGCACTGGCCAGCGAACTGCTGGCCGCCCACTCCCCCGGGCTTCCCCGCCCCCGCAACCCCCTGCGCCGCCTCTGGCAACGCCTGATCCGCCGCTGACTCCCCCGCGAACCCGCGAACCCGCGAACCCCGCCACCCCCGCGATCTTGCACTTACTGTCGCCGTTTTGTCGGAAACAGGGTTTATGCACGCGCACAAAGTGCAAGATCGCGGGGGTTGGGGGTTGGGGGTTGGGGTTGGGTCAGGCGACGGGGGCCTTGCCGAGGGCGACCTCGGCGTCCTCCTCCGGGGTGGCCTGCGGCGGCGCCTCGTTCGCGGTGCGCAGCGGGATCTCCTTGATGAACCAGGCGAGCACCGGGATCACGATGGTGAACAGCACCGCCCAGAGGAAGACGTGCGAGATGGCGTCGGAGAGACCACCGAGCACCGCCTCGCGCGCCTGGGCGGGCAGTTCCTTGAGCTTCTCCAGGTCCATCCCGGCGCCGGCCTCGCCGCCACCGAAGGCCCGACCGCCCTCGGAGCTGGCCAGCCGGTTGGCGAAGATCGCGCCGAACAGCGAGATGCCGAACGAACCGCCGATCGACCGGAAGAAGGTGGCCGCGCCGCTGGCCGCGCCGAGGTCCTTCTGCTCCACGCTGTTCTGCGCGATCAGCATCGACGTCTGCATGAGGAAGCCCATGCCGACGCCGAGCACGATCATGTAGATCGAGGACATCAGCTTGCTGGTGTCGGTGTCGAGCATGGACAGCAGCGCCATGCCCGCTGTCATCACCACGCCACCGATGATCGGGTACGCCCGGTATCTGCCGTTGCGGGTGATCGCCCGGCCGATGACCAGCGAGACGACAAGCATGCCGAACATCAGGGGCAGCAGCAGCAGACCGCTGTTGGTGGCCGACGCCCCCTGCACCGTCTGCTGGTAGAGCGGCAGGAAGTTCATCGCGCCGAACATCGCGAAGCCAAGCAGGAAGCCGATCACCGAGATCAGCGCGAAGTTGCGGTTGGCGAAGAGCGCCAGCGGCAGGATCGGCTCCTGGACCCGGCGTTCCACCAGGCCGAACGCCACCAACGCGACGACGGCCAGCACTGCCAGGCCGAGGATCTGCGGCGAGGTCCAGTCGTACTCGTTGCCACCCCAGGTGGTGATGAGCACGATCGCGGTGATGCCGACCGAGAGCAGCCCGGCGCCGAGCCAGTCGATCCGGTGCTCGGTGCGGTACTTCGGCAGGTGCATGGTGGTGATCAGGACGAGCAGCGCGATTCCGCCCAGCGGCAGGTTCACGTAGAACGCCCAGCGCCAGGAGAGGTGGTCGGTGATGAATCCGCCGGCCAGCGGGCCGGCGACCATGGCGATGGCCATGATGCCGGCGATCATGCCCTGGTAGCGCCCGCGCTCGCGGGGCGGGACCAGGTCACCGATGATCGCCATCACGCCGACCATGAGGCCGCCGGCGCCAAGGCCCTGCACGGCCCGGAAGGCGATGAGCTGGACCATGCCGTCCTCTGGGCCGCCGAGCATCCCGGAGCCGGCCATGCCACAGAGGGCGGAGCCGACCAGGAAGACGACGACCGAGGTCAGGAAGACCGACTTGCGGCCGTAGAGGTCACCGAGCTTGCCCCAGATCGGGGTCGAGACGGTGGTGCCCAGAACGTACGCGGTAACCACCCAGGTGAAGTGGTTGAGCCCGCCGAACTCGCCGACGATCCGCGGTAACGCGGTGCTGACGATCATATTGTCGAGCATCGCGAGCATCATCGCGATCATCAGCCCGAACAGCACGACCCGGATGTTGTTGGGTCGCGTGCCGGCCTGGGTTGCCTGAGTCATGGGTAAGCTCCCCCCGAAGATTGCCGTACTTACTTGCCGCCCGGCTAGTCACCTTACTAGCCGCACGGTAAGTTGGGTACAAGCAACGGTCAAGCCATTTGGAGGGTGTGCGTGAGCGAGAGCACAGGCGGCGGAACGCGGGAACGGATCAAGGCCGTCGCGCTCGAACTCTTCACCGAGCAGGGGTACGAGAAGACCTCGCTCCGGGAAATCGCCGAGCGCCTCAACGTCACGAAGGCCGCGCTCTACTACCACTTCAAGAGCAAGGACGACATCGTCGCCAGCTTCGTCGAGGACCGGCTGGAGCGGATGGACGCGCTGACCGCCTGGGCCGCCACCCAACCCGCCACCCTGGCCACCCGACGCGAGCTGATCTCCCGGTACGCCGACACGATGTTCGACGGCACCCAGCCGTCGGTGATGCGCTTCTTCGAGCAGAACCAGACCGCGCTCAAGAGCCTCTCCTCCGGGCAGAAGATGCGCGGTCGGATGATGGAGCTGGCCGAGGCGCTCTGCCGGGGAGACGATTCCCCCGCCGCCCAACTGCGCGCCGCGCTGTCGCTGTTCGCGGTGCACACCAGTTGGTTCGCGGTCCGCGCGCCGCACATCAGCGACGACGAACGCCGCAAGCTCGCCCTGGAGGTGGCCGACGAACTGCTGGCCGCCATCGGCACGCAGCCCGACGCCTGACCCTGCCTGATCGTGCCGGTCCGGGCTCGTCGGTCGCCGGCCTCAGCCGCGCGTCAGCTCCAACCGCAGGCCGAGCAGGTCCACACCCGGCGCCGGTGACCAGTCCTTCTCCGGCGACCGGACGAAACCACGCCGCGAGTAGAGCCGGTGCGCCGCATCGGCCATCCCGGCCCGGACGCAGATCATCACCGCCGTGCAACCCGACCCGGTCGCCCGGTCGACACACGCCTCGACCAGCGCGGCACCAACACCCCGCCCCTGAGCGCCCGGGTCGACAGCGAGCATCCGGAACTCCGCCTCGCCCGGCCCGGCCAGCTCGGCGAACGGGGTGCCCGGCAGCACGAACGTGACCGAGCCGAGCACCGCCCCGGTCACCTCGTCGACAGCGACCAGCACCTCGCCGCTGGCGGCTCGGGTCGACACGTCGGCCAACACCTCGCCGTACCCGTGTTCGCCCTTGAGCTGGCCGTCCGCCTCGTACGCGGCCACCGTCAGCCGGGCCACCGCCGGGAAGTCGACCGACTCGGCCGGACGGACCCGCAACCCGGTCAAGCGATCACGGCGATCAGGTCACCGTCCTGCACGACGTCGCCCTCGTTGACGACGAGCTGCTGGAGCACACCATCGGACTCGGCGACGACCGGGATCTCCATCTTCATCGACTCGAGGATCACCAGGGTGTCGCCCTCGGTCACCGTGTCACCCGCCGTGGCGACGACCTTCCAGACGTTGGCCACCATCTCGGCGCGGATCTCCTCGGCCATGTCCAGGCCCTCCCTCTTCGCGACGTGCCTGCCGATGTATCCAATCATGCGCCGACCGGCGATGGGCGGGCAGCGGCGCAGCCGGGATGACAGGCCGCCCTGGGGAAGGCGGCGGGTGTCGACAGCACTACCATCAGCGGGTCGGACCCGACGCCGGACCGCCGGTGGCCGCATCCGCGCCGAGGTCGTGCGCAGGACGGATCCGACCCATCACGAGGAGGTCAGCATGGCGAAGAAGTCCCGGAAGAAGAAGGCTCGTAAGAAGAGCGCCGCGAACCACGGCAAGCGTCCCAACTCCTGAACACCTCGACGGGCCGACCGCCCGTCGCCGCTCAGCCGGCCGAGGCCGGGTACACCGGTGGCCCGGGTCGACATCGACCCGGGCCACCGGTGTTGCCAGCTCAGACGCTCAGTCGGCCAGCTCACGGGAGTCGCTGGTCTCGAAGACCACCAACTCGGTGAGCTTGACCCGCAGCCGCTCACGCAGCTGATCCGGCGCGGTCTCGTTGCCACAGCAACGCGCCACCAGCGCCCGCACCTCCTGCTCCAGCCCGTACTCGCGCAGGCAGGGCCCGCACTCGTCCAGGTGGTGCCGGATCAGCGAGCGACGCTCGTCGGCGCACTCCAGATCCAGGTAGAGATACACCTCCGCGAGCACTTCGCGGCAGTCCGTCTCGTGCGGCTCCCCACAGCTCACGTCACACCTCCCGGCCGGCAGCGGCGGTCGAGCCCTTCGCCGAGCGGGCCGCACTGAAGCCCCGCTCGCCCGCGTAACGCTCGAGCAGCTTGCGCAGATTACGACGGCCCCGGTGCAGACGCGACATCACGGTGCCGATCGGCGTGCCCATGATGTCCGCGACCTCCTTGTAGGAGAAGCCCTCGACATCGGTGAGGTAGACGGCCAGGCGGAACTCCTCCGGCAACTGCTGGAGGGCCTCCTTGACGTCACTGTCCGGCAGCCGGTCCAGTGCCTCCGTCTCGGCCGAGCGCAACCCGCTGGAGGTGTGCGACTCGGCCTCGGCGAGCTGCCAGTCGGTGATCTCCTCGGTGGGCGCCTGAATCGGCTGGCGCTGCCGCTTGCGGTAGGAGTTGATGTAGGTGTTGGTCAGGATCCGGTAGAGCCAGGCTTTGAGGTTCGTGCCCTGCTCAAACTGGTGGAAGGCCGCGTAGGCCTTCAGGTACGTCTCCTGGACCAGATCCTCGGCATCCGCCGGGTTGCGTGTCATCCGCAACCCAGCAGCGTAGAGCTGATCGACGAATGGCATCGCGTCCCGCTCGAATCGGGCCCTGCGCTCGTCCGTCTTCTCGGTGGTCAACCGCACATCCCCTCGCGTCGGATGCTTTCCCGCCGAGGATACGCGCACGGACCTGCCCGCAGATTCACTTCCGGCCGGTGTGCCCGTGCTCACCGCACCCACCCCGCCCGGTCCCGCCGTCGCGGGCCACTCCGGGCCATCCAGCAGCCGCTTCAGCTGCCGGGCGTCCCGCTCGTCCCGTTCCAGGCTTCGTGTCTCGGTTGGCACCGGTCACCCCCCTCGCAGAAAAGTCGTCCGGGGGTAGTAACGCGAGATGACCACTGGGGCATTCCGGCCGACCCTCCCCGTTCCTGGTCCCGGCCCCGACGGCGGCCGGCGCTGGGACCAGGAAGGGCCTGGGAGGACTGGTGTCACCGGCCCTGCTCGGGCCGGCGGCACCAACGGATGCAACGACCCGTGCCCGCGCCGGAAACGGTCGCCCCGGCGCGCCGGCCGCGACGGATCAGCCGGCCGCCCAGCCCTGGACGGCCAGCCAGTCGCGCACGGCGGCGGCGGTGCCGGCCGGATCGCGGCGCAGGTCGTGCGTCTCACCGGGACGGCTCACCACCTGCACGGCCGGTCCCGGCTCCGGCGTCCCGAACGGATCCCGGTCGCCGTTGACCACCAACGTCGGCAGGCCGGTGCCCAGTTCGGCGGCGCGCGAGCGTTCCGGCCGGCCGGGCGGGTGCAGTGGAAAGGCCAACGCGAGCACGCCCACCGCGCCCACCGCACGGGCCGTCCGACAGGCCACCCGTGCGCCGCTGGAGCGCCCACCGACCACCACCGTCGGCACGTCGGCGTGCCGGTCGCGCAGCTCGGCGAGCACCGCCGTCCAGGCCTCGTCGAGGTGACCTGCCGGTGCCGGCGCACGTCGACCGGCGACCCGGTAGGGCTGCGTCACCCGGACCACCGCCAGCCCGGCCGCCACCGACGCGTCCCGGACCGCGAGCAGGTCGGGCGCGTCGACGCTGCCACCCGCGCCGTGCCCGAGGACGAGCAGGGCGGTGGCCGGGCGGACCGGCAGGTCGGTGTCGATCCACGCCGGACCGCGCGGGGTGTTGATCTCGTTGCTGGCTGGCACCGGCCTATTCTGCGCCGCCGGACGGGCGTCGGGTGCGAACCGGGCCGCCGATCAGCTCAGCGGGACCAGGACCAGCAGGCGATCGCGCACCGGCGGGCCGGCGTCGTCGATGGCGTCCGGATCGGGTTCGACCTCGCCGCGCCAGGCGACCAGCATCGCCCGGCGTTCCCGCGGCGTGGTGCCGCCCCACACGCCGTGGCAGTCACCGACGTCGAGGGCCCAGGCCAGGCAGGACCCCTGCACGTCACAACTGCGACACAGCGCGACGGCGGCGTCCGCCGGCTCGTTCGGCGCCGGAAAGAATGTCTCCGGATCGACGCTCTGGCAGGTTCCTCTGGTGCGCCATGCGTCGTCCTGTCGCCGTTCTCGCACGGCCCGCAGCAGTCGCGGATCTCGCCGCGCCGCTGCCACCTCGTGCGGACGCGGCATACGTGCCCGTGTCATCCACCCACCTCCCCCGTGGGACCGGCAAGATCTGTGGACGTCGTCCGCCCCCTGCGGACCGACAGCCACTACCGGCGCTGTGTTCTATCGCACTTCGCAACACCGGGACAAGGGTCTGCCGGGAACATGACTGAACAGCCAGGAGACGAATCGCGCTGAACCCTGGCAAATCGGCGGCCGACGATGCACCGCGGCGTCAGAACAGGGTCAGCTCCTGCTGTGACACCGGCGGCGTCACCGCCACCCGCGCGGTCAGCTGTGGCCCGTCGTTACGAACGTCTCCCACCGCCGCACCCACCGGGCGGATCTCCAACCCCGCCAACTGCTCCGCCGACGCCGCAGCGAGCAGCCGCCCCGGCTCGTCGGTCGGCGCGAGCCACGACGACCACCGCTCGGGCGGCAGCAGCACCGGCATCCGGTCGTGCACCTCGGCCAGGTCGCCGAGCGCCGCCGTGGTCAGCACGCTGAAGGTGAGCCGGGTCTCGGCGTCGGACTCCCAGACCGACCAGATGCCGGCCAACGCGAGCACCGAGCCGTCCCGGGGAGTCATGAAGTACGCCTGTCGCCCGCCGTCGGGCAGCCGCACCCACTCGTACCAGCCGTCGGCCGGGACCAGACAACGGCGACGGGAGAAGGAACCGGCGTACGCCCGGCTGGTGGCCACCGTCTCCGCCCGCGCGTTGATCATCCGGGCGGCGCCGGAGGCGGACCGGGACCAGTGCGGCAGCAGACCCCAGCGACCGACACAGAGGCTGCGGTGCCCCTGCGGGGTGACCCGGACCAGCGGCACCCTGTCGGTCGGCGCGACGTTGTGGTCCGCCCGGACCAGGCCGTCGGAGTCGTCGGACGACTCGAACAGCGCGCTCAGCTCGCCGGAGCTCCGGGTCGTCGCGTACCTCCCGCACATGGGGCACACGCTAACGCGTCGGAGGGCCGTCGGCTGTCCCGCCAACCGGGAGTACGAACGCCGGGCAACGCCACCCGCCCGCCGACACGGCAGAATGTAACGGTGGGCAACCTGACCGCGACCCGGCCGCCGCAGCCGTGGACCGCACCGACCGCATCCGACCCGGTGGCGGCAACGCTGCGCCTGCCCGGTTCCAAATCGATGACCGCCCGGGCCCTGGTGCTCAGCGCACTGGCCGCCGGCCCGTCGACGCTGGCCCGGCCACTGCGCGCCCGCGACACCGAGTTGATGGCCGCCGGCCTGCGGGCGATGGGCGCGCACGTCTCGATCAGCGACGACGAGCGCTGGCTGGTCCGACCGCACCCGCTGGCCGGCCCCGCCCACGTCGACGTCGGGCTGGCCGGCACCGTGATGCGGTTCGTGCCACCCGTGGCGGGCCTGGCCGACGGGCAGGTCACCTTCGACGGTGACCCCTACGTGCGCACCCGCCCACTCGGCCCGCTGGTCGGCGCGCTGCGTTCGCTGGGCGTCCGGATCGACGTCACCGGCACCGGCAGCCTGCCGCTGACAGTGCTCGGCACCGGTGGGGTCACCGGCGGCGAGGTGGTGCTCGACGCGTCCGTGTCCAGCCAGTTCGTCTCCGCGTTGTTGCTGGCCGCCCCGCGCTTCGACAGGGGCGTCGTGGTGCGGCACGTCGGCCCCCCGGTCCCCTCCGCGCCGCACCTGCGGATGACAGTGCGGATGCTGCGAGCCGCCGGCGCGGCCGTCGACGACAGCACCCCCGACGTGTGGACCGTCGAGCCCGGCCCGCTCACCGGGCGCGGCTGGGAGATCGAGCCGGACCTGTCCGGCGCGGTGCCGTTCTTCGCCGCCGCCCTGGTCACCGGCGGTGAGGTGACCTTGCAGGGCTGGCCGCACAGCAGCGCCCAACCGGTCGAGCAACTCCGCTCGTTGCTACAGCGGATGGGCGGCGAGGTCACCCTCTCCACCACCGGGCTGACCGTCCGTGGCACCGGCGTGGTGCACGGCCTGACCGCCGACCTCTCCGACGTCAGCGAGCTGACCCCGGCGCTGACCGCGCTGGCCATGCTGGCCGACTCGCCGTCGGTGTTCACCGGCGTCGGGCACATCCGCGGCCACGAGACCGACCGGCTCGCCGCGCTGGCGCGCGAGTTCACCGCCCTCGGGGCGGACATCACCGAAGCGCCGGACGGGCTGGAGATCCGGCCCCGACCGCTGCGCGGCGGCGTCTTCCGCACCTACCACGACCACCGGATGGCGCACGCCGCAGCGGTGGCCGGGCTCGCCGTTCCGGGCATCGAGGTGGACGACGTGGGGTGTACCTCCAAGACCATGCCCGAGTTCCCGGCACTATGGTCAGCGATGGTGACCGGAAAGTGAGCGTCCGGACGCTCACCAAGAGCTGACGCGAGAAGAGGACAGGTCCTGGCGATCAAACGGCGGGAGTACGACGAGGACGACGTGCGGGTCCGGCCCGGGAAGTCGTCGCGACCACGTACGCGCACCCGCCCGCAGCACGCCGACGCCGTCGACGGGTTCGTCATCGCCGTCGACAGGGGGCGCTACACCTGTGTGCTCTCCGGGGCCGAACGCGGCGTGGTCGGCGCCGAGCTGCCCACCGTCACCGCCATGCGGGCCCGCGAGTTGGGCCGCAAGTCGGTGGTGGTCGGTGACCGGGTCAGCCTGGTCGGTGACACGTCCGGCGTGGAGGGCGCTCTCGCCCGCATCGTCCGGATCGCGGAACGCCGCTCGGTGCTGCGCCGCACAGCCGACGACGACGAGACCACCGCCGAGGGTCGGCTGGAACGGGTCGTGGTGGCCAACGCGGACCAGTTGGTGATCGTGAGCGCGTTGGCCGATCCACCGCCGCGCACCGGGTTCATCGACCGCTGCCTGGTGGCCGCGTACGACGCGGACGTCGAGCCGCTGCTCTGCCTCACGAAGGCCGATCTGGCCGGGCCGGAGGAGGTGCTCGGCTACTACACCGAGCTGGAGCTGCCCTACGTGCTCAACCGCCCCGACTCCGACCTCGACGCGCTCCGTGCGCTGCTGAGCGGCAAGGTGTCGGTGCTGGTCGGGCACTCCGGGGTGGGCAAGTCGACGCTCGTCAACCGCCTCGTTCCGGACGCGCTGCGCGCTGTCGGCGTGGTCAGCGCGATCGGCCGGGGCCGGCACACCTCGACCAGCGCGGTGGCGCTGCGACTGCCACCGGTGCCCGGGATCGACACCGACCCGGGCTGGATCATCGACACCCCCGGGATCCGCAGCTTCGGGTTGGCGCACGTCTCGGCCGACAGCCTGCTGCACGGCTTTCCGGATCTGGTCGAGGGCACCGTCGACTGCCCACCGAACTGCCCCCACACCGCCGACGAGGCCGAGTGTGGGCTGGACGCCTGGGTGGCCGCCGGTAAGGCCGACCCGCGCCGGCTGGCCTCGTACCGTCGGTTGCTCGCCTCGCGGGCCGGCGAGGGTGACTCGCGCGGCGACAGCGACCAGCGCGGTCCGGGCGAGGGTGACCGGCGCGGCCCGGACGAGTGACCCGACGGGCGTGGGCTAGGTTGCCGGCATGACCGGGTACGCCGACGACCTCTCCCTCGCCCACCTGCTCGCCGACCGGGCCGACGCCATCGCCACGGCCCGGTTCCGCGCACTCGACCTGCGCGTCGAGGCGAAGCCCGACCTGACCCCGGTCTCCGACGCGGACACCGCTGTGGAGCGGGAGATCCGCGCCCTGCTGGCCGAGCACCGACCGGCGGACGGGCTGCTCGGTGAGGAGTACGGCGCGCAGTCGCCTGTCCACCCGAACGGCCGCCGGTGGATCATCGATCCGATCGACGGCACCAAGAACTTCGTCCGTGGCGTGCCGATCTGGGCCACCCTGATCGCGCTCTACGACGGCGACCGGCCGGCGGTCGGCGTGGTGTCCGCACCAGCGCTCGGACGACGCTGGTGGGCCAGCGCGGGCGCGGGCGCGTACGCCGGGCCGGGCCCCGCGGCCGGCGAGCGGATCGGCGTGTCGGCGGTGCGTGGGGTCGCGGATGCCAGCTTCTGCTACTCGTCCCTGAACGGCTGGGAGGAAGCCGGGCGGCTCGACGCGGTGCTCGACCTGATGCGCGACAGCTGGCGCAACCGGGCGTACGGCGACTTCTACGGCTACATGCTGTTGGCCGAGGGGGCACTGGACGTGATGGTCGAGCCGGAGTTGTCAGTGTGGGATGTGGCGGCGCTGGTGCCGATCATCACGGAGGCGGGTGGCACGGTCACGGATCTGGCCGGACAACCAGCCCCCGCCGGCGCTCCGGGCACCGACAGCAGCGTGGTGGCCACCAACGGTGTGCTGCACGCCGACATCCTCGCCCGCCTCAATCGACCAGCCGAGCGCTGACCCCCGGCAACCTCTATCCTCGCCAGGTGGTCTCCTCCGGTTGGTGCTTCCTCGCGGCGATGATCGTCGCGTACGGCTTCGCCAACCTGCTCCAGTCGGTGGCGGCGGCCCGCACCACCGTCCACCACACCTTCGATCCGGGCCTGCTGCTGCGCCTCGCCGGGCACCGGACGTACCTGGTCGGTCTCGGCTGTCAGATCGGCGGTTTCGTGCTCGCCTTCCTGGCCCGGCGGGACCTGCCGCTGTTCCTCGTGCAGGCCAGCGTGGCCGCCGGGCTCGGGGTGACCGCCATCCTCGGGGTGCTGGTGCTGAAGTGGCGGCTGCCGGCGGCCGAGGTGGTGCTGCTGGCGCTGCTCTTCGCGGGGATCACCGCGTTGGTGCTGTCCGCCCGGCCGGCGCCGTCGAAGCAGCTCGGCACCGCCGGTTCGATCGCCCTGCTGGTGGCGCTGGGCGTGATAGCGGTGCTCGGTTTCTTCGCCGTCCGGCTGCACGGGGCACCGGGTTCGGTGGCCCTCGGCTCACTGGCCGGGCTGGCGTTCAGCTCGGCCGCTGTCGCCGCCCGGCCACTGGCATCCGCGCCGTCCGCCGAGGCGTTCCTCGGCGACCCGCTGTTCTACCTGTTGATCGCCCACTCGATAGTGGGTCAGCTGCTGCTCGGGCTGGCCATGCAGCGTGGCTCAACGACCGCTGCGGTCGCCGCGATGGACGCCGCCGGAGCGGTGCCGGCCGCGATCGTCGGCCTGCTGCTGCTCAACGACAAGATCTGGCCGGGGCGGGAGTGGCTGGCCGCTGTCGGTTTCCTGGTGACCCTGGCCGCGGTGATCGGCCTGACCCGGTACGCCGAACCGCAGCAACACCGTTCGGTGGCACGCCGTCGGGACCCCGCCATGGTCGGTGCCGGTCGGCCGGGCTGACCACCCGGCACCGCACCACGGCACTCAGAGGTGTCGTCGTAGCGCCGACTCAGGCCTCGACCGGCTTGCGGCGGCTCACCACCCGTTCGTAGAGGCGCTCCAACGCGCCGGCGGTCCGCTCCCAGGTGTAGCTGCTGCGCACCCGGTCCACGGCGGCGTGCCCGTACGCGAACCGGCCGGCGTTGTCGGCGAGCAGCCGGCGCATCGACACTCCGAGTGCCCGTACGTCACCGGGGGGCACCAGGCGGCCGGTGACCTCGTCGACGACGGCGTCCGCCAGGCCACCCATCGCGTAGCCGATCACCGGCACCCCGCAGGCCATCGCCTCCAGCGAGACCCGCCCGGCCGAGGAGTAGTGCGGCGTGCAGGCGACCACGTCCGCCGACCGGTACCAGGTGGCCATCTGGTCGTGCGGCACCGCTCCGACGAGCCGTACCTGGTCGACGACGCCGAGCTGTTCGGCCAGCTCCCGCAGCCGTCGCGCCTCGGTGTGGTTGGCCAACTGGTCGACCGGCGGCCCACCGGCGATCACCAGCTCGGCGTCACCGACCAGCCGCATCGCCCGGATCAGGTCCTCCTGGCCGTGCCCGGCGGCCAGCGAGCCCACCGAGAGGATGCGGGGCCGCTGTTCGCGGGGTGCCGCCTCGCCGTCGGGGTGGAACAGGTCGATGTCGACGCCGGCCGGCACCAACGCGACCGAGCTGCGTTGCAGACCCATCCGGGTCAGCTCGTCGACCTCGTCGTTGGACTGGGCCACGGCGATGTCGACCGCCCGGGTCAATGCCCGCTCCAGCGTGATCCGCTGGCCCGGCCCGTCGTAGTGGCCACCCAGGTGACGCAGTTGCTCGATGCCGAGCGAGTGGAACGTCTGCACCACCGGGATGTCGGTCTCCCGAACGGCGTGCGCGGCGGCGAGGCCACCGACCCAGTAGTGCCCGTGCACCACCTCGGGCCGCCAGGCACCCGACCACTCGTCGGCCAGCCAGCGGCCGACCTCCGTCACGTACGGGATCAGCTCGACGGTGGGTAGTGGGGTGGGCGGGCCGGCGGGCACCTGGTGCACCTGGTAGCCGTCGACGTTCATCGTCGCCGGCAGCGTCGGGTCGTCCCGGCGCACGTAGAGCCGGACGTCATGGCCGCGCTCGGCCAGCTCGGCGGCGACCCGCGCGGTGTGCTGTCGGGTGCCGACCGGCGGGCCGTCGGCGTGGCGGTAGGAACTGGCGTGCGCGCAGACGAGGCCGACGCGCATGGGTCACCTCCCTGCGATCTTTCCTCGGCGGTGGTCCTCCCGGTCAGAGCGTCCCATTAACCCCGCGACGCTGAGCCGAAACCTGGCAGATCAGGAAGAGTCCCCGCGAGTGCCACCGACACTTGCGCCACGGCAAGCACACGCGGCGCACGACACCGCGGTTCGTTGATGATCGACAAGCCGTCGTCGGTGTGACCAGGCCCGGCCGGGGGTACCGCTCAGGAATGCCGCTGACCCGCAGTCTCGACGATTCGACCGTGGTGATCACCGGCGCGTCCAGCGGGATCGGCACGGCTACCGCGTACGCACTGGCCCGCCGGGGAGCCGCCGTCGTGCTGGCCGCCCGCAGCGAGCCCGCCCTGCTGCAGGTCGCGCAGCGCTGCCGGGAGTTGGGCGGCCGGGCGCTCGTCGTACCGACCGACGTCACCGAGTTGGAGTCGGTGCGGCGGCTGGCCGATCAGGCGGCGGCCGAGTTCGGCCGGATCGACGCCTGGGTGAACAACGCCGCGGTGAGCGCCGTGGGGCTGTTCGACGAGATCCCGGTCGCCGAGTTCCGCCGGGTGCTGGAGGTCAACCTGCTCGGGGCGGTGCACGGCATCAAGGCGGCCCTGCCCTACCTTGGTGCCGCCGGTGGCGGGGTGCTTGTCAACAACGCCTCGGTGCTGGCCGAGGTGGCAATGCCGTACCAGTCGGCGTACAACGCGACCAAGCACGGCATCCGCGGGCTGGCCGACACCGTCCGACAGGAGCTACGGGTCACCGGTCGCGGTCACATCTCCGTCTGCACGGTGCTACCGGCCACCATCGACACCCCGTTCTTCCGGCACACCGGCAACCACAGCGGCCGGGAACTGGTGCCGCCCCCTCCGATCTACCCGCCGGAGGTGGTCGCCGAGACCATCGTCCGGCTGCTGCGCCGGCCCCGCCGCGAGGCGTACGCCGGCGGCGCGGCCCGGCTGATCGGCCTACAGTGGCGGCTGGCGCCCGCACTGGTGGAGCGCACCCTCGGTTGGTACGCCCACCGCACCCAGTTCGGTCCGGGCGCCAGGGTGGACAGCAGCGGCAACGTGTTCCACAGCGATGCCCAGGCGCGCCAGGACGGTGGCTGGAACGGTCGGCGGCGACAGTTGGTACGGATGACCGCCGCGTTCGGTCTGGCCGCCGCCGGCACCGCCGTCGGCACCCTGGCGGCCATCAACCGCCGCTCCCGGTCGGATCGCTGATGGCCGATGTCGAGCGCCCGAATGCGCTGACCGTCACCGGCGCGCACAATGGGGCGATCATGTCGAGCTGTCTCGTGGAAATCGACGAGTCGTCAGCGGTGGTTCGGCTGACCGGTGTGCTCGATGCCGCTGGTGCCGAGGCGGTACGCGGCGCGCTGCTCGCCCGCCTGCTGGCCCGGCCCGGCCCGGTGGTGGCCGACGTGACCGGCCTGCGGGTGGTCGACAGGGTCGGGCGCGGCGTCTTCGCCGACGTACGTCGGGAGGTCGCCGACTGGCCCGCAGCGGACCTGCTGCTGTGTGACCCGGCGGTCGACGGCCCCGCCCATCTGGACGCCGCGCTCGCCGGGGTGCCGGCCTGGCCGACGCTCGACGGGGCGCTGGCCGCTGTGGCGGCGACACCACTGGCGGCGGTGCTCACCGCCGAACTGGCTCCGGCGGTGGGAGCCGCCCGCCAGGCGCGCGAGCTGGTCACCACCGGTTGCGAGCGCTGGGGGATGCCGACGCTCACCGACCCGGCGTGCATCGCGATCACCGAGATGGTCAACAACGTGGTGGCCCACGCCCGGACCCCGATGACGGTTCGGCTGGCGCCTCAGGAGACCACCCTGCACCTGGCGGTTCGCGACCACTCCCCGCGTCAGCCGACCTTCGCCGGGATCTCCCCGCCGAACCGTGCCGGCGGCCGGGGCCTGCTGCTGATCGACACGGTGACCCGCCGCTGGGGCAGCAGCGCCGTACCGGACGGCAAGGTCGTCTGGTGTGTGCTGCACCCCGACGACGAGGCCGCCTGACGGGGCTTTCGCCATCGACGACCGGTTCGGCGGCGTACCGCGGGAGGCCGCCCGGTTACGGCGGCAGGGCAGCGGGTAGTGATCAGACATGCGCGACAACGAGTTCCCGACCCCCGTGTCCGACACCGAGGCGCAAGGGCTGCCCGACACCGCCGATGACGACTCGACCGCCAACGACGACGTCCTCACCGGGCGCGAGGCGGACGGCCCGGACCCGGCCCAACTGCCCGGCGATCGGACGCCGGTGGCGGTGGACCGGTTCGGCACGACCGCCGAGGAGCAGCTCGACGGTGAGTCGTTGGACTACAAGCTCGACCGCGAGGTCTACGAGCGCCCGGCGGACGACCCGCTGGCCGGCACCATCGACCCGAAGATCGCCTTCGAGGCGGACAACCTGGAGGCCGCGGCGGAGGCTCAGCTGGACGCCGACGTGATGGATCCCGGGCCGACCTCGGACCCGAACTCACCGGTCTCCCTCTACGACCACGGTCAGCTCGGCACCGTGGCCGACGCCACAGTGGGCCGGCTGGTGGAACCGGACGAGGGGTCGCACACCGACCAGGAGACCGACTCGGTGGCGTACGACGCCGGATCGGCCGGGGGCGGAGCGACAGCCGAGGAGCTGGCCATCCACGAGACGGAGCCGCCGCGCTCGGTCTGACGCCCGCTCAGTCGTCCAGACCGCGCTCGATGGCGTACCGGGTCAGCTCGACCCGGTTGTGCAGTTGCAGCTTGCCCAGGGTGTTCTGCACGTGGTTCTGCACGGTGCGGTGCGACAGGCCGAGCCGCTGGGCGATCTGCTTGTACGACATCCCCTTCGCCACCAGCCGCAGCACCTCCGTCTCCCGTTCGGTGAGCTGGGGCGTCGCGGGTTCGGCAGCGCCGGCCGGGCCGGGCCCCCGCCCCGGTCCGGCGGCCAGCCGGCGGTACTCGCCGAGCACCAGCCCGGCCAGGCCGGGGGTGAAGACCGCGTCGCCGGCCGCGGTGCGGTGCACCGCCTCCAGGAACTCGGCGGGCGCTGTCGACTTCACCAGGTAACCGGTGGCCCCGGCCTTGACCGCGTCCAGCACGCTCTGCTGTTCGCCGCTGGCGCTGAGCATCAGCACCCGTACGGCGGGCAGCACCGCGCGCAACCCAAGGATCACCTCGACGCCGGAGATGTCGGGTAGTTGCAGATCGAGGACGACGACGTCGGGCCGGGCCGCGGCGGCCACCCGGATGGCCTGTCGTCCCTCGCCGCTGGTCGCCACCACCAGGAAACCGGCCTCGGTCAGGTCGCGGGCCACGCCCTCCCGCCACATCGGATGGTCGTCCACCACCATCACCCGGATCGGGTCCACCGCTGTCACCTCGGCACGCTCAGCTCGATCTCGGTGCCCGCCTCGGGGGCGGACACGATCCGCACCGTGCCGCCCACGTCGGCCACCCGGCCCCGGATCGACTGGGTCACGCCGAGCCGACCCTGGGCGGCCGCCTCGTCCAGCCGGCCGTCCGGGATGCCCGGACCCTCGTCGCGGATCGACACGGTCACCGTCGCCCCCTCGTCCTCGATCAGCACCCAGGCCCGTCCGCCGGCGTGCCGCCCCACGTTGTCGAGGGCCGCGCCGGTCGCGGCGGCCAACTCTCCGGCCACCCGTCGGGGCAGCGGCACCGGGGTGGCCGGGGCGGAGAGCGCCACCGCCGCCGAGGCGTACCGGCCGAGCAGGGTCCGCAGGTCCACCGCCTCGCCGCCGTCCGGGAGGCTCGCGGCGGCCGGGCCGGCGCCGGCGATCAGCGCCCGCAGGGCGACCTCCTGCTCGCCGGCCAGCCGGGCCAGCTCGCCGGCCTCCCCGGGCAGGTCGGCGCCGCGCCGCTGCACCAACGCCAGCACCTGGAGCACCGAGTCGTGAATGTCGCGGGCCAGCCGTTCCCGCTCCCGGGTGGCGGCCTCCAGCTCCACCGCGCGTTGCAACCGCTCCTCGGCGCGCACCGCGAGCCGGGCCACGTGCCCGACCACCACTCCGGCGAGCAGCATCAGGATCACCCCGGTGAACGAGGACTGGCCGATCCGCTCCCGGGTGGCCAGGTCCGCGCCGGCGACCAGCAACGCGGCGACGGTGCCCCGCCGCCGGCCACCGGAGACGGCCCAGGCCAGCACCGGGCCGGCCATCCAGGCCACACCCAGGGTGGGTACGCCGTGGGTGAGCGCCGTCCGGCCGACCACCCACGGGGTGGCCAGCACGATGGCCACCACCACCCCGAGGTCAGCCAGCAGCAGCGGCCAGCGCCGCCAGGCCGGTCGCGCGTACGCGATCGCTGTCGCGCCGGTCCAGGCGATCATCAGAACGATCAGGGCGCCGACGGCGTACGGGTGGGCGTACCGGTCGGCGTCGCGCACCGCGAGCGCGCAGACGTACGCCAGGGAGGCCAGCCTGAACACGGTGAGCGCACGCCACAGCGGCACCTCGAACCCACCCGGTGGCGACGGCATGGCGGTCAGGATGCCACAACCGGGCCGGCGCACGGCGAGCAGCGAGTGCGGTTCGGGAAACCCTGACGTACGGTGGAAAAGCCGCGAAATACTCCGAGATGCGCCGCCGGGACGGGCCCATGACGAACGCAGACCCGCACGCACCGCGTACGGTTGTGCCCATCGAACCTGCCCTCCTGATCGCCGAAGCCTTTGACCAGGCCCAGGTGACCGAGATTCGACACTCGGTCACCTCCTGCGCGCATGCCTCGGGTCTCAGCGGCCAACGGCTTGACGACTTCGTGCTCGCGATCAACGAATTGATCACCAACGCGGTGCGACACGGCGGTGGGCGTGGCTGGCTGCGGCTCTGGCGCGAGTCGGGGGCGCTGGTCTGCGAGGTCGCCGATCACGGGCACGGGATCAGCCCGCAACGGCTGCGCGACCGCAGTCGGCCCGCCCCGGACACCGCCGGCGGCTGGGGTCTCTGGCTGGCCCGCGAGCTGACCGACGCGATGGAGGTCGCCACCGGCACCGCCGGCACCACAGTCCGCATCTCCACCGGCCTGACAACCCGCAACCACACTCCCCGCTAACCCCCCTCGCGCCCTACCCCGCCCTTTCTGCGCGATCTTGCACTTACTGTCCCGACGAATCGTTCAGAACCGCTCATACCGGCGACCCGAACTGCAAGATCGCGCGGGGGCGGGGCGCGCGAGGGCGGGGCGGGTCAGGCGAAAAGGGCGGAGACGGATTCTCCGTTGTGGATTCGGCGCGTCGCCTCGGCCAGGGCGGGGGCCACCGACAGGACCTGCAACTTGGGGACCCGCTTGGCGGCCGGGATGGGCACCGTGTTGGTGCAGACGATCTCCAGGACACCGTCCTGGTCGCTGAGCCGCTGCAACGCGTCGCCGGAGAAGAGGCCGTGCGTGCAGGCGAGCCGGATCGACCGGACCTTCAGGCCGCGCAGATGCTCCATCAGCTCGACCACGGTGCTGCCCTTGGCGATCTCGTCGTCCAGCACTATGACGTCCCGGTCGGTCACGTCGCCGATCACTGCGCTGATCTTGACCAGGTCGTCGCTGAACCGCTGCTTCGCCCCGGCCGCCACCGGCGTGCCGAGCAGCCGGGCGAAGGCCGCGGCCTCCTTGGCGTTGCCCAGGTCGGGCGAGACCACCACAGTGTTGCTGAGGTCGTAGCGCCGGAAGTGGGTGGCCAGCTCCCGCAGCGCGTGCAGGTGATCCACCGGGACGCTGAAGAAGCCGTGCACCTGCGGCGAGTGCAGGGTCATCGCGAGCACCCGGTCCGCCCCGGCCGAGGTGAGCAGGTCGGCGACGAGCCGAGCGCCGATCGAGATCCGTGGCGCGTCCTTCTTGTCCGACCTGGCGTACGCGTAGTGCGGCAGCACCACAGTGATCCGACCGGCGGAGGCGCCCCGGGCGGCGTCGATCATCAGCAGCAGCTCGACCAGGTGCTCCTGCACCGGCGGCACCAACGGCTGGATCAGGAAGACGTCCCGCTCCCGGCAGTTGGCCTGCAACTGCACTTCCAGACAGTCGTTCGCGAACCGGGAGACCCGCACCGGGTGCAGCGGCACCCCCAGGTGGGCGCAGATCTCGGCAGCCAGGTCGGGATGGGCGGTTCCACTGAAAACTGCGATGTCGCGCACGTTCGCACATCGTAGGGGAAGTCGACGGCCGCCGACGGCGGCGGGCCGGAACCCGCGGTGAACGCCTGTCGCGCCGTACCGCCGTCCGGGTACGGTGCTGCGGTGACCCCCCAGTACGTCGCCGCCATCGACCAGGGCACCACCTCCTCGCGGTGCATCGTCTTCGACTCCGCAGGGGACATCGTCGCCGTGGCCCAGCGTGAGCACCGGCAGATCTTCCCCCGACCGGGGTGGGTGGAGCACGACGCCGAGGAGATCTGGGACAACGTCGAGCAGGTGGTCGCCGAGGCGCTGCGGGCCGCCGGCACCGACGCGTCCGGGCTGGCCGCCGTCGGCATCACCAACCAACGGGAGACCACTGTCGTCTGGGACCGGGCCACCGGTCGCCCGGTGGCCAACGCCATCGTCTGGCAGGACACCCGGACCGGGCCGCTGCTGCGCGAGCTCGCGTCGGCGTACGGCGAGGAGCGGTTCCGGGCCCGCACGGGCCTGCCGCTGGCCACCTACTTCGCCGGGCCGAAGCTGCGCTGGCTGCTCGACGAGGTCGACGGCCTACGCGAGCGCGCCGAGCGCGGCGAGGTGCTCTTCGGCACCATGGACAGCTGGCTGATCTGGAAGCTGACCGGCGAGCACGTCACCGATGTGACGAACGCCAGCCGGACCATGCTGATGGACCTCACGAGCCTGAACTGGGCCCCGGAGCTGCTGGACGCGATGGGTGTCCCGGCGGCCATGCTGCCGGAGATCCGCTGC
The DNA here is from genome assembly GCF_040649335.1 of Micromonospora sp. NPDC048986. Lineage (NCBI taxonomy): Bacteria > Bacillati > Actinomycetota > Actinomycetes > Micromonosporales > Micromonosporaceae > Micromonospora > Micromonospora sp. NPDC048986. The sequence goes on from NZ_JBEZFJ010000019.1 coordinate 38,166, forward strand.
TCCGCCGAGGTGTACGGCACGGCCGGCGGGGTGCTCGCCGGAGTGCCGGTGGCGAGTGCGCTCGGCGACCAGCAGGCCGCCCTGTTCGGGCAGACCTGCTTCCAGCCGGGTGAGGCGAAGTGCACCTACGGCACCGGCAGCTTCCTGCTGCTCAACACCGGCGCCACAGCTGTCCCGTCGACGCACGGCCTGCTCACCACCGTCGCCTACCGGATCAAGGACCAACCGCCGGCGTACGCCCTCGAAGGCGCCATCGCGGTCACCGGCTCGCTGGTGCAGTGGTTGCGCGACAACCTCGGGTTGATCTCCGCGGCCGCCGAGGTGGAGGAGTTGGCCCGAACCGTCGACGACAACGGCGGCTGCTACGTGGTGCCGGCGTTCTCGGGGCTGTTCGCCCCGCACTGGCGCAGCGACGCCCGCGGGGTGATCGCCGGGTTGACCGGCTACATCACCAAGGGGCACCTGGCGCGGGCGGTGCTGGAGGCGTCGGCGTGGCAGACCCGCGAGGTGGTCGACGCGATGGACGCCGACTCGGACGTGGCGCTGCGCCGTCTCCGGGTGGACGGCGGGATGACCGCCAACGGCCTGCTCATGCAGTTCCTCGCCGATGTGCTCGACGTGCCGGTGGTCCGCTCCCGGATCACCGAGACCACCTGCCTGGGCGCGGCGTACGCGGCCGGTCTGGCGGTCGGCTTCTGGCCGGACCTGGCCACCCTGCGTGCCCAGTGGCGCTCCGACGCGCAGTGGGAGTCGACGATGGCACCGGAGCTACGCGATCAGGAGCTGCGCCAGTGGCGCAAGGCGGTGCAGCGCACCCTCGACTGGGTGGAGTGACGCCGGCCCGGCGCCGGACGCCCACCCGTCCCGGCCAGGCACCCACCTGCGCGGTGCTGACCCGGTGGATCGCTGGCGCCCCGCTCAGCTCCAGCGGTTGCCGGTGAGCTTCTCGTAGACGTCGACGTAGCGGGCCCGGGTCGCCTCGACGACCTCGACGGGCACGTCCGGCGCCGGCTCCTGCTTGTTCCATCCGCTGCCGGTGGCCCAGTCCCGCACGTACTGCTTGTCGTAGGAGAACTGCACCCGCCCCGGCTGGTACGACTCGGCGGGCCAGAACCGTGACGAGTCGGAGGTGAGCAGCTCGTCGGCGAGGACCAGGGTGCCGTTCGGCGCCCAACCCAGCTCGATCTTGGTGTCGGCGATCAGGATGCCCCGGTCGGCGGCCAGTTCGGCGCCGCGCCGGTAGACGTCGAGGGTGATCTGCCGCAACCGCTCGGCGGTGGCCTGGCCCACCTTGGCCACCACGTCGTCGTAGGTGATGGGCTCGTCGTGCTCGCCGGCCGGCGCCTTGCTCGACGGCGTGAAGATCGGCTCGGGCAGGATCGACGCCTCACCGAGCCCGCGGGGCAGCGGCACGCCGGAGACCGCACCGGTCTGCTCGTACTCCCGCAGGCCGCCGCCGGTCAGGTAACCGCGGGCGACGCACTCGACCGGGACCATGTCCAGCCGCTGGCAGCGGATTGCCCGCCCGGCGAACTCGGCGGGCACGTCGGTGGCCGAGATGACGTGGTTCGGCACCAGGTCGGCGAGCTGCTCGAACCACCAGAGCGAGAGCGCGGTGAGCAGGCGACCCTTGTCCGGGATCGGCGTCGGCAGCGCCACGTCGTAGATCGAGATGCGATCCGAGGCCACCAGGATCAGGTCGTCGCCGTCGGCGTAGACGTCCCGGACCTTGCCCGAGTGCAGAAGTTCCACGCGCCCTAGTACACCACGCGAGATTGGAGGGGCCTGATTCGACCACCCGGCCGAGGGTGACCGGACGGACGTTGACACCTTCGTGCGCTGCCTGCGTGAATGGTCCGACCGCCACCGCCGTAGGTCCAGGAGAGCGCCGTGCCCCTTGTTCGACCCCCGATCGACCGCCTCGGCGCGGACCCGGGCCGACGCCGACTGCTCGGCGCGCTACTCGGCGCGCCTCTGCTCGCGTCCGGCGGGTTGGCGGGGTGCAGCGACGGCGCCGCCACCTCGACCCAAACCGGGCCCGTCGAGCTGTCGGTCTTCTGGTGGGGTGGCGCCAAGCGGGCCGAGCTCACCGAGAAGGCGCTGCGGCTCTACTCGGATCGCAACCCCCGGGTCACCTTCCGGGTCACCTGGCAGGGCGCCGAAGGTTACTACGACCGGCTGGCCACCCAGGCGGGCGGCGGGAACGTACCGGACCTGATCCAGATCGACGACGCCATGCTGACCGAGTACACCCAACGTCAGGTCATCCTCGATCTCACCGACCACCACCTGGATATTCGGGGCCTGCCGGAGGGTCTGATCCGCTACGGCACCGTGGAGGGGCGGACGATGGCGGTGGCCGCCGGGCAGACCCACGCCGTGGTGGTGTTCAACCGGGACCTGCTGCGGGAGCTGGAGATGCCGGAGCCCCGCACCGGGATGACCTGGGCCGACTACATCTCCTGGGCCACGCAGGTCACCGAGGCCAGCGACCGCCGGGTGGCCGGCACCATGGACGGGTCGGGCGACTACCGGGCGCTCTGGCTCTGGTTGCGGTCGCAGGGCGGCGAGTTCTACCGGGGCAACCAGCTCGGCTTCGGCGCCGACGAGCTGATCGCCTGGTTCGAGTTGTGGCAGCGGGCCCGCCGGGGCCGAGCCACGCCGAGCGCGGCCCTGGTCGAGCAGGCCGACAGCGGCGAGCCGGCCCGGCAACTCGTCGTGAACGGGGTGACGGCGGCGTCCTTCGCCTGGTCGCACCAACTGCCGGAGCTGCAACGACTCACCGAGTCGGAGTTGGGCATCGTCGGCTTCCCCGGCCCGACGGGGGCTCAGTGGGCGCGAGCGTCGATGTACTGGGCGGCGTTCCGGGGCACCCGCCACCCGGACGCGGTCGCCGACGTGATCAACTTTCTGACCACCAATGGTGAGGTTGGCGCCGTTCTCGGCCACGAACGTGGGTTGAACGCCAGCGCCGCGGTCCGCCGCTACGCCGAAGGCAGCATCACCGACCCGGCCCAGCGACGTGCCGCCGAGTTCGGCGCCAGCATCGCCGACCTGCTCGGACCGGCGCCGGCGCCGCCGCCCCAGGGGCACGCCAAGGTGCGCACCCTGCTGGTCGCCGCCGCCGAGCGCATCCGCGTCAAGCGCGATGGCACCCGCGAGGCCACCGCGCGCTTCCTGTCCCAGGCCATCGCGGCCCTGGCGGCCGGGAGCACCGGCGGCCAGCCTGGAGCCGGCCGCTGGTGACCCGCCGGCGCCTCGGGCCCGGTCAGCGCGGCGGGCCACCTCGCCGGTTGCGCATCAGCCGCAGCACCAGGAACACGACGATCGCGACCACCACCAGGCAGCAGAGCAGCGGGAGCACCCCAAAGCCACTGCGGCCTCGCCGCCGGGCGGCCTCCACCACGAGTTCGCCGGTGCCCGTGGACGCCCAGGCCGCGACGGGCACGAAGACCGCCAGTACGACCGCACCGAAGACCGCGCTCAGGCGGCCCCACCACTTACCGAATGAAGACATGTGCCCATCCTCGCCGAAGGGCGCAACCTCGGCACGTCGGTCCACGCCGAATCACGGGACCGGATGGTCCGGAAGCTCTCCGGCCGACGCGCAACGCGCTCGCAACGTCCCGGCAAAGATGATGATCTTTACATGAATCTCTCGAGGTGATCGGATTCGCCTCATGCTCAACTCTGTAGACAGTGCGCGGATCTCTCGCACCCGAAGATCTGCGGCGGCAGCGGTAGGCGTCACAATCGTCGCCGCCCTCCTCACCCCCACGGCGGCGCACGGCGCCCCACCGCCCCCACCACCGCCCACGGGACCCGCCCCGAGCGGCAACGCGGACCGCGCACCCGTCACTGTCACGCTGATCACCGGTGACCGGGTGACGGTGACCCCGGGCGTCCACGACGCAACCCCCTCGGTGGACATCAAGCGCGCCCCGGGCGCCACCGGCTCCGTACGCGTCTCCACTGAGGGTCGGGACACCTACGTGTACCCGGACGAGGCGTTGCCGTACCTCGCCACCGGTCGACTCGACAAGCAACTGTTCGACGTCACCCAGCTCATCGCCCAGGGCTACGACGACGCTCGTACCGGCGAACTCCCCCTGATCGTCACCCGCACGACGGGTGCGGCGAAGCTCAGGGCCGGCGCCACGCTGCCGGGCGCGCAGAGCACGTTGGAGCTTCCCTCCGTCAATGGTGAGGCGATCCGCACCCGCCGATCGCAGGCCGCGGACTTCTGGTCGGCCCTCACCAGTGGACAGTCGACGACCGGCCGCAGCGCTGCCACCCCGGCACCCTCCTTCGCCGCCGGCGTCGACAAGGTGTGGCTCGACGGCAAGGCGAAGGCCACCCTGGCCGACACCACCGCCCAGGTCGGCGCGCCCGCCGCGTGGGCCGCAGGTGGCACCGGCAGCGGTGTCCGGGTCGCCGTCCTGGACAGCGGGGTGGACACCACCCACCCGGATCTCGCCGATCAGGTGGTGGCCTCCCGGAGCTTCATCCCCGGTCAGGACGTGATCGACCGCAACGGGCACGGCACCCACACCGCGTCCACCGTCGCCGGGACGGGCGCCGCCTCCGGCGGCAGGGAACGAGGCGTGGCCCCCGACGCCGACCTGGTGATCGGCAAGGTCCTCGACGAGTACGGCAGCGGGTCCATCTCGGGGATCATCGCGGGCATGGAGTGGGCGGCACGGGCCGAGCACGCCAAAGTGATCAACATGAGCCTCGGCGTGAGCGCGTGGCACACCCAGGACGACCCGCTGAGCCAGGCCGTCAACCAGTTGACCGCCGAGACGGGTGCCCTCTTCGTCGTGGCCGCCGGCAACAGCGGACCAGACCCGTACACGCTCGGTGCGCCGGGTACCGCTGACGCCGCCCTGACAATCGGCGCGGTGGACACCTCCGACCACCTGGCGGGCTTCTCCAGCGTCGGGCCCCGGATGAACGACGAGGCCCTCAAGCCCGACATGACCGCTCCCGGGGTGGACGTGCTGGCGGCACGCTCGCAGCACATCTCCTGGGGTGAGGGCTACTACTACGTCGACAGTGGCACCTCGATGGCAGCGCCGCACGTCGCCGGGGCGGCCGCCCTGCTGGTGCAGAAGCACCCGACCTGGAGCGCGCGACAGGTCAAGGACGCGCTGATGAGCACCAGCGCCCGTACGCCCGACTACGACGCCTACCAGGCCGGTAGCGGTCGGTTGAACGTCGCCGCCGCCTACCACCAGGACCAGGTCATCGCGTCCGGGTCGGTGGACGCCGGGCTCGTCGGCTGGGGCACCGCACCACAGCCGATCAAGCGGACGATCACCTACACGAACACCACTGACAGCCCGATCGCGGTGGAGGTCTCCGTCGACCACGGCACCGCCCCCGCGCAGACGTTCACGGCAACCGCCGACCGTGTCACGGTGCCCGCTCGGGCCAGCGCGACTGTCGACGTCGTGGTGGCCCCGGCCGGCCTTCCCGCCGGCAGGTACTCCGCCCAGGTCACGGCCCGCTTCGCCGCCGGCGAGGTGCACACGGCCGTCGGGGTCGCCGTCGAGTCCAAGAAGTACGACCTCACCATCCACCTGAAGGACCGCACCGGCCGGCTAATGAGCGGCGAGGTCGAGGTCGTCAACGCCGAGACCGGCTCCGCCTTCATGTGGGTGCCGGACGGAAAGCTCACCGCCCGCCTGGCGCCCGGCTCCTACACAGTCGTCACTGCGGCGGACGTGGAGGGTCTGCACGGGCCCCACTCTCTCGGACTCGCGATGCTGACGGCACCCGAGGTCGACCTGACCGCCAACCGGCTCGTGGAACTCGACGCCGCGCGGGCCCGCCAGGTGAAGGTGGCGACACCCCAGCCGACCGCCGTCGTCAACAGCAGAATCGACGTCTACCGCTCCTTCACCTCAAGCGAGCCGACACCCACCGACTGGGGCGCACTGCGCGAGACGTTCTGGCCGGGCGCCGCCTACGACAGCCTGTGGGCCCTGCCGACCAGTGACAAGGTGCGCAAGGGCAGCTTCGTCTTCACCACCCGGATCCGCGCCGAGCAGACGCCGCTGGCGATCAGCTACCACGGTCGGCACCTCAGCGTCCCGCTCGCGCAGCCCGGTTCCCCGCCGCTGCCCGACGGCACCTCGCGCCTGGACGCCGTCTTCGCGGGAGCCGGCGGAGACGCCGACTACGCCGGCGTCTCCGCCCGCGGCAGGGCCGTGGTCGTCCGCAGCAACGAATCGGTGCCCCCCACGGATCAGGCAGCGGCGGCGCACACCGCCGGTGCGGCGATGCTCGTCGTGGTCAACGACCGCGCCGGCCGCAAGAGCGACTGGTACGGCAACCCCGACGCCGTGACGATCGGACCGGTCCCGGTGGCCTCGGTGACCATGGACGAGGGCGAGGCGTTGATCCAGAAGATCAGCGCTGCCGGCCGCACGCCGCTACGACTGGCCGTCGTCGCCCACCCCAGGGCGAAGTACCTGTACGACCTGGTGGACTACCACAGTGGCGGGGTGCCGAAGGACCCGTCCGCCAAGACCGACCCGCGCAACCTCGCCCGGATCGATCTCACCTTCTCCCCGCCCCCGGGGAAGCAGTCCAGCGAGACCCGGATGGACTTCCCGCCGTACGAGTACGGGGCGGCACGACCGTTCCCGTTCGAGCCGGTCGCGCCGGGGCCACGCACCGACTGGGTCTCCGCGGGCGGCGGCATCAAATGGATGCAGTACGCCGACGTCGCCGACTGGGCGCGGTCCAACACGGAGGCCATCGCTTACCGGCCGGGCAGCGTCCAGAAGGACCGCTGGTTCGGACCCATCACCCGGCCGCGGCTGCTCAGCACCGAGATCCCGTTCCGTGGTGAGACCGCCATGAGCGCCTACATCCAGGGGTTCGGCGACGCGGGCGCCGCCCACAGCGGCGGGGCCAGCATGTCGCAGATCGCCACGTTCTATCAGGGCGACAAGCAGCTGACCCAGTTCAACGGCTGGCCGGAGGTCGGCGCGGGTGACCTGTCACCGGCGAAGCTGCCGTACCGACTGGTCGTCGAGACCACGGGCAAGCCCGAGTTCAGCCCGTACTCGACCGCCACGCACACCGAGTGGAGCTTCGTCTCCGGCGGCAGCACCGAGGTGCAGGCCATCCCGCTGGTCCAACTGGACTACGGCACGGACGTGGACGTCGCGGGTCGGACGAAGCGCCGGACCGACTTCTCGATCACGCCGGTGGTGGTGGGCAGCACCGCTGCCCGCGACGCCGTGTCGTCACTCCAGTTGGAGATCTCCTACGACGACGGGGCGACCTGGCAGCGGCAGGACCTGCGGGAAAAGAAGGGAACCTGGCACGCGGCGCTGAACGCACCACGCGCTGCCGACTTCGTGTCGATCCGGGTCACCGCCGGGCAGCGCAACGGCGGCGGCGTCACCCAGACCGTCACCCGGGCCTTCGGCCTGCGGTAGAACCCGCCGGGGGTCGGCGCCGACGAGGTGCCGGCCCCCGCGGGCCCCTCATCACGACAGCGGCACCAAACAAGTCCGGCCCCCACAGTGTGGGGGCCGGACTCATATCACTTTCAGTGGTAGCGGGGACAGGATTTGAACCTGCGACCTCTGGGTTATGAGCCCAGCGAGCTACCGAGCTGCTCCACCCCGCGTCGACTGGTTAAGACTAGCTCACCCGTTCCGGGCGATGATCAGTGGGGTCGGCATCCGCTGTGGCCGGCGTCCCGGAATGTCGAAAGCCCGCCTCCGGTGCACCGGAGACGGGCTTCGAACTGGTGTTTCTCTCGTAGCGGGGACAGGATTTGAACCTGCGACCTCTGGGTTATGAGCCCAGCGAGCTACCGAGCTGCTCCACCCCGCGTCGGTTCGCTAACCGTAGCGCACCGACCCGGGACACCGCAAAGCGACTCCGATACCGCCGACACGGACAGCTCTGACCTGGGCGTTGTCAGCCGAGCCAGTTCTCGATCGCCGCAACCGCCCGTCGACTGTCGGCATCGACCTGGGACCGAACGGCCGCCGTGTGCTCCCAACCCTGCTCCCAGAGCACAGTCACCACGTCGCCGACCCGGACCGCCCGGACCAGCCGAACCTCCTCCGTACCCGGCTCGCCCATCCCGTCCGGCATCGGGGCCCGCATCTCGAACAGCACCGACCCGTCCCCGTACACCCCGGGGGCCAGCAGCCGCTGTCGCCACGTCCTGTTGTCGTCGGGCAGCTTCTGGTCGGGGCAGCCGCGCACTGCCTGCCGCAACTCCCGCAACGCGTCGTCGGCACGGCCCGCCCGGTAGATGGTGATGGTGTGCCGGTAGCTGCCGTCCGGCACGTGCCCCGTCGGCGTCTGGGAAAACTTGTAGGCCAGGTAGCGACCACGGCGGTGGACCATTGCCGAGTCGCTGGGCAGGCGCGCGCCGCACAGCGTCGGCAGTGCCGGACCCTCCCCCGAGGATTCCAGTCCGGTCCGATTCGGGGCCGCCAGCAGGAAGAAGGCGCGGTCCGGGATCGAGGTGGGCGGCCGAGGTGCCGCCGGTCCGGTGGCCGGCTGCGACGGCGTCCCGCTCGGGGTGGTCCGCGACGGCGGCGGGGACGACTGTGTCGACGCCGGGGTCGGCGTGAGTGACGGCCGGGAGGTCGCGGTCGCCCCGGTCGGCGGAGGGCCCGGGGTGTCGGCGGGCGGCGGCAGCGGTGCGGAGCCGTCCGCCGGGTACGCCAGTCGGCCACCGACGGCAACCCCGCCCACGAGCAGCGCCACCGCGAGCGTCGAGCCGGCTACCCGGGCCCGGGCCCGCCGGTCGGCGAACCGCCGAAGCGACTCGGGATGGGTCAGCTCGTGCCCGTCCGCGACGGTGCTGAGCGACCGGTACAGGTCAGAGAGTTCAACTGACATCGTTCGCCTCCAACTCCACTGCGCTGAGGTCGGGCAGCAGCGCGGCCAGCCGGGACCGGCCTCGGGACAGCCAGGACTTCACGGTGCCGACCGGGACGTCGGTCTCCCGGGCGATCTCCTCGACGGACATGTCGAAGAGGTAGTGCAGGGCCAGTGCCTGCCGGTGCGTGGCGGGCAACTGCCGGAGCGCTCCGGCCAGGAGCACCCCGTCCTCGCTGGGCGGGGGTGCGACCGCCGGCGGTCCGGTGCGGCTCAGCACCACCCGCCAACGGTGCAGGCGTCGCCAGCGGTCGGTCGCCAGCCGGGCCACCACGAGCCGCAGCCACGCCTCCGGCGCCGGATGCGACGACAGTCGCCCCCACTGCCGCCAGGCCCGGGTGTACGCCTCCTGCACCAGGTCCTGCGCCTCGCTGTGGTCGCCGGCGACCGCATAGCCGTACCGCAGCGTCCGCCGGGCGGTGCTGCGGTAGAAGTCATCGAAGCTCTGCGCGTCCCGCACGACTGTTCCCCCTCGTCCCCACCCCGTTGCAATGAGGACGGCGGACCGGCGCCGCAGGTTGCGGGCCTGGGCGGTGCTGTCGGTGACGTGACAGATACCCACAGATCAGGACAACGGCCGAGCCCCCGTCGCTCGGACCTGATGTGGTCCGCGCGACGAGGGCTCGGGGAGGAACTGCGTGCGGTGCCGGGTCAGCCGCCAGCACTCGGGCTGGCACCCGGCGCACCGGCAGCCTGCTGCGCCTGCTGGAACGCGGTGAGCGCCTCGTCGAGGGCCTTCAGCGCACGCCCGTACCGCTCGAAGTCGCCCGACGTCTGCGCGGCCCGGACCTCGGTGATCGCCGTCTGCACCCGGTCCGCGGCGGCAGCCAGGTCACCTGTCGGCGGCGGGGTGCCGGCGCTCGGGGTGGGCGTCGGCGTCGCCGAGCCCGAAGGCGTCGGCGTGGGCGTGGGCGTCGTCGGGTTGCCCCCGGTCGTCGGCGGCGGCGACGTGCCCTGCCCGGCCTTCTTCCCCTGCTCGACCAACTGCTTGATGCCATCGTTGATGTTGTCGGCGAGAGCCACGAAGGAGCCGCCGTCACCGTACGAGAGCAGCACTTTCTGCAACAGCGGGTACGCGTCCTGCTGGTTGCTCTTCACGTAGACCGGCTCGACGTAGAGCATCCCGTCGGCGAACGGCAACGAGAGCAGGTTGCCGTACTGCACCTGCGCCTGGTTGCTGGAGAGCAGGTTGAGCTGCTGACGGATGTTCGCGTTGTTCGTCATCTGCTGGTGCACCTGCACCGGGCCGGAGATCCGGGTCTGATCCGGCAACTCCAGCACCTCCAGCCGAGGCTTTCCGTCGACGTACGACCCGGAGATCAGCGCCGCGAGGTTCTGCCGGCCGTTCGGGGTGACCGCCGAGGTGAGCTGGAACCGGGGGCTCTCCTGGCCCGGGAACTGGGTGAACAGGTAGTACGGAGGCTGCTTCTGACCGCTGTCCGGGGCGTCCGGCACGTTGGGCACCTGCCAGAAGTCCTGTGCGGAGTAGAAGTCACCAGGGTTCGTCACGTGGAACTTGGTCAGCAGGTTGCGCTGCACCTTGAACATGTCCGCCGGGTAGCGCAGGTGCTCGCTCAACTCGACCGGGATCTCCGCCTTCGGCAGCACCAGGTCACCGCCGAACGCCTTGTTCCACGCCTTGAGCACCGGGTCGGTGTCGTCGTACTCGTAGAGCTTCACAGTGCCGTCGTACGCGTCGACAGTGGCCTTCACCGAGTTGCGCATGTAGTTGACGTCTTCCCGGGCCAGTTGGAAGGTGCCCCGGTTGGTCAACTCGTCGGTGGTCTCGGTCTGCAGGTTGACCTTCTCCGCGTACGGGTAGGAGGCCGCCGTGGTGTAGCCGTCCACGATCCACTGCACCCGACCGTCGACCACCGCCGGGTACGGGTCGCCGTCCAGCGTGAGGAACGGCGCGACCTTCTCCACCCGGTCGCGCGGGTTGCGCACGTAGAGCAGCTTGGAGTCCTTGTTGACCGCCTCGGAGAGCAGGAAGTTCGACTCCTGCTCCTTGATGGCGTACAGCAGTCGCCGGGTGAAGGAGCCGATCTCCACACCGCCCTCACCGGTGTAGGTGTAGGACTCGCCGCCGCCCTCACCGACCGGCCTGTCGAACTCGGCCTTCTTGTTCGGGTCGGACTGCCCGACGATGGCGTAGTCGTCGGCCGCCATCCGCTCGCCGTAGTAGATGCGCGGCTGCTTGGCCGGAATCTGCTCGGTCTGCGAGGAGCACGCCTCCTGGGTCTTCTCGCCGAGGAACCCGGAGACGAAGAACGGCTGCCCGCCGCAGACCACCTGGTTGGCCGGGGCGGCCACCAGCCCGTACCCGTGGGTGTAGACGGTGTGCCGGTTGATCCAGGTGTTCTGCTGGTCGGTCAGCTCGCCGTAGTTGATCTCCCGGACGCCGACCACGTAGTCGGAGACCTTGCCGTTCACCCCGTACCGGTCGATGTCCAGCTTCGGACCGAAGTCGTAGAAGCCACGCACCTGCTGGAGCTGGGTGTACGTCTCGCTGACCAGTTGCGGGTCGAGCAGCCGCACGTTCGACACCACAGCGGTGTCGGTGGCCAGGTTCCCCGGCGGGGTGAGGTTGTTCGCCGCGTACGGGGTCGTCTCGGTGGCCCCCAACCCGAACGCCGCGCGCGTCGCGTCGATGCTGCGCTGGATGTACGGCGCTTCCTTGTCCTTGGCGCTCGGCTTGACCTCGAAGGTCTGCACCGCCCAGGGGTAGATGCCGCCGATGGCCACCGCTGACACGCCGAGCAGCGCCAGCGAGATCCCCGGCCAGACCAGGTTCCGCATCCAGGCGTTGGAGAACACGAGGATCGCGATGGCCACCACGATCGAGATGTAGGCGAGGATCTCCTTCGCCGGCAGCAACGCGTTGACGTCGGCGTAACCGGCGCCGTACAACTTGGCGCCCTCGTTGTACTCCAGCAGCATGGCCCGCCGGTCCAACACGTACGCGATCGCCTTCAACAGCACGAAGACCGCGACCAGGGTGCTCAGGTGCGCGCGGGCCGCGTTGCTCATCCGGTCGCCGACGCCCTGCAGGCGGACCCCGCCGAAGAGGTAGTGCACCGCCAGCGCGCCGATCACGGCCAGCACCACAGCGGTGAAGGCGACCCCGAGCAGGTAACGCCAGAACGGTAGTTGGAAGACGTAGAAGCCGATGTCGACCCCGAACTCCGGGTCCTTGATGCCGAAGTCACCGCCGTTGCGGAAGAGCAGCCACTGGTTCCACCGGTTCTGCGCGGAGAGACCGGCGAAGAGCCCGACCACCGCTGCGGTCAGCGAGATCCAGGTGCCGAGCCGCGGGCTGAGCACCATCCGGTAGCGCTCCAGGGTCGCCTGCTCCACCGAGTGCGGACGCAGTCGCGGGCGCAACCGGTAGGCCAGCCAGAGGTTGCCACCGACGATCACCGCCATGCCGAGGCCGATGGCGAGGAAGAGCACCAGCCGGGTGAGCAGGACGCCGGTGAAGACCTCGGTGTAGCGGACCTCGTCGAACCAGAGCCAGTCGGTCCACGCCTGGACGCCCCAGCCGAGCAGGGTGAAGAGCACGAACACCCCGACCAGGACCGCGATGGTGACGCGCCCGCGCCGGCTCATCCTCGGGAGGGGGCTGCTGCTACGCATGACCACTGTTGGCTCCGCACGCTCGATATGATCGGCTCCGACCAGGCACCCAGAGTACGGGGTGTTCCTGAGCGTGTCGGGGCACGGTCACACCGGTCAGCAACGCGTCGGCTGACCACCGGTACGCAACGTCTCCAGAGCGGTCATCGCCTCGTCCAACGAGCCCACCCGCAACAGCGGCAGATCGGGCTGCGGATTGCGCACCGCCTCCGCGCAGTTGTCCGCCGGCACCAGGAAGACCTTCGCCCCGGCGCGCTTGGCGCCCACCAGCTTCTGGGCGATCCCGCCGATCGGGCCGACGGCGCCCTCGTCGTCGATGGTGCCGGTGCCGGCGATGACCTGACCGCCGGTGAGGTCGGCCGGGGTCAACTTGTCCACGATCCCCAGGGCGAACATCAGACCGGCGCTCGGCCCACCGATGTCGCCCAGGTCGATGCCGAGGGTGAACGGGTGCGGCTGCTGCTGATCGATCTCGACACCGATCCGCGGTCGGCCGTCTTGCTCCTGGCTGGTCACCGTCGCGGTGGCCGGCACACCGTCACGGGTGTAGCCGATGCTCAACGCGGTGCCCGCCGGCTTGGCCCGGACCAGCTCGGTGACCTTCGCCGCCACCGGCACCGGCTGGCCGTCGACCGAGGTGATCAGGTCGCCGGCCTTCAGCGCACCGGCCGCCGGACCGTCCCCGGCCACCGTCTTGATCACCACCTGCACCGGAAAGCCCAACTCCCGCAGCGCGGCGGTCTCCGCGCTGGTCTGCGACGCCTTGAAGTCCTCGGCGTTGCGCTGCTCGACCTGCTCCGTCGACTCCCCCGGCGGGTAGACCAGCTCACGCGGCACCACCGCCTCGTCGTCGGAGAACCAGCCCGCGATCGCCCCCCGCAACCGCACAGTGGGTTGCACCCCCACCGTGGTCAGCCGCAACTGGCCGGCCGAGGTCGAGGTCTCCCGACCGGAGACCTGGATGACCTCCTTACCGTCGCTCGTACCGAGGGTGTTCACAGTCGGCCCTGGGCCCAGCACCACGTACGGAATCGGCACCCGGAGCACCCCGATGCTCAGCAGGGCGGTGAACAGGGCACCGAGCAGGACCGTCAGGCCACGACGTCTCATGCCGCAGAGCGTACCGACCAGCTGCGGGTCACCCGCCGGATGCGCCGCGCGACTTCGCCCTCAGCGCAACGCCAGCGGCGGCTACCTGGGGCGCGGTCCGCGTACCGTAGATGTCGTGCCTGATATTCCGTTCGGTTTCGCGCTCCCGGGTGGGCAGCCACCAGACCCCAACGATCCCGCGCAGATGCAGCAGTTCATGTCGCAGTTGCAGCACCTGCTCTCCGCGCCGGGCAGCGGGCCGGTCAACTGGGACCTGGCCCGGCAGGTAGCAGCCAGCCAACTCGCGGCCGCCGGTGACCCGGCAGTGTCGATGTACGAGCGCAACGCGGTCGAGGAAGCGCTGCGCCTCGCCGACCTGTGGCTGGAGCCCGCCTCGGCGTGGCCCTCCGGCATCCAGAACCCCGTTGCGTGGAACCGCAACGAGTGGATCTTCAAGACGCTTGACGTGTGGCGCAAGCTCTGCGACCCCGTCGCCAGCCGGATGGTCGGTGCGATGGGCGACCTGGTGCCACCGGAGGCCCGCGCCCAGCTCGGCCCGATGCAGTCGATGGTGGCCTCCCTCGGTGGCGCGCTCTTCGGCGGTCAGCTGGGCCAGGCCCTCGGTTCGCTCGCCGCCGAGGTGCTCTCCGCCGGCGACATCGGGCTGCCGCTCGGCCCGGCCGGCACGGCCGCGCTGATCCCGGCCAACATCCGGGCGTACGGCGAGGGCCTGGAGCTGCCCGAGGACGAGGTCCGCCTCTACGTGGCGCTGCGCGAGGCCGCTCACCAGCGGCTGTTCCAGCACGTCCCGTGGCTGCGTGGGCATGTGCTCAGCGCCGTCGAGATGTACGCCTCGGGCATCCGGGTCAACCGGGAGGCGATCGAGGAGGCGATGGGCCGGGTCGACCCGACCGACCCCGAGTCGATGCAGGCGATCGCCCTGGAGGGCATCTTCACCCCGGAGGACACCCCGGCGCAGAAGGCCTCGCTGGCCCGCCTGGAGACCGCACTCGCCCTGGTCGAGGGCTGGGTGTGCCACGTCGTGGACAGCGCCGCCAGCGACCGGCTGCCCAACGTCGTCCGGCTGGGCGAGGCGTTCCGCCGTCGCCGGGCCGCCGGCGGTCCCGCCGAGCAGACCTTCGCCGCGCTGGTCGGTCTGGAACTGCGTCCCCGCCGACTGCGCGAGGCCGCGGCGCTCTGGGCCGCGCTCACCCAGCACCGTGGCATCGAGGGCCGCGACGCCGTCTGGGGGCACCCTGACCTGCTCCCGTCTGACGACGACTTCGCCGACCCGGTCGCCTTCGCGATGAACGACATGGACCTCAGCGAGCTGGACAGCTTCGACTTCACCGCCCCCGGCGGGGTGGAGGAGAAGGCCCCCGGCCAGTCCGATCAGCCCGGTCCGTCGGGTCAGTCCGGTCCGTCGGGTCAGACGGGTCAGCCCGGTCCGTCCGACGAGACCGACGGCGAGGGCGACGCCAAGTCCTGACCCCCATCGACTGCCCGCGCCGCGGGTGCCCGTAGATCCACAGCGGCCACCCGCGGCGCGTTCGGCAGTGCCGACGGTTCAGCGTTGCCGACAGCTCAGCGTTCGGGCGATGCCGACGGTTCAGCGTTGCCGACGGTTCAGCGTTCGGCGGTATCGCCCGACGGTTCAGGTGGGTCGGCCCGACCCGGAGAGCAGGGCGCGGGTCGCTTCCCAACCCTCGAAGGCCGGGTCCAGCGTGGCCAGGTCAGCCGGGCCGCGCAGTCGTCGCCAGCCGGTGGTGACCGCCACGTCACCCGGGCGCGGGGCGTTGGCGCGCGCCTCGGCCGGCGTCGCCGTGTCCAGCTCCAGCGTCGGCAGCCACTGCGGCGCGGGCAGTCGGACCGCGACCCCGAGCAGACCCCTGCCGCCGCCCTCGACCGGAGCCACAGCGACCGGCCTGCTGCTGAGTGGGCGGAGCAGCTTGCCGACGGTCAGCGCGGGCAGGTCGGGCACGTCCCCGACCAGCACTGCCGCCTGGTCGTAACCCTCAAGCGCGGCGAACACGGCATTCGGCGTCGGCTCGGCCACCTCGTACACCGCCGTGCCTGGCCACACCAACGCATCGGCCAGGGCCCGGTCGGCCGGGGTCACCGCGACCGCGACCTCCACCTCGTTGAGCGTGGCGAACAGGTCGATGACGTCCTCCGCGAGCGCCGCTCGCCATTGCGCCAGGTCGACGCCGGGCGGCGACCAGTGCACCGGCCCGAGCATCGCCACCACCACCCGTCGCGCCATCCCCCGACCCTAGCGCTCCATCAAACCCGGCCATCCCACCCGGCCCGACCCACGTAGCTGAGGCCAACCAACCCGCCGACCCACCCCACCCCAAGACCGAACCAAGCCGCCAGCCCACCCAAGGCCGACCAAGCCGCCAGCCCGCCCACCCGAGGCCAACCAACCCGACGCAAACCATCCGACCCGGACAATTCGACCCTGCCTCGGAGCGGCCCCGTGCGGCTCGGCGTCATGATCGACTCGGCTTCCTGGAAGTCGCGGTGTCCCGGCAGCCTGGACAGCGCGGTTTTCAGGAAGGCGAGTCGATCTAGGCCGATCGCGCGTCAGACAGCGGTCGGCGCTCGGCACGGCGCCCAGGGGTTCGACGCGCGATGCCCGAAGAGCCCGACGCCCCAAGAACGCGACGCCCCAAGAACGCGACGCCCCAAGAACGCGACGCCCGAAGAGCGCCAGGCCCGAAGAGCGCCACGCCTGACGAGCGTGGCGCGGGTCCGAAAGGTTCGACGGGCTGCGCCAGCGCCTCGGGGGGGTGTGGGTCAGGTGGGGAGCGGTGCGCAGGAGGAGGCGGCGGCGACACCTTCGAGGTAGCCACGGGCGCGTTCGGACTTGGGGTAGCGACCGACCAGCGCCCAGAACCGGGCGTTGTGGCTGGGCACGATGAGGTGCGCCAACTCGTGCAGCAACACGTAGTCGATCACCCATTCGGGCATCTCCTGGACGCGGTGCGAGATTCGGATGCTGCGGTCCGCCGGCGTGCAGGAGCCCCACCGGCCGTTCTGGTTGGTGACCCATCGGACGCTGGCCGGCACCGCCTTCGTGGCATATCCGGCGAGGTAGAGGTCGATGAGCCGATTGGCGCGTTCCAGCAGCTCGGCGTCGGACCGGGCGAGGCGCCCCTCCCGGGCGGCGAGCCGGGCGAGCATCCGGTCGACCCACTCGCTCTCCTCGGCACGGGAGAACTGGTCGGGGATGAGGACGACCACTCGCTCACCGTCACGGTACGCGGACACCGTGCGTCGTCGACGCTGACTGCGCCGCACCTCGACGACCGGCTTGCGCGTCCCCGCCATCACTGGCCCGCGCAGCCTCGACTACGTGTCACGAAGGAAAGCTAATGCCCACTGACCAGGGGTCCGCAAGAGTCAACCGCACGACACGCGCCCAGAAAATGGTGATTGGTCGCCAGGCGTCCCGAAAATTTCTTGACCGTAGCGCCATCGCGCCATCTCGTCACCCTTGGTGAACGCCGATGGCGCCGGTGCGCGGCCCGTATCCACCGTAGGTGATCACCGCCCCGAATGCCGCCGCAGGGGCACTCGCACGGGTGGCTGTCAGGGTTTGGTCGGCGTGTCCCCGCCAAACTGACTTATCCGACCTATTTCGCCATGCACACTCTCGACGTCGACTTGCTCACAGTGTCGATGCACAGCTGACATGGAACTGCCCAGACCTGGGTAGGGTCCGCGGACCAGCGGTCACGAAGGTGGCCGCGGAGTGAGACCCAGCGCCGGCGCCCCGTGTGGCCCGCCGCCGGGCACCCCGCCGGGACGGCATTGACCGGCGGACGAGACGAGGAGGGCACCGTGGCCGACCAGGCCCAGACGACCTACAACGGTTACTGCGTGAAGTGCAAGGAGAAGCGGGACTTCGAGGGGCACGTCGAGGTCTCGAAGACCGGAATGAACATGGCCAAGGGCAAGTGTCCGGTATGCGGTACAACAGTGAACCGCATCCTGGGCAAGGCCAAGGTCTGACCCGAACGGGTGAACGGGGTGGGGTGGCCGGGTGGCCACCCCACCCCCGTTGCCGGATCGGGAGCGCGTGCCACCGCTGCGGTAGCCCTGTCGGGTGACCGACAACGGGCGCGAGGGGCTGTGGAAAACCTGTCAAATCCTGTGGATAGCGCTGGACAGCGGCCTGACCGCCTGTGGACAACGATCGACTGAACGCGAAGATGCGGTCACCATTCGTGACCATGAGCCGCACCGTGCTACCCCGCCCCACCCTGCTGCCCGGCCTCAACCGGCTCTGGCGGGACCGGCACACCCTCCAACTCGGCGTCGGCCCTGGGCCGGCCGCCCTACTGGAGTTGGCCAACCCCCGCGCCGCCCACCTGCTCGACCTGCTCGACGGCACCCGCAGCGAGCGGACCGTGCTGATCGAGGCGGCGTCCGCCCAGGTCAGCGCCGACGACGCGCGTACCCTGCTCGACACCCTGCGGGCCGCCGGCCTGTTGGTGTCCGCGCACAGCCTGCTCCCCCGCGACCTGACCGGCCCGGTCCGCGCCCGGCTCGCGGCGGAGGCCGGCGCGCTGGCCCTGGCCGCCGCCCGGCTGCCCGGCACCCCCGCGCAGGTCCTGCGGAGGCGGCGGGCGGCCCGCGTCCTGCTCACCGGCGCCGGGGCGCTCGGCGGGCCGCTGACGGTGGCGTTGGCCCAGTCCGGTGTGGGGCAGGTGAATCCCCAGCTCACCGGCCCGGTGCGCCCCGTCGACCTGATCGGCACCGGCATCCCCGCCGCCGAACTGGGTCGGCCGCTGGCTCCGGCGGTGCGGGCTGCTGTCAGCCGCGTCGCACCGGGCACCGGCACCCGTCCAAGCCGCGCCGGCCGGATCGACCTGGTGATCCAGCTCGGTACGGACCGGCCTCCGGCGCTGCTCGCCGCCGCTCTCGCCCAGCGCCGGCAGCCACACCTGCTGGTCACGCTGCGCGAGGGCGTACCGGTGATCGGGCCGTTGGTCCGCCCACCCGCCGGGCCCTGCCTGCACTGCGTCGAGCTGCACCGGGCCGACCGCGACCCGGACTGGCCCCGGCTCGCCGCGCAACTCGCCGCCGCCGACCCGATGGCCGCCGCAACGACAGGCACGCTGCTCGTCGCCTGCGGGTACGCCCTGGCCGAGGCGCTGACGCAGCTGGACGGCGGCCAGCCGGAAACGCTGGGTAGTGCCATGGAGATCACCGGTGCCGGCTGTTTCCGTCGTCGGGGTTGGCCGCCGCACCCGGCGTGTGGGTGCTCGCGAGGCCGAGTGTCCGCACCAGCCCGGCCGCAGAGCAGCAGCGGGGCCCTCCGGTCGGTAACAATGACCGGGTGACCGACATCCCGCGCCGCGCCGTGTCCCGCACCGCCAAGCTCGCCGCCCTGCCGCTCGGCTTCGCCGGCCGGACCGTTCTCGGGATGGGAAAGCGCGTCACCGGGCTGGCCTCCGACGTGATCTCCGCGGAGATTCAGCAGCGCACCGCCGAGCAGCTGTTCAGCGTGCTGGGCCAGCTCAAGGGCGGGGCGATGAAGTTCGGCCAGGCGCTGTCGGTCTTCGAGGCCGCGTTGCCGGAGGAGATCGCCGCGCCCTACCGGCAGGCGCTGACGAAGTTGCAGGAGGCGGCGCCACCGCTGCCGGTCGCCAGCGTGCACAAGGTGCTGGCCGAGCAGCTCGGCCCCGACTGGCGGGACCTGTTCGTCGAGTTCAACGACGTTCCGGCCGCAGCCGCGAGCATCGGTCAGGTGCACCGGGCGCGCTGGCGCGAGCCGGGCTTCGACGAGTCGGGCGAACCGAACGGCCGCGACGTGGCGGTCAAGATCCAGTACCCGGGGGCCGGCGACGCCCTGCTCGCCGACCTCAAGCAGCTCTCCCGACTGGGCGGAATGTTCCGGGCCATCCAGCCCGGCCTGGACGTCAAGCCGCTCCTGGCCGAGCTGCGCGAACGGATCACCGAGGAGTTGGACTACGAGTTGGAGGCCGAGTCGCAGCGCACCTTCGCCGCCGCGTACGCCGACGACCCGGAGATCTACATCCCGGAGGTGGTCAATGCCTCGCCCCGGGTGCTGGTCACCGAATGGGTGACTGGCACCCCGCTGGCCGACATCATCCGCGAGGGCACCGAGGAGGATCGGGACGAGGCGGGTCGGTTGATGGCCACCCTGCACCTCTCCGCACCGCAGCGGGCCGGGCTGCTGCACGCCGATCCGCACCCGGGAAACTTCCGGTTGCTGCCCGACGGTCGGCTCGGGGTGATCGACTTCGGTGCGGTGGCCCGGATGCCGGAGGGCACCCCGGAGCCGATCGGTCGTATCGCCGCGACGGCCCTGCGCGGCGATGCCGACGAGGTGGTGGCGGGGCTGCGGTCGGAGGGGTTCATCGGCTCGGCCGAGGAGATCGACGCCGAAGGGGTGCTCGACTTCATCCGCCCCATGCTGGAGCCCATCGCGGCGGACGGTTTCCGGTTCACCCGGGCCTGGCTGCGGGCCGAGGCGGGTCGACTGGCCAGCCCTCGCTCCCCCACGTACCAGCTGAGCAGGCAGCTCAACCTGCCACCGTCGTACCTGCTGATCCACCGGGTGACGCTCGGGTCGATCGGGGTGCTCTGCCAGTTGGAGGCGAAGGCCCCGTACCGGAGCATCCTGGAGCGCTGGCTGCCCGGCTTCGCCCCGGTCGCCTGACCACACCAAGGCCCGGGCGGCTGACCACATGGGGAAGGGCGGGTGCCGGTCGGCACCCGCCCTTCTGTGTGAGGTGGTACTAGAGAACGCCCAGGTCGCGAGCCGCCTGATTGCGGCTGGTCATGGCGACGGTACGGGCGGATCGGGTTGCCTCAGTGCTCGTGGTGGTACGACCGGCCTGAGGCCGGCGCATTCGAGCCCGGGTCAACGCTTCGTGGAGTAGTTGCATCTCGAAGGCTCCACTCGGAACGTTCAACATCGTTTTCTCACTCACTGCCGGTGTGACACCGGCGTAGTTGGAACGGGTCGGGAACATGTCAGGCTGCCAGCCGGACCGCACCACGCACCTCGGACAGCCCACTGGCCGCCAGGCGCGCCTCGGCCTCGACCCGAAGCTCGGCGTCACGGGCGACGTCCTCCTTACGCGGACGGCCACGGGGCCGCTTACGCGGGACAACCGCGCCACGCTCGAAGATCTCGCCGCCCCAGACGCCCCACGGCTCCGCTCGCTCAACGGCTCCGGCCAGGCACTCGACACGCAGCGGGCAGTCCCCGCAGAGTGACTTGGCCAGCTCGAGCTCGGTGGGCGAGTCGGAGAACCACAGGTCGGGGTCGAACTTCCGGCAGGGCAGGTTCGCCTCCATCTCGACGCTCATGTCGAGGGGGGCCAACGCCAGACTCATCTCCCGGTCACCTCTCTCTCACTTCGATCTCGTGGATCGCATTCCGACGTACTTACGGCGGGCAAAAAACTGAGGCCGCGGATCCCGGTAAGCGGGTTCCGCGGCCTCGAGGTGAGCCGGAGTCTGATGGTCAGACCGGTTTACCTCGAGGTGGAACGCCGCGGACATCCGTGCGCTTCTTGGCGACCCGGATGCCATTGCCCGTGAAGCCACTGGTCCCCTCGACTCCAGCGGGCGCGACGGTCAGGGTCAGCTCGGCCTGAACCTGGTGCACCTGTGGAACCGACGGTCGTGCGGCCACGAGGGCCACCCGGACAGCCGACATCGGAGCGCAGACAGACGGCATCGCCGCCAGACGCTCATAGGTGAAGATCTTCACGGGTGCCACCTCCCTCACGTTCCTCGAATCGACTGGACCGACCTCGTGAGCAGCCGGAATGGCGCCGCTCGCGTGGTGTGTTCTGAGGCTATTCCTCGCGCCGGGGCGAGGGCAAACGAATTTACGACGAGATTTCGAAAGTTTTCTCCGGGCAGACGTCGTCCACCCCGGCGCCGGCCACGAGGGCCAGCACCGACTCCCCGTAGAGACCCAGCTTGCGAGGGCCGATACCGGCGATGGCGATCAACTCCTCCGACCGGCCCGGTCGCCGCTCGGCCAACGCGACGAGCGTCGCGTCGGTGAAGACCACGTACGCCGGTACCTTCTGCGCACCGGCCACCCGCTGCCGCCACTCGCGCAGCCGTTCGTGCAGCTCATCGTCTATGTCGGACGGGCAGGTCGGGCACCGGCCGAGCTTGCGGTCCGGGCCGGCGAGCAGGGTGGCGCCGCAGATCCGGCAGGAGACGATCTGGGTTCGCCGTCGTTCGGGACTGCGGGCCGGACCGGCGCCGCCGGTCGCCCGTTCGGTGCCGCCGGAACGATCCAGTTGGGGCAGGAACCGCGACGGCCGCCGGGCCCGTCCGCCCGGCGAGCGCGCGGTGGCGTACGACAGCCAGAGCCACTCCCGGGCGCGGGTGATCCCGACGTAGAGCAGCCGGCGCTCCTCCTCGACCTGCTCGACGGTCTTGGCGTACGTGGTGGGCAGGGTGCCCTCGGCGAGGCCGACCAGGAAGACCGCGTCCCACTCCAACCCCTTGGCCGAGTGCAGGGACGCCAGCGTCACGCCGTCCACCGTCGGCACGTGCTGCTGGGCGGCCCGGCGCGCCAACTCCTCGGTGAAGTCGGTGAGGGTGACCGGACGCTCCACCGAGGCGGCTTCGCCGATCGGCACGACCTCGGGGGTGGCCGCGTACTCCTCGGCGAGCTGGACCAGCGCGGACAGCGCCTCCCAGCGCTCGCGGGCGGCGCCGCCGGCCGGGGGCGCGTCCGGGGCCCAGCCGACGGCGGTGAGCGCCTCGACGACAGCGGCCGGCAGCGGTGTCTCGCCCGGGATCGAGCGGGTCGCGGCACGCAGCGCGACCATCGCCTGGCGCACCTCGGTCCGTTCGAAGAAACGCTCCGCGCCCTGCACCACGTACGGCACCGCGGCCTCGGTGAGCGCCTTCTCGTACGCCTCGGACTGCGCGTTGACGCGGAACAGCACGGCGATCTCCTTCGCCGGCGTGCCCGCGTCGATCAGCGACCGGCAGCGCGCGGCCACCGCGTTCGCCTCGGCCGGCTCGTCGGTGAAGATCCGCAGGTCCGGCTCGGGGCCGGGTGGGCGTTGCCCGCTCAACTCCAGCCGCAGGCGCGCCTCGGTGCCCCGGGCCTGGGAGATCACCGCATTGGCCAGCCCGACCACCTGCGGGGTGGAGCGGTAGTCACGGACCAGCCGTACCACAGTGGCGTTGCGGTGCCGGCGGGGAAAGTCGACGAGGTACGCCGAGGTCGCCCCGGTGAACGAGTAGATCGTCTGGCTGGCGTCGCCGACCACCGTCAGGTCGTTGCGGCCGGCCAGCCAGGCGTCCAGCAACCGCTGCTGGAGTGGGTTGACGTCCTGGTACTCGTCGACCACGAAGTGCCGGTACTGGCCGCGGATCTGCTCGCCGACGTCCGGGTGCTCCTCGATGCCCCACACCGCCGCCCGCAGCATGTCCTCGAAGTCGATCACGCCGTTCGACCGCTTGAGCTGCTCGTACGCGGTGAACACGTCGGCGACCTTTGTCGGCTCGTGCGGTGTGTCGCGCAGCGCCCGCGCCGCGGCCACCACGTAGTCCGTCGGCTCGACCAGCGACGACTTCGCCCACTCGATCTCGCCGGCCAGGTCGCGGGCGGCGGCCCGGTCGGTACGCAGGCCGACCCGGGCCGCGGCGAGGGTGACCAGTCGTACCTTGCTGTCCAGCAGTTCGGGCATGGCGCGGCCGGACAGCAACCGGGGCGCGAAGTACCGCACCTGGCGCAGCGCGGCAGCGTGAAATGTCCGCGCCTGGACACCGTGCGCACCGAGCAGAGTGAGACGGTGTCGCATCTCGGCGGCGGCGCGGGCGGTGAAGGTGACAGCGAGCACGTGCCGCGGGGAGATCTCCCCGGAGAGCGCCCGGTGGGCGATTCGGGACGTGATCGCCCGGGTCTTGCCGGTGCCGGCGCCGGCCAGGATGCAGACCGGGCCGGCAGGTGCGGTCACGGCGGAGCGTTGCTCCGGGTCCAGCCCGGCGAGCACCTGTTCCGACGCTGAGTGAACCACCACAACCAGGAATCATCTCAGCTCCTCCCAGCGTTGCAGCGAACAGCCTCGGCTTGATCCGCAAGCCGCGGCCGGAGGAGTTGGAGGATCCGAGGATGCTGACGATGTATTCCACCCCCTGGTGCGGCTACTGTCACCGGCTGAAGTCGCAGCTCGACCGGGAGGGCATCGGGTACGAGGTGGTCGACATCGAGCAGGACCCGAAGGCCGCGGAGTTCGTGATGAGCGTCAACGGTGGCAACCAGACGGTGCCGACGCTGCGCTTCGCCGACGGCAGTGCCCTGACGAATCCCTCGATCACCCAGGTGAAGCAGCACCTGGAGACGCTCAACGCCTGATCTGCCGGTTCATTCTCGGTGCGCGGCCGCCCCGTCCGGGGCGGCCGCTCGTCGTGTTCGGGAACGGGCCACGGTCGGTGGGCACCGGAAGCACTGGCCGGTCGACGTCCTCGGCCGGACGGCGGGGTGCCGGAAGCACTGGTCGGTCGGCGTCCGCGGCCGGACGGCGGGGTGCCGGAAGCGTCGGGCGGGTGGGCGGCGTCGGCGGGCGGGCCCCGGTCGGCGCGCTCAGGTGCCGGCCCCGCCACAGGTAGCCTCCGGCGGCCAGGGTGGCCACCCCGACCAGCGCGAACAGCAGCCGGTAGTCCAGGAACCCGACCAGCAGGGCACCTGCCCCGATGGAGACCGCCTGCGGCCCGCTGACCACCGCCTGGGTGGCTGCGGCGACCCGGCCGACAAGCGTAGGCGGCGTGCGGCGCTGGATCAGCGTGTGCAGACCCACCATCGTCAGCGGGAGGGAGACCCCGGCCAGCAGCACCGCCGCGAACCCGAGCCACAGATCGGGAAAAGCGAGCGCGAGCGCGGCCGGAGAGAAGAAGGCGACACCGGCGGCCAGCGTGCCGACCTCTCCGAGCCGGCGAACCAGCGTCGGTGAGCAGAGTCCACCGAGCAACCCACCGACGCCCTGCACTGTGACGAGCACCCCCACGAACGCGGCATCGCGGTTCAGCCCCTGGTCGACGTAGGCGAAGATGAGCGACTCGCTGAAGCCCATCACCAGTGACCCGAGTCCGTAGCCGAGCAGGGCCCGCCGCAGGGCCGGCTCACCGGCCAGGTGCCGCAGGCCGGCGCCCAGTTCGGCCGGCCACCGCAGCCGTACGGCGGGCGGCAGCTGTTGCGGGGTGGGCAGCGCGGTGACCACCGCCGCCGCGGTCAGAAATCCGACCATGCCGATTCCGGTCAGCGCCCACCCGCCGAGCGCCGCGTAGAGCGCCGCGCCCACCAGCGGGCCGACCAGTCGGATCCCCTGACGTACGGTCTGGAGCACGCCGTTCGCGTCGGCCAGCAGCTCGATCGGCACCATCTCGCGGATGAGCCCACTGAGCGCCGCGCCGAGCGTGATGGACGAGAGCCCGTACAGGGCGGCCACCAGATAGACGACCCACACGTCGCCCGCGTCGTGGACGGTGAACAACGGGGCGAGCAGGGCAGCGGTCAGCACGTTCGCGGCCACGAAGAACGGTCGGCGCGGGTAGCGGTCGACGACCCAGCCGACCAGCGGCGCGAGCGTCATCGGCGCGATGACCGCGAAGATCGTGGCACCGGCCAACCCGTTCGAGCCGGTCAGATCCTTGACCCAGATGGCGAGTGCGAGCAGCAGGATCGACTCGGCGGCCATGCTGGCCAGCAGACCGCCGAAGAGCAGGCGGAAGTCGGGTCGGCGCAGGATCGTGCGCATGGGTCCCTCCGGCGGGATGGCGTGCCCGGGTGGGCGAGGTCGACGGGCCGCGACCGCGGGTCCGTCGTCATCCGGCATTCCCGTGGTGCGATTTTCGCAAGACACGCCCTCGCCGGAACCTCCGACACCGGTCGCGCCGTCCATACTGACCGTGGGGGGCGAATTTCATACAGTTACCGTCGCGTCTGCGGCGGTCGACGGGAAAGAGGACACTGTGCCTCCTGCCGCACCCAGCCCGATCCTGCGTCGTCGCCGGTTGGGCATCGAGCTGCGCCGCCTACGTGAGGCCGCGGGCCTCACCGGCGATCAGGTCATCGAGCGTATCGGTTGGGCCTCCGCGTCCAAACTGTCCCGCTTGGAGAACGGCCGCAGCCGACCGGACCCGCAGGACGTCGGCGACCTGCTCGACCTCTACGGCGCCGACCAGGCGCTGCACGACGAGCTGCTGGGCATCACCAACGAGGCCGGCGACATGCGCGGCTGGTTGAAGAACTTCCCGGTGATGACGCAGCAACAGCGCGGCTGGGCCGAGTTGGAGGCGGGCTGCGCGGAGATCTCCGAGTACAACCCGGTGCTGGTGCCGGGTCTGCTGCAGACCCCCGGGTACGCCCAGCTCCGGATCGTGTCGGCCCGGCAGGTCAACGCGGGCGCTGGCGAGCCGGAGCCCGGCGACGAGCCGGAGACCGAGGTGCAGGCGCGGCTGGCCCGCCAGTCGCTGCTGACCCGGGAGCCGCACGCTCCCCGCTACACGGCGGTGTTGGAGGAGGCGGCTCTCGGCCGCCGGGCCGGGCCGCCGGAGGTGCTGCACGAACAGCTGCTCCAGCTCTGCGAGTTGGCGCTGCTGCCCAATGTGGCCCTGCACGTGCTGCCCCGGGACACCCAGATCGGCAATTGGTACCTTCCGCCGACCGCCTTCTCGGTCTATCGGTTCGCCGATCCCCTCGATCCGGAGACATTGGCCATCGAAGGTGGCTTCACCGACGTCATGTCGACCGAGTCAATCACGCTAAATCGCTATAAAGTGGTGTTCGAGTGGCTATGCACGGCGGCACTTAACGCCTCGGACACCCTCTCCTGGCTGATCGAGGCGACGGGACGGCTGACCGAGGCGACGCCCCCATCCACAGTGGCGTTCGGGCCGGCAACGGCGCCGACCCAACGCCGCCGGGAATCGGGGCGACTGACGGACCGGTGATCCACGGGGGACCCTCCGTCGGGACGTGCGGCACCACTCGTCCCATCGGATCGCTGCACATCAGGAGCAGAACCATGAACGAAATCCGCAACACGCCGTCCGTCTCCGCCCACTCGTTGGCGGACGCCCCGTGGCGTACCAGCACACGCAGCCAGACCTCCAACTGCGTGGAGGTCGCCCCACTGGCCACCGGCCCGTCGGCAGTCGCCCTGCGCGACAGCAAGGACCGGGGCGGCCCGGTGCTGCTGTTCAACCGCGCGGGATGGCTCGGCTTCATCACCGGGGCGAAGAAGGGCCAGTTCGATCTGAACTGATTCGGTGACTGTTACGGGGCCGTCGGCACACTGCCGGCGGCCCCGTCGCGTCGTACCCGGCCGGCTCGGTGGTTCGGCGGCCCGACGACCCCGCTGAGCAGCCATCCGCCGATCGGACGAGGGTCGAAACCGATAGGCGCGTTTCAGTTGCTGAGACGAACACGGGGCGTAACATGGCCCTCGGATACGTGGAACTTCCACACTGGCTCATCCGTCGCGGTTCATCCGGAGACCCTCATGCGGTTCCTGATCGTTCGCACCGACATCCGCGCCGTCGCTGACGGGGACATCGCCGCCGCCTGGGCGGACGGCCACCGACTTCGCGACGAGACGACGACGCCCGAGCCGCGCCGGCAGATCGTGCACGCCGAGGACCGGGACGCCGCGCTGCTACTGGCCCGCGCATTGGCCACCGTCGGCGCGGTCCGCGCCGGCAAGCAGCGGGTCAAGGTCCTCCCGCTGATCGAGTCGCGGCCCGCCTTCCGACACAGACCGGGCCGCACCGGCACCTGACTCCACAGGACGTCCGTCGTGGTCGGACCGGCTCCCCCGCCGCGTTACGTACCCGCTGACCACGACGGCCCGTGTTCCCGGCCCGTGACCGCCGCGGCAACGGCGGCCACGGGTCGGGACCGTGCTCAGCGGTCGGCGTCCATCCAGCCGTCCAGCCACCGGTGGATGAGGAACAGCGCGATCGACGACGGAGGCGGCAGGATCAGCCGGGCCCCGTCGCCCACGTCCACCGTCTGCCCGGCCAGCGCCGCCCCGATCTCCCGGCGAGAGAACCATCGCGCGTACGCGATCTCGGACGGGTCGACCCGCACCGGCTCGGTCGGGTTCGCGGTGGCCAGGAAGCCCAACATCAGCGAGCCGGGGAACGGCCATGCCTGGCTGCCCACGTACCCGATGCGCTCGACCCCGATGCCCACCTCCTCGCGGACCTCGCGCAGCACGGCCGCCTCGGCCGACTCGCCTGGCTCCACGTAGCCGGCCAGGCAGGAGTAGCGGCGACCACCCGGGGTGCCCTGCCAGCCGGCGTTGTTGCCGAGCAGGCAGCGGCCGTCCGGCCCGTCCACGCCGTCGTGGACGAGCACGATCATCGCCGGGTCGGTACGAGGCCAGATCCGCCCGCCATTGCGATCCACCCGGGACCAACCCGCCTCGTCCATAGCGGTCGGCGCGCCGGTGCTCGTCGAGTAGCCGTGTCGGGTGTGCCAGTTGACCAGCGCCAACGCGGTGGTGAAGATGCCGGCCTCCCGATCGGCGAGCAGGTGACCCACCTCCCGGAGATGGACCGCCCGGGTCCCCGGGATCGCCGGAAGCGGCGCGTCGACAGCGAAGACCGGCACCCCGTCCGGCTCGACACCCAGGAACATCGCCATCGACTCTGACCCGGCGGGCACGTCAGCCGCCCCGAACAGCACCAACGTCGGAGGCGACGTCTCGGTGCGGGCCAGCGTCCGACCCTCGTCGGTCGAGTCGAGCAGCAGCACCCGGGCACGCAACCACGCCTCGGTCAACCACTGCGAGTCGCCCCGCCGGTGCGCGGCCCGATCCAGCGTGGACCGCGCCAACGGCGGCGCCGCCTCCCCGCTCACGCCGGCGCTCCGCTTCGCCGCACGCCGCCGCGAGACGGCCCGCTGCTGAACCTCATGGCTCGCTCGCTCCGCTCACTCACGCCGGCGCTCCGCTTCGCCGCACGCCGCCGCGAGACGGCCCGCTGCTGAACCCCACGGCTCGCTCGCTCCGCTCACTCACGCCTGTTGCTCGGTCTGCACCGTGGTCAGCGCGGCCAGCCCCGGGGTGACCCGCTCCGCGTCGCCGAGCACCACGATCGCCGCCCGAGCCGGGGCCAGGTAGCGGGCCGCCGCCTGCGCGACGTCGTCGGTGCTCGCCTTCGCCAACCTCGCCGCGTACTCGGCGAGGAAGTCCAGGCGCAGACCATTGCCGGCGTACGCGCTGGTCAACGCCGCCAACCCGGCCTGGGTGGACATGCCGAGCTGGAGGGTGCCCAGGGCGTACTGCCGGGCCTGCTCCAACTCCTCCGGCTTCGGCGGCAGCGAGGCCAACCGACCCAGCTCGTACGTCGTCTCCAGCAGCGCCGGCCCGGTGACCTCGGTGGCCACGTCGGCGGCGGCGACCAGCACCGACCCGGCGACGGAATGCTCGATCACCGAGTGCGGGCCGTACGTGTAGCCCTTGTCCTCGCGGATGTTCTCCACCCACCGGGACGAGAAGTAACCGCCGAAGATCAGGTTGGCCAGTTGCAGCGGGGCGTGGTCCGGGTCGGTGCGCGACACCGCAGGCAGCGCGATCCGCAGCGAGGACTGCACCGAGCCCGGCCGGTCGACAAGCAGCAGCGGCCCCGGCTCCAGCGGCGGGGTCGCCGGCAGTTCGGCCACCCGCCCGGCGCCCGACCAGCCGCCGAGCGCCCGCTCGGCCGCGTCCAGTGCCTTCTCCGGCTGGACGTCGCCGACCAGCACCAACTGCGCGCCGGTCGGGTGGACCCGCTCCGCGTGCAGGGTGCGCAGCGCCGCCGGTCGGACGGCACGGATCTGGCCGGGCTCCGGCGTCTGCGTCGCGTACGGGTGCCGGCCGTAGATCCGCTTGAGCAGCGCCTCCCGGGCCAGGTGCGAAGGCTGGCTCTGCGCGACCTGGATCCGGTCGACCAGCCGGTCCCGTTCGGTGGCCACCTCGTCACCGGGGTAGCTGGCGCCGGTCAGCACCTCGGCCAGCAGCTCCAGCATCCGGTCCAGACCGGTGACCAGGCCGGCGCCGGAGAGCATCAGCCGGTCCGGGTCGACGCCCGCGGAGAGCCCGCCGCCCACCTTCTGCAACTCGGCGGCGATCTGCACGCTGGTCATCGAGTCGGTGCCGGAGAGCATTGTCTGCGAGAGCATCGCGCCGCGGGCCAGGTGGACCCGGCCGAACGGCACCCAGAGCCGCAGTTCGACAAGGGGTACGGCGGGCCGGCGTACGGCGATCACGGTGAGGCCGTTGCGCAGTGTGCGCTCGGCCTGCTTGGGCACCTTGAGCTTGCGGGTCGGCCCGAGCGGTGGCAGCGTACGCGGCCCGGCGGGAGCGGTGGTGACACTCATCGGGCGCCTCCGGCGATGACCTCGATGGCGGCCCGGCGCTCCGGGCGCAGGATGGCCGCGGCGGACCGGACCTGCTCCTCGGTGACCTCGCCGACCAGCCGGGGCAGTTCGTTGAGCAGACCCGGTTCACCGCGTTGCTGTTCCAGCACTGCCATCCGCAGCGCCCGGCCGAGCACCGCGTCGGTGTCCCGCAGCAGGTGGGTGGCCATCCGGGCCTGGGTGCGGGCCAGCTCACCGTCGGTCAGGCCATCGGTGGCCAGCCGGTCCAACTCCTCGTCGATGGTGCGCAGCACCTTGTCGACATCGCCACCGGGCGGCAGGTGCGCCTGCAACAGCAGCGCGGTGGGGTCGCGGACGTCGAACGGGTCGCCCATGAAACCGAGGTATCCGCCGAGGCTGGTCACCGTGCGGTCCCGCTGCACCAGCCGTTCCACCAGCCGCGACGCGTCGCCGTCGGTGAGCACCTCGGCCAGCACCACGTACGGCAGGTAGCCGGCGAAGTCGGTGACCGGGTCGGGCACGCGCCAGGCGCCGGCCACCGCCGGCAGCGGCGCCAGGGCGTCGGTGTACGAGGTACGCCGCTCGGCGCTCAGATCAGGCTCGGTGAAGTCGGGCCGTTGCGGTGCCGGCCGGGCGGGCACGTCGCCGAAGTGCCGGGTGACCAGCTCGATCGCCTCGGCCACGTCGATGTCCCCGCTGACGGCCAGCACGGCGTTGCCGCTGGCGTAGTAGCGGCGGAAGAAGTCCGCGGCGTCGGCGACGGTCGCCGACTCCAGGTCGTCGAAGGAGCCGTAGCCGTCGTGGGCGTTCGGGAAGGTGTCGAACATGACCGGCGGCAGAGTGAGCCAGGGAAAGCCACCGTACGGCCGGTTGAGGACGTTGACCCGGATCTCCTCCTTGACCACGTCGACCTGGTTGCGCAGGTTCTCCTCGGTCAGCCGGGGTCCACGCATCCGGTCCGCCTCCAGGAACAGCGCGCGTTCCAGCGCGTTGCTCGGCAGCGTCTCGAAGTAGTCGGTGTAGTCAAGGTGGGTGGAGCCGTTGAAGGTGCCACCCGCGCCCTGCACGTGCCGGAAGTGGGCCAGCTTCTCCAGGTTCTCCGAGCCCTGGAACATCAGGTGCTCGAAGAGGTGGGCGAAGCCGGTACGCCCCTCCGGCTCCGAGCGGATGCCGACGTCGTAGACCACAGCCACCCCGATCACCGGGGCACTGCGATCGGGGGTGAGCACCACCCGCAGGCCGTTGTCGAGGGTGAACCGCTCGACCGGATACTTCGTCGCTGGAATTCTGGATCTCCGCGCCGCCACGGAGTCGACCCTAGCGCGTCGACACCTCCGCCACCCGCGACCTTCCCGGAGCCGCCGCGACCGGGGCCGTCACCAGGCGCGGCACGTCGGTGCCGACCTGCTCTGCCTCGGCCCGGTGCGGCCAGCCGGAGAGGATGCTCGCCGGTGCGCTCCGGCGGTGGTCGTGCCCGAGCAGGTCGCGGTACGCCCGCTGCCCGGCCGGGTCGCCCCCGGTCTCGATGGTGCCGGCGACACCGCGCTGGCGCGAACCCGGCCCGGACCGCGATCAGCACGACGCCGCTCACCCCCTATCAAGCTGGTAGGAATTACCGACATGCCCGAGACGCGCCATCCCGCCATGTGGATGGGCCTTGACGCTGGCCGCGGCCCGGCCCACTCTTCCTACCAACTAAGTAGGAATACTGCGGATTGGATGGACGATGAGACGGCTCCCCCTGCGCCGGTTGGTCACCCTGGCCACCCTCGCCGCCCTGGGCGCGGCGACCCTGGGCAGCACCGCCGCGTGCGGCGACGACAGCGAGGGCGCGGGCGGCAGCTCCGGCCCGGTGACGCTGCGCCTCGGCTACTTCCCCAACATCACCCACGCGCCGGCGGTCGTCGGGGTGGAGAAGGGCATCTTCGCGGAGAAGCTCGGCACCGACGTCAAGCTGGACCCGAAGACCTTCAACGCCGGCCCGGCCGCCATCGAGGCGGTCTTCTCCGGCGCGCTGGACGCCACCTACATCGGTCCGAACCCGACGGTGAACGCCTTCTCCAAGTCCAAGGGCGAGGCCGTCCGGGTCATCTCCGGCGCGGCCTCCGGCGGCGTGGCGCTGGTGGTCAAGCCCGGCATCACCGATGCGCAGGGCCTGAAGGGTAAGAAGATCGCCACCCCGCAGCTGGGCAACACCCAGGACGTGGCGATCCGGTACTGGCTCAAGCAGCAGGGCCTGACCACCACCAAGGAGGGTGGCGGTGACGTCAAGATCGTGCCGCAGGAGAACGCCCAGACGGTCGAGACGTTCAACAGCGGCGCGATCGACGGCGCGTGGGTGCCCGAGCCGTTCGTCTCCCGCCTGGTCAACGCCGGCGGCAAGGTGCTCGTCGACGAGCGCGACCTGTGGCCGGACAAGAAGTTCGTCATCACCAACCTGCTGGTGAGCACGAAGTTCCTCAAGGCACACCCGGACGTGGTGCAGAAGCTTGTCGACGGCCAGGTGGCCGCCAACGAGTTCGTCAACACCAAGCCCGACGAGGCGCAGCAGGCCATCTCCGACGCGATCGGCAAGATCACCGGCAAGCCGCTGGACCTGAAGCTGATCAAGCAGGCGTGGCCGACGTTGGAGTTCACCAACGACCCGATCTCCTCCTCCCTGAAGGCCGGCCTCGACCACGCCGTCGACGTCGGGCTGACCGAGCCGGTCGACCTCAAGGGCCTGTACGACCTCAAGTACCTCAACAACGCGCTCAAGGCGCAGGGCGAGCCCGAGGTCGTCCAGCCATGACGTCGACAACGACGACGCCGCAGAGCGCGACCACAGCGGTCGCGCTCTCCGGCGTGACAAAGGTGTACGGGCGCGGGGCGAACGCCGTCCTGGCCCTGGACGGTGTCTCGCTGGATGTCGCGCCCGGCGAGTTCGTCTGCCTGGTCGGCGCGTCCGGCTGCGGGAAGAGCACCCTGCTCAACCTGGTGGCCGGGCTGGACCGGGTCAGCGGTGGGCAGATCACCCTGGCCGGCGACGCCAACCCGGGCCTGATGTTCCAGGAGCCGGCGCTCTTCCCGTGGCTGACAGTCGACGCCAATGTGGAGGTGCCCCTCAAGCTGCGCCGGCTCCCCCGGGCGCAGCGCCGCGAGCGGGTGGCCGAGCTGCTGCGGACGGTGCACCTTGCCGACTTCGGCCGTAAGCGCCCGCACGAGCTCTCCGGCGGCATGCGGCAGCGCGTCGCGCTCGCCCGCACGCTGGCCTTGGACACTCCGGTGCTGCTGATGGACGAGCCGTTCGGCGCGCTGGACGCGATGACCCGGGACATCCTGCACGACGAGCTGGAACGGATCTGGTCCGAGCGCAACCTCTCTGTGCTCTTCGTGACGCACAACGTCCGCGAGGCGGCCCGGCTGGCCGACCGGATCATCCTGCTCTCCAGCCGACCCGGCCGGATCATCTACTCCACCGAGGTGGACATCCCGCGCCCTCGCCGGATCGACTCCCCCGAGGTCGCCGCCATCGCCGCCGAGGTCACCGAGCGGCTCCGTACGGAGGTGGGCCGCCATGGCCAGTGACACCCTCACCAGTTCGGCGCGTACCGACGCGGAGATCACCGGCCTCGACGCGCTGGAGATCGCCGGCCGGGACAAGGAGGTTTCCCGCGGCGCCCGGATCTGGGCGGCCACCTGGCCCAAGCTCGCCGCGCTGGCCATCGCCATCGCCGCCTGGCAACTCGTGGTCCTTTCGGGTTGGAAGCCCCCGTACTCGCTGCCGGGTCCGCTGGAGGTCGGCCGTGAGCTGATCACCCAGGCCCAGGGTCCGCAGTTGTGGGACGGCCTGCTCACCACGTTGCGCCGGGCCGCCGTCGGGTACGTCTTCTCGGTCGCCGTCGGCCTGCTGCTGGGCCTCGCGGTGGCCCGGTCCACTGTGCTGCGCGCCGCCATCGGCTCGATGATCACCGCGTTGCAGACGATGCCGTCGATCGCCTGGTTCCCGCTGGCCATCCTGCTCTTCGAGCTGAGCGAGAAGGCGATCTTCTTCGTGGTGGTGCTCGGTGCGGCGCCGTCCATCGCCAATGGGGTGATCTCCGGGGTGGACTACGTGCCGCCGCTGCTGGTGCGCGCCGGCCGTAACCTCGGCGCGCGAGGGCTCAACCTCTACCGGTACGTCATCGCACCGGCCGCCCTCCCGGCGATCGTCGCCGGGCTCAAGCAGGGTTGGGCCTTCTCCTGGCGCAGCCTGATGGCAGGTGAGCTGCTCGTGGTCGGCATCTCGCAGACCTCGCTCGGCGCCCAGCTCACCTACTCCCGCGAGTTGTCCGACTCACCCTGGCTGCTCTCCACGATGATCGTCATCCTGGTCGTCGGCCTCGTCGTGGACGCCGCGTTCGGCGCCGCGGACAAGGCGATCCGGCGCCGCTGGGGCGTACTGGACCAGGCTGGTCAGTGACGTGTTCGTCTCCGCGCGCAGCGACTACGCGCTCCGGGCGATGCTCGCCGTCGCCGCCGGTGGTGATGGTGGCGACGGCGACCGGGTCGGCGAGTTGGTGAAGGCGGCCAGCCTGGCCGAGGTGCAGGACATCCCGCTCAGCTTCCTGCAGGGCATCCTGCTCGACCTGCGCCGGGCCGGTCTGCTGCACAGCCATCGCGGTGCCGACGGCGGGTACGCGCTGACCCGCCCAGCCGACGAGATCACCGTCGGCGACGTGCTGCGCGCGGTCGGCGGCTCGCTCACCACGGTGCGCGGTCTGCCGGCCGAGCGGGCCGGCTATCACGGAGTGGCCGCCGGGCTCACCGACGTCTGGCTGGCGGTGCACGGGGCGATCGCCACTGTGGTCGACAGCACCACCCTGGCCGACCTACTCACCCACGCCCCCACAAAAACCTGACCCCCCGCCCCCGCCCCCGCCCCCGCCCCCGCCCCCGGCCGATCTTGCACTTTCGGCGCTCACATTCCGGGTGTTACCGGGCATACCGGCATCCGAAACTGCAAGATCGACGCAGAGAGCGGTCGCCACGGCCGGGGCACACGCAGGAAGGCGCGATGTGGTCGGGTCGGTGCCCCGCCGACCCGACCACATCTCGTACCGATCCTGACCGGGCCTGCCCCTCCGCCGGCACCGGTAGGCCGGACGCTGCTCAGCCCACGTGGGCGGTCGCCGGGGCGAGGCCCGGGTCGCCAGGACTGCGCAGCTCCACCAGACCGGCGGGAGCATTACCCGCCGGGGTGGCGTGCCAGGGCGCGAAGGCCGCAACCATGGCGAGCAGCAACCCGGCGAGCGCGACCGCGACCACCAGGATCAGTTCACGCAGTGCGCCCGAGCCGGCTTCGCCCGCCATGGTCACCCCTCCCGTGCCGGGCCCCCCGCCCGACATCCCCCGTCGGTCAGCCTCGACCACCAGCGGCCGGGGCGCAGTCGGCCAGCCGACCCAGCGGAGGCTGATTACCGACTCAGCAGAGGGGCCACCCGGCGCGGTCGGCTGACCGGTCGGGCCGCACCGCCAGCCGACCGGCCCGGAACACCACGCGGACAAAACCGACCCGCCTCGCCGAAGCGGGACGGGTCGGTCGACGCGCAGAAGATCAGACGGTGCGGGGGCGACGCGGCCGACGGGACCGGCCCGACGCGCGGTGCGCCGGACGGGCACCCCCGTCGGAGGCCGAGCCCCCGGAGGTACGGGCCCGAGTTGCGGGCGCCGGCGGAGCCACGATGGTCACCGGCACACCGGACGGCTCGCGGGCACCGGTCACCCGGGCCAGCGCTCCGTCACCCGCACGCACCTGGACCGACTCAGGTCGGATACCGGCGGTGGCCATCAGCCGGGACACGTCCCGGCGCTGCTCCGGCAGGACCAGGGTGACCACGGAACCGGACTCGCCGGCCCGGGCGGTACGGCCGCCCCGGTGCAGGTAGTCCTTCGCCTCGGTCGGCGGGTCCACGTTGACCACCATGTCCAGACCGTCCACGTGGATGCCACGGGCCGCCACGTCGGTGGCGACCAGGGCGGTCACCTGACCGTTGCGGAACTGCTCAAGGATCCGGGTGCGCTGCGGCTGGGACTTGCCACCGTGCAGCGCGGCCGCGCGTACGCCCTTGGAGAGCAGCTGGCGGGCCAGCCGGTCGGCGCGGTGCTTGGTGCCCATGAACAGGATGGTGCGGCCCTCACGGGCGGCGATCCGGGTCAACGCGTCGGGCTTGTCCGCGGCGTCGACGTGCAGCACGTGGTGGGTCATCGCGGTGACCGTCGCGGTGCCCGGGTCGACCGAGTGGGTGACCGGGTTGCTCAGGAATCGGCGGACCAGCCGGTCCACGCCGCCGTCCAGAGTCGCGGAGAAGAGCATCCGCTGCCCCTGCGGCGCGACCTGCTCCAGCAGCTTGGTGACCTGCGGCAGGAAGCCCATGTCGGCCATCTGGTCGGCCTCGTCGAGCACTGTGATCTCGACCTGGTCGAGCCGGGCGTCACCACGGTTGATCAGGTCGTGCAGCCGGCCGGGGGTGGCGACGACCACCTCGGTGCCGGCGCGCAGGGCGTCCGCCTGCCGCTGCAACGACAGACCGCCGACCACAGTGGCGCAGCGCAGCCCGACGGCGCGGGCGTACGGGGCCAGGGCGGTGGTGACCTGCTGAGCCAGCTCGCGGGTCGGCACCAGCACCAGGGCCAGCGGGCGGCCCGGCCGCGCCTTACGGCCGGCGGTGCGGGACAGCAGCGGAAGCCCGAAGGCGAGGGTCTTGCCGGAGCCGGTACGACCCCGGCCCAGCACGTCCCGGCCGGCGAGCGAGTCGGGGAGCGTCGCCGACTGGATGGGGAACGGCTCGTTGATGCCCTGCGCGGTCAGCGCGGTGAGCAGCGCCGGCGCCAGACCGGTATGAGCGAACGAAGGAATAACTGTGGTCATGCGGAAGCCTTCCTCGACGCGGCACGTGTCGAGGGAGGGCGCCGAAGTCGGCGCTGTCAACCGGCGGCGCAAGGCAGCCAGGACTCACAAGCACGAACCGAAAGGGAGTACAGGCCGGCCCGCCGCCGGGCCGCCACCTGCGTCGGCAGGCGGCAGCGGGGCGGGCCGGTCCCGTCACCGTCACACCCGGAGGGCGCGACAGGTAATGCTGACCGATCCGAAGATCAGAGCGGGCGGATGTTCTCCGCCTGCGGGCCCTTCTGGCCCTGGGTCACCTCGAACTCGACCCGCTGGTTCTCGTCCAGGCTCCGGTAGCCGGAGGACTGGATCGCCGAGAAGTGGGCGAAGACGTCGGCGCCGCCGCCGTCCGGGGTGATGAAGCCGAAGCCCTTGTCAGCGTTGAACCACTTCACGGTGCCAATAGCCATGTGTTTCGTCTCCTTGACGGAACGTCGGACACGCACTTGTTGCGTGCCCGAAGAGGAGCGCTCCGCGCGGGGATGCGCGAATCGCCTGTCGCTTCTGGTCGCCCCGCCCGGAGAACTCCGGACACAACAAAGAGCGCCTGGGGCCACAATCCCGCCAGGCGCACACAGAGTCTCTGGTAACCAAAACTGCAACCCCGTCAACCTACCACGGTTTCCCCCGCCATGGTCAACCTTGGGCAGAATCCTCGGGCAGCTGCGCGATCATGGCCGTGAGGCCGGTCACATCCAGCAGGTCGGCGGGCCGGACGGTCACCCCGTGCCGGACGTAGTGGAACGCCGCGCCCACAGTGTCGACCGGCACGCCGGCCAACTCTGCCCAGGCCAGCCGGTAGACGGCCAGTTGCACGGCGGCCACGTCGGCCGCCGGCCCGGTGGGCTGCGCGCCGGTCTTCCAGTCGACCACGTCGAACCGGCCACCCGGCCGGGCGAAGACCGCGTCCATCCGGCCCCGCACCACCACCCCGGCGATCACAGTGGCGAAGGGCACCTCCACCTCCACCGGTGACCTGTCGGCCCACTCGCTGGCCAGGAACCGCTCCTGAAGCTCGACCAGCGCCTCGTCGGGCGCGGCATCGGCGTCGGCCGCGCCGGGCAGCTCGTCCAGATCCAACAGGCGGTCGGCGCCGAAGCGCTGCTCCAACCAGGCGTGGAAGGCGGTGCCTCGACGGGCGTACGGGTTGGGTTCGGACGGCACCGGGCGACGCAGCGTACGGGCCAGGGCCGCCGGATCGCGCCGCAGCGCGACCAGCTGGGTGACGCTCAACGCGCCGGGTAGCGCCACCTCGACCGCACCGGAGAGCCGGGTCAGCTCGGCGCGCTCCGCCAACAGCAGGTCCGCCTCGCGCTGCCAGCGCGCCACCTCCGGATCCACCTCCGGCTCGACCTGCTCGGCCGGCCCGACCGGCGATCCGACCGGCCCGGGGAGCACCGGCCCGACCGGCGATCCGATCGGCGTGACCGGCCCGGGGAGCACCGGCCCCACCGGCCCGGACAGCGCCGCCGCCGGACCGTCGGCCATCAGGCGACGCACCAGCCCGGCCGCCTCGGCCAACGCCGGCCGGCGACCGCCCAGCGGGTCGGCCGGCCACTCCGCGCGGAGCACCACCTCGGCCGTGGGGTTCGTCGCGTCGGGAGTCGGCTCCGGCGCCCAGGCGTCGATCAAATGCCCGGGCCCGCCGTCGAGGCAGGCGTCGTACACCTCACGGAGGAAGACCGACGGACCTCGCGGTCGCTTCGTGCCCTCTCCCCACCAGTAACCGGAGCAGAGCAGCAGCCGGCGCGGTCGGGTGACAGCGACGTACGTCAGCCGGCGTTCCTCCCGCTCGTCGTGGGCCCGCCACGCGTCGGTGAAGTCGGTCACCGCACGCGCCACGGCCCGCTGGTCCCCCGCCTCGTCGAGTGCCAACTCGGGCAGGCCGTCGGCGTCGCCGCGCAGCGGGAACGGCAGCACGCCGAGCCCACCGAGCCAGTGGTCGGAGTTGCGGACCGGCCCCGGCCACAGACCACGACTGAGCCCGGCCACCGCGACGACGTCCCACTCCAGGCCCTTGGCGGCGTGCGCGGTGACCACCTGCACCGCGCCCTCCACCACCTCGACCTCGCCGGGCGCCAGACCGCGCTCCTCGTCCTCGGCGGCGGCCAGGTAGGACAGGAACCCGGACAGGGTCGCACCGGGCGTCTCCCCGCTGAACCGGGCCGCCACGTCGCCGAGCGCGTCCAGGTGCCCCCGGGCCAGGCCCGCGTCGCCGGCGCCGTCGCGGCCGGCCCGCACCGCGACCTCCACGTCCAGACCGATGGTCCGCTCGATGTCCGCGATGAGATCCGGCAGCGCCTGGTCCAGCCGGTAGCGCAGCAGCGCCAGTTCCCGGCCGTACGCGCGCAGCCGTGCGAACCCCTCAGCCGAGTACGCCTGCGCCGGCCCGAGGTCGGCCAACGCCTCCACCAGAGTCGCCTCGTCCAACAGGTCGGGGCTGATCTCCGCGGCCTCGTCGGCGGCCACCTGCCGCCGGGCGTTCGCGATGGCCCGGGCCCGCCGGTGCAACGCCACCAGGTCACGTGGCCCGATCCGCCAGCGGGCGCCGGTGAGCAACCGCAGCAGCGCGGCGCCATCGGTCGGGTCGGCAAGGACCCGCAGCGTGCAGACCACGTCGCGTACCTCTGGGGTGTCCAGCAGGCCGCCCAGCCCGACCACCTCGACCGGTAGGCCCCGCTCCCGCAGCGCCGACTCGATCGCCGGGATCTGGCTGCGCACCCGGACCAGCACGGCGGTCGTCGGACGGCGCTCCACCGGGATGTGTTCCGGGGCCGCGCCCGGCATCCCGGCCGCCCCACGCCAGGCGGCGAGCACGCTGTCGGCGATCCAGTCGGCCTCGTCGGCGTACGTGGGCAGCATCGCGCAGTGCACCGTGCCGCCGGCTGCGCCGCCCGGGCTGCGGTGCGGAATCGGGTCCCGGACGGTCAGCGCGGAGCGCAGCTCCGGCACCCGGGCACCCGCCGCCCGCAGCGGGGTGGAGAGGGCGTTCGCCACCCGGAGGATCTCCGGGCGGTTGCGCCAACTCGTGGTGAGCCCCAGCGCCGGGGCCGGCTCACCGTTGGCGCGGGCGAACTCGGTGGGGAACCGGTCCAGGGTGCCCGCGCTGGCCCCCCGCCAGCCGTAGATCGACTGGCACGGGTCGCCCACAGCGGTCACCGGGTGCCCGCCACCGAACAGCGCGTTGAGCAACACCACCTGGGCGTGGCTGGTGTCCTGGTACTCGTCGAGCAGCACCACCCGGAAGCGGTCCCGCTCGATCACGCCGACCCCCGGGTGGTCGCGGGCCACCCGGGCCGCCCGGGCGAGCTGGTCGGCGAAGTCCATCGCCTCGAAGTCCTCCTTGCGCCGGGCGTACGCCCGCACCAGCGGCAACAGGCGCAACCGGGTCTGCTGGAGGGTGAGTGCCTTGCGCACGTCGGCGTACACCCGACCCGGCCGGGACTGCACCTCGGCGAAGAACCGACCGGTCCAGGCCGCCAGGTCGTCCGGCGCGACCAGATGCTCGTCCAGCTCCCCGGCGAGCGCCAGCACCGCGTCGGTGATGGTGCTCGGCATCCGGTCCACCTCGGACATGTCGCCGTCGTAGTTGCGCACCAGCAGGTCCACCAACTGCCAGCGGGACGCCTCGGTGAGCAGCCTGGTGGACGGCTCGTAGCCGGCCCGCAGCCCGTGCTCGGTGACGATCCGCCCCGCGTACGAGTGGTAGGTGGAGACGGTGGGCTCACCCGCGAGCGGGTCGTCCAGCGGGTCCCGTCCCTGCCGGCCGAGTCGGCGGATCAGCTGGTCGAGCCGGGTGCGTACCCGATGGGCCAGCTCGCCGGCCGCCTTGCGGGTGAAGGTCAGGCCGAGGATCTGCTCCGGCCGCACGTACGAGTTGGCCACCAGCCAGACCACCCGGGCGGCCATCGTCTCGGTCTTGCCCGACCCGGCGCCCGCTACCACCAGCAGCGGCTCCACCGGGGCGGCGATGATCGCGGCCTGTTCCCGGGTGGGCGCCGGCAACCGCAGCAGCTTGGCCAGTTCCACCGGTGTGTAGCGGGGGCCGGAGTCCGCGAGTCGGGGCGTCGGCGCGGGGCCCGCGCCGAACAGGGTGGGCTGACTCACGGTGCCGTCTCGGTTCCCAACACCGGCGCGCTCCTCGCCCTCACGGGTGCCGTCCCAGGTCGCGACTGGGCTCGCACGCTCATTCCTCGCCCTCACCTGTGCGTCGCACGGTGGGCGGCTCGACGACCTGGCGACCCTGCCCGGAGACCGGGCAGCTGGTGCGCACCGGGCAGACCCGGCACTTCGAGTTGGCCACCGCGGCGAACGTGGCGGCTGCCATCGTATCGGCGGTCCGCCGGACCAGCGCTGTCGCCCAGCCGGCGGCCGGCCCCTCGCTGGCGGCCGGCTGATTCTGCTCCCTGGCGTCCTTGGCGGAGGTCCCGAGCTGCACCAGCGCGGCACCTCCGGACTCGTCACCGAACTCGGCGAACGCCCCCGCCTCCACCGCCGCCTGGTAGGCGCCGAGCTGCGGGTGCTCGGCAAGGTCGGTGCCGGTGACAGCTGTGGACTTGCCGGTCTTCAGGTCGATCACCACCAGCCGTCCGGCCTCGTCGACCTCCAGCCGGTCGACCCGGCCGGCCAGGTCGATGGGCCGGTTCGGGTCGTCCAGGCGGACGGCGAACTCGTGCTCGATGGCGAGCAACCGGCGCGGATTGGTGGCCAGCCAGCGCAGCAGTTTGTCGACCATCGCCTCGGCGCGTTCCCGCTCCGGCCCGGCCATCCACCGGGCCGCCAGCTCGATCGCGTCGAACCGGGCGGCCACGTAGTCGAGCAGCGCGCCCCGGTCGGCGCTGGCGTCCTCGGCGAGCATCGCGGCGGCGTGCACCAGGTTGCCCACTCCCTGCGCGGTGCTGGTCGGGCCGCTACCGCCGTGCCGTTCCAGCAGCCAGCGCAGGCTGCACCGCAGCGCGCTCTCCATCGCCGACGGGGTGACCCGCACCGGGTCGCCGTCGTCGACGAGCGGCCGGTCGTCGGAGAGCACCCGCAACCCCCACCAGTCGTCGGGGTGCGCGCCGGGCACCCCGGCGGCGGCGAGCCGGGCCAGTTCGGCCGCCGCGGCGCGCCGCCGGGCCGCCGGGGCGGCCGGGTCGGTGATGGCGGTACGCAGTTCAGCTACCAACGCCGGCAGGGTCAGCGCCCGGGGTGGACGGGTCACCGGCAGTGCCCCGGGGCGGTCCGGCTCCTCGTCGCCGGTTTCGCCGACCGCAGCGCCCCCGCTGCCGCCGGAGGACGGCTCGGTGCGGGGACCGGGCGGCGGGCCGGGCGCTGTCGGCGGCGGTGTGCCCGGCGGGTTTGGCGGCGGTGTGCCCGGGCCCAGCTCGTGCAGGAACCGGCTGGGTTGTTCCTCGTGGTCGTCGCCGCCGACGGCGGCCGACGCCACGGCGCTGACCAGCAGCCGGTGCCGGGCCCGACTGATGGCGACGTGGAAGAGCCGACGCTCCTCGTCCAGCAGCGCCGAGGTCTGACCCACCACGTTCGCCGCGGTCGCCCCGTCGACCGACCGGCCGGCCAACACGTCGACCAGTCGCTCGGAGCCGAGCAGGCTGCCGCGCAGCCGCAGGTCCGGCCAGATGCCCTCCTGCACGCCGGCCACCGCCACCAGATCCCATTCCAGGCCCTTCGCGGCGTGCGCGGTGAGCAGGCGTACCGCCGCACCCCGGTCTGCGGTCGGGGCGATGGTGTCGGCCGGCAGGTCCTGCGCGAGCACGTGGTCGAGGAAGACCTCGGTGCGGGCACCGGGCAGCCGGTCGGTGAACCGGGCCGCCGCGTCGAAGAGGACCAGCACGGCGTCCAGGTCGCGGTCGGCAGCCTCGGCCCGCCGACGCCGGGCCAGGTCGCCCTCGCCGGCCTCCGGACGACCCTGGTTGATCGCGCCGGCCCACCGCTCGGCGAGACCACTGGCGTCCCAGACGGCCCAGAGCACGTCCTCGGCGGTCGCACCCGGGCGGGCGGCGGCCTCCCGTGCGATGGCCAGCAGCCCGGCCACCGCCTGCGCCGGCTCCGCCCAGAGCCGCTCGATGCCGGCCAGCTCCTCCGGGTCCTGCAACGCCTCGACGATCAGCTCCCCGGAGGGACGTCGGTCGCCGCCGGCCAACGCGAGCGCACGCAGGCCCTGCCGCAGCCGCCGCTCGGCCAGCGGGTCGGCCCCGCCGAGCGGCGAGTGCAGCAGCGCGACTGCCGCCTCCTCGTCGAGTCGATCCGGCTCCAGCGCGCAGCGCAGCAGGAGCAGCAGCGGCGCGACCGCCGGTTGCAGGTGCAGGGGCAGATCCTCACCGTGCACGACTGTGGGCACCCCGGCGGCGTGCAGCGCCCGTCGCAGGGTGGGCAGCTGCAACGCGGTGGACCGCACCAGCACCGCCATCCGTGACCACGGGACGCCGTCGAGTAGGTGAGCCGAGCGCAGCGCGTGGGCCAGCCAGGCGGCCTCGCTGGTCGCCGAACGGAAGGTGTGCACCTCGACCACGCCGGGCGGCGCGCCCGGCACTGGGTGCAGCCGGCGGTGCGCGGCCGGACCCCGCAGCCGGCGGCCCAGCCGGGCGATCGCCGCGAGCAGACCCGGCCCGGCCCGGTACGACGTGGTCAGCAGCACCTGCGCGGCCGGCGCACCGGATGCCGTCCGGAACCGGTGCGGGAACGTCGACACCCCGGCCGGGTCGGCGCCCCGGAAGGCGTACGTGGAGGAATCCGGGTCGGCGAACGCGACAAGCGACTTGCCACCGCCGGCGATCACCGAGAGCAGCTCCAGTTGGGCGGGGTCGGTGTCGGCCAGCTCGTCGAGGTAGACGTACGCGAGGCGACGGCGCTCGGCGGCCAGCAACTCCTCGTCGTCGCGCAGCAGCCCGGTGGCCGCCCGGACCAGTTCCGCCGGGTCGTACGCGATGGAGCCCCGGTTGCTGACGTCGCGCAACGCGAGCACTGCGACGTACTCCCGCAGGAAGCGGGCGGCGGCCGGCCAGTCGGCGCGGCCGAGCTTCTCACCCAGCCGGGCCAGGTCGATCGGCCCCACGCCGCGCTCGGCGGCGCGCATGAGCAGGTCGCGCAGTTGGCCGGCGAACGCCCGGGTGCGCAGGGCGGGGCGTAGGTCTGTGGGCCAGCCGACCGGGTCGTCCTCGGGCTCCTCGCCCACCACGTCCAGCAGCTCACGGATGATCAGATCCTGTTCGGGGCCGGTGAGCAGCCGGGGCGACGGTTCGCCCCGCTCGGCGGCGGCGCGGCGGAGCAGCCCGAAGGCGTATGCCGGGAAGGTGCGCACCAACGGCTCACGCAGCACCCGGTGGCCGTCCTGCGCGATCCGGGCCTCGATGCGCTGGCGCAGCGCGGTGGCGCCTCGGCGGCCGAAGGTCAACACCAGGATCCGTTCGGGGTCGACCCCCTCGGCCACCCGGGCGGCGACCGCCTCGACCAGCGTGCTGGTCTTGCCGGTGCCCGGGCCGCCGAGCACGAGCATCGGCCCGTCGGTGT
Organism: Micromonospora sp. NPDC048986; assembly: GCF_040649335.1. Classification (NCBI taxonomy): domain Bacteria; kingdom Bacillati; phylum Actinomycetota; class Actinomycetes; order Micromonosporales; family Micromonosporaceae; genus Micromonospora; species Micromonospora sp. NPDC048986. Next base: position 82,613 of record NZ_JBEZFJ010000019.1, read on the forward strand.
GCCCGACCACCTCGGCCTGCACCGGATCGGCCCGCCAGCCGCCGAAGGCCAGCTCGGGCCCGGCCACTCGACCGGGCCCCTCCGACGTGCCGACACCGCCCACCGACGTGCCGCCGCTGGCGAGCACGGAAGCGCCGTCAGGCGTCGTCCCGTCCCCCCGCGCCGGCCCTCCGGGCCGCCGCACCAACCGGTACGCCTGCATCAGCTCATCCCATCAGACCCATACGACACCCACCCACCCAAACCCCACTCCACACCGCACCCCATCCAGCCTCGTCGATCATGACGTTAGCTGCCCGACACGCCGACGGCGCCGTCGACAACTCCATGGTCACCGCGGCCCGGGTGGGGTTGGGGCGGTCAGGTCAGGTGGGATTCCAGAACGTCGAGGGCCTCGGTGACGGTGGTGGTGACCGTCAGAAGGTCGCGGCCGGCGGGCTTGAGGAAGGTCTGGTCGGCCAGCGCGTCGAGCCAGTCCAGCAGGGGACTGTAGAACCCGTCGGTGTCGATCAGCACCATCGGCTTGGTGTGCAGGGCGAGGGTGGCGGTGGTCCAGACCTCGAACAACTCGTCCAGGGTGCCCAGCCCGCCGGGCAGGGTGAGGAAGGCATCCGACTTGTCGATCATCAGGGTCTTGCGGCTGGCCATCGAGTCGGTCACCAGCAGCTCGTCCGAGGCCAGGTCGGCGACCTCCAGGTCGACCAGCGACTGCGGGATCACGCCGACGGTGCGCCCACCGGCGGATCGGGCGCCGTCCGCCAGCGCGCCCATCATGCCGACGCAGCCACCACCGCTGACCAGCGTGTGCCCGCGCCGGGCCAGCTCCGCACCGGTCTCGGCGGCCAGGTCCAACCAGCGCTGATCAAGGGTACGAGAGGAGGCGCAGAAGACGCAGATCGCCGCCATCAGTCGTGGTTCCGAGCCTGCTCGGCGGCGGCCTGCTGGTCTGCGCCGGTGCGCGCGACGGCCTCCTCGCGGACCGCCTCCTGCTCGGCGGAGAGCGCGGCCTCCGACGCGACGATGTACCGGACCGCCTCGTTGACGTCGTCGGTGAGGCAGATCAGGTCCAGGTCGACCGGCCCGATCTTGCCGGTGGCTGCCATCGTGTCGCGCAGCCAGTCAAGCAGGCCCTGCCAGTAGGCGACTCCCATGAGCACCACCGGGAACCGGGTGACCTTGCCGGTCTGCACCAGGGTGAGCGCCTCGAACAACTCGTCCATGGTGCCGAAGCCGCCGGGCAGCACGACGAACGCCTGGGCGTACTTGACGAACATCGTCTTGCGGGCGAAGAAGTAGCGGAAGTCGATGGCCAGGTCGACCCAGTCGTTGATGCCCTGCTCGAACGGAAGCTCGATGCCGAGACCCACGGAGAGCCCACCGGCCTCGCTGGCGCCCCGGTTGGCGGCCTCCATCACGCCGGGCCCACCTCCGGTGATCACCGCGTAGCCGGCTCGGGCCAGCGCACCGCCCAACTGCTCGGCCAACTGGCACTCGGCGCTGTCCGGCGCGCTGCGCGCGGAGCCGAAGACGCTGACCGCTGACGGCACGTCGGCGAGGGTGTCGAAACCCTCGACGAACTCGGCGAGGATGCGCAGCGCGCGCCAGGCGTCCTTGGTCTTCCAGTCGCTGCGCCCCCGTGAATCCAGCAGTCGCTGGTCGGCGGTGCTGCTCGGGATCGCCCCTCTGCGCAGGGTGACCGCACCGCGATGCCGCTCCTGTCCCGGACCGCGACCGGCCTCCCGCCCGTTGCTCTGGCTCATGGGGCAACCGTAGTGGAGCAGCACCGGCCGGGTGCGCGGGGCGGGGACGCCGAGAAATTGTTCGGGATCATGGGCAACTATTCGGCGCTCCCGTACGTCTTACTATTCACATACCGGGTATGCCCCGGCGCGCGCCTTCGGGGGAGGAGACAGCGTGATCAGTAACAGCGAGATGATCCGGATCCGTCGCCAGATGCAGCGACGGATCCGAGACGTGGTGGCCGAACGCCGCCGCACCCGCCAGCAGAACCCAACCCCCACCTCCCCCACACCCTCCGGAACCGATCAAGAGGTTTGCGTCGCCGACAACGGGCCAGGCTGACGCAAACCTCTTGATCACCGGTGGCCTCCGGCGCTGGACCGGAGCCGGGCCGGGTCAGACCGGGGCCAGCCAGCGGTGCAGGGTTGCCGCGCCGTCGCGGATCTTGCTGATCTCGACGTGCTCGTCGGGGTGGTGAGCGAGGTTCGGGTCACCCGGGCCGAAGTTCAGCGCGGGAATGCCCATCGCCGCGAACCGGGCCACGTCCGTCCAGCCCAGCTTGCCGATCGGTGCGGCGCCGACAGCCGCCAGGAACTCCTTCGCGGGGGCCGCGTCGAGCCCGGGTGCGGCACCGGCAGCTGTGTCGGTGACTGTCACCTCGAAGCCGGCGAACACCTCACGCAGGTGCGCCTCCGCCTCGGCCGGGGTGCGGTCCGGGGCGAACCTGTAGTTGACCTCGACCTCACAGAGGTCGGGTACCACGTTGCCGGCCACCCCACCGTTGATCCGCACCGCGTTCATGCCCTCGCGGTAGTCGCAACCGTCAATGGTGACCCGGCGCGCCTCGTACGTCTGGAGACGTCGCAGCACCTCGCCGGCGGCGTGGATGGCGTTGACCCCGTGCCAGGAGCGCGCCGAGTGGGCGCGTACGCCGGTCGTGGTGACCACCGAGCGCATGGTGCCCTGGCAGCCCGCCTCGACGATGCCGTACGTCGGCTCCAGCAGCACCGCGAAGTCCGCCTGCAACCACTCGGGGAACGCCTGGGCGACGAGGTTGAGTCCGTTGTACCGCGACTCGATCTCCTCGGCCTCGTAGAAGAAGTACGTCACGTCGTAACGCGGCTCAGGCAGCGTCACCGCCAGGTGCAGCGCGTACGCGGTGCCCGACTTCATGTCGGAGGTGCCGCAGCCGTACATCAGGTCGCCGCGCATGGTCGACGGGAAGTTGTTGTTCAACGGCACCGTGTCGAGGTGCCCGGCCAGCACGACACGCTGCGACCGACCGAGGTCGGTACGGGCCATCACCGTGTTGCCGTGCCGGTGGGTGGTCAGGTGCGGTACGCCCCGCAGCACCTCTTCGACACAGTCGGCGATCGCCTTCTCGTTGAGGGACACGGACTCTATGTCGACCAGAGCGCGGGTCAGCTGCACCGGATCGGCGAGGACCTCGGGGGTCAGCGGGTTCTCCATGGTTCGCACGGTACCTTCAGGTCTGTCAGCGCGAGGAGCGAGCCGAGGTCAGCTTGGCCGTGACCGAGAGGTGTAACAGTGACGTCCGCAGATTCCGCCTGGGGCATCGGCCTGGCTACGGTCACCGCAGACGAGCAGGTGCTCGATACCTGGTACCCGACCGGCAAGCTGGGCCTGGGCGAGCTGCCGCTGGTCGCCGGCGAGGACAAGGCGGACGTGCTCGACCTGCCGCCCGCCGCGCTCGGTGACCGGTCCCTGCCCGGCCTGCGTACCGTGCAGGTGGTGACCGTGATCGGCTCGTTGGACGACCCGATCAAGGACGCGTCCGACGCGTACCTCCGGTTGCACCTGCTCTCGCACCGCCTGGTCCGACCCAACCAGCTCAACCTGGACGGCATCTTCGGCAAGCTGGCCAACGTGGCCTGGACGTCCGCCGGGCCGTGCCCCCCGGAGCGGGTGGACGAGCTGCGGGTGATCGAGCGAGCCGCCGGTCGGCACCTGGCGGTGTACGGGGTCGACAAGTTCCCCCGGATGACCGACTACGTGGTGCCCTCCGGTGTGCGGATCGCCGACGCCGACCGGGTCCGTCTCGGTGCGCACCTGGCCGCCGGCACCACTGTGATGCACGAGGGCTTCGTGAACTTCAACGCCGGCACCGTCGGCACCTCGATGGTCGAGGGGCGGATCGTGCAGGGCGTGCTGGTCGGCGACAGCTCCGACATCGGCGGCGGGGCTTCCATCATGGGCACCCTCTCCGGCGGCGGCACCGACAAGATCAGCATCGGTGAGCGGAGCCTGGTGGGCGCGAACGCCGGCGTCGGGATCTCCCTCGGCGACGACTGTGTGGTCGAGGCCGGCTGCTACATCACCGCCGCGTCGAAGATCACCCTCCCTGACGGCCGAGTGGTCAAGGCCCGGGAGCTGTCCGGCGTCGACGGCCTGCTGTTCTGGCGCAACTCGGTCACCGGCGGGCTGGAGGCCCGACCGCGCACCGGCCGAGGCATCGAGCTGAACGCCGCCCTGCACGCCAACGACTGACGCCCCCGTCCGGGTCCGCGGCGTTCGGCCGCGGACCCGGACGGGGTACGCCTCAGCGCAACCGGTACGCCTGGATGATCCGTTGGGTCACCGTGTTGCCGGCGGTGTCCCGGGCGGTGGCCCGCAACGACACGTAGCCGGGGCCGGCCGGATGCCGCAACACTGCCGACCAGCCGTCGGCCGAGGTGCGGACCAGCTTCGCCCCACCCCAGGTCTTCCCGCCGTCGTACGAGACGTCGACGGCGAGCCTCTCCACCCGGGTGGCCGGTGCGCCGGGCTGCCGCTGCACCTGTACCGGTACGACGAAGCCCTGACCGGCCGGAGCGCTGTTGTCGACCCGCAGCGGCGGCGCGAAGCGCACCGCCGACAGCTGCAGTCGGGCCGGCGTCTCGCCGGCGACGTGCTTCGACCGGAAGGTCCAGCTCGACTCCACCGCGGTGCTCAGGTCGGTGAAGCTTCGCTTCGACGACGTGACGAGCCGGTAGTCCGCCGCACCCGGTGGAACCGCGAACTCGCCGTAGCCGGCGTACTCGCTCTCGCCGACCAGCTTGCCGTTGCGCCAGAGCTTGGTGTGCTCACTGTCGCTCAGCGAGGCGCCCGGGTGCCCGGCCGCGTCGCTGAACATCGGCACGTCGACCAGGATGGTGTCGCCGACCCGGCTGACGCTCTGGTACGGCCAGCGCGGGTTCGGGAAGGACGGTGCGTACGGCGCCTGGTTCCAGATCTCCTGGACCGTCCGTCCGGCCCGGTACGCGGTTGGAGTGGAGAAGAGCGCTGCCTTCGGGTTCAACCAGCCTTCGTCGTCGACAGTTCCGAAGTAGACCTCGGACTCCCACTTCACGTTCTTGGTGTTGTAGTGCTCCACCCGCTGGCCGGGCACGACGGTGGGCAGGACCACAGCGGAATAGCCGACGTTGTACTCCAGCTCGGGGATCACGATCCGCTCGGCCGCCATGCCCGGGTAGCCACCCCGGAACCGGTGTACGACGGTGGCCAGGTCCCGCCGGGTGTAGTCGCGGACGAACCCGGTGGGCATCCGGCCAGGAATCGCCTCGGCCAGCGCGTACAGGTACGGGCTGTTGGCCGGGTCCGGGGTGGTCCACTGGCTGCTGAGAGTGCCGACGAACTTGTCGGCGGAGGTCGGCTTGCCGAGCTGACCGCTGGTCAGGCCGGTGAACGTCTCCGCCCAGAGCCCGACGCCGTACCCACTGCCGTCGTCGGCGGTGAAGTTGCCGCTGAGGTCGATCAGTTGCGGGACGGCGGTCCGGTCCGGAACGGTGGTCCGCACCGGCTTGGCCCGGCGGGCGTCCACGACGATCCGGGTGTCCCGCTCGACTGTCAGTTCGGGCTGCATCAACAGCGACATCCCGCGCTGCTTATCCTCCGGACCGGGCTCGAAGACGAGACCGGCCAGGCCGTAGTGCCCCTTGGGCACCCGCACGGTGGCCACCCCGTCGGAACTGACGAGGTCCCAGGATCCGTAGCTGTCCATCCCGAGCAGAAGGCTCCAGTGGTCGGCGGTGCGCGCGCCGGCGCGGTTCAGGTGCTCCACCGTGAGCGTGTAGCTCTCCACCTCCCGGTTCACTGCCAGCGGGGTGACAGCGACCGCCGCACCGGACCGGGCCACGATCCGCCCGGTCCAGTAACCGTCGGCGTCGCCGAGCCGGGTGTCAGTGGTGACGGTCGTGGCGGCCGTGCCGCCAGCCGGCACCGTGAGTTGGTTGGCGCCCAGGACGAACAGGCCGGCCGGTAGCGCCCGACCGCCGGGGCCGGCGCCCTCGACGCTCAGGTCCACGGTGACCGGGGCCGGACCGTCGTTGCGCCAGGTCACCGTGCGGGTGATCGGGGCGTCGTCGCCGTGCGGCCAGAGCGTACGCCCGAACGAGACGCTCACCGGGTCGGTGCTGAGCTGTTGGGTGATCGCGTGTGCGACGTCGACCCGCCCGGCACCCTGCTGGTAGGCGGTCTGGTCCGGGTGTGGCTTGGCGGCGGCCATCAGGGTGGCCTTGAGCCGGTCGGCCCGCCATCCGGGGTGCTGCTGGGCCAGCAGCGCGGCCGATCCGGCGACGTGCGGGGTCGCCATCGAGGTGCCGGAGAGGGCGACGTAGCGCTCCCCCACCGGGTCGCCGATCACGCCGTTGGCGGACCGTGCGGCGACGATGTCGACGCCGGGCGCTGTGATGTCCGGCTTCAGCGCATCGTCGCCGACTCGCGGGCCCCGGCTGGAGAAGTCCGCCAGTTCGTCGTCGCGGTCCACCGCGCCCACGGCGAGCCCGGCGTCGGCGCTGGCCGGGGAGCCCACCGAGCCGTCAGTGCCGTCGTTGCCGGCGGCGAGGACGAACAGCGTCCCGGTCTGGGCGGTGAGGGTCTGCACGGCCTCCTCGATCGGGTCGACCTCCGGGGTGTTCCAGCCGCTGAGGCTCATGTTCACCACTGCGGCCTTCTTCTCCACGGCCGCCCACTGCATGCCGGCGAGGATCGCCGAGTCGGTGCAGCCCGCGTCCTCACAGACCTTGCCGTCCAGCAGCGTCGCGTCCGGCGCCACACCTCGGTACTTCCCGCCGGAGGCGGCGCCGGTGCCCGCGATGGTCGACGCCACGTGGGTGCCGTGGCCGACAGTGTCCCGAGCGTCGGCGACCTCGGTGAAGTTGCGCGCCTCGGCCACCTTGCCGGCCAGGTCCGGGTGGGTGGCGTCGACGCCGGTGTCCAGCACCGCGACGGACACTCCCGCGCCGGTGAACCCGGCCGCCCAGGCGGCGGGCGCGCCGATCTGCGGCACGCTGTGGTCGAGGGTCACCCGTCGACGGCCGTCCAGCCAGATCCGCTCGACGCCCCCCGCCGCGTCGAGCCGGGCCCCAGCGGGACCGGTGGCGACCGCCGACCACACCGCGCCGAGGGAGGACTTGTCGCTGCTCAGGGCGGCACCGCGGATCAGCGGCAGGTCGCGGGTCACCCGCGTGCCGGGCAGTGCGGCCGACGTACGCCGGGCGGACCCGGTCGCGCCGTACGACACCAGCAGCGGGAGGGTGGTGCGGTGGGCGTCGTCGTACCCTGCCTCGATCAGCCCGGTGACGTCGAAGAGTCGCCGGTCCACCCGGCCGGAGCGCAGCAACGGCAGCGCGTCAGTCGGCGTCACGGTGAGGCGTCCGCGCTCGCGCTGGACCAGGAACTGCACGTCCTCGCGGCCGACGCCGGGCCGGGCCGAGGCGCCGGAGGCGGTGATGGTGACCCGGTCACCGGTGATCAGCGTGACGGTGGCCGAGCGGTTGGCGACGGGTCCACCCGAAGTGGACTGTGGCCCAGTGCCGCCCGGCGTGGCGGGCACTGTGGCAGCGGCTGAGGCGGGAGCCGGCGCGGAGAGCGCCAGCGCGAACACGAGGCCGAGGGCGGCCAATCTTCTTCCCTGGTGCAACGGATCCTCCTCGTCAAGCGTCTTGATGGATGGAGTCACATTGACAACCCAGAATTGCATACCGGGTATGCACAATAAAGGCCAAAAAATGACGGACCCGCCACGAGCCGACGAACCGGGCCGGCATGATCGGGCGGTGACCTCCACGAAGGACAAGATGCTCGCCGGCGAGCCATACATCGCCGACGATCCCGAAATCATCGCTGATCTGGACCGGGCCGCCCGGCTGATGGAGCGCTTCAACACCAGTCCCGCGGCCGATCCGCAGGCCCGGATCACGGCACTGCGGGAACTCCTCGGCGAACTGGGCGAGGACACCTGGATCCGCCCACCGTTCTACTGCGACTACGGCTGGCAGATCCGCATCGGCCCGCGCAGCTTCGTCAACTACAACGCGGTCTTCCTCGACGTCGCTCGGATCACCCTCGGCGCGGACGTCCAGGTCGGCCCGAACGTGCAGCTGCTCACCCCGACGCACCCGGTCGAGCCCGGCCCGCGACGGGACAAGTGGGAGGCGGCCAAGCCGATCACCATCGGCGACAACGTGTGGCTCGGCGGCGGCGCGATCGTGTTGGCCGGCGTGACGATCGGCGCGAACACAGTCGTCGGCGCGGGCGCTGTGGTCACCCGGGACCTGCCCGCCAACGTCGTGGCCGTCGGCAACCCGGCCCGGCCGGTCCGCCAACTCGACTAGGGTGCACCGTCAAGGCTTCCTCGATCGGAACACGGAGGACGACATGGGCACGATCCACATCGACCTGTTCGCGACACTCGATCTGGTCGCCCAGGCGCCGGGTGGCCCCGACGAGGACCCCGACGGCTTCCCGTACGGAGGTTGGCAGGCACCGCTGTTCGACGAGAAGGGCGGCCGTCAGGTCATGGACGGCATGCGGGGCATGGACGCCCTGCTCCTGGGCCGCCGGACGTACGACATCTTCGCCGCGTACTGGCCGAACCAGGCCGACGGCGTCGACGGCGGAATCGCCACCCTGTTCAACAGCATCCCGAAGTACGTCGCCTCACGCGGCAACCCGGACCTGGACTGGGCGGGCTCGACCCACCTCGGGCCCGACCTGGCGACCGCTGTCCGCGCGGTGCGCGACAAGCACGAGAAGGTCCACGTGATCGGCAGCCTGAACCTGGTGCAGACCCTCCTGCACGAACGCCTCTTCGACCAGCTCAACCTGTGGATCTTCCCCATCGTGCTGGGCGTCGGCAAGAAGGTGTTCGACGGCGGCGAGGTGCCGGCGAATCTGACGCTGCTCGAACCGCCCGCCACCTCCGGCACCGGCGCGGTGCTCCTGCGGTACGGCCTCGCCGCCGGAACGCCCGGAACCGGGGACATGAGCCGCCCTGGCCGCGGCGTCGAGGAGTAGCGCGGCCGGGCGGTCTGTTATCAGGCCGGCGGGGGGTCTGCCAGACGGACCACCAGGTCAGCCCGGTCGGCGGTGGGGGTGATCAGTGCGGCGTTCGACTCGTCGCTGCCCAGCGCCCACGCCCGCGCCTGCTCCGGAGATCGACCGAACGCCTCGTGCCGGGCGGTCAGCCGGCGGTGGCGCACCTCGGCGTCCAGGTCGAGAAACCACGCCTCGTGCAACAGCGGTCGGATCTCCTGCCAGGGAAAATCCGGCAACAGCAGGTAGTTGCCCTCGGTCACCACCAACCGGACCGACGGCAGCACCTCGATCGCTCCGGCCACCGGCTCCTCCAACTCCCGGCGGAACTCAGGCGCGTAGACCGCAGTCGGCTCCAACCGGTGCAGCCGGCGCAGCAGCGAGACGTACCCGTTGGCGTCGAAGGTGTCCACGGCGCCCTTGCGGTCGGCGCGGCCCAGGCGAACCAGTTGCGACTGCGCCAGGTGGAAGCCGTCCATCGGCACCAGGCAGGCGGCCGACCCGATCTCGGCGACGATCCGTTCCGCCAGGGTGGACTTCCCCGCGCCCGGTGCACCGGCGATGCCGAGTAGTTGTCGCGGACCGGCCTCGGCGAGCACCGACGCCCGCGCCACCAACTCGTCGGTGGACAGCACCCGGGCCGGCGGCATCAGCCCAGAACCGGGTCGCTGATGGTGAACCGGGCCTGCACCGCCGCCTGCACGGTCTGCGGCTGCGGGTCCAGTTCGAGCTCCGGCGGACCACCGCCCGTGCCACCAGCCCCGGCGAAGGCCGCACGGGCGAACATCGGCCGGTCGGCGGGGCCCGCGTCGGCAAGCTCGATCAACGAGGTGACCCGGGCGCCCAGCGCCTCCGCGTACTCCCGGGCCCGTAGCAGCGCGTCGCTGATCGCGGCGTGCCGGGCCGCACGATGGGCGGGGCTGTCCGGACGGAGCTCCCACCACGGGCCGGCCACCTCGACCTGGTCCTGGTCGGCGAGCCGGAGCATCAGCTCGCCGAGCGCTGTGAAGTCGGTGACGGTGACCGTGGTGGTGACACTGCCGTGCCAGGCGATCACCCGTTCACCAGAGCGCCGGGTCTCCGGCCGCACCCGCAGGTCGCCGGTCTCCCGCCGCGCCACCACCGGCCCGGAGCCGTCCAGCAGCACCCGCACCGCCGCGGCCCGCTCGGCCAACCGGGTCAGCGTCGCCTCCCGGTCCCGGTCGCGGGCTGTCGCGGTGACCGCGAACCGGGCCAGCTCGGGAGGCACCTCCCGGTACGCCTCACCGCGCACCTGCACCACCGGACCGTCCACCGCCATGCCCTCAGCCTAGTCAGCGGTGGGGCGACGCGCCGCGTAGGAAACAGTGTTCGCGTCGGCGCGCAGGCCGGTCAGGTAGCCGCCGGCCACCCCCAGCTCACGCAACCAGGACACCTCTGCGACGTGGTCACCGCCGGCCGGGAACTGCCTGTCGTCCGCGTCGAACCGCCGGTCGCGCAGCGCCACCCGGGAGGCCCTCGCCTCGTCGTAGCGTGCGGTGAGCGCCGGCGCGTCGTCGGCGCGCAGCGCGACGGTCAGCTCCTCCAGGAACGCGGTGACCTCGGCCAGCTCACGCAGCACCCGGTCCCGGTTGCCGAGCAGCATGTTGGCGATACGGTCGGCAGGGGTTCCGGCGACCCGGGTGCCGTCGGAGAAGCTGCCGGCGGCGAGCGCGAGGATCGCGTCGCGCAGCGGTGCGCGTTGCACGGCGCCGGCCAGCGCGCCGGCGAGCAGGTGCGGCACGTGTGAGGCGAGCGCGGCGGCCGAGTCGTGCTCCGTGGCGGACATCGGCACCACCCGGGCCTCGAAGACCTGCACCAGCAGCTCGGCCAGCCAACGGAACGCGGTGGCGCCCGGGCCGGGCGCCGGACAGAGCACCCAGGCCGCCCCGGTGAGCAGGTCCGGGCGCGCGGCCGTCAGGCCAGCCCGGTCGGTGCCCGCCATCGGGTGGCCGGGCACGAAGCGGTGCGTCAGCCCCTGCGCGGCGGCGAACGCCGCCACCTGCTCCTTGGTGCTACCGACGTCGGTAAGCACACAACGCTCGCCGGTCATCGCCGCCACCTCGACCAGCGTCGCCGGCAGGGTGGGCAACGGCCCGCACAGGAAGACCACGTCCCGGTCGGTCACCGCCTCGACCAGGTCGTCCGGAGCGGGTACGCCCACCCGGCGAGTCTCCCGCCGGGTGGCCTCGTCCGGGTCCCACCCGACCACGTCGATGCCGGCGGCGGCCATCCGGAGCAGCACCGAGCCACCGATCAGGCCGGTGCCGACGACCGCCGCCCGTACCCGCGCACCTGGCCTGTCCACCATGCTCGACCGCCCGGATCCGCGATCAGGTGAGGCGCGCCGCGACGCCGGCGATGTGCTCGTCGGACTCGGTCAGCGCGACCCGGACATGCTGCCCGGCCGTCGGACCGTAGAAGACGCCGGCGGCGACCAGGATGCCGCGTCGGGCCAGCCAGTCGACGGTCTGCCAGCAGTCCTCACCCCTGGTCAGCCAGAGGTACAGGCCCGCCTCGGAGTGCTCGACGGTGAACCCGGCACCGGTGAACGCCGCGGTGAGCACCTCCCGCCGGGCCCGGTAACGCTCCCGCTGCTCCTCGGCGTGTCGCTCGTCCTCCAGTGCGGCCACCATTGCCGCCTGCACCGGCGCGGGCACGATCATGCCGGCGTGCTTGCGGACCTTGAGCAGCTCCGCGACGAGCGCCGGGTCGCCGGCGACGAAGCCGGCCCGGTAGCCGGCGAGGTTGGACCGCTTGGAGAGCGAGTGCACGGCCAGCACCCCGGCGTAGCTACCCCCGCTGACCTGCGGAGACAGCACCGAGACCGGGTCGGCCGACCAGCCCAGGGGCAGGTAGCACTCGTCACTGGCGACCACCGCGCCACGTTCGCGGGCCCAGTCGACCACCTTGCGCAGGTGCGCCGCGGGCAGCACCCGGCCGGTCGGGTTGCCTGGCGAGTTGACCCAGACCAACCGGACCCGCGAGGTCGGCCCGACCGCCGTGAGCGAGTCGGCACGAACGACTGTGGCACCGGCCAGCCGGGCCCCGTCCTCGTAGGTGGGGTACGCGATCGACGGCACCACCACCACGTCACCCGGGCCGATGCCGAGCAGCGTGGGCAGCCAGGCCACCAGCTCCTTCGAGCCGATGGTCGGCAGCACACCGAGACCGTCGACGCCAGCGCCACAGGCTCGGGACACCCACGCCGCGATGGCGGCCCGCAACGCCGGGGTGCCGGCGGTCAGCGGGTAACCGGGAGCATCGGACGCGTCAGCCAACGCCCGCCGGATCACCTCGGGCACCGGGTCGACCGGCGTACCCATGGAGAGGTTGATCAGGCCCTCCGGATGCGCCGCGGCCAACGTGGCCGCGGCGTCCAGGGTGTCCCAGGTGAACTCGGGCAGCCGCGACGAGACCGGCGCGGGCCGGTTCAGTGGCCCTCGCCGCGCGGCGGCTGCGCGGCGACGAAGGTGGCGTCCTTCTCCACCTTGCCGACCTTCGAGGCGCCCCCGGGCGAGCCCAGGTCCTCGAAGAACTCGTAGTTCGCGCCGGTGTAGTCCTTCCACTGCTCCGGGACGTCGTCCTCGTAGAAGATCGCCTCCACGGGGCAGACGGGCTCACAGGCACCACAGTCGACGCACTCGTCGGGGTGGATGTAGAGCATCCGATTGCCCTCGTAAATGCAGTCGACCGGGCACTCCTCGATGCATGCCTTGTCGAGCACATCTACGCACGGCTCGGCGATGATGTAGGTCACCGGTCTTCTCCTCCGCAAGACTCGCCGCGATCTCCCGCGACGCTAAGAGCCTAGTATCTCGCCGGGGAGGGGGTCGATCGTGCTCCGACAGCAGGATGTGGGACACCGGATCGTGGTCCGCCGGATTGTGGGGATTCGCGAGGGCCGCCCACTATTTTCCGATGCCCTCGGCGAGCTGGTCGAGCTGAGCGAGACTCATCTCACTCTGGCCACCGCTCAGGGGCCGCTCCGGGTCCCGGTGGCGCAGGTCCACCGCGCCAAGCGCGTTCCGCCGACCCGGCGGCCGACCGCCGCGGCGGTCGTGGCGCTGGAGCGGGCCGCCGACGAGGCGTGGCCGGCGCCGACCCGGGGCCTACTCGGTGACTGGCTGCTCCGGTCGGCCGAGGGCTGGACCGGGCGCGCCAACTCGGCGCTGCCGATCGGCGACCCGGACCGACCACTGGCCGCCGCTGTCGACGCGGTGGAGCGCTGGTACGCCGACCTGGGCCAACCCGCGTTGATCAACACGCCACTGCCGCTCGCCGCGCCGGTCGGCGCCGAGCTGGACGCCCGCGGCTGGGGCACCCGCCCGCCGACGCTGGTGCAGACCGCGCCGCTGCCGCTGCCGGCGTCGACGCCCGCCAGCGGCCAGGCCGACGGATGGGGCAGCGCTGTCGTCGAGCTGACCACCGCGCCCAGCGACGAGTGGCTGGCCATCGCCGCCGGCCGTAAGGGCGGTCTGCCGGACGCCGCCCGGCACGTCCTCACCGCCGTGGACCAGGTCCGCTTCGCCCACGTGTACGCCGACAACGGCCTGGTGGCCATCGGCCGCGGCACTGTGACCGGCCAGGGGCGCTGGTTGGGCCTCAGCCTGATCGAGGTCCTGCCGGCGGCCCGCCGCCATGGGTTGGCCCGCCGCGTGATCCACGAGCTGGCCAACTGGGGGGTGGCGGGCGGCGCGACGCACGCGTTCCTCCAGGTCGAGCAGCGCAACGCGGCGGCTGTCGCGCTCTACCAGCGACTCGGCCTCGTCACCCACCACACTTACCTGACCCGGGTAGCCCCGAACACAGCTTGATCGACTCGGCTTTCAGGAAGTCGCGGCATCCGGACGCCCGGGACCCCCGACTTCAAGGAAGCCGAGTCGATCAAGGGCGGTGGTCAGCGGCGAACGACTCGGCGGGGCTTGGCGGCCCTGACCTCGGCGTACCGCTTGAGCTGCTGAGAGCGGTAGTCACGGCCGAGCGCGGTGAGCACCAGATAGCCGATCAGCAACCCGACGCCGGTGGCGAGCAGGTAGAGCCAGATCTGGGCGAAGAACGTCGCCGCGCCACCGGCGAACGGGTTGTCACCGACCAGCAGAGGCCCGACCAGGACTGTCAGCAGCAGCGCCACCGGCACCACGAGGGCCATGTCGGCGGTCCAGCCCGCCAGCGGCCGGCGTCGGCCCCAGCGGAAGGCGACCACGGCGAGGATCAGGCCGATCACCGTGAACATCGTCAGCGACACCCGGTCGGCGGCGGTGTCGTCACCGTCGAAACCGAACCGGGTGATCAGTCGGGCGACCACGTTGACCGCGAACAGCGCCGCTACGAGCACCCCGAGGTCACGCCACCGCTTGTCCATCGCCGGACCCTCCTGCCGTACGCCCGTCGCGGGCTCGCATCCCTGGCAGGAATATCTACCACCCTTACCTGGGAGCCGTCATCACCCGGCAGCAACCAGAACCAGCCCGGCGTCAACCGTCCAGCATGGCCGGCTGCGGGGCGAGAATCTGCCGGAAACCCATCACCGCGAAGGTCATCGCACCGGCCACGATCATGGCCAGCCCGACCCAGTTGTCTCCGGCCAGCAACAGGTCCCCCTCGTTGGTCCGGATGGCGGCGACCGCCATCAGCGCGAACCACGGCACCGCCGGCAGCGCCACCGCCCAGCGACGGCCCACCGCCTCGTACGCGAACCAGCTCAGCAGGATGTTGGCGCCGATCGCGAGGAGCACCGACACGCCGACCAGTTGCCCGCCGACGCGGAGCGTGGCGAGCAGCAGCTCCAGTACGCCGGTCAGCACACCAGCGACGACCACGACGATCCCACCGACCAGCCGGACGCCCAGGTCCAGCAGTCGCGGCGGTGGCCCCGCCGGGGGCGGGGCTTCCTGGTCCTCCACGACCGTCATCGGTGCGGCCGGCACTGTCACCGCAGACCCGCCGCCGCGACCGGGGACCGGTCCGGGGCGGTCTCCGCGGGCAGGCCGGCGAAGAGGTCGTCCTCCCAGCCGTACGGCCCGCTGCCCGGACCCTTCGCACCGACCGCGAGGGTGAAGAACTCCACGCCCATGAACTCGCCACCGAAGTTGCCGGCGATCGAGTAGAGCCACGAGTTGGCCGGGATCTGGGTGGCGTGCGCCCGCATCGCGGCCTCCTTGGCAGTGTGCTGATCGGTGCCGTCGATCCGGGCGGCGATCTGGGCGTCCGGGGTGCCGAAGGGCAGGTCGGCGATGTCCTCGATGCCGCCGAACGGGTTGTCGGACGACTCGGCGAAATGCGTCATGCCGGCCTCCAGGACGCTGAGCGGCATGGCCGTCCAGTAGACCTTGAGCGGGGCGCAGCCCTCGGCGGCGGCCAACTCGACGGCGCGCATGGCCACCCGGTGCGCCTGGATGTGGTCCGGGTGGCCGTAGAAGCCGTTCGGGTCGTACGTGACGAGCACCTGCGGGCGTACCTCTCGCATGATCTCCACGAGGTGCCCGGCGGCCTCGTCGAGGTCGGCCTGCCAGAAAGCCCTGGGGTGCGCGTTGGTCGCGAGCCCCATCATCCCGGAGTCACGGTAGCGGCCGGCGCCGCCGAGGAAGCGGTGGTCGCTGACGCCGAGCGCGGCGCACGCGGCGGCCAGCTCGGCCACGCGGTATCCGCCGAGCTGGTCGGCCTCGGCGGCGGCGAGCTGCGCCAGCGCTGGCACGTGGATCTCGCCCTCCTCGCCGAGTGTGCAGGTCACCAACGTGACGTGCGCGCCGTCGGCGGCGTAGTGGGCCATCGTCGAGCCGGTGCCGATCGACTCGTCGTCGGGGTGCGCGTGGACCAGCAGCAGGCGGCGGTCGGGCAGCATCGTCACGACGGTCACTCTAACTGGCAGTTCGGCCCGGCCAACGCTGACGCGTCCGCCCAGGTCGGCCACATCACCCCCGCTCCCGCTCTACGATTTGGGCTGTGGACTTTCCGGAGCTGGCCGCCCGCACCCGCCGGTTCAGCCACGGCGCGCCACGCGCTGTCTCGGTGGCTGAGGACGGCTCCCGGGTGATCTTCCTGCGCTCCGCCGGCCCCGAGGATCCGGCGGACGCGCTCTGGTTGCTGGACGTGGGCACCGGCGAGGAGCGGCTGGTCGCCGATCCGTCGACCCTGCTGGGCGAGGGCGGGGACGTCCGCTCCCTCTCCCCCGGCGAACGCGCGCTACGCGAGCGACTGCGGCTCAGCGCCGCCGGCATCGGCTCGTACGCGTTGGACGCGGCCGGTCGGGTTGCGGTGTTCGCGCTGGCCGGGCGGTTGTTCCGAGCCGATCTGGTGCACGGCGACGTGGTGGAGGTGGCGGCCGTCGGCCCGGTGCTGGACCCACGTCCGGACCCGACCGGGCAGCGGCTGGCGTACGTGACGGACGCGGCCGAGGGCGTGCGCCGGGGTGAACTGCGGGTGATCGACCCGGACGGCACCGACACCCTGCTGGCCGGCGAGGACGCCGGGGTGAGCTGGGGGTTGGCCGAGCACATCGCGGCGGAGGAGTTCGGCCGGTACCGGGGGTACTGGTGGGCGCCCGACGGCCGCTCGGTGCTCGCCGCCCGGGTCGACGAGTCCCGCCTGGAGCGGTGGCACCTGCACGACCCGGCCGAGCCGGCGAGCCCGCCGACCGCCGTCGCGTACCCCCGGGCCGGTGGCCCGAACGCCGAGGTCAGCCTGCACCTGCTGGACCTGGACGACGGCTGGGTCGACGTGCACTGGGACCGGGAGACCTACCCGTACCTGACCGGGGTCAGCTGGGGTGAGGGCAGTCCGTTGATCACCGTGCTGCGCCGCTCGCAGCAGCACGGGCTGGTGCTGGCGGTGGACCCGCGCACCGGTGAGACGCAGGTGCACGCCGAGTTGGCCGATCCGCGCTGGGTCGAGCCGATCGCCGGAACCCCCACGCACCTGCCGGACGGCCGGGTGCTTGTCGGTGGGGAGTTGGCCCACGACGGGTACGACGCCCGGTGCCTCTTCGCGGACGGCACCCTGCTCACCCCGCCGTCGCTGTACGTACGACGGGTGGTGGGTCGACTGCCGGCCGCCGCCGGCCCGGCCGATCTGCTGGTGGAGGCGAGCGACGGCGAGCCGAGCGAGCGGCACCTGTTCCGGGTCCGCACCACCATCGGCGGTGGGGTGGACGCCCGCCGCCTCACCACCGACTCCGGCTGGTACACCGCCGCTGTGGGTGGGGACGTGCTGGCCGTCGGCGTGGCGTCGCTGGACCACGCCGGGGTGCGCTGGACTGTCCGCCGCGGTGATCAGGAGATCGCCGAGCTGCGCTCGTTCGCCGCCGCCCCGCCGTACTCCCCCCTGCCGCTGCTGGAACGGGTGACCGATCGGCGGCTGCCGGCGGCGGTGCTCTACCCGGACAACCACGTGACCGGCCGGCGCTTGCCGGTGCTGCTGGACGTCTACGGCGGCCCGGGGCACCAGGAGGTGGTGGCGGCGCGGGCCGCGTGGTTGGAGCGGCAGTGGTGGGCCGACGCCGGGTTCGCGGTGGTCACCATCGACAACCGGGGTACGCCGGGCGTGGCGCCGTCGTTCGAGAAGGCGATCCACCGGCGGGTCGCCGACGTGATCCTGACCGACCAGATCGACGCGCTCACCGCGCTCGCCGGCAAGCACCCGGACCTGGACCTGGGGCGGGTCGGTGTGCGCGGTTGGTCGTTCGGCGGGTGGCTGGCCGGCTTGGCGGTGCTGCGCCACCCGGAGCTGTTCCGCTGCGGGATCGCGGGCGCCCCGGTGACCGACTGGGCGCTGTACGACACCGCGTACACCGAGCGTTATCTGGGGTTGCCGGAAGACGGCCAGGACATCTACGCGCACCACTCGCTCGTCGAGTTGGCCGCCGAGCCGGTCACCAGCCCGGACCAGGCCCGCCCGTTGCTGCTGGTGCACGGCATGGCCGACGACAACGTGGTGGCCGCGCACACGCTCAGGCTCTCGGCTGCCCTGCTGAGCACCGGCCGACCGCACGCCGTGCTGCCGCTGACCGGGGCCACCCATCTGGCCGCGAACGGCACCGCCGAGCGGCTGCTCCCCCTGGAACTGGACTTCCTCCGCACCCACCTGCTGTAAGCAGCATCGACAAGCGCTTTCGGCGCCGGACGAACTGCTCGACGTTCTCGTACGTCGGCGCTTCCCAGTCCTCGCCGCCGATGACCACCCGGCCCGAGTCCGTCACTGGGAAAGGACGGTACCCGTCGACGATTGAGGCTGCGGGATGCGGCCGAAGGACGGTGCCGAGAGCGAGCCGGATACCGAAGAACTCGGCGTTGGGCGGGACCGGCGCAACAGTCGCCCTGGTCTCCGGCCCACGCAGGCGGCCGAGGGAAGCACCAGGTAGGCGCATGCTCGTGGCGACAAGCTGACGATCACCAACGTTCCACGAGGTGTTTCCGGCCCGGCGGCGGCTCGTACGGTTCGGGCCAGTAGTCGATGATCTTGCTGATCAGCCCATGCTCGGACATCTCCAGCCAGACGCACGCGTCCTGCTGTTCGTCACCGACGCGAACGTCGAGCAACACTGCAGCGAGGCGGCCGTCGGCGATCACCCGACGCGGCCGCAGGTGCCAGTCGCCCGGATACTCGGTGTTGAACCGCAGGAACGCGTTCTTGCCGCGAATGCGCTCCCGAGTCTGCGGCATCTCGTAGACCACATCACCGGCGAGCAGGGCGGCCAACCCGGACCAGTCGCGGCGCTCCAAAAGATCAATGTAGGCGTGGGCGGCCCGCCGGGCCGTCGAGGTGTCGTCCACGACGCGGACCCTAGCCTCCGCCAGCGACAACCTTGGCAAGCCCGGAGGGCCGTGAATCTTGGACACTCTCCGTCAGCGCGGAACGGAAACTGTCCAAGATCTCCTCTTGCGCACAGCGACACGTGATGGTGATCTTGGCAAATACGCCGCCGCGGCCTCCGAGGTGACCGGCGTCGCCGCCGGTCTGCACGCCACGGACTCGCCGATCCCGCTCCGGGTCGCCGACGTGCACCCCTTCGCCCACGCGGCGGCCGCCCACGAGCGGCCGGCCGGCCCAAGGCGGCGTGCGCGTCGTGGACAGACTCACGGGCGGGACGGATAACCGCACCCCTACCGTGCGGGCCACCCTGATGTCCGTATCGCCGCCGCCGCCGAGGCTGGAACGCATGGACAACGTGGTGGAACTCGACGGGGTGACCCGCAGCTACGGCTCGCGCCGCCGGCCCGTCGCCGCTCTTCGCAGCGTCTCAGTCGCGGTGGCGGCCGGCACGTTCGTGGCAGTGATGGGCGCGACCGGATCGGGCAAGAGCACGCTGTTGCAGTGCGCGGCCGGGCTGGACCGGCCGACGACGGGCCGGGTGCGGCTGGTCGGCCGGGACGTCACGCGGATGCGCGAAGGCGCGCTGACCCGGCTGCGCCGCGACCGGGTGGGTTTCGTCTTCCAGTCGTACAACCTGCTGTCCGAGCTGACGGTGCGGCAGAACGTGCTGCTGCCCCGCCGGTTGGGTGGTCCGCGTCCGCGTCCGCTCGACGAGGTGCTGGCCGAGGTCGGGCTGTCCGGGCTTGCTGGCCGGTCGGTCGGTGAGTTGTCCGGTGGCCAGCGTCAGCGGGTCGCCATTGCCCGGGCGTTGGCTGGCCGTCCCGCCGTGGTGTTCGCGGATGAGCCCACCGGGGCGTTGGACCCGACCACCGGTGGGCAGGTTCTGCAGTTGTTTCGCAACGGGGTGGACCGGGACGGGGTGACTGTGGTGATGGTCACCCACGACCCGATGGCAGCGGCCTGGAGCGACAGGCTCATCCTGCTGCGCGACGGCGAGGTGGTGGCGGACGGCCCGACGCCCGATCCGACAAGCATCGCCCAGCGGCTGGCCGCCACCGCGTCTGACCCGGTGGTGGCCCGGTGAACGCGGGGCTGACCAGGCAGGCGTTGCGCAAGCAGCCGTGGGCCTTCGCTGGACCATTCGTCACGCAGTGCCTGGCCGCCGCGCTGGTGTCCGGAGCGCTCGGCGCCGATTCATCGATGTCCGGCGCGCGGTTGGACCCGGCCGCGCGGCAGGCGCTGACCGAGAGCGGGATCCCCGAGATGGCGGTGCTGTTCGTGGTGGTGTCGGTGTACCTGACCGCGTTGATCGTTGGGTTGACCATGACGTCGTCGATCGCCCGGCAGGGTCGGGACATCGCGCTGGTGCGGGCGATCGGTGCCACTCCCGCGCTGGTGCGCCGCGCGGTGGCTGTCCAGGCCGCTGCGGTGGCAGTGCCGGCGACAGTGCTCGGGGTGCCGCTCGGCGCCCTGCTCGCCCACGCCTGGTTGGCGGGGCTCACCGGGCACGGGGTGATCCCGCCCGGCGTGACGTTCCACAGTTCGGCCGCGGCGTTGCCCGCCGCGTTGGGCATCACCGTCGGGGCGTCGCTGGTTGGTGCGCTGGTCGCCGCGGTGCGCCCGGCGCGAGTACGCCCCGCCGCCGCACTGGCCGAGACGGCCGTCGCGCGCCGCCAGGTCAGCTTCGTGCGTACCGCGATCGGGGTGGTGCTGGTGGCTGGCGGCGTGGTGCTGTCGATCCTGATCGCGAAGGGCGACCCGGCCAAGGCCGACGGGTCGAGCTTCTTCACGATGCTGGCGATGTGCGTCGGGGCCGGCTTCCTCGGCCCGGTTCTGCTGCGGCTGGTCGCACCGCTGGCGCGACTGTTCGGGGGCACCGGGGCGCTGGCCGCGGAGAACCTCGCGGTGCGATCCAAGGCGCTGTCCGGCGCCCTGGTACCGCTGGTTCTCGCGATCGCGTTCGCCATGGTGAAGGTGGTCACGCACACCACGTCCGTACATGTGCGCGCAATGCCCGACCCACCGGCGCAGGTGTGGACGGAGTATTCCGGCACTGCCGTCTACGTGGCCTTCGCCGCGGTAGCCGCGGTGAACACGCTGGTGACCGTGTTGTTGGCCCGGCGCCGGGAGCTTGCGGTGACCCGGCTGGTCGGCGCGAGCCGGATGCGGGCGCTGGCCGTGGTCGTCTGCGAAGCCCTGACGGTGACGGTGACGGCGATGGCCGTGGGTACGGTGGTCGCGATGGTCACAGTGGTGCCGATGCTGCACGGCATGCTGGGCACGTGGATGCCGTACCTGCCGAGCGGGCAGCTTATCGTCGGCCTGGCCGCGGTGATCGGTCTGGTCCTGCTGGGCACCGTGGTGCCGGCGGTGGTCGCGATGCGCCGCCCGGCGGTCGAGTCGCTGGTCGTGGACCCGTGAGATCGGTCGTCGGCACGGTCCTGCGCGCGCCGCTGGCCGCCCGTACCTGGCGTGAGGTCGGATACGCGGTCACCGGCGCGGTACTGGCCGTGCCGACGTTCGCGCTGGCGCTGCTGGGATTGGTGTTCTCCGCGCTGTCGCTGCTGACGATCGGGCTGCCGCTACTGACCGGTGTGCTGGTGCTGGCCCGGCTGACAGTGCGGTACTTCCGTGGGCCGGCCCGGCTCTTCCTCGGCTGGAGCTGGCCGAACCCGCCGCCCGTACGCCGCGGCGGGTCGGGCCCGGTGCGTTGGGCCGCCGCGGTGCTCACCGACGCCAGCGGTTGGAAGGCCCTCGCGTACTGCTTCGCCCGGCTGCCGCTGATGGCGGCGGCCGGCTACCTCGGCGGGGTCCTCATCGTCGGTGGGCTGCTAGGGATCACCTATCCCGCCTGGATGCACCGGTTTCCGCAGGATCCGCCGTGGGGTGGTCCCTGGGGTCTGGCCGCGCAGGGGTTGGCGGCGCTGCTGGTGTTTCCGTGGTACTTCCGGCTCATCGTGTGGCTGGACCGGCGGTTGGTGGGGGCGCTGTTGGAGCCGGGCCCGGAGCGAGCCCGGATAGCGGCGCTGGAGGCCAGCCGGGCCGCGCTGCGGGCGGACGCGGCGGCGCTGCTGCGGCGGGTGGAGCGGGACCTGCACGACGGCACGCAGGCCCGGCTGGTCGCGCTGGGCGTGGCGCTGTCGCGCATCGAGCGGCGAGCCGGCGAACCGGAGCTGCGGACCATGGTGGCGCAGGCCCAGGGCGCGGTGGTGGAGGCGCTTACCGAGCTGCGGGACATCGTGCGGGGCATTCACCCGCCCGTGCTGGACGCCGGCCTGAGCACCGCTATCGAGACGCTGGCCGCGCGCAGCGCGGTGCCCGTCGACGCACACGTGGACCTGCCCCGGCGGCCAACGCCCGACATGGAGTCCGCGCTCTATTTCAGCGCCGCCGAACTGCTCACCAACGTGGCGAAGCACGCCCGGTCCACCCGGATCCGGCTGGACCTTCGGGCGCTGGGTGGCGTGCTCCGCCTGACCGTCACCGACGACGGACGCGGCGGTGCAGTGCCGGGAAGCAAGGGTACGGGTCTGGCGGGGCTGGCCCGGCGGGCCGAGTCGCTGGACGGCGCGCTGCGGGTGGACAGCCCGCCCGGCGGGCCGACGACTATCACAGTGGAGTTGCCGTGCGAGTGGTGATCGCCGAGGACAACCCGTTGCTGCGCGACGGGATCAGATTGTTGCTGACCGATCACGGCATCACCGTGATGTCGGCTGTGGACAACGGAGACGACCTGCTGGCAGCGATCGGCGAGCACCGGCCGGACGCGGCGGTGGTCGACGTGCGGATGCCACCGACCTTCACCGACGAAGGCCTGCGGGCGGCACTGGCGATCCGGGCGGCGTACCCGGAGATCAGCGTGCTGGTCTTCTCACAGTGGGTGGAGACCCGGTACGCGCGACAACTGATCGCCGAGCACCCCGGGCGGGTCGGGTACCTGTTGAAGGACCGCATCGTCAGCACCGACGACTTCGTCGACGCGCTGCGCAGGGTGGCCGCCGGCGGGACAGCGCTGGACCCGGAGGTGGTGCGGCAGTTGCTGGCGGCCCCGGCGGTGGACGCGGGCGTCGCCCGCCTCAGCGAGCGGGAACGAGAGGTCCTGGGGATGCTGGCCGAGGGCCGGTCCAACGCTGCCATCTGCGAGTCGCTGCACCTCGCCGCACGCAGCGTGGAGAAGCACGTGACAGCCATCTTCACCAAGCTGGACCTACCCCAGGCGCGGACCGACCACCGGCGGGTGCTCGCCGTGCTGCGCTACCTGAACGCGGCGCGCTGAAACCCACCGGGAGTGCAAACTCCGGCCAGCACCCGGTAAGGGGCTAAACCCAGGGCGGGGTGTATCGGCCGACGTAGGCGCGAGCGCGGGGGCGTGGATCTCGCCAGTACTGGTTTGGCATGCGGTGACGGTGCTCCTCGCAAAATTCGGCGAGGCTCCCTGCGATCTTGAGGCGCTTCAGCGGTTGCCCTTCGAAGTCGGTGTTGACCGCTAGCAGTTGCGGCTCGGGACTCCAGCCCGAGTGGTCAAACGCCCAGCCGTTCCAGGTCGCGTAGGTGTGAAAGACCTGCCGCTCGCGCGTGAGGAAAACCGCGGTGATCTCGATGGACATGCCTGGATGGGAATCCCGGCAGACCCAGGCGAGGATGTGACACGCTCCGGCAGCGAAGAAGGCCTGGTCCGTCCGTTCCCATGCGACCCGCTGGTCTGATCGCTCGATTGGCGTCCGTCGAAACGCTCCCGCTGCTTTGGCTGCCACAGCCCCGCACGCTAGTGGACCGATGTCCATTGACCGTCATGCTCACAGCACCCCGAGGCCGATGGCGAGCTGCGTGATCGTCGGTGGGGCACCCGGGTCGCGGGCGACCTGGGCGACCACGTCCCGCACGGCTGGCCGGTCGCGGACCTCGGCGGGCGCCATGCGCTCGGCCCGCAACAGGAGCCGCGCCGCGTTGGCGAGGTCATCCATGTGGAGGTGTGCGCGCGCCGCATCGATCAGGTGCGCGGCGCGGTGCTCGACCGGCAGCCACCGCCACCCGTCCCGCTCGATCGCCTTCTCGTGCCGGGTGGCCGCCTGGGGCCCGTCACCCAACTCCACGGCGGCAGCGACCCATGCCAGTTCGACGGCCGTCGGCCCGAACGCCGTCCGGTGATGGTCGTGACCGTCGCCCACCTGAGCGGCCAGCTTGGCGGCCTCGTCCAACAGCTCACCGACCATCCGATCATCACCGGCCCTGGCCGCGATCAGCGCGGCCTGCACGAGCAACGATCCCCGCAGCGACATCTCCTCCGGCGTGCCCGGGGCGATCTGGGAAGCGGCGGCGAGGATCACCGGCCCTGCCCGAGCCGATGCCCGCAACACCTGGCCAAGCTGCACCGCCGCGCAGCCCAACAACACCCGGTCACCAGCGGCGGCGGACATCGCCCGATCAGCCACCAACCAGGCGAGGCTCCCCTCGTCCAGCTTGACCAGGAGCGCCGCCGTCACCCGATACGCCTCGACCACCGCCGTCCGTCCGGCCTCCGGGTCCTGCGCGTGGGCGCGATGCACTTCGGTCACCACAGTGGGCAGCAGCTCGACCAGACGCGGGTACCGGGCGTGCTGGAAGGTCATCCACGCATGCCGCACCTCCCGAGCCAACCGATCGGGCGACATCACGTCACGGTCCGCCAGACGATTGAAAGCCATTGGGTACGCCGACAGCGCCGCCCGAATCCGCGCGACGCCCTCGCGACGCTCGACAACCCCGGCGGGCTGGACATCACGGCCAAGCAGGGCTGCGGGATCGACCCGCAGCACCGCGGCGATCTCCCGGATGGTCGACACCCGCTCCAGGGAACGGACCCCACGCTCGACCTTGTCCACCCAGCTCTTCGACTTCCCCAACCGATCCGCGAACGACTGCTGCGACAACCTCCGCCGTACCCGCAGGTATGCGACCCGCCGACCGATCGGCACCGGATCACGGCTCACCACGCCACCGCCGATCCGACACCGCCCGAGTCGTCTCCTGCACCGGTATCCGTTCGGCCTCGGCCTGCGCGAGCAACCGGCGTTTGGCTTCTTCCCGTTCGGCCGCATCAATCTGCTCGCCCCGGCTGACCGGCTCGTCAGAACTGGGCATCATCACCTCCGCTGCTGGCGCGCACTGGCAGGCGTCGCGTTGTCGTCCACAGTGACGCCGATCCGTCGTCAGGCGCGACGGCACTGAATGCGACAACACGGGCACTTTGATGGCGACATTAAGGCGACACATCGCTATTGTGGCGAACATGAATGCCCCGAACACCGCCCTACGCGCGGTCCGCACCGGGATGCGCATGAGCCAGGACGACTTCGCCCGCGCGCTCCAGGCCGCCGGCCGCCGCGTCGGCGAGCCCAACGACGCCAACAAGAGACTCGTCCAGCGCTGGGAGTCTGGCGCGATCGCCGCACCGCGGCCCGTGTACGCCCGCGCCCTGGAGGTCGTCACCGGCCTGCCGGTCTCGCTGCTCGGCTTCGCCGCGATACCCAATGGCCAGGTCGTCGATGACCAGCACGGCGGCCACGACCTGACCTCGCCCATGTCCAATCTGGCCACGCCAACGCCCAAGCCACTCGCGGTCCACGCGTCGTACGAGGGCGTCTGGCTCAGCCGCTACCAATACCACTCCAGTGGCCGGGGAGAATCATTCGCCGGGCAGCACTTCGTGGTCGTGCTCCAGCACGGCGACCGACTGACCGTGCGCAGCCTGCCAGGCTCGGCGGCATCGTCGCTGTCAATGGATCTCACCGTGGACGGTGCCGTGGTCACCGGCACCTGGGTGGAGCAGACCGACCCCGCTGGCTACTACCGGGGAGCCCGGTACCACGGCGCAATCCAGCTACTGGTGGAGCCCACCGGCCGGCGGATGGCCGGGAAATGGGTCGGGTTCGGCAAGGACATGGACGTCAACACCGGCCCCTGGGAGCTGACATTTCGGGATGCGTCCACGTCCAAGGCGACACTCGACAACTACAACACCTCGCCCGAGTAGAAGTTTCACCGACTGGTCCGCAGTTGGCTCTGCGGATGGCGTAGTACGGATTCGCAGTCAACAGGCTTTTACGTCGGCTCAAGATCACATTGGCGCGAGGAACTCGTTGGTGGCTTCGATGAGCAGGCTGCGGGTGCCTGGTTCGGAGCCGCTGTGGCCGGCGTCCTCCACGATGTGGAACTTCGCCTCAGGCCAGACCCGATGCAGGTCCCAGGCTTGGTTCGGCGGCGTCTTGATGTCGTAACGGCCGTTCACGATGACAGTCGGGATGTGTCGAATGCGGTCGACGCCCGCCAGGAGACCTTCCGGCGGGAGGAAGCCGCCGTTGCTGATGTAGTGGTGTGTGATGCGGGCGAACGCCAGCAGGCTGCTGTCGTCGATGACTGGCGGCGGCATCGGCAGCAG
Organism: Micromonospora sp. NPDC048986; assembly: GCF_040649335.1. Lineage (NCBI taxonomy): Bacteria > Bacillati > Actinomycetota > Actinomycetes > Micromonosporales > Micromonosporaceae > Micromonospora > Micromonospora sp. NPDC048986. The sequence goes on from NZ_JBEZFJ010000019.1 coordinate 108,912, forward strand.
GGTGTTGGCCGAGAGCTCCCAGCTCATCCAGGCGCGGGCCGCCGGGCCGTGGACCGCGGGGTCGGGGTCGGAAATGCGGCGGCCATAGGCGCCGACAAGGTCGTCCTGTTCCGTCACGGGGATCGCGGCACAGAATGCCGCCCACTCGGCGGGAAAAAGGTGCGCCGCGCCCGCCGGGGTGAACGACCAGGCCTCGTCCGACCTGCGAACCAGCCACACGCCACGGAGCACGAGTTCGGTGACCCGCTCGGGATGGGCCTGGGCGTAGGCCAGGCCGAGGGTGCTGCCCCAACTGCCGCCGAGGACGAGCCAACGCTCGATTCCCAGGTGCTCGCGTAGCCGTTCGATGTCCGCCACCAGGTGCGGGGTGGTGTTGTGTTCCAGTGACGTCTTCGGGTCGCCCGCGAAGGGCCGGCTGCGACCGCAGTTTCGCTGGTCGAACAGCACGACCCGGTAACCGGACGGGTCGAAGTACCGCCGATTGTCCGGAAGCAGGCCACCGCCGGGACCGCCGTGCAGAAACACCGCGGGTTTGCCGTCGGGATTTCCGCAGAGTTCCCAGTAGAGCTCATTACCGTGGCCGACGCCGAGCATCCCGGAGTCGTACGGCTCGATGGGCGGATACCAGTCCATCATTCAACCCCCGTGGATCTTCATCGTGGATACGTCCTCGATACCGCGCTGCCGGTGTGTCCCTGGTCGGCGGTCTCGCGGGCAGCGCCGGCAAGTTGGTCCGCGCCTGGACAACAGATGCCCGAGCGAGCTGAGTCAGTCGCCGACTCTCGGCGCCCCCCACGTGGACAGGCAGAACGGATGCCCGGCCGGGTCGGCGTACACGAAGCAGTGGTCCGCGTTGGGCTGATGCTCGAATCGGGTAGCGCCGGCCGCCAGCACGCGCGCTCCGGTCGCCTCCAGGTCGTCGACGAGGAACTCCAGGTGCATCTGCATCCCCACCTCGCCATCCGGCCAGGTGGGGGGCCGGTAGTCGGCGATCTGCTGGAAACCGATGTCACCGTTCGGCCCTTCTACGAGCGCCCAGGACTCGTCACCCTTCGCGACCCCGCCGGTGATCTCGGCGTAGAACCGTGCGAGCGCGATCGCGTCGGGCGCATTGACAGTCGTCAAACTAAGCCTGATCAGGTCCGTCATCGAACGATCTCCATCCGCTGGTAGGCCGGCGTGAGCTCTTCCCAGCGCTCCTCCCATCCGCGCGCTCTGACATCGGAGCTCCAGCCCCCCGGATGGACCGGGCCGTCGACCTCCAGCGACCGACCGAGATCATCAAGGTGGACCCGCCAACCAGAGGCGTGGAACGGGAGATGCCCTATCGGCAGGCCGCGCTCCTCGACCACCAGCCGGGTCTTACAGCCCTCCTCGGTCAGCCACGCCTCGATCTGCCCCTCGTCGTCCGTACCCGGCTTCGTCGTCAGCAGCAGGTGGTGGGGCGCATCGCACACCTCGATGCGCGCCGGACCGGTCCAACTGCTCGTGAAGACGGCCTGGATGGTGCCGCCGACCCGCATGTCGCCATCGACCCGGGCCATCCAGCGGGCCAGCCGCTCGGGCGTGGTGCACGCCTGCCAGAGGTCGCGGATGTCCGTGTCGTAGAGGTCCTCGACCCGGATTGCTCCGCGGGTCCCGTCGATCGTTCGCATCGTCGCGATCGTGGTCATCCTCGCGCCTTCTTTCCTCGTGCGATCTCGGTGTGAAGAGCGCCGAGTCGGTTCTCCCAGAGCCTGCGGTACTCCCCCAGCCACTCGTCGACCTCGACGAGCGCCTCCGGGCGGAGGGTGTAGATCCGGCGCTGCGCGTCCTGGCGTACGTCGACAAGCCCGGCTTCCCGCAGCACGCGGAGATGCCGGGACACGCCCGGGCGAGCGATCGGGAGGGCCTCGGCCAGCTCTCCTGCACTCGCCGGGCGGTCGCGGAGAATATCGAGAACCGTGCGCCGACTCTCGTCTGCCAGCGCGTGCAACACGGCGTCCATGCCGGATAATGTAACCATGTGGGTACGTATCCACAAGGTTACATTCAGCACCTCTCATGCCGCAGGTCGTAGCCGATCGACAGAAACAGCAGGGCCCCTCCCGACGACGCTGCCGGAAGGGACCCTGCTGACCTGCGGTGTGCCTTACGGCTTGACGTGCGCGTTCACGAGCCATCGCCGACCGGAGGGCAACGAGTTCTATCTCCTCACCCCGGCCTGGCCCTGGGTCTCACGTCACGCCGGCTCGATGGGCAGCCACAGTTCGCAGGTCGCGGTGCTGAAGTCGTCAGCGCGTTCGAGGATGGCAACCATCGAGGGGCCCGGCCGCAGCCGCCACGGGTTGGACGGGAACCACTCGCTCGCGGTCGCCGCCCAGGTGTTCTGCAGCGCCTGCGGATGGGGTCCGCTGGTACGAAACACCGCCCACTGGCCGGCCGGCACCTCAATGGCGTCCAGGTCGTCGGGGACCGGCGCGTCCCGGGACATCGCAACCCCGTGCAGGTACGTCAGTTCGGTGCCCTCGGTGGCCTCGGCGTCGACGTCGTCGCTGACCTGTAGCAGCCCCGAGGGCTCGGTGTCGCTGAGCGACTTGAGCCGGAGGTGCTCCTGCGGCGGCAGCCCGGTGATGTGCTGCTGGATGTGTGGGTTGATGCCGTGGTGGATGAGCGGGACCCGGGTGGCGTGTCCGACGAGCCGGAACGCAGGGCGGTCGACGATGCGGGTGTCCATGGGGGTGCTCCCTTCGACGATCAGGCGGAACCTGAGCTGCGGTTGTGTGCGAAGGGGACCTCCATCGCGGCGTACGTCACCGGGGCTGGCACCGTGGACCGCCCGGAACGCACGTCCGAACGCCTCGGTCGAGCCGTATCCGTGCCGCACGGCGATGCTCAGCAGATCGTCCTCGCCCCGAACGACGTCGGCGGCGGCGACGGTCATGCGGCGTCGGCGCACGTACTCGGACAGCGGCATGCCGGCCAACGAGGAGAACATCCGGCGCAGGTGGTACTCGGTCGTGCCGAGCGTCCTGGCCACTCCGGCGACGTCGAACTCCTCGGTGAGGTGCTCTTCGAGCAGGTCGACGAGCTTGTTGAGTGCCGCGATCACGAGGCCTCCTTTCGACGTCAAGCCTGACCGAAAGACCCTGCCCCTCACCCGACCGTAGCGGTCCGATCCGATCAGGTGCCCGGCTTCCCAAACGACGACAGGGGCCCCCTCCCGACGGCGTTGTCGGGAGGGGACCCCTGGATGTGTGCGGTGTGACTTACGGCTTGACGTGCGCGTTCACGAACGACGGGTAGCCGAAGACGCTGGAGATGAAGATCCCGCCCGCCTTGGACCCGTGCACGTTGTAGGCCACGTCGACGAAGAGCGGCACCACCGGCGCGTGCTCCTTCATGATCCGCTCGTCGAGCTTGGCCCACTCCGGGCCCTGCTCGGCTGCGGGCAGCGCCGAGATGCGGTCCATCTCGGTGTTGATCGCCGGGTCGTTGAAGTAGGCCTGGTTGCTGTTGCCCTCGGCCTTGATGGTGCGGCCGTCGTAGAGCACCGGCAGGATCGAGGCCCCGCTGGGCCAGTCCGCCGCCCAGTTACCGATGTACAGGTCCCAGGGGTTGTCCTTCTTCTTGATCTCGTCGAGCTTCGCGTCGTCGGAGATGTTCCGCAGCGTGATCTTGAAGCCGGCCCGCTCCAGGTTCGCCTTGAGCTGGGCGCCCTGCTGCTGCTCGGTGGAGTTGTCGGCGACGCCGAGGACCAGCTCTGGCGTCTTCCCGCCGAGCAGTTCCTTGGCCTTGTCGAGGTTGCCGTTGGCCCCCGCCGGGTACGCGTCGTACGCCTTGTAGCCGATGGTGGCCGGCGGCATCAGCGTGGTCAGCGGCGCGGCGACGGTCTGCCCGCCCATCGCCTTGATGAAGCCCTCGCGGTCGATGGCGTAGTTGAGCGCCTGACGGATCTTCAGGTCGGTGACCCGCTGGTTGTTGATGACCAGCTGGTTGGCGCTCGGGGTCGGCGAGAGGATGCTGCGCGACTTGAGCGTGGCGTCCCCGGCCACCTTGGCGACCAGCGAGGCGGGCACGGTGTTGAAGGCGAGCGCGCTCTGGTCGGCGCCGTTGTCGGCGATCACGCGGTTGTTGGCGGCGTCGGCGGTCGGGCCGAAGCTCCAGACGAACTGGTCCGGGTACTGGTGCCGGACCGGGTCGGTGTTCGGGTCCCAGTTGGGGTTGCGGTCCAGGGTGATCTGCACGCCGACCTGGTTCTTGGCGACCTTGTACGGGCCGGACGAGAACGGCTGCTTGTCGAGGTCGACGCCGGTGTCCTTGTCGGCCGGCAGCGGCGCGGTGGTCGGCAGCGAGACGGCGAACGGCAGGTCACAGCGGGGCTTGGCGAACTCGAAGCGCAGCGTCTTCGCGTCCGGCGTGCTCAGGCCGGGCGGCAGCGACGTCTTGTTCTTCTTGAAGTCCCACTTCGTGTCGAACTGCGCGGTGTCGGCCAGCCACTCCTGGATGTAGGTCGGGCCGCCGGACAGGTCCGGGTCGAAGGACCGGGCGATGCCGTACGCGATCTCCTTGGAGGTGATCGGCCGGCCGTCCTCGAACTTCACCCCGTCCTTGACGGTGAATTCCCAGACCTTGCAGTCGTTGTTGACGTTCTTGCCCGGCGTCTCGGCCAGGTCGCCCACCAGGACCAGACCGCCCTTGCCGTCGTCCTTCCAGGTGGTCAGGTAGCGGGCGAAGAGCGGGTTGGCCATCAGACCGGCGAACGAGTACGTCCGCTGCGGGTCGAGGTGGGAGATCGGCGACTCCCTGATGATGGTGAAGGTGCCGCCCTTCGCGGCGCCGCTCACCTCGGCCGCTGGCCCCCGCGAGTCCTTGGGGTCGGTAGCGATGACCCCGGTCTGCTGCCGTTCGGTGTCGACAGTGGTGCCCTCGCCCGTGTTCTTCGAGCACGCACCCAATGCCACAACCAGGGCGATCGCGCCGCCTGCGGCAGCCACCACGCGTGGTCTCATGAAGTACCCCCTTCACCCATGTGCCGTGCGATTTCGTCGGGGCGAGAACCGCCGACGTCCCGAGGATCGTAAGGAAGAAAACCTTCGAGTTGTGTAACAGTTGTCGATAACTTCCGCCACAGCCCAGCCACCAGCCACACCCTGGACATCGACAGGTCAGCGCAGCCGCACCCGCGGGTCGATGGCCGCGTAGAGCAGGTCCACCAGCACGTTCGCCAACACCACGAAGACCGCTGCGATCAGCACGGTGGCCATGATTGTGGGCAGATCACCCGAGCGCACCGCGTCCACCGCCGTACGCCCCAACCCCTGGATGCCGAACGTCGTCTCGGTGATCACCGTCCCGCCCAGCGCCCCGCCCACGTCCAACCCGGCGATGGTCACCACCGGGGTGATCGCCGCGCGCAGCGCGTGTCGCCCGTACACCTTGGGTTTGGCCAGGCCCTTGGCCCGCGCGGTCCGGACGAAGTCCTCCGACAGCGTCTCCAACATCTGCGCCCGCGACAACCGGGCGTAGATGGCCGAGAAGAGGAAGGCCAGCGCCACCCAGGCCAGCACCAGCCCGCTGGCCCACTTCGCCGGGTTGTCGAAGATGGAGGTGTAGCTCGGCACCGGCAGCAGCCGCAGGTTGTAGACGAACACCAGCAGCAGCACCGCGCCCACGAAGTACAGCTGCAACGACGCTCCGGTCAGCGAGAAGCCGATGGCCAGCCGGTCCAGCCAGGTGCCCCGACGCAGCGCCGACACCATGCCGAGCCCCACACCGAGCAGCAACCAGAGAATGGCCGCCGGGATCACGATGCTCAGCGTCACCGGCAGCACCCTGGCGATGGTGTCCGACACAGCCTCGTTGGTGACGTACGACCAGCCCAGGCAGGGTGCGTCGCACCGGCCGCCCTGGGCGCTGCCCAGGTCACGACCGGTCACGATGCCCTTCATGTAACCGGCGTACTGGCTGATCAGCGGGTCGTTCAGGCCCAGGTCGTCGCGGACCCGCTCCAGCCGCTCCGGGTTGCAGTTCTTCGAGCAGATGCTGCTGACCGGGTCGCGCGGCAGGGCGAAGAACATCAGGAAGGTCAACACGCTCACCGCGAAGAGGGTCAGCGTGGCGGAGAAGAGTCGCTTGAGCAGAAATCGCGCCATGATTTTGACCCCTACCGGGACGACTTCGGGTCGAGCGCGTCCCGCAACGCGTCGCCGAAGAGGTTGAAGGCGAACACCAGCGCGAAGATCGTGATGCCCGGGAAGAACACGTACGCCGGGTCGGTCTGGAGGAAGTCCAGACTGCGGTAGATCATTCGGCCGAAGCTCGGCGTCTCGTCGCTGAGGCCGACGCCGATGAACGACAGCGCCGCCTCGCTGGTGATGAACTGCGGCACCGCCAGGGAGAACGACACCAGGATCGGCGCCCAGATGTTCGGCAGCAGTTGCCGGAAGAGCATGTGCCCCAGCCCGGCCCCGCTGGCCCGGGCCGCCTCCACGAACTCCCGCTCGCGTAACGCGATCACCTGACCCCGGACCAGTCGGGCGGTGCTGGTCCAGCCGAAGATGGCGAAGACGGCGATCAGCACGCCCACCCCGAAGGCGGACGACACCTGCCCCCGCTCGCCGTAGAAGCGCAGCGTGATGGTGGGCGTGAGCGCCAGCGCGATGATCAGGAAGGGCATGGCCAGGGTCAGGTCGGTGATCCAGTTGATCACCGCGTCGAGCCAGCCGCCGAGGTAGCCGGCGAGCGCGCCCAGCACGATCCCGATCGTCGCGGTGATCAGGGCCGCCGCGAACGCGATGAACAGCGAGGTCCGCAGGCCGTAGATCAGCCGGATGAAGATGTCCCGGCCCAGCCCCGGCTCCAGACCGAACCAGTGCTCGCCGCTGACCCCGCCGGCGTACCCCAGCGGCATGCCGAAGCCGTCCAGCATGTTCTGGAACTGCTCCCGCGGCCCGATCCCGTAGACCATCTCGATCAGCGGGGCGGCCAACCCCAACAACAGGAAGAACACCAGGAGTACGCCGCTGACCATCGCCGTCCGGTCGCGGCGCAGCCGCAGCCAGGCGAGCTGACCGGGCGAACGGCCGACGACGCCAGTGGTCGCGGCTGCGCCCTCGTCGCCACCGGACTCGATCTCGGCCAGCGCCACACCCTCCACCGGGGACAGGCTCACGACGGCACCTCCTCGAAGATCGGAGCCGCCACCTCGGGGAAGTGACACGCCGTGGCCTGCCGGCCACCGTCGCGCGGGACCAGCGCCGGCTCCTCGGTGGCGCAGATGTCCTGCGCCTTCCAGCAACGGGTACGGAACCGGCAGCCCGAGGGCGGATCCAGCGGAGTGGGCACGTCACCGGTCAGCCGGATCCGACCCGCCGGGCCGAGCTGGGTGACGTCCGGGATCGCCGAGAGCAACGCCCTGGTGTACGGGTGCTGCGGGCGCTCGTAGATGTCCGCCCGGTCGCCGATCTCCACGATCCGACCCAGGTACATGACGGCGACCCGCTGGCAGAAGTGCCGGACCACTGCCAGGTCGTGCGCGATGAACACGAAGGCCAGGCCAAGTTCGCGTTGCAGGTCACGCAGCAGGTTGACGACCTGCGCCTGGATCGAGACGTCCAGCGCGCTCACCGGCTCGTCCGCCACGATCAGCTTCGGCCGCAGGGCCAGCGCGCGGGCGATGCCGATGCGCTGGCGCTGACCACCGGAGAACTCGTGCGGGTACCTGTTGTAGTGCTCCGGATTCAGTCCGACCAGCTCCAGCAACTCCTGCACCCGGGCCTTGATCCCACCCGGCGGCTTGATCCCGTTGACCTGTAGCGGCATCGCCACGATCCGACCCACCGTGTGCCGAGGGTTCAGCGAGGCGTACGGGTCCTGGAAGATGATCTGGAGTTCCTGGCGCAGCGGGCGCAACTCCCGGCGGCCGGCGTGCGTGATGTCCCGCCCGTCGAACTCGATGCTGCCGCTCGTCGGCTCCAGCAGCCGCACCAGCATCCGACCGGTGGTGGTCTTGCCGCAGCCCGACTCCCCCACCAGGCCGAGCGTCTCGCCGGGGCGCACGTCGAAGTCGAGCCCGTCCACCGCCCGCACCAGACCGGTGGCGCGCAGCCCCTGGCGTACCGGAAAGTGCTTGCTCAGGCCGCGTACCCGCAGCAGTGGTTCATCGGTCATCGGGCCACCCCCACGGATGCGATGTCCTCGGCGTAGAACGTGGCCCGCTCCTCGGCGCTCAGGTGACAGGCGACCAGGTGGCCGGCCGGATCGCCGTGCCCCGCCGGGCGCAGCTCGGGCACCTCGGTGCGGGAGCGGCTGCCCGCGCGGTCCGCGTACCGGCAGCGGGGGTGGAACGCGCAGCCCGGCGGCAGGTTGATCAGGCTGGGCGGGTTGCCGGGAATGGGCACCAGGTCCGCGTCCGCGTCGCCGTGCAGCGACGGCACGCTGGAGAGCAACCCCCAGGTGTACGGATGCTGCGGCGCCCGGAGCACCTGCTCGACGCTGCCCCGCTCGACGGCCCGCCCGCCGTACATGACCAGCACGTCGTCGGCGACCTGGCCGACCACGCCGAGGTCATGGGTGATCAGGATGATCGCTGAGTGGAACTCGGCCTGGAGGTCGGCGAGCAGGTCCAGGATCTGCGCCTGGACGGTGACGTCCAGCGCGGTGGTCGGCTCGTCGGCGATCAGCAGTGCCGGGTCGTTGACCAGGGACATCGCGATCATCGCCCGCTGGCGCATGCCGCCGGAGAACTCGTGCGGGTACTGGTCGAAGCGACGCGCCGGCTGCGGAATGCCGACCCGGTCCAGCATGTCGACCGCCCGCTGGCGGGCCTCGCGCCGGTTGGCCTTCGGGTGGTGCAACCGGTACGCCTCGGCGATCTGCCGGCCCACCGTGTAGTACGGGTGCAGCGCCGACAGCGGATCCTGGAAGATCATCGCCATGTCCCGGCCGCGCAGCCGGCGTACCTCCTCGTCTGGAAGGCCGACCACCTGCCGGCCACCCACGGAGATCTCCCCGGTGATGGTGGTCCGTTTCGGGTCGTGCAGGCCGAGGATGGCCAGCGAGGTGACGCTCTTGCCGGAGCCGGACTCACCGACGATGCCGAGGGTGCGGCCCCGCTCGACGGCGAACGACACCCCGTCGACCGCGCGCACCACGCCGTCCTCGGTGTCGAACCGGACCCGAAGATCATGCACGCGCAGGTAGGCGTCCTGGTCGGAGCGCTGTGCCGGCACGGCGGGACGGTCGTCCGGGTCGCCGGACGGCGAGGGTTCCGAGCTGTCCACGGCCACCTCCCTCAGTGACGAAGGGAACTTACAGGAAAGTCCCGAGGGTGAAAATAAGCTACAAAGTCGGCACGTGTCAGCGGGCCAGAGCGTAACGAGTCGGCATCGGCCCTGAACACCCCTCACCTCGCCATCCACGGCTGTTCATGGCTCTGATCGCACGTCAAGTGCGATCATTGGTCCCGCAACAAGCACAGGATGCCCGTGGCATGAGGTGGAGGTGACGATGACCGCGGCGGTGTTCAACCACGAAGGCCCGTGGACCGAAGAGGAGTACCTCGCCCTCGGCGAGACGCAGCAACGCGTCGAACTCTTCGACGGGAGCCTCCACGTGACCCCAGCCCCCACCCCCCGACACCAGAACATCTCCGGCGAACTGCGCGCGGTCCTACGGGCCCCGGCTCGCGAGGCCGGTCTGCACGTGCTGGAAGCGGTGAACGTCCGACTCAGGCCCGGCCGGATCCCCATCCCCGACCTCGTGATCACGGGCCCGATCGACTTCGACGAACTCAACGTCGAAGCGGGTGACGTGCGGCTGGTGTGCGAGATCATCTCGCCGAGCAACGCGTCGACGGACAAGGTGCTCAAGATGCACTACTACGCCTCTGCCGGGATCGAGTGGTACCTGCTGGTGGAGCAGGCGAATGGAACGCTGCACCTTTACCGGCGGCGGGGCGGCCACTACATCGAGCAGTCCGTGACGGGGCCGGGCGACCTGCTGGTGCTCACCGAGCCGGTGAAGGCCACCATCCGGCCGGAGGATCTCGTCCCCTGACGGGTGTCGGTCGGCTGGCCTACTGTCGGTTCATGACCGAGTTCGACGCGGCCACCGCCGCCGTCCAGGCCGCCCTCGACGCGGGCGCCCGGTACGCCGACGCCCGGGTGATGCACCGCCGCTACGAGTCGATGACCGCGCGCAACGGTGACGTGGAAGAGCTGACCCAGGACGAGAGCATCGGGCTCGGGGTCCGGGCGTTGGTGGGGGCGAGCTGGGGTTTCCACGCCGTACCCGATCTGTCGGACGCCGCCGCCCGCGACGCCGGCCGGCGCGCGACGCGGACCGCCATGGCGAGCGCGCGGGTGCCGGGCCCTTCGGTCGACCTGGTGCCGGTCGAGGCGGTCACCGCGAGCTGGGCCTCCGGCTGCCAGATCGACCCGCTCGGGGTGCCCCTGTCGGACAAGGGCGACCTGCTCGTCGACGCGACCCGCACGATGGCCGAGCACGGCGCGGACCTGGCCGAGGGCCTTTACCAGATCTGGGACACCGCGAAGTGGTTCGTCTCCAGCGAGGGCCACCGGATCGACCAGCGCATCCGCGAGTGCGGCGGCGGCATCTCGGCCACCTCGATCGGTGACGGCGAGACGCAGCGGCGGTCCTGGCCGAGCTACCGGGGCCAGTACGGCACCACCGGGTGGGAGCTTGTCGAGTCGCTGGACCTGGCCGCGCACGCCGCGCAGATCGCCGAGGAGTCCCGGGCGCTGCTCACCGCGCCGCTCTGTCCGGCCGGCGAGACGGATCTGATCCTCGGTGGCGAGCAGTTGGCCCTCCAGATCCACGAATCGGTCGGGCACGCCATCGAGCTGGACCGGATCCTCGGCTGGGAGGCGGCGTTCGCCGGCACGTCCTGGCTGGACCTGGCCCAGCTCGGCTCCCTGCGCTACGGCTCGGAGCTGATGAACATCACCATCGACCCGACCATCCCGGGAGCGCTGGGCAGCTTCGGCTTCGACGACGAGGGGTCCCCGGCGGTCAAGCGGGACGCGGTCCGGGACGGCCGCTGGGTGGGTGTGCTCGCCGGCCGGGATTCCGCAGCGATGGCCAGCCTCGACTACGGCGGCAGCGTACGGGCCGACGGGTGGGCCCGGCTGCCGATGGTGCGGATGACGAACGTCGGCCTGGAGCCCGGCCCACACACGCTGGACGAGATCATCGCGGCCACCGACGACGGCGTGTTGATGGATCTCAACCGGTCCTGGTCGATCGACGACAAGCGGCTCAACTTCCAGTTCGGCTGCGAGGTCGGCTGGGAGATCAAGAAGGGGCGGCGGGGGCGGATGCTGCGCAACCCCACGTACACCGGGATCGGCCCGTTGTTCTGGCGCTCGATGGACATGCTCTCCGGCGAGACGGTCTCCTGGGGGACACCCAACTGCGGCAAGGGCCAACCCGGCCAGGTCGGGCACACCGGGCACCCGGCCGCGCCGGCCCGGTTCCGCAACGTCCGCGTGGGGGTGTCAGCGTGAGCGCGAGGAGTGAGGTCGAGCTGGCGGGGCAGGTCGTGGAGTTGGTCCGCCGTCTTGGCGGACCGGGCGCGCAGGCCGAGGCGGTGGTGACGCGGGCGGACCTGGCGCTGACCCGGTTCGCCAACTCGGGCATCCACCAGAACGTCTCCGAGTCCACTGTCGGGGTTCGGCTGCGGGTGCACGTCGACGGTCGGACGGCCGCCGGTGGCGGCAGCGTGGTCACCGCCGACGGGTTGTCCGCCCTGGTGGAGCGCACCCTGGCCGCAGCCCGGCTCTGCCCGCCCGACGCCGGTTGGCCGGGGCTGACCCCGCCCACGCCCACACCGGACGCCCCGCCAGTCGACGAGGCCACCGCGCACGCCGAGCCGGATCAGCGGGCCGATCGGGTGGGGGCGTTCGTGGCCGCCGCCGGGGGCCTCAGCACCGCCGGTTACTGCCGCACCGCGCACCGCTCGTCGGCGTTCGCGAACTCGGCCGGGCACTCGGCGTACGGCCGCTCGGTGGAGGCGGCGATGGACGGCATCGCCCGCCGCGACGGCGTGGACGGGGTGGCCCGGCGCAGCGCCGACAGGCTGTCCGACCTCGACGGCGCCGAGTTGGGCGCGCAGGCGGCCGCGAAGGCACAGGCGGCGGCCGACCCGGTCGAGCTGCCGCCGGGGCACTACGAGGTGGTGTTCGAGCCGGCCGCCGTGGCTGACCTGCTGCAAAACTTGTCCTTCTACGGCTTCAACGGCAAGCGGTACGCCGAGCGGCAGTCGTTCGCCGAGCCGGGCGTAGCCCAGTTCGACAGGGCGGTGACAGTGGTGGACGACCCGTTGGGCGGGTCCGGGTTGCCGTTCGACGCGGAGGGCACCGGTCGACGGGCGTTGACGCTGGTCGAGGCGGGCACCACCCGGGCGGTGGCGCACGACCGCCGGACCGCCACCGAGGCCGGTGCGGAGTCCACCGGGCACGCGGTAGCGGGCGGCGCCACCTGGGGCCCGATGCCCCGCAACCTGCGGTTGACCGGCGCGGCGGCGGGTCCGGCCAGCGCGGTGGGCCGGAGCACCACCGGCGCGGCGGCCGGGGCGGTCGTCGACGCGGACACCGCCGCGTTGGTGGCCGGCGTACGCCGGGGCCTGCTGGTCACCGACCTCTGGTACACCCGTGTGCTCGACCCGAAGAGCCTCGTCGTCACCGGGTTGACCCGCAACGGCGTCTGGTTGATCGAGGACGGCACTGTGGTCCGGGCGGTCCGTGACCTGCGGTTCACCGAGTCGTACCCGCGGGCGCTCGGGCCGGGGGCGGTGCTCGGGCTGGGGGCGCGGGCGGTGCGCCAACCGGACCGGGTGGACGGTGCCTGGTGGGCGGCGCCGTCGCTGCGGCTGGCTTCCTGGCACTTCACCGGAGGAGCCTCCGGCTGACGTTCCCGATTCTGCGCGCCAACCGGCGCGTCGAGGGCTTTTCCGCAGGCCAGACACACGGGACACTCCCTTGCGCGGACGGCTCGCGGAGATCGGCGTAACGTGTGTCACTTAGCTGCGTCGGTCGATCCGGCGTGGTCGTTGGTGTGCGCATGACGTGGCAGCGGGTGCGGGTTCGCCGGTCCGCGTGCCGACCGGAGAGAGACCAGCCCGCCCGTACGGGCCCGTCGAGGAGACGACTCGAATGACTTCAACGGCAACGAGGCCGAGGGGGGCGCGGGCGCGCGCCGCCATCGCGGCGAAGACGTTGCGTACCGACCGATGGTGGTTCGCCCCGCTGATCACCGTGATCGGGCTCAGCGCCTGGGTCGCGTACGCGACGGTCCGGGTCTTCATGCACAAGTGGTACTGGGTGGACCAGTTCCACTACCTGACCCCGTTCTACTCCCCGTGTGTGACCGACCGGTGTGTCGAGGAAGCCTCGCACTTCGGCCGGTTCCTGCCCGGCTGGTGGATCATCCCGGACGCCGCGCTGACCCTGCCGTTCCTGCTGCTGTTCCGGCTCACCTGCTACTACTACCGCAAGGCGTACTACCGGTCGTTCTGGCTGTCGCCGCCGGCCTGCGCCGTCCCGGACGGGCACAAGGAGTACGGCGGTGAGACCCGTTTCCCGCTGCTCGGGCAGAACCTGCACCGCTACTTCTTCTACGCCGCCGCGATCATCTCGCTGATCAACACCTGGGACGCGATACTCGCCTTCCACTCGCCGAAGGGCTTCGGCTTCGGGCTGGGCAACATCATCCTGCTGCTCAACGTGGTGATGCTCTGGGCGTACACGATCTCGTGCCACTCCTGCCGGCACATCATCGGTGGCCGGCTCAAGCACTTCTCCAAGCACCCGGTGCGGTACAAGGCCTGGACGTTCGTCTCGGCGTTGAACGTCCGGCACATGCAGCTCGCCTGGATCACCCTCGGCACCCTGGCGCTGGCCGACTTCTACATCATGGCGCTTGCGGCCGGCTGGTTCTCCGACCTGCGGTTCATCAACTAAAGGGCCCCTGACATGACCACAACCACTCGCATCGAACGACACCACTACGACGTCGTCGTCATCGGGGCCGGCGGCGCCGGTCTGCGCGCGGCGATCGAGGCCCGGCTGGCCGGCAAGAAGACCGCGATCATCTCCAAGTCGCTGTTCGGCAAGGCGCACACGGTGATGGCCGAGGGCGGCGCCGCCGCCGCGATGGGCAATGTGAACAGCCGGGACAACTGGCAGGTGCACTTCCGCGACACCATGCGCGGCGGCAAGTTCCTCAACAACTTCCGGATGGCCGAGCTGCACGCGAAGGAGTCGCCGCAGCGGATCTGGGAGCTGGAGACGTACGGTGCGCTCTTCGACCGCACCAAGGACGGCAAGATCTCGCAGCGCAACTTCGGTGGCCACGAGTACCCGCGCCTGGCGCACGTGGGCGACCGGACCGGCCTGGAGCTGATCCGCACCCTCCAGCAGAAGATCGTCTCGCTCCAGCAGGAGGACCAGCGGGAGTTCGGCTCGTACGACGCCCGGATCAGGGTGTTCTCCGAGACGACAATCACCGAGCTGCTGCTCGACGGTGACCGGGTGGCCGGCGCGTTCGGCTACTACCGCGAGTCGGGCGAGTTCATCCTCTTCGAGGCGCCGGCGGTCGTGCTGGCCACCGGCGGCGTCGGGCGCTCCTACAAGGTGACCTCGAACTCCTGGGAGTACACCGGGGACGGGCACGCGCTGGCGCTGCGGGCCGGGGCGACGCTGATCAACATGGAGTTCCTCCAGTTCCACCCGACCGGCATGGTCTGGCCGCCCTCGGTGAAGGGCATCCTGGTCACCGAGTCGGTGCGTGGTGACGGCGGCGTCCTGAAGAACTCCGACGGCAAGCGGTTCATGTTCGACTACGTCCCCGACGTCTTCCGCAAGCAGTACGCGGAGACCGAGGAGGAGGCGGACCGCTGGTACACCGACCCGGACAACAACCGACGCCCGCCGGAGCTGCTGCCCCGCGACGAGGTCGCCCGCGCCATCAACAGCGAGGTCAAGGCCGGCCGGGGCTCCCCCGCCGGTGGCGTCTTCCTGGACATCGCGAGCCGACGGTCGGCCGACGAGATCCGCCGCCGGCTGCCGTCGATGTACCACCAGTTCAAGGAGCTGGCCGACGTCGACATCACTGCCGAGCCGATGGAGGTGGGCCCGACCTGCCACTACGTGATGGGCGGCGTCGAGGTTGACCCGGATTCGGGTGCCGCCTTCGGCCACGTACGCGGGCTGTTCGCCGCCGGTGAGGTCTCCGGTGGCATGCACGGCTCGAACCGACTCGGTGGTAACTCCCTGTCCGACCTGCTGGTCTTCGGCAAGCGGGCGGGCGGGCACGCGGCCAGCTACGCCGACGGGCTGACCGCCCGGCCGAAGGTGGCGGTGGACGAGGTCGAGGCGGCGGTGGAGACCGCCCTCGCGCCGCTGCAACGTGACACCGGCGAGAACCCGTACACCCTTCAGCAGGACCTCCAGGCGGTCATGGGTGACCTGGTGGGCATCATCCGCCGGGAGGGTGAGCTGGCCGACGCGCTGGTCCGGCTCGCCGAGCTGCGTGAGCGGGTGGCCAAGGTGAGCGCTGCCGGCGGCCGACGCTACAACCCGGGCTGGCACCTGGCCCTGGATCTGCGCAACATGCTGGTGGTCTCGGAGTGCACAGCGAAGGCGGCGCTGGAGCGGCAGGAGTCGCGCGGCGGGCACACCCGGGAGGACTACCCGGCGATGGAGCCGAAGTGGCGGCAGGTCAACCTGGTCTGCGCGCTGGACGGCGACACTGTGCAACTGACCCGCAAGCCGCTGCCGAAGATGCGGCCGGAGCTGATCGGCCTCTTCGACCGGGCCGAGCTGGCCAAGTACCTCACCGACGAGGAGCTCGCCGACTTCGACGCCCTCGTCGCCGACGCTGGAGAGGCGGACAACCGATGAGCGGGAAGCGTCAGTTCCGGATCTGGCGGGGCGACGAGAGCGGCGGTGACCTCCAGGACTACATGGTGGAGGTGAACGAGGGCGAGGTCGTCCTCGACGTCATCCACCGCCTGCAGGCCACCGACGCGCCCGACCTGGCCTGCCGGTGGAACTGCAAGGCCGGCAAGTGCGGCTCCTGCTCGATGGAGATCAACGGCAAGCCGCGGCTGGGTTGCATGACCCGGATGTCGACCTTCGGCGACGACGAGACAGTCACTGTCACCCCGCTGCGCACCTTCCCGGTCATCCGGGATCTGGTCACCGACGTCTCGTTCAACTACGAGAAGGCACGGGAGACCCCGGCGTTCGCCCCTCCGGCGGACGTGGCTCCGGGTGACTACCGGATGCAGCAGGTCGACGTGGAACGCTCGCAGGAGTTCCGCAAGTGCATCGAGTGCTTCCTGTGCCAGACGGTCTGCCACGTGATCCGCGATCACGAGGAGAACAAGCAGGCGTTCTCCGGCCCGCGGTACTTCATCCGCGCGGCCGAGCTGGACATGCACCCGCTGGACGCCCGGACCGACCGCAAGGAGTACGCGCAGGCCGAACAGGGCCTCGGCTTCTGCAACATCACCAAGTGCTGCACCGAGGTCTGCCCCGAGCACATCAAGATCACTGATAACGGGATCATCCCCATGAAGGAACGGGTCGTCGACCGCAGGTACGATCCCCTTGTGTGGCTTGGTAGCAAGATCTTCCGTCGGGGCGAGACGCCCCAGACCAGCGTGACCACCGCCCGTCAGGGCTCGGCGAGTTCGTCGGGCGCGACCAGGGCCGGGGTCCACTCGCACGCGGGCGGCTCGCACGACAAGCGGGCCGAGGCGCAGGCGCAGAGTGGCGTCAACTGGGACCGGGAGGTGCCGCACCCG
The DNA here is from genome assembly GCF_040649335.1 of Micromonospora sp. NPDC048986. Taxonomy (NCBI): domain Bacteria; kingdom Bacillati; phylum Actinomycetota; class Actinomycetes; order Micromonosporales; family Micromonosporaceae; genus Micromonospora; species Micromonospora sp. NPDC048986. The sequence goes on from NZ_JBEZFJ010000019.1 coordinate 125,722, forward strand.
ACCGCTCCGGCGGTCGACGACAGGGGCAAGCTGCCGCTGACCGAGCTCACCTTCGACCGGGCCGCCGCGCCGTCGCCGTTCGGCGACGACGTGACCTTCCCGCTGCCTCCGGAGCACCTCAACTTCGCTCACCCGGAGCAGGACAACAAGCACTGATCACCTGAACGACAACGGGGGCCGTGGCAACCGCCACGGCCCCCGCCCCATTTCCCAACCATGCCCGTTCGTCGC